>CAKPXP010000005.1 GCA_934202005.1 uncultured Selenomonas sp. | reverse complement strand
CGCGGCTGCGCCGGGGCGGTCGGCCAGCGCGGGGCTGCGGCTGCTCGCGCGGCTTGCGGCGGCGGTGAGCTGGCGGCAGAATTTCTTCTTTTATTTCCTCGCGAACGGGCTTTTCGTCTTTGATTTTGCGGCGGGGCTGCTGTTCGAGCGGTGGTGCCGCCGGGAGGGGGCGCGGCTCGCGCCGGCGCTCGCTGTCTGGCACGAGTGCGAGGTGCTGCTCTCGCTCTCGACGCTCGCGGTGACGCAGGCGCGGACGGTGTTCCCGGTGTTCCTCGAGGGCGAGGCGCCGCGGCTCACGGCGACGGCGCTGCGGAATCCACTGCTGCCGGAGGAGTCGGCGGTGGCGAACGATGCCTCGCTCACGGCGGGGACGACGATCATCACGGGGTCGAATATGAGCGGCAAGACGACGTGGCTGCGCACGCTCGGCATGAACGCGGTGCTCGCGTGGGCGGGCGCGCCGGTCTGCGCAGCGGCGTTCTCGCTCTCGCCGCTCGCGCTCTATACGTCGATCCGCGTGGATGACAGTCTCGCTGAGGGGATGTCGACGTTCTACGCGGAGCTGCTGCGCATCAAGGAGATGGTCGCGGCGGAGCGGACGGGGCGGCCGCTGCTCCTGCTCATCGATGAGATTTTCAAGGGGACGAACAGCGCCGACCGCATCACGGGGGCGCGCGCCGCGCTCGCGCATCTGACGAACGCACATTCCATCACGCTCGTCTCGACGCATGATTTCGAGCTCTGCGATCTAGAGGTGCCCGGCGGCCGCGTCCGCAATGCGCATTTCGAGGAGCAGTATCAGGACGGCAGGATCGCGTTCGACTACCGCCTGCGCGCGGGCCGCTGCCAGACGACGAATGCCGTGTATCTGCTGCGGCTCGTCGGAATCCTCGACGAGGAGAGATGAGCGCGCGGCTGCACTCCTCCGCCCGGCATCAACGGATGGATCAGTGATGCGAAAGACAGCAAAAGCGACGCGCGCCCGTCTCCTGAAGGAACCGGGTGCGTGTCGCTTTCTCTCTATGATTACGTTCTCCATCTGATGACGGCGAAACGAGGTGATGGGCGCGGCGGATCACAGCGCGGCAAGCTTGCGGAATTTCCCCTCGGACATGCCTGCCATTTGCGCCGCTTCCTTGATGGAGAGGATGCCTTTATGGACGAGCTCGGCCAGCGTAGTCCAGCGGCCTTTCTCCATGCCTTTCTCCATGCCTTCTTCACGTGCCATTTCCGCCGCGTCTTCCCGTGCGACGCGCAGGGCTTCGTTCCAGTCCCATTTCGTCGATACCATATCGAGCACCTCGCTTTCGTTTTCCTTAAGGAACCGCTGATGAAATGAGGTGCTCCGGATTTGCGTGGATGCGCTGTATCTCTCTAGGAGACAAACCGGAAGCGTAGCGGGGCTACGCTGAGGATTTGTCGACGACGAGAGGACAGTGCAGACGCGCGAAGACGGAGTGCCGAATGAATCAGCGGTTCCTTAAAGTAATCTGCCATCAGGTCATGGGTGATGCAGTAGCGCATGGCCGCGCCTATCTCTCTCCGCCCGGCTGGCCGATGATCTCGCTGTAGATGAAGCCCTCGCGCACGCCGGCGTCGCTGTAGGTGATGCGCCGCGTGGCGAAGCGCTTCGCGATCACGTCTGCAATCACGAGGCCGGGCAGGATGGTCGGCAGGCGGTCGGGGACGGCGCGCATGAGGCGCACGACGTCCTCCTGGGGCAGCGCGCGGTCGCGTACGAAGCGCTCAATGAGCTCGGGGAGGCGGGCGGCGTCCATCGTGAGGTCATCGGCCGCGCTGCTGTAGACGGCGCGGTAGAGCGCGAGGCCGCTCTTGAACGTGCCGCCGATGCCGCAGATGGCGGGGGCTGCTACCTGCGCGAACGACACCGCGCCTGCGAGCACCTCCTGCGCCTCCGCGCGCATGGCCGCGCACTCCGCGCGCGAGGGCAGCACCGCCGCGGAGAAGCGCGCGTGGAACGCCGTCGCGCCCATGGGCAGGCTCACCTTCCGCTCGATGCGCCCGGCGGCGAACGCGACGAGCTCCGTGCTGCCGCCGCCGATGTCGACGAGCAGCCCGCGCTCGCCCGCGAGCCCGTGCGTCGCGCCGATGAAGTCGAACGTCGCCTCCTCGTCGCCTGAGATCACGCGGATGGAGAGCCCCGTGCGCCGCTCGATCTCCTCTACCGCCTCGCGGCTGTTCGACGCGTTCCGCAGCGCCGCCGTCGTGAACGCCCGCACATGGTCGATGTGGAAGCAATCGAGGAACGAGCGGAACTCCAGGAGGATCTCGACCGCCTTGTCGATGCCCGCCTGCGTCATGCGGCCGTCCTCGACGTAGCCCGCGAGGCCCACGATATGTTTTTTCTTCAGCAGCATCTCCGCACCGCCCGCCGGCGAGATGTCGTAGACCGCCATGCGCACCGTACTCGAGCCGATATCGATCACACCGTACAGCATTGTCTCACCTGCCTCCGCTCACCGTTTGAACCCGCTGCCCGTCACGGGCACGACGACGCGGTAGTTGTCCGGCTTGCCGTGCGGGAAGAATTTCCGCGCGGCCGCGAGCCCTGCCGCCGCTGAGAGCTCCGCGTAGACGCCGCGATGGCCGAGCGCGCACTGCGCCGCATGGAGCTCCGCCTCTGTCACGGTCACGACGGCGCCGCCGCTCGACTCCACCGCGAACAGCATGTCGCTTAGCCGCTTCGGCCGCTCGATGGAGAAATTCGGATCGTCAAAGAGCGAGGACGGCGCCTCCGCCGCGGCAGCCGCGTCGCCCGCGATGCCCTTTGCCTCCTCGAACGCGCGGTAGAGCGGCGCGCAGCCGTCGCTCTGCACGGCCACGAGATGCGGCAGCCGCCCGATCTCCATGAAGCCGAGGTAGAGGCCGAGGAGCAAGCTCCCGTTGCCCGCCGGCACGAAGATGTACTCCGGCACGGCGCCGCCGAGCTGCTCGTAGAGCTCGTGCGCGAGCGACTTCACGCCCTCGGCGAAGAGCGGGTTGTACGCGGGCGAGGCGTAGTACCAGCTGCTGCCGAGATGGCGCTTCACCTCGGCGCACGCGTCCATGCGCGTGCCCGCGACGCGCACGACCTCCGCGCCGTACATCGTGAGCTGCTGCACGACGGACGCGGGCACGCCCTCCGGCACGAACACCTTGCACGCCATGCCGGCCGCCGCCGCGTACGCCGCGACCGACGCCCCCGCGTAGCCCGCCGAGTCGAGCGCCACGCGCTCGATGCCGAGCGAGGCCGCCACATTCACGAGCGCCGCCGCCCCGCGGTCCTTGTACGAGCCCGTCGGCTGCAGGGTCTCGAGCTTCAGCAGCACGTCGATATTCCCCGCCCGCATCGGCACGAGCGGCGTCACCATATGGCCGATATGCACCGTCTGCGGCACCTGGTCCTCCGCATCCTTGTGCAGGCGGAACAAGCCGCCGCAGCTGCAGCGGATCGCGTGCGTATTCAAGGGATACTGCTTCTTGCACTTCTCACAATAAAAATACATCGAAAAGACCTCCCTCTCGGGCCGAAAAGAGCCGCCATCTCATGTTGCGAATAAAGACATATTCGCCATCCACCAAGGAAAATCCTTCCCGCGGACCAGGAATCCTCCCCCTCCCCCTTGCATAAAAGCGCCAGTTGTTGTAATATGGTCATGGGAGAACAACAACATCTCGTATGTTGTTGGCGGCAGAGGTATAGATGCGAAAAGGAGAGCGTTCGGTAGCTCTCTTTTTTGTTGCCCGCGCGCAGTCCCCCGCGGCAAAATCCGCGGAACATTTCCTACGGAAGCGCTGATTCCTTCATTCCGCACTTCCTAAATACATGCCATTTGTGCTAAAATCAAAAGAGAATACAACAACGAGGACGCTGCTGCGAGTGGAGGCCGCGCGGGACAGCCAGGCTTTTCGCCCGCGTCCTCAGACATGCGGCGCGGCGCAGAGGCCGCAGCAAAGGACGCTGCCGCCACCAGGCCGCGCACCCGAAGGGACAGGAGCAAAACAGATGGTAAACAAGATCTATGCCCTCGTCGGCCCCTACGCCGCGGGGAAGAGCACGCTGGCGACGCAGCTCATCTCCATCGGCGTCCACTACATACCGACCTACACGACCAAGGAGCCGCGCAAGGGCGAATACCCGCCCGGCATCTTCCAGACGCTCAGCCAGGACGAGTTCTTCCGGCAGCAGTTCATGGTGCGCGTCGCCTACCAGGGCGACTACTACGGCATCAAGAAGGACGACATCCTCGCCGCCCTCAAGCACCATCCCACGAGCCTCATCCTGCTCGACGCGGGCGCCATCGCGCAGCTCAACCACCTCCTCAAGGGCAGCCTCGTCACCATCTTCCTCATGACGGACTACGTCACCCTCGTCTCGCGCATGCTCAAGAAGGGCTGCAGCAACGACACCATCAAATACCAGCTCGAGTACGCGGAGAGCAACAAGGAATACGAGGCCTACAAGGAGACGGACTACATCGTCAAGAACACGCAGGAGCCGCACGTCGCGCTCAAGCAGATCCTCACCATCATGGATCTCACGACACTCCTGCCGAAAGAAAAGCTCGCCGCCCGCCTCGCCTGAAAGCGGCAGCGGCGCGCAGACACCTACCGCGCAACCTGACGGCGCCCACGCACCAGCACAAAAGGGCTGCTGCACCAAGCGATCCCCCCTGGGGAACACGCTTGCGTGCAGCAGCCCTTTTCCTATTCCCGCGATGCCCCGCAAGCAGCGGCAGAGAGCCCGCCCTCCATGCGATGCTGAATTAATCAGCGGTTCCTTAGCGTTTTTTCCGGAAGAACCCCAGCAGGGAATCCCGCTGCTGCGTCCCGTCGCGCTCCCACGGCGAGTCCGACGACGCCTCCGCCGCCGCGTCTCCCTCCTGCATCATGCACACCGTCCGCATGATGCCCGCGGAAAGGTCATGCTTGCGATGCCAGCCGAGCCCCTGCAGTCTCCGCGTGTCAAGCGCGGCCGCGGTATAAAGCACGCTGCCGAGCTGCTCACCGCGCTCCGGCAGGTCGAAGATCACGCGGCGGCCCGCGATCTTCGCGAGATAATTCGCGATATCCTTGAGCGAGCGCGCCTTGCCAGAGCTGCCCGCGATATTGTACGCCGAGCCGTCCTTGCCGCCGAGCAGCACGCAGAGCAGGCCGGACACCGCGTCCGCGACGTAGCAGCACGCGACCTGCTGATCGCCGCTCCCCTTGAGGACGATGTCCCGCTTTTTCACGCCGTCCATGATCATCTGCGAGAGCGGCTTCGTATCATCCCGGCGCATCGTCACGCCGTAGACATGCGCGAGCCGCGCGATCACCACATCGAGCCCGTACTGCGACCGCCACGACTTGCAGAGCGTCTCGCCCGCGCGCTTGCTCTCCGCGTAGGCCGCGCGCACCGTATTGCAGTCGAGCCCGCCCTGATATTTCTCATCCACACGGTCGTCCGGCCGCCACGGCTGCCCGTAGATGCCCCCCGACGAGAGGAACAGGAACCGCGACGCGCCGCAGTCGCGCGCCACCTCCAGCAAGTGCTGCGTCCCCAGGACATTCGCCATCATCACCTCGATCGGCTGGCTCATGAGCTTCGTCGGCTGGGTATCGCATGCCGCGTGGATCACATAGTCCACCTTCTCCGGGAACTGTGCCGGCTGCGTCACATCCCACGCGTAAAACGAGAAACGATCATCCTCCCAGATATCCCTGAACCGCTCCCGCGCCGCACTTTCATCGCGGCCGACCGCGAAAACCGTCACATCGAGATTGCGCACCTTGTTCAGATAGAAAATCGTATCCACGAAGAACGTGCCGATGAGCCCCGTCGCCCCCGCCAGCAAGATCCGCTTGCCCTGCAGCTGGTTCCAGGGCAGGACTGACAGGTTGATACCCTGGATATCCTGCTGATAATACGAATGTGAACTGAACATATAGACCCCCTCGCTTCCGATAAAATCATATTTTTTATTCAATACATCTATTGTATCTTATTAAAGATAATAATTCTATCGGAAAAATCATATTCCTGCATATATTTATAATATTTTCTATCAGCATGCAGCATTGCTCCGCCCTCCCAGCCGAGCGCAACGCTCCGCGCCCCCGCCACGACAAAAGGCCCGCCGCAGGTTCCCCTGCGACAGGCCTCTCCTCATTGAGGGCAGGCGTACAGACGTCTCCAGACGCGTGCATCGCCCCTGTTGATCGCAATCAAGCCGCGGCAGCGCTCAGCGCATCCGGCGCAAAAGCCCTTTGAGGCCGCCGTTATCCCGCCGCACCGTCTTGTGACGCTCGCGCAGGGACGCCGCCGCCTCTTTCGCCGCCTCCAGCGACGCGTTGCGCACATCCTCATCGCTCTCCTCCACGATGAGACCGCCCTCCTGCAGCGTGCTGACCGTCCGCTTGAGCCCGGCGGCCAGCTCGGTCCGCCGCTGCCAGCCCAGGCCCTGCAGCTTGTGCGTGTCGAGCTTCGTGTTCGTATAGAGCACATTGCCGCGGCGCGCCTTTTTCTCCGGCACATCGAACGCCACCCGGCGGTTCGCCACCTTCGCGAGGAACTGACCGACCTGCGCCTCGCGATCCGGCAGATCATAGACGACCTTCGTCCCCGCGTAGTCCGCGAGGAACTCCGCGATATCCTTGAGCGTGCGGAGCTTGCCGGAGCTGCCCGCGATATTATACGCCGAGCCGTTCTTGCCGGCGAGCAGCACATGCAGGATCCCCATCACGGCATCCGCCACATAGCAGCAGGATACATGGCGGTCGCCATCCTCGTGCAGCACGATATCCTGCTGCTTCGCGCAGTCAAGGATCATCTGCGAGAGCGGCTTCGTATCATCCTGGCGCATCGTTGGCCCATAGACATGCGCGAGCCGCGCGATCACCACGTCGAGCCCGTACTGTGACCGCCACGACTTGCAGAGCGTCTCGCCCGCGCGCTTGCTCTCCGCGTAGGCCGCGCACACCGTATTGCAGTTGAGACTTCCGTAATATTTCTCATCCACGCAGTCATCCGCCTGCCAAGGCTCCCCGTAGATACTCCCCGAGGATATGAACATGAACCGCTTTGCGCCGCTGTCATGCGCCACCTCCAGGAGATTCTCCGTGCCGTAGATGTTCGACATCATCGTCTCCACCGGATGCTCCAGGATCCTCATCGGCTGCGTATCGCAGGCCGCATGGATCACGAAGTCCACCGGCTCCGGGAACGCCGCCGGCTGCGTCACATCCCACGGATAGAACGAGAAACGAGGATCCTCCCAGATGTCATCGAACCGCTGCCGCGCCGTATCCTCATCGCGCCCCACCGCATACACCGTCATGCCGAGCTGGCGGATGCGATTGATCGAAAACAGCGTATCGACGAGGAACGTGCCGATGAGCCCCGTCGCCCCCGCCAGCAGGATGCGCTTGCCGCGCAAACGCTCCCATGGCAGCGGCATCAGGTTCATGCACTGGATATCCTGTTGATAATACGAATGCAGACTAAACATAGAACTCCCTCGTTTCCAGAAAATAAAAAATGATGAAACACCAGTCGTTACACCAGCATCTTCACGATACTCTGCACACTTCTCCAAAGTTATTATATAATAATCTCAAAAAAAAACAAGCGTGATGAAAAAATAGAAAATTATTCCGTACGCTGAAAACTCCCCTGCTCAAACGAAAATCATCGCGCTGCGTAATTATTTTTTTTGTAATTTCTTTAGAAATATAATTATATTTCCTTTTGTTTTTATGCTATAATACAAATATAAAATTTAAATAATATGAAGTGGAATTATAATTGAAAGGGGATACTGTTATGTTATCGTTTTTTCGTGGTTTCCTGCGACAGAGGGGCTCTGTCCTCCTGCTGACGGGACTCCTGCTGCCGTTCGTGATCGGCGTGACCGGCCTCGCCGTCGACGTCGGCAATCTCTACCTCACGCAGTCACGCCTCCAGAACGCCGCTGATGCCGCCGCCCTCGCGGGCGCTGCGGACATCCGCGACGACCTCATCGCCCACCGCACAACGGTGCAGGGCGTCAAGGCGAATCACAGCGCCGCCGATAACGTGGCCGGCGGCTACGTCGACGACAACCTCGGGAAGGATGTCGCCAGCAGAGACTACGATGTGCCGGAGGCATCCGCCGCCCAGCTCCAGTACAAGGTCTCTCTCACCGAGGACGTTCCGCTCTATTTCCTGCGCGTCTTCGTCGCTGACAAGACGCGCAGCGTCGGCGCTGCGAGCACGGCGGCCATCATCGGCAAGGGCAAGGCGACGACCAGCAAGCATCTGTTCGTGTTCAAGGACGGCATGGGAGAGGTCAACTCCATCAACAATCCAGACAATATGAACATCAAGGGACAGATTTCCTCTACCTTTGACGGCGATATCGCCTACACCGACGGCGTCACCTCCGGCGCCCCGGATTATACGCCCGTCGCGAACCCCAGCTATTTCCCGCCGCAGGGCATAGCGTACAGCTCGCAGAACGCGGATCTCAAATATTTCTTCACGAAGCAGGCCGCGGATGAGAACTGCTCTGTGACGGAGGCTGTGGCCAACGGCTATGTCCATCAGGCGAGCTACACCGCGTACGATATGGACGCGCTGCACCGCCAGGTGACGGCCATGACGCAGGTCCGCTACACGAATGGACAGAACCCGGACTCCAGCGAGGCGATTTTCGATCAAAACACATCAACGGCCATCTATATCAAGGAGCCGAACGTCAACCTCTCCGTCAACCGTCTGCCGGGCAGCGACACGAAGCCGGACGATCCCGTCTATCTCAACATTGATGACAGCACCGGCGTCGTCAACATCAATGTGAACTCGGATAACGTGCGCCCGCTCATCGTCTGCTACAACGGAACCGGCGAGATCCATTTCAACCTGCAGGGTCATTCGTTCCGCGGCATCATCTACGCGCCGAACTCCCCGAAGATCCTCTGCAACGCGGGCGGCGGCAACTTCTACGGCTCGATGATTGCGAGCGGCCTTGACCTGCGCAACGATCGCGGCCACTTCTTCTACGAGGATTTCGACGGCAGCAGCGGCTCCGCTGCCAACGGCGGTGCTTCCTCAGACTACGAGATCAAGCTGCTCTGAGGAACCACTGATTCTTCAGCACTCCGTCTTCACGCGTCTGCGCTGCACTTTCGCCAGGCGCAGGTGAGCGCGCACAGCAAAGCAAGAGAGCGCCCTCCAGTGATCAGACCACTGGAGGGCGCTCTCTTGTTTTCTTACTCAGGCCCAGCGGGCCGTCTGCGCTGTCACGCGTCCTCAGAGAGCCGCTCGCCGACGGTGAGGCCGAGGCGCGCGGCGGCGCCGGCGGGGAGCTCCAGGCAGCCCCAGGCGTCGCGGCAGCAGGAGAGGCCGAGCCACGGCAGGAGGTGCGGCGCGATCTTCAGGATGCGGCGGGCGTCGTCGAGGTAGACGGCGTCGATGGCGAAGCGCATGAAGCACATGTGGATGCTCGCGCAGGGCGCGAGGAGCAGACCGCCGTCCGCGGGCAGCGCGCGCCGCAGCATGAGGCCGCGGAAGCGGCGCAGGAAGGAGTCCGCGACCTCGGCGCGGATGATATCGCCCCGCGCCGTCCGCAGCAGGGTACCGTTCCCCATTTCGCTCATCTCCTCCGGCTCAATGTCCGAGGTTCTTCATCAGGGACAGGGCGGACGGCACGAGCGTCACGATGAAGAGCGACGGGAAGATGAAGAATACGAGCGGGAAGATGATCTTGACCGGGGCCTTCATCGCCTCGGCCTTGACGTGCTGACGGCGACGGTCGCGCATGTTGTCCGCCTGGCTCTTCAGCGTGCTCGCCATGCTCGTGCCGAGGCGCTCCGACTGGACGAGCGCCGCCACGAACAGCGAGACCTCCTGCACCTCGCAGCGCTGGGCGAGGTTCTTGAGCGCGGTGCGGCGCACCATGCCCATGCGCACATCTTCCTGGAAATGGCGGCATTCGTCGATGAGCGGGCCATGCATGCGGTCGATGATCTTCCGCAGCGAGCTGTCGAACGAGAGGCCCGCCTGCACGCTGACGCAGAGCAGGTCGAGCATCTCCGGCAGCTGCGACTGGATGGCCTGCTGGCGCTTCGTCGCCATGATCTTCGTCACGGAGATGGGCGCATAGCCGCCGATGAAGGTGCCGAGCAGGACGATGGCGACTTTCTGCACCGCGGAGAAGTCCGCGGCCTGGAGATAGAGCCATGAGAGCACGCACATCGCCACCGCGCCGAAGAAGATCGCGGCGAAGAGCTGCCCCACGGACCATTCGCGCTGCTTGCCCGCGAGCACGATGCGGTGTTCGAGGGATTTCGCCATGCCCGCCGGCGCGAACTGGCCGAGGAACTGGCCGAATTTCTCCATGAGCGGCTGGATCACGCGCTCGGAGAACGTCATCTCCTCGAGCGAGCGTCCGCGCAGCGCGGCCTTTTCCGACTCCGTCTTTTCCCTGCCCTTGCGCGGCATGGCAGTGATCGCGTCGATCTTCTTGATGCGGTTCTGCACCTCGGTCTCCGAGCGCACCTTGCTTTGCAGGAGCCCGTAGAGCACGAGGAACGTGACGACGATCAGCGAGATGGTAAATAGGAAAATCAGCATCAGTAATCCCCTCCTGCCTGGGAAACATCGAAGAAATCATCCGGCAGCTCGACGCCGTTGAGTTCGAACTTGTCGATGAAGCTCGGCTTGAGCCCCGTGCCCTCGAAATGGCCTTTCGCCTTGCCGTTCTCATCGAATCCCGTCTGCACATAGTGGAAGATGTCCTGCGTCGTGATCGTCGCGTCCTCCATGTGCTGCACCTCGGTGACATAGGTGATCTTGCGGCTGCCGTCGCGGATACGCGACTGCTGGATGATGAGGTCGATGGCCGACGAGATCTGCTCGCGGATGGCGCGCACAGGCAGCTCGAAGCCACTCATGAGCACCATCGTCTCGAGACGGGAGAGCGCGTCGCGCGGGCTGTTGGCATGGGCCGTCGTGAGCGAGCCGTCATGACCGGTGTTCATGGCCTGCAGCATGTCGAGCGCCTCGCCGCCGCGGACCTCGCCGACGATGATGCGGTCAGGACGCATACGCAGGGCGTTCTTCACGAGGTCGCGGATCGTGATCTGGCCCTTGCCCTCGATGTTCGCGGGACGCGACTCGAGCGTCACGACATGCGTCTGCTGGAGCTTCAGCTCGGCCGCGTCCTCGATGGTGACGATACGCTCGCTCTCGGGGATGAACGACGAGATGACGTTGAGCGTCGTCGTCTTACCGGAGCCAGTACCACCGGAGACGAGGATGTTGATGCGCGCCTTGACGCACGCGCGCAGGAACTGCGCCATCTTCTCGTCGAGCGTGCCGAACGAGATGAGGTTCTCGACCGTCAGCGGCGTCTGGCTGAACTTTCGGATCGTGAGCGCCGGCCCGACGAGCGAGAGCGGCGGGATGATGATGTTGACACGGGAGCCGTCCTTGAGGCGCGCGTCCACGAGCGGCGATGCCTCGTCGATGCGGCGGCCGAGCGGCGTGAGGATGCGCTCGACGATGTTCATCAGATGCGCGTTGTCATGGAACTTCACATCCGTGAGCTCGAGCTTGCCCATGCGCTCGACGAAGACCTGCTTCGGCCCGTTGACCATGATCTCTGTGATGCTGCCGTCCTGACGCAGCGACTCGATGGGCCCGAGGCCGAGCATCTCGTCACGGATATCCGCGACGATCTTGTGGCGATCACTGCGCGGGATGGCGAACGGATCCTCTTCGAGCACCTTCTCGCAGTAATGATCGATGATGAGCTCAACCTGCCGCGGGTCGGGATTCACACTCGCGAGGATCTGCTGCTCATCCGGCTGCATCTCCTCGATGATGCGCTGATGGATCCGCTGCTTGACTTTCAGATAGGAAGCATCTGTATCTTCTTTCTCCTGCTCCGTCTCGAATATATGAACCTGCTGGTTCGACCCTTCCTTGCGCCCCAGGCGCGTCAGTAACGACATCTGCTTTCACTCTCCTCCGTCTCTGCACGGAACCACCTGCCCTGTCCGCCTCGTTCACCTGCTGCGGACAGGGATATCAGAAACCACCAGACACAGCCGCGGCCTCTCTGCCTACATGCCAGCTACGACTTCTTTTTCGGTGTTAAGTCGTACTCGCTGTACATCGTATATGTAACATTGAGGGTCAGAACCTCCGGAGATGCTCCCGCCCACCGGATGAGCAGACGCTTGAAAATAGTTGCGGCATTTTCTCTGCTCATATCTATCTTGGAATGGAGCTCGACCACGACATTGCCGTGGTTGCCCGTCGTCGCCTCCGATGTGTCTTCTTTCACCTTAATCCCTGCCAGGCCTTTGCTATATGCCTGCGGCCCCCACTCATAGAGGCCGGCCGTCAGATCCTGGGATAAATACTTGTTCTCCAGTTGTCGGTAGGTCGATGGCCCGCCGATCGACGCCTCGCGCGCGCAGCTGCGCGCCATGTTGTTGAGCGCGATATAGTCGCTGATGGCAGCGCCAAAATAGGCAATGCCCATGATGAAAACGAGGAAAAAGGGTATGACGATGGCGAACTCGACCATACTCTGTCCTCTCTGCCTCCTGCGCAGCATAGAACCCCCCTCCTAGAAAAGAGGCTGCCATGAATGCCCCTGAGAGATTCATGGCAGCCTTTTGAGATAACACTCGTAGAATTAGTTACCCTTGGAGACACTTTCAATGGCCGTCGATGCATGACCGAACGCACTCGTAACGGAGTTCTTGAGGCCGCTGTTGAATGCGACAACCGCGATGCCGACGACGAGCGCGACGATGAGCGCGTACTCGACCATGCCCTGTGCCTTCTCGGACAGATAACGTGCCTTCAGATAGTTGATGATCTCAATCATAACAAATACCTCCCTGTGAATAAAACCTGTAAACTTAAAAGATTCTATGTATGTCAATCTCCGAAGAGAGTAACACCGATGGAACCGCTCTGCTTCAGGTACCTGCAGCGAGCGTATCGACTTTCTCCGCCGCACGGGCAAAGATATCGACAATGGATTGCTGGAGCTGCGGGTTCGTCACCGAGATAACGATGAGAATTCCGACCGCGAGGGCGACGATGAGCGCATACTCTACCATACCCTGCGCTTTCTGCTGCGACAGGAGACACCGAAGATAAAGGTATCTGCCTTCCATGTCATCCCCTCCATACTTCAAACCTTGATATCGACAATCTTCTTGATGACCAGATAGCCCAGGATCTCCATGACGATGGCTCCCCCAACTGCGATCCTGCCCGCTGTCTCCGTAAAGAGCGGCATGATATACCCGGGATTGATCATCGTGATGAAGCCCGCCAACGCCACGGGGAGCAGCGCCATGATGACGCCCGACATACGTCCCTGCGCCGTGAGCGCGAGCACCTCGCGCCGCATGCGAATGCGCTCCTGGATCGTGTCGCTGATCGTGGTGAGGATGTTGGCGAGGTTGCCGCCGACCTGGCGCTGGATGAGCACCGCCGTGACGACGAGCTCGAAGTCCGGGCTGCCAACGCGCTGCTGCATGTGCGTGAGCGCATCCTCGAGCGACGCGCCGACATTGATCTCGTGGAGTGTCTTCTCCGCCTCATGGCCGATGGGGTCATCCATCTCGCGCGCGATGAGCTCGAACGCCTGCAGGAAGCTGAAGCCTGAGTGCAACGCGTTCGCCATCATCTCGAGCATGTCGCCGAGCTGGTTCGTGAACGCCTTCTGGCGGCGCTGGATGTGCATGTTGAGATAGAGCATGCCGCCAACGATGCCGAACGCGAACGCGATGACCGCCGAGAGCAGCTTGAACGTGACCGCGAGCACGATGAGCGCGAGCAGCGCGCTGCCGAGAAAGAGCAGGACGGGGAACTCCCGGCCGAGCAGCGGCCAGTCGGCCTGCTCCATAAGGTTCGCGAAGTATCCCTCCGACTTGAGCTCCGGCATCTTGGAGGCGATGCTGCGCACGAGGCGAAGGATCTTCTCCTTTGGCGTCGGACCTTTCTGCTTTTTCCTTCCTTGGAAAAGCTCCCTGCGCGCCTTCTGCTCGGAGAAATACTCCATGCGCTTCTGCAGGTTCTGCTTGCGGCGCGCCCGCATCATGATGAAGGAGGATAGCACAAGGAATGTCAGTGCAACCGTCAAAACGGCGAGTAATGCGTTCATACACTCCTCCATCCACTAGAATGACGTCCCATAATCTTCGAGACGAGCTTGCTCACGCTCTGCGCGAACGGGCTCGACCGCTCGATATCGACGGCCATCCTCCCGCTGTCCGCGGCGGTCGAGACCTCCTCATAGGCGTTGGGGATGATGCCTGCCACGGGGAAGCCCAGCGCGCGGCCGAGTTCCTCCTGGCTCGTGCGGTCGCAGGGCGTCACGCGTGTGAACACCGCCTTGACGCGCTCCTCGTAATCCGGCCAGTCCTTGAAGATCTCGAGCGCCTCGCGCATGTGCTCGATCTCGTAGCCGCCGTTGATCATCGCGACGAGGATCGTCGTCGTCGAGAGCTCCGACGCCGCGATGGACGTCGGATTGAACGCCGACGGCACATCGATGAGCAGATACTGATAGAGACTCTGGGCGATGCGGATGATGCGCTCGAGGCTCGCGATGCTCACGCGGTCGATGAGGTTCGGCGCGCGCGTGCCGCAGAGGACATGCACGTTCTCCGTCACCGGCATGAAATACGGCGCGAGCGTGACCGGCGAGAGGAACTCCGCGTCCCGCGCCGCCTCGACGATGGTCGAAGTCGGCGACAGGCTGAAGAACACCGCCATATCGCCGAACTGCAGGTCAGCGTCGATGATGCCGACCTTCGCCCGTGACCGGCGCGCGAGCTCCATCGCGAGGTTCGCGATGAGCGTCGTCTTGCCGCTCTTGCCCTTCGGACTGAAGAACGTGTACGTCTCACCGCCGACGACCATGCCGCTCTTCGCGAACGCCTCGACGGCATTCTTGAGCTCGTCGCTCGTGAACGGCTTGACGATGTAGCCGCGCGCCCCTGCCTGCACGAGATGCGCGGCGGAGTCCGCGCGCCATTGCTCTCCCATGCAGATGATGGAGACGTCCGGATAGAGCCGACGGAAGTCCCGGATGAGCTCCGGCGCCTTCTGCCCGTCGGCGCCGAGGAGGATGATGTTCGGCTTGAACACCGTACCCTGTCCGAGCGCGTCGCTCGCTGTCTGATAGCGCGCGACCAGCTCGAACCCCGGCGTCTTGCTGATGGTCATCGAGAGCTGCTCCAGCATGAGCCTGTCCGGCTCGACGAGCAACACACGGAAGCCCATAGGACTTACCTCCTCTCACTAAGTATATCGTTAGATTTATCAAAAGGAATAAGGGTTTTGTAAAATTTTTTCAGCTTTCAAAGACAATCAGCCGAAAAGTCTCCCAAGCAAGGACGACTTATGTCCCCGTCTCGCCGGTTCCTCCACGCCGCCCAGCGCGCGGTTGCTGTAGAGTCCAACCAGCCCGCGGATGGCATCGGAGATCTGGATGTCCTGATGCTCGAGTACGAGCGGCTTGCCGTCGATGATGGACTGGCTCGCCGCCTGGAAGTCGTTGGGCAGGACATAGTAGAACTCCTGCTTGAGGAGCTTCTGCACATCCTCGCTGCTGATGCGCGTCTTGGCGTTGCTGCGGTTCAGCACGAGGCGGATCTTCTCACTGTCATAGCCGAGCGTGCGGAGCGTATCGCTGCCGATCTTCATGTTCTTGATGGTCGGCAGGAAGTCGACGACGCCGAGATACGTCACGATGGTCGAGATGTCGAGCAGCATGAGGTTCAGCTCGCTGAACATCGAGGTCGTATCGACGATGACGTAGTCGAACAATCCCTGCAGATGCTCGATGACCTTCTGCGCGACGCTTGTCTCGATGTTGTAAGACTCCTCGAGCTTGCGCGGCGCGGCGAGCACGGCGAACATGACGTTGCGGCAGGAGTAGGGCGTCAGGCATTCGCGCACATCGAACGAATCGCCCGTGAGCTGGAGGCTGCGCTGGGCATCCATGAGCGTCTGCTCCGGCTCGAGCTGCAGATAGTTGCAGACATCGCCGAACTGCAGATCGTAGTCAACGAGGACAACGCGCGCGCCCTGACGGGCGAGCTCAGCCGCCATATTGATGCCGATGAGCGTCTTGCCGACCGAGGAGGCCGTACTGAAAAGGGAAATCACGACACCGTTGATGGTTTCCTGTTTTGCCGATGACATGACATGCTCCTTTCTTGCGCGCCGCACTCTCGCAGCGCCCCCTGACGCCTATGATCACGGGATGTCGAGATTATTTCGCCTTGCCATCCTTGAGGACGCTGTGGTCGAGGTATTTATCGAGAAGAGGGCCCTGGCTCTCCTTCTTCTCCTTCGCGGCCGCACTTTTCTTCTCCTTGGAGGCTTTGGCCGCCTTTTCCGAGTTCGCGCGGTCCCTGGCCGCCTGTGCCTCAGCCCGGCGCTCTTTTTCCTTCTGCGCGGCCGCTTCCTTGGCTTTCTTTTCCTTCTTCTCCTGCTTCGAGGACTTCAGATCCGGGTCGTTGACATCGACCTTCGGCAGTTTCGCCTGCTCCTGCTTATCCTCCGCGTAGGCATCCTTCATCTTCTGCGACATCGCGACCGGCGTCGTCTCATTGACGACACGCGGCGTGATGAGGATCATGATCTCGGATTTATTCTTCGTATCGTTATGATACTTGAACAACTCACCGAGGAAGGGGATATCGCCGAGGAGCGGAATCTTCGAGATGTTCTTCGTATCGTCGGAGTTGAGCAGACCGCCGATGACCATCGTCATACCTGAAGGGATGTTGACCATCGTCTCCGCGGAGCTCTTCGCCGTTGCCGGCATCTTGAAACCGTCGACCGTGACCGCGTTGCCCCAGTCGAGGCGGCTGACCTCAGCGAACACGCGGCTCGTCACGTTGCCGGATGCATCGACCGTCGGGCTCATGAGGTTCAGCTTGATGCCGTATGGCTTATACTCGATGGACGTGCTGTTGTCGTCCATTTTCGGATAAGGAATCTCGCCGCCGACGAGGATGCCCGCCGTCTTGCCGCTCATCGTCGTGATGTTCGGTCGCGAGATGACGCGCGCATGGCCATTCGTCACGAGCGTATGGATTTTCGCATTGATATCCGAGAAATGCGTGTAGAGCCAGTTGCGCGTGTACCAATGGCTGCCCGCATCGCGCGTCTTGCCCGCCGACTCTCCCGCGTACCAGACACCGGGCGCGCCCACCTTGCTGTCCGCGCCGTACTCGATGCCGATCTGCTTGGCATCGTTCGCGTTGATCTCGATGACCTCCGCCTCGATGTTGATCTGATCCGGATTGATCATCTCGAGCAGGTTGATGACCTTGTCATCACCGTCAATGCTATCATTGACCTGTGCGTCTTCGTCGAGCAGCTTGCGCTCCAGTGCCTTATCCTCCGTTCCGCTGCCGCCCGCATAGAGCGAGGCGACGCGGTAGGCGAGCGTCTTCTCCTTCTGGTTCTGCACCGTACCCGTCAGCAGCACCTTGCCGCCCACGACCTCGACCTTGACCTTCGGCAGGCCGATGGCCTTGCGGATGGTCTCAGCGAGGCCCGAGTCGACGCCGCTCACACAGATGCGGAAATCCTGCCGCATGCCGTCGGCCGTCCAGACGGTGAGGCTCGTAGAGCCGGTCTTCTTGCCGATGACGTTGAGCGCCCGCTTGTCGACGACCGCGACGTCCGCGATCTCCGGGTTCGTGACCGCGACGCGCTTGATCGCGCTGCCCTGCGGCAGGTAGTAGGACTGGTTCATCTCGAGGTAGATAGGCTGTACATAGGCGTAGGCAGGTGCCTGGCTCACGGCAGCGATGACAGCGGCGCCGAGGGCGACGCAATATTTATGATGGATACTGAACATTTGCTTCACTCCCACTTGGAATTCGTTCCGCGAATAATCTCGATGCCGCTGCCGACCTGCGACGCCGCGGGCGCGGGGGCCGGAGCCGCGGCGCTCGCCGGGGCCGAGGCCGCCGGACGCGAGAACGGCGCCGGGGCTGCCGCAGGCGCTGCTGCCGCCGCGGGCGCTGCCGCGGGTGCCGCCGCACCGCCATCGAGCAGCTTGAAGAAATCTGTGTTCACCGTGAAGATATCCTTCGGATGGAACGGACGGAGCACGAGGTAGATCGTGCCGTTCTGCGAAGCGACAGCGAGCTTCAGCGCATCCTCCGGCGTCAGCGCGAGCGTGGCGGTCGCCATCGCGTCGCCGCTGGCCTTGACCTGGCTGTTGTCCTGCGCCTTGGCATCCGGCTTCTTGTCCTGATCCTTGTTATTATTGTCGTTTTTCGGCTGGCTCTTGGAAGCTTCTGCACCCGTGCCGCCGGTCTTGTTGATGCCGAGCAGCATGACGTTCTGCAGGAGGATCTCGCCGGACACCTTGTCCTTGCCCTTCGAGATGATCATGACATCGACGTAGTCGCCGGGCTTCGCGAAGCCCGCGACGCCTGTCACGTCAGAGATGCCGATGGACATCGCGCGGCAGTTCTCCGGGATCATGCCCGTGAAGCCCGCCATGCGCGGATCGACGAGCACCTTCTTGTCCGTGATGACGTCGCCCTGCTGGATGGGAACGCTCGCGGGACGGTCGATGACGTTCACCATATCCGTGACCGCGCCCGCCGGCAGCACATCCGCCGGCATCTCGACCACCTGGAGCATCGACTCCTTCACGAGCGCCCGCTGCGGGATATCCTGCTTTGCCACGACGACCTTGACGCGCTGCGCCGTATTGGTCGGCTTTGGCTCTGACGCATTGTTCGTCAGGGAAACAAAGACCGCCGCTCCAAGGAACATACTGACCATACCGGCAATCAAGAGCCACTGCCGGTAGGAGAGTTTTGAGAGAGCTGCGCTCAGCCCTCCGAATGGGTTTTTCGCCATGGCTACTCCTCCTATGAACGAAGCATGATGCGTCGCGTTCATGTTATAAAAATGATTCTGATAATTGGGATTATTACTTTATCGTAATGCTCGCTATTGAGTATAGCATTTTTACGCTCGGAATGGAATATTTTTTTTCATCCTTTTTTCAAAATTAAATACTAAGTCCTTTTTTTATACTGCGGATAGGTTATTTTCCCTGGTGAAATCTCCCATTCCATGCGGCATCCGGCAAAAAGGAAGGAAAAAGATGTTTTTCTTTCTATTCTTGTTTTCTATTGCGATTGTTTTCTTTTTCTTTGAACTTATTTTTAGAAATAAATAAAGGAATTGCGCGTGATTCCTCCGTTCTCATTCTTTTTTCTTTTTTTCGAGCGATATTCCATTTTCCCCTTCGCAACTCCCGCCATTTTCTGTCATTTGTCATCCCCAGCGGCTTATATTATACTGAGAAACGGAGGTGTATTCTATGATCTTTTCTCTTTTGGCAGCCGAGGCGTCCGCCCTGCTCGCAGGTGTGCTGGGAGCGCGCTGGGTGAACGGTCTCTATGCGGCGAATCCTGACATCATGAGTTTCCCCGACCAGGTTCCCCGGCAGCAGCAGCGCCACGCACGTCTGCTCTGCGGGCTGCTCAGCCTGCTCTTCTGCTATACCGTGCTGACGATGCGGGATGCGGACGCCGTCCATCTCGCCTTCCTCCTATTTTTTGAGTTCTTCCTGCTGGTCTACACACTGACGGACTTCGAGCAGCAGGTGATCTTCGACCGGATGCTCGTGCCGTTCGCGGCCGCGGCGCTCGTCTCCCTGCCGCTGCTCGGCCGCGATATCCCGGATCATCTGATCGCGGGCGCCGCGGGCTTCGCCGTCTTCCTCGTCCTCGCGGTCGCAACGCGCGGCGGCATCGGCGGCGGCGACATCAAGCTCATCGCGGCACTCGGTCTCTGGCTCGGCACCGACCAGATCCTCACTGTCGCCTGCACGGGCATGATTTTAGGCGGCGTCGCCGCGCTCCTCCTGCTCGTGACGAAGCGCCGCAAGCGCGGCGAGATGTTCGCCTACGGCCCCTATTTCACCGTCGCGGCGCTCGTGCTCACGCTCATCTGAGAGACGGCAGAGCAGTGAGGCTGCCCGCGGCGTATGCTCGCACAGCCTTTCACCGCCGCGGCAACAAGCGCCGATCCTGTGAGAAACAAAGGAAGAGACTGCCGCATGAAGCGATTTTCCTACAATATATAGATGAAGGATATTGCTCATCTGCTAGATATTGTAGAAACGGCTTGCGTGCGGCAGCCTCTTTTTCATTTTTACTCCTTTTTACGCATTTTAACACACATGTGCATTAAAATAAAATTATACACATGTGCGTTTAGGTGCGTAAAAGTGCGTTCGAGGTGCGTTTGCGATGCGCGCGAAATCAAAACCGCCCTTACGGCTCGTCAGGCCGTAAGGGCGGTTTGCTATCATTGCACCGCTGGGCGATAGGCGTAGAGGCGTATGCGTTTTTTCTCCTGCTGCTGCACTTCGGAGTGGCTATCGTCCTCCGCGGAGTCATAGAGCAGCACGTAGTCGGGATCAGCGGCGAGGTAGGTGTATAGGGGATCGTCGTCGGTTGTCAAGAGATGCGTAAAATGATTGCGCTGCTGGAACTCTCGGTAGTCGAGGCGTCCGTAGATGAAATCTAGATATTCTTTCAGGACATCTTCCTGCCAGTTCAGCGCGGGCAGGAATACTTCCGCGCGCGTGTCCAGGTAAGAGGGGATGCCGCGAAACTCCATATAGCCCCCCTCATCATAGCCCGTGTACAGGCGGAGGGCAGATGGCTGTTCCTCCGCCAACAGGATGTCAGCACTCCGCGCGAGAGCAGGGGATACCATCTGAGGCGGCTGCCATTTCAACGCGAACAGCGGCAATAGGAAAAAGGCAAGGATGGCAGTCGTAAGACGCAGGTTGCCGGACGCAAGAGCAGCCGCCTGCGCTCTGCGGCGGAAAAGCTGCACCGCGCAGAGGAGTACAAACAGAAGCGAAACGACCGCAAGGAGGAAGAATGCCTCCTGACGCACGACACTCGCGGTCTCTCGCATCTTGAAAAAAATCATGAGATCCATTCCTGTCGCAAGGCAGAAGAGCAGCAACCCCCACCGGCGCACCTGCGGCCAAGTAGAACTGCGCTGCTGCTCCTGCCAATCGCGAAAGAGATAGCCGATGCCGAGCGTGCCGAAGAGCAGAAAGAGGAAGAAACTGCGATTCGCCTGGAGCGCCATCGCGCCCGTACCGAGCGCGAGCAGCTGATAGCGCAGCGGCAGCGCCTTGCGCGTATAGAACCCCGCAGATATCAGGATGAGGAGGAGCGGCAGTCCTGTAGCGACATATTTCAGCGAAAGCGGCAGCATCTCACCAACGATGGCGTTGATCTCCGCGCTGCCGTAGCTGTGCGCCGTATAAATCATCGCCTCTGTACCATAGGGATTGCAGAGACCGGCGAGGAGGCTGACGGCGATGAGCAGCAGCCACTGGCGCAACGGCCAGCGAAACTCCTGTCGACACCAGCGAAACCGCTCTCCCACGAGCGACTCCAGCAGATAGGGCAGGAGGAATACAAGCAGCAGCGGCCACATCGCCGCATGCAGATTGATGAGCAGCGCCGAGAGCACGAAGAAGGCCAAGGGCAGCGTCCGCGCCATCCGCGCGCGCTGTCGCTCGAGCAGGTAGATCTCGATGAGGAAGATGAGCGCGGAGACCACCTGCGGCCGCTGCGTGATGTAAAGCCAGCAGGCAAAGAACATCACCACCGCCGTGAATAAAGAGGATACGCTCTCGTTCCCTCCTGTCACTCGCATCTGCAGACGATAGTAGAGCAACAGCAACGCCGCCCCTGCCGCCCAAGAAAAGAAAACCAGGCCATAGACGCCGCCCATGCAGTAGATCTGCCAGAGGCCGAGCGCGAACAGCCACTGCTGCATGAGAAAATGGAACCCTTCATGCAGCGTAAAAGGCTCGACATGCGGGATGCCGAATGATGCTACATAGCGTCCATCACTGAGGAGGAACCAGACGTCGTTATCCACAAAGTTTCCCTCAAAGGCCATAATGACAACAAACGCTAAAATCAAAATCACCTGGGCATGCTTCATTTCCCAACACTCCTGTCATGCCATAAATCAGAACGGTAAACGCGGGCGCCGTACTCCGCCTGCGGGTCTTCATAATCGTAAATGAGCGTATAGTTTTCATCCGATGCCAGGGCATCATAAAGCGCGTCATCCATCTCTACCCAGAAATAGTGAAAATCATAGCGACGAGCGAACGCATCATAGGGAAGCTGCCCCGTCTGTACATCATGGTACTCCGCAAGCACATCCTTCTGCCGGTTCATCTTCTTCGTAAAGGCTTCATCACAACTATAGTGATACGCTGGCACACCATGCAAGGTCAGAAAAGACCCCATTCTACGGCCAGCGTAAACATTGCCGATATCCTCGCCCCGGCCCGCCGCATCCTGCTGGATCGCCTGAAATCCTGCGGTCAGATCCAGCGGAATCATCTCTCTCGAACCGAATATCCCAAAAAAAAGCAGAAAAAACGACATAAAGACAGTCAATCCCCGCAGGCAGCGCCGCTGCTTGCTCTCCGGCCAGTGGAGCTGGAACTCGCAACGCCCCAGATAAGCAAACACGAGCGTCGCACTAAGAAAGAACAGGACGACGGAACGTACAGACAGGAGCGCCATAAGGCACATCCCAAGGAGCAGCAGCAACGGCGCCAGAGCGAAACGGAAACGGAGCCATTTCCAAATGATATAGCAGGAGAAACAAAGCAGAACCGCCGCACCGGCCGGATTGTCCTCAAGCATCGGCCGCATCTCCTTCGAGATGTAGCGCAGGCTCGGCGTGCCGCAGTTGCTGATGCCGTAGCCGAGCATCTCAAGCCCGTACGGATTGAGCAGCGCGAAGACGAAGATGAGGCCAGCGTAGACGGCGAGCGTCCGACAAGGGAGTGCCCGCGTGCTGTCAAAGCGCGAGGAGAAGAATGTCAGCCGCCCCAGCGTGCTCTCGAAGAAATAAGGCAGCAGGAAAATGAGCAGCATCGGCCACATCGCCGCGTGCAGGTTGATCTCCAATACGGAGAGGAGCGGGAAGAGGACATAGCCGCAGCGCCGCAGCGCCGGATGCGCGCGGAGCTGCTGCAGGAAGATCAGCTCGATGAGGAGAAAGCAGCAGGTCAGCGTATAAGGGCGTCCGGTGTCCAGCATCAGCACGAAGAACCCCGCGAGGAACGTCTCGGTGAAGGCCAGCCCCCGCCGGAGACGCAGAGCAGCAGACGGTGCAGGAGCAGCAGGAATGCGATATTCGTCAGATAGCCGCAGAAGAGGACGCCGTAGAGACCGAAGGCTTGGTACACCTTCCAGTTCCAGAGCGCGAAGAGCCACTGCTGCATGATGTAGTGGAAGTGCTCCCCCGCGTGCACGGAGAACATCAGCTCGTGCGGGAAGCCGTACTGTTCGATATAAGCGCCGCTCGGGATGAAATAATATACGTCACAGCTGATGATGAAGCCGCCCAGGAAGCAGCCGCTGACCATCAATAAATAATATCCACAGATTTTCCCCATCTGCTTCATCCTTGCTGTCATATCCGGTGGCACACTCCTTGTAGATTATCGAAAACACATCACCGCGCCCGCGCGGGCCCCCTCAGTCCCGCGGCGCCGCGGAGGAGTTTTCCGCCGGGCGATAGGCGTAAATGCGGAGCTTCTTCTCCGCTTTCTTCATATCCTCCGGGATGGCATCATCCGCCTCGCTGTCCCAGACCAGCGCGTAGTCCGGATCGAAGGCGAGGTAGGTGTAGAGGACATCTCCCTCCGTCACGGCGAAATGCGTGAAATGGTACCTCTGCTGCAGTGCATGGTAGTCGATGCGCCCTGAACAGACATCCTCCCACTCCTTCAGCACGTTCTTCTGATGGTTCAGCGCGGGCAGGAAGACCTCCGCGCGCGCGTCGATGTAGCAGCGGTAGCCGCGAAACTCGCAGTAGTTCCCATACACGTATTCCGTATAGAGCCGCATGTCCTCCGCGGGGCCGAGCGTGCTCAGGACATCCACGCTGCGCGCGAGACTGAGCGGCACGGCGTCCGGCGGCCGCGTGAAGCAGATGCAGAGCGGCAGCGTGAAGAGCGCCAGCAGCGCGAGTAGCAGACGCCTGCGCCCCTCTTCCAGACGCAGAGTATCACAGCGTCGGCGACGGAAATCACGCGCCGCGAGCAGAACGGCCACGAGCAGCAGCGGCAGCGCCGCATAGAGCAGGGTGCGCCGCGGTTCCTCGAGTGCCGGACTCATGTAGAGCAGTATGCCATCCACAAAGAGGATGAGCACGGCGAGCAGCAGCATCTGGCCGCAGGCCTGACGCCACTTGACGCTGCCCTGCTTCTCCTGCCAATCACGAAAGACATAGCCGAGCGGCAGCGTGCCGAACAGCAAGTAGAGAAACACGCTGCGCACGGCCATGAGCGCCATGAGCCCCATGCCAACTGCGAGCAGGAGATAGCGCAGCGGCATCTTCCTGCGCGCGTAGACAGCCGTCAAGACGAACATGCTGAGCAGGCAGATGCCGAGAAGGCTCACGTGCAGGGAGAGGGGGGACATCTCCTGGACATGCTGGTTGATCTCCGCATAGCCGTAGGAATGCAGCGTATAGACCATCGCCTCGCTGCCGTAGGGGCCACAGAAGCCGCCGAGGAAGACGGCCGCGAGGAGCACGAGCAGGTGGCGCGGCGACCAGAGGAACGTCTGCTCGCACCAGGAAAATCGCCCGCCGAACAGCGTTTCCGCAAGATACGGCAGCAAAAACACGAGCATCATCGGCCACATCGCCGCGTGCAGATTGACGAGCAGCGCGGAGAGCGCGAAAAAGGCCAGAGGCAGCGCGCGCGTCAGCCGCGCTCTATACCGCTCGAGCAGATAGATTTCCGCGAGGAAGATGAGCGCTGAAGCAACCTGCGGTCGCTGGCTGGCGAAGAGCAGGCAGATGGGCAGGCCGACGAGGCCCGTGAGCAGACAAGCAAGTTTCCTATTTCCGGCGCTCACGAGGATCTGGAGGCGGCAGTAGGCGAAGAGAATCGCCGCACCCGCTGCCCAGGAGAAGGCCACGAGGCCCCAGCTGCCCGCGTGCGCGTAGATCTGCCAGAGCAGCCAGGCGAACAGCCATTGCTGCATGACGAAGTGAAAGCCCTCGTGCAGCGTGAACGGCTCGACATGCGGGATACCGAACGAGGCGACATAGCGCCCATGATTCAGCAGGAACCAAGCGTCGCTGTTCACACCGTTGCCGAAATTGAGCATGAGCAGGACGAAAACGAGGCCGAGTGTCGCATAGACTGTCCTCATTCCGCCGCCTCCTGCGTCTCCTGATACGCCTGCTCCGTATTGACCTCCCAGAGCGCCGTCTTATCCTCGCTGCCCGCGCGCAGGAGCTCGGCCGCGCGCAGGCCCGTGAGCATGGAGTGATCCATATTGTTGTAGCGGTGCTGGCCGTTGCGGCCGATGCAGTAGAGATTCGGCACGCGGTCGAGCGCCGCGCGCACGGTGGGGAAATCGCGGTAGCTGCCATAGTAGGCGGGGTACGCCTTCTGCATGCGTACGACATGCCCCTCACGCACGGCGCCGGGACGGATGACGCCGATGCGCGTGAGCTCCTCCTCGGCGAAACGGAGGAACGCGGCATCGTCCATCGACCAGAGCGCGTCGCCCTCCTGGCAGAAATACTCGAGCCCGATCCAGACCGTATGCAGCGGATCGCGCACGAGGTAGGGCGACCAGTTGTTGAAAATCTGCAGCCGGCCGAGCTGCACCTCCGGCTCCTGGACGTAGATCCAGCAGTCGGGCACGATGTTGCCAAGCGTCTTGTGCGCCGTCTCGTTCACGAGCTCGAGGCGGTCGACGAGGAGGCCTGCCGTCATGAAATCGCGGTAGGGGAGCGCGGCGGCCGTCTCGCGCACCTCAGCGCTGAGCCAGTCCTCCGGCAGCGCCGCACAGAGATCTTTCACCGGCATGCTCGAGAGCACGGCATCCGCCGCAAGGCGCTGCCGGCTGCCGTCCGGCGCGCGGTAGACGACCGCCTCGATGCGGCCGTCCGCGCCGCCTATGAGCTGCTCAACGCGGCAGCCGAAGCGGATATCGCCGCCCCGGCGCCTTACCTCTTCCGCGAGGCACTCATAGAACTGCCCCGGGCCGTGCTTCGGATAGGAAAAGCGCTCGATGAGAGAGGTCTCGACCTTCTTTGGATGGAGATGCAGTGCGCGGGAGAAGAAATTCGCGAGCACCGCGCCGAGCGAGATACCCTTGATGCGCTGGCTGCCCCAGTCCGCGCCGATGCGCCGCGGCGAGCGGCCCCAGACCTTCTCCGTGTAGCCCTCGAAGAACGTCTCGTAGAGCCGCCGCCCGAACCTGTTCACCATGAAGTCCTCGAGCGTCTTTTCCTCGCGCTTGTGGACGCAGGAGGCAAAATACGACGCCCCGATGCCGCACATGCGCGCAAAACCGAGGTTACGGATGGTCGAGAGGCTCAAGGAAACGGGATAGTCGAAGAACTTGTGCAGGTAGAGAATGCGCGAGATGCGCTGCCGGTTGAGGAACACCGCGTCCGCCGTCTCCGGGTCGGCGCCGTCCGCGCGCGTCTCAGTCTCTCTTTCAAGCAGACGGTCATCGAACGCAGGCGCCGAGGCGTAGGGCAGGATCTCCTCCCAGAGCGCCTGCACCTCCGGACATTTCGTGAAGAAGCGATGGCCGCCGATGTCCATGCGGTTTCCGCCGAAATTCACCGTGCGGGAAAGGCCGCCGACGACCTCATCCGCCTCGAGGATGATGGGCTGGATGTCTGATTCCTTCTGCAATGCGTACGCTGCCGTGAGTCCTGCCGGCCCCGCGCCGATGATGATGACTTTTTTCATACTGCTTGTGCACCTCTCGTTCTATCCCTTGTTGCTAGGCTTCTCTTTTTCTCTTTATTTCTAACCTAAAGATAATCATAGCAGATTTTTATGTTTTTCACAACCGACAATGATGACATTTTTCGCACAAAAAGACATGCACAAACATCTACTTCGTGGACATTGTGCGCCCGCCCTTAGAGGATTTCCAGCCAATCGCGCGGCGCCTGCGGCTTGCGCTCTTGGGGATTTACATAATAAAATACCGCGCGGCATCGCGCGGTATTTTGTAAGCGGCTGGATTCCTGTCACTTCTTGCTCGGCTGGAGCATGCGTTTCTTCGGGCTGGTCGCGTTCGAGAGGGTCGTGCTCGAGGGGTTCCAGCGGCGGCTGTCGTCGCCGGCGAGCTGCGAGGGGAAGGGGCGGAGGCCGTCATTTTGCGGCGCGCTCTCCCGCGCGTAGGCGGGCCGTTCCTCCTGCGGGGCAGGCTGCCACGACGGGCGCTGCGGCTCCGGCTTTGCCTGATGGCTCGGCTCTGGCGCCGGCTGCGGCGTCGGCTCTGGCGTCGGCTGCGGCGTCGGCTCTGACGCTGGCTGTGGTGCCGGCTCTGGCGCTGGCTGCGACGCTGGCTGCGGCGCTGGCTGCGGCGCTGGCTGCGGCTGCGGCGCAGCTGCCGGCGCGCTTTCCTGCGCGGCCTGGGGCGCTTTTTCCTCGGCCGGGTGCTCTGCTGCCTTGCGGCGGTAGAGGTTGACGCGCACGTCGCCGTTGAAATCGATGATCTCCGGCTCCTCGAGGCCGTATGCCCTGCACTCCTGCAGGATGCGCGGGATGCCGCTGCCCCATTTCTCAATGAGATTCATATAGGCGAAGGCCTGCGCGAGGGAGCGGTTGCGCACCTTGGAGCAGCCCTGTTTCATCTTGTTGATGGTGACGCCGCGCAGGAGCGCGCCCGGCGAGGTGATCTCGACGCGGTCGTGGAAGATCGCGATCTGGATGGACTCCGCCTCGGTGTAGCTCCGATGCACGATCGCGTTCGCGATGAGCTCGCGCAGGCTGTCGGGCGGCAGCTCATAGACATCCTCGCGGTACGCGCCGTCGAACGTCGCGCCCATGTTGATCTTCTCGAGGATATACTGGAACGCCTGCTCCATCTGCGACTGTACCGTGCCGCGGATCTCGCGGCGGTCGAGGAAGATGGAACGGTTCTCCGTCTTGAACACGGCGCACTGGATGACCGGCGGGAGGTTGCACTGGTTCGTGAGCAGCGCATAGGCGTTGGTCGCGTAGATCTTGCCGTCCTCCTCGTCGATGATGTTCCATTCCTTCAGTGTTTCCTTCGTGATGGGGTTCACGGCGCGCTTCTGCTCCGGCGTGAGCGCGCGGCGCAGCGCCACGTCCTGCATCTGGTCGCAGAGGTGCTGGATCTCGTCATCCTGCAGCACGACATTGGGCAGTTTCTGCTGGTCGAACGCGACTTCCTTGCCGCCGATGATGAGCTTCTTGAGCATCTCGATGCCGGCCGGCTTCGTCACGTGTTCCTCGCGGATGTACGTGCCGAGGAGCGCGTTTTCATTTTTCAGAAAATACGGTCCTTTCGTGCCAGCGGGGATGTCCATGAGGATGACCGCCTTGCCGTCGGCCGACTGGATCATCATATTCGGCTCGATGGCTGGCTCGCAGCTCTCGTGGATGCGCTTCGAGATGGTGTCCATCTGCTCGAACACGCTCTCGCGCGGGATGCCGACCGCCTCTCTGCCGTCCGCGGACACGCCGAACACCATGCGTCCGCCGCCGCCGTTGGCGAAGGCGATGACCGTCTTCATATATGCCATGTAATCATCGGCTACCTCTGCCTGATATTCGACATCCTTCGCGTTGCCGATGAGCATTTGCTGATCCATTAGATGTTCCTCCTCTTTTTGTTCGTATCTATATAGTCGATTATATCATAAATATCGTGTTTGTGTGGAAAAATATATCATTTTTTCTTTTTCTTTGCAACTAACAAATTGCGGGCGCGACGTACCTGCTAAATCTTTTCCGCCGCTTGGAAAGGGAGCTGCTTCGCTTTCCCGCAGCGGCTCCCAGAGAGATACAGCGCATCCGCGTAAATCCTGAACACTTCCTTTCATCAGCGGTTCCTATATTATTTTTTTGTATCGCGTTACAGTTTGTGGATTTACTACCTTTTTACTATCAAATGATTGTTTTCCGAAAAGCGAACTGTTATGATTTCCCTAAAAAGTCAGCACCGAATGATTTCTGTCTTTCGACAAGGGGGATGTGAAAAGTGAACGGCTTCTTCCGGAAATTCCTTGCGCCGCTGCGCGGCGAGCGCGCCGCCGTGCTGATGCTCACGGCGGTCGCGCTGCCGATGATCCTCGCTCTGACGGGCCTCACCGTCGACATAGGCAACGCCTATCTCGTGAAATCCTCGCTGCAGAACGCCGCGGACGCCTCCGCGCTCGCGGGCGGTCATACGTATGCCGACACACACCGGCAGGTCTCGCCGACGGAAAACCGCGTGCTCAGTTTCACGCAGAAGAACCTCACGCAGAAGACCATCGCGAAGGGCAGCACCGTGCCGGCGGATAATGATACGGTCAACGTCGAGACGCAGATCGAGGGCGACCACGTCGATGTCCATCTGCGCCAGCGCGTGCCGATGATCTTCCTCGGCGCGGTGGGCAATCTGCTCGGCGTGAAGAATCTCTCGGTCATGAACGTGAGCGCGGCTGCGCGCGCGCGCATCACTGCCACAGGCAGCGGCAGCGGCTATTTTGACTATACGGTGTTCGGCGCGGCAACGACGGCGAAAGATGGGAAAAGCCCGCAAGCCGCGAACAATCCGGAGGATGCCTCCGTCAACTTCAAGGGCAATCCGCACAATCCCTACAAGATCGCGGGCAACATCGGCGGCAACGGCCGCATCGGCCTCAACAACAACAATGGCGGCGAGTACAATTTCCAGATGAACGGCGCAAGCGGCATCAACGAGGACGGCATCTCGCGCATCGATACGAGCAGTCTCTACGATACCAACGATATGTTCGCGAACCCGCAGGGCACGGCGACCGGGCCGAAGAACTCGAAATACAATACGCGCGTCAACGACCCGCCCATCGATATCTCGTTTTCGCCCACAAATCCCGTGACGAGCGATCTCTACGCGTTCTACCAGAAGGTCAAGGCGCTCTCCGCGTCGAATCTTGCAGCGGCGGAGCAGAAGGGCTGGTACTGCGACGATACGACGCCCGCGACGCAGAAATATCAGTTCGACGCGGGCGGTCTGACGTACTATAACGGCAACCTGCGCTGGGGGCAGGATCTCAATCCGCTCGGCGTCCAGTGCAACAGCAACAACATCTACAAGCACTCGGCGGGCCTCACAGCGGATCAGGAGCGGTTCCGCGTGATCATCGTCAACGGCGACGTCGAGCTCAATATGGAGAAGACGACCACGGGCGACAAGCTGCATGCCTGGGATATGAACGAACAGTACCAGGACGTCGACGGCGATGGGCAGACGCACGACAACTACGCTGTCATCATCTCGCTCCACGGCAACATCCACATGCACAATTACTCGAAGTTCCGCGGCATCATCTACGCGCCGGAGGGCACGGTATGGCTCGACTCCTATGACCGCATCTACGCCAATGTCGTCGGCCAGCGCGTCATCATCGACAACCAGGACTACGACGTCGAGTCCGGCCCCTTCCTCACGAAGAACAATGCCAACAACCCGGATCTCCCGCATCTCAACTCCACTTCCCAGGTGACCGTCAAACTCGAAAGCATCTAAAGCATCTGAAATATCTGAAACACACGGCAACCTTTCTTTTTCCTCTGTGAAAGAAGAAAGGTTTTCTTTTTTCCCATCTTTTTCTCATAGGTTCAAAACCATGGTCTTCTATACTAGATAATAGGACTTAAGTTCTCTGTGTTCCTGATGAATCCTGTAGTCCTAGCCCTATAGGAACGAAAAGCGACCACCGCTTCCGCAGGAAAACGCTGACACGGCACGCCGAGAGAGAGCAGCGATCCTGCGGCGGCGTATGCTGGCGGCACAGCGGTATGGGGGTACCGCCCGCCCAGCAGATATCTATATAGGAGTGAAATGAGGTATGACAAATGGATCAGACAAAAGAGCAAAGAAAAAAGCAGCCGTTCGACGAGCGGCAGGAGCGCGTCAAGCATCTCTATAATACCATGCGGCGCTCCCTGCAAATGAAAGAGGAAAAAGAATGGCGCAACGATTGGGCGGAGCTTACGAACCTCGGCTGGATCGCAGCCCTCGCGGCCATCGCCGTCTTGCTTTTCCTGCTCTGGAAATGCTTCGGCTGAGGCGCTGGCGGCAAAGGCCTCACCTGCGCGCGCCGCGCAAATCGAAAAGCGTCGCCTGACAGATCGAATGAAAAACACGCCATCTCCGTGGAGATGGCGTGTTTTTTATGTAAATCCCCAAGAGCGCAAGCCGCAGGCGCAACGCGATTGGTTGGAAATCCTCTAAGGGCGGGCGCACAATGTCCACAAAGTGGACGTTTGTGCGTTGAGTTTTCTATGCAGGCGCGCCAGCCGCCATGATCTGCCTCACCGCCGCGCCTGCGCCTGCGCGTGCAGGCGGGCGATGCGGTCCTCCGTCGCGGGGTGCGTGGAGAAAAGGTTCATGATGGTGCTGCCGACGCCCTCGAGGGGGTTCACGATGAACATGTGGGCCGTGGCCGGCGTGGCGTCTGGGAGCGGCTGGGCGTGCTTGGCGTAGTAGTCGATCTTCGCGAGGGCGCTCGCGAGGTATTCCGGGTTGCCGCAGACCTCGCCGCCGCCCTTGTCCGCCGCGTACTCGCGGCTGCGGGAGATGGCCATCTGGATGAGGAACGCGGCGATCGGCGCGATGATGATGGTGACGAGGCTGCCGAGGAGGCCGCCGCCCTCCTCATCGTCGTCGCTGCGGCCGACGCCGAAGATGGCAGCCCACTGGGCGATGTTCGCGATCCAGGAGATGACGCCCGCCATGGCCGCGGCAATCGTCGAGATGAGGATGTCGCGGTTCTTGACGTGCGTGAGCTCGTGGCCGAGGACACCTGAGAGCTCGTTGTAGTCGAGCACGCGCATGATGCCCGTCGTGACGGCGACGGCAGCGTGCGAGGGGTTGCGCCCCGTCGCGAACGCGTTCGGCACGTCGCTGTTGATGATGCAGAGCTTCGGCATCGGGAGATGCGCGTTCGCCGCGAGCTGCTCGACCATGCCGTAGAGCTCCGGCGCCTCGGCGCGCGTGACTTCCTGGGCGCCGTAGGCGCGCAGCACCATCGGCGCGCTGAACCAGTAGGAGAAGAGGTTCATGCCGAGCGAGATGAGGAGCATGACGGTCGCGCCGCTCGTGCCGCCGAACGAGCCGCCGACGGCGACCATGATGCCGGTGAGCAGCGCCATGAGGATGAGAGTCTTGAGCGTATTCATTATGGATGCCTCCTTGTGAAGGTTAATTGACTTTTTGACTTACTTATAGTGTAGCAAGTTTTTCTGAAAAAGGGAAGGGGGAATTTACGGCTGCTGTCAGGCCACGCATGGAACGCCCCCTGAGCAGAAGGCTAAGTGAATGCCTGGCTTCTCTATCAATCAGCGGTTCCTTATCTTTCCTGCCGCTTGTCCCGGCGGTTGAGGCAGTAGCCGAGGCCGAGGACGCCGGCGATGAAGAGTGCCTTTAAGAGCGGCGCGTAGGCTGCGAGGTAGCTGCCGAGCGCGCGGTCGCCGGTCATGAGCTCGGCGGCCGTGTAGGCGAGGATGGCCGCGCCCGCGTAGACGAGCGCGGGGATCTTCTTCATGAGCAGCAGGAAGAACTGCGCGCCGCAGAGCACGATGGGGATGGAGACGAGGAGACCGCAGATGATGAGGCTCCATTTCCCCTCGGGTACGGTGTTCGCGACGCCCGCGAGGGAGAGGACGTTGTCGATGCTCATGATGAAGTCGGCGATGAGGATCGTGCGCACGGCCGCCCAGAAGGTCGTCGGCTGCGCGCCCGTCTCCTCACTGCCGCCCTTGTGATCGGTGAGGAGCTTCACCGCGATGTAGAGGAGCAGCGCGCCGCCGATGAACTCGAGGTAGGGCGCGGCGAGCAGTCCCGTCGCGAAGAGCGTGCAGCAGATGCGGATGAGGACGGCGCCCATGCCGCCGACGAGGATGGCGCGCCCCCGGTGATGCGGCGGCAGGTTCTTGCAGGCGAGCGCGATGAGGATGGCGTTGTCGCCCGAGAGGATGAGATCGAGGAGCACGATGCTCGTAAAGGCCGCGAACCATTCCGGCGAGAACATGCCGGTAAAGAGAGATTCCATGCGTGAGACTCCTTTCAAAGGAAACGGCGCCGCGGCAGCGGCGAATAAAAACTGGCAAACAGTGCACACAGACAGGCAATGCGCACAGGCAATGCGCACAAGCGATGCGCAGACAGGCGATGCGCACAGCCATTCATCGCGCGCAGCACTCTCGCGCGCCGCCATAAGAAAAGACCTTGCCCCGGCACCTGAAAAGGCACCAGGACAAGGTCTCGCTTACTCGATCAGCTGGCCACACCGGGATTGCTCCGTATTGACGATGACTGGCCATGCAGCTACTCCCCCTGTCAGAGGATGTCTAGAGAAAATATAGCACATCTCGCGCGGATGTTCAAGGGGAAATGAGAGATGACCTAGCATTTCATCGCAATGCCTCTTAGTCACTTGTCGCCGCCCGCCAAATCAAGCACGAGGTCGATGGTGACTTCCGTGCCCTTGGCCTTGGTGCAGGAGAATTCCCATTCGCCGCCGATCTTGGGGATGAGGAGCTCGAGGATGGCGAGGCGGATGAGCATGGCGCGCTCGTCGATGCTCTGGCATTTCGCCTGGGCCATGCACTCGTAGATGGTGCGCGGATTTTTCTGCGCGTCCTCGCGCATGGCGCTCGCGGCCTGCTGGAGCTCGGGGGTGACGATGAGCTTTGGCGCGTGGAAGAAGAGCCAGAGCACGCAGCGCTGCGGGTCATCGCCCATGTGCGAGAGGGAGCCGGAAAAGAGCAGGCTGCCACCCGCGGGCGAGTATTTGATGAGGTAGCTCACGATGCGCGTGAGCGTCATGAGGAAGAGGCGCCTCTCGACGAGGACGTGCTCCTCGCCGATGCCGCTGAAGTCCATCGTGAAGCGGATGCCCTTGCGCGCCGCGGCCATGGAGAGGATGTTCCCCTGCCGCTTGAGCGTGGCGGCGAGCGGGATGTCCTGCCAGTCGGCGAGCGCGATATCCCCCTGCGTCAGCTGGTTGAGCAGGCGCACCTCGATGAGGAAGTCCTGCACCTGGCCGCAGCGCAGATAGTCCTCGTAGAGCGGGCTCTCAGGCTCGGCGGCGCCCAGCGCGAGGAGGTTTTTCAGCGAGGCGCGCACCGGGCTCATGATGTTGTCGTCCATGTAGGTGAAAAAGTCCTGCTGCGCGTGGCCGATCTTCTTCTCCCAGGCGAGCGAGGCGGTCATGCTGTCGTGCTCGCGCTCGATGACGGCGACGCGCCGCTCGAGCCTGCTCCTGTGCCAGAGCATCCAGAGGAAGTAGGCGAGGAGGCAGATGGCGAGGACGAGCAGGAACACGAGCGCGTTGGCCTGCGCGCCTGTAAGCCTGTCAAAGAGATTCGTGAAGGAGATGGGGGCCGCGTTGAGCTCCTTCTGCTCGATCTCGTCCATCTCGGAGGTCACGAGGTACTGGATCGTGCGGTCGAGCAGGAAGCCGATCTGCGGGTCAGCGTCCTTGGAGAGGGCGAGTGCCACGTAGGCCGGGATGCTCGGCAATGTCCGCAGCTCGTAGTCGCTCCTGTGCAGCAGGCTCGCGTAGTAGGTCGCGGTCGTCATGTCACAGGCGATGGCGTCGACGCTGCCCTGCTCGAGGAGCGCGAGCGCGTCCGCCGAGGTCGCGGTCATCACATAGTCCTTGTCCGGCATCTGCGCGCGCAGGTGCAGACCATTCCCGGCGGTCGCCGCCAGGCGGTCCGGCTCGTGTCCGCTGCGGACGAGGAGGGCGAGGCTGTCCTGCTCGTAGGGCGTCGTCATGCGCAGGCCATAGTCCTGCGCCCGGCTGTAATTGACGCACAGGCTGCCGATGAGGTCGATCTCGCCATCCGCAAGGAGCGTGAACGCCTCCGCGACGTCCTTGACCGGCACGTAGGTGAACTTCATCCCCGTGAGTGCCGCGATGCGCTCGAGCACGCGGACGGTGATGCCCTCCATCTTGCCGTCGAGCAGGTAGGAGTAGGGGGCGTTGTCGACGATGAGCGCGACGCGCTGCGGCGGCAATGCGGCGACGAAGTCTTTCTCCTTGTCGCTCACGAGCACGCGGTAGCGGTTCCTGTCCGGCTGGGCGATGCGCTCGAGCGTGCTGACGAAAGAGCTGTTGTAGAGCAGGATGTTGCCCATCGCTTGGTCGAGCTGCGCGGCGATCCGGGGCCTTTGCGGCGCGATGGCGAAATACATCGCCTGCGGGGAGAACTCGGCGATGGCGGGGAATTTCTGCGCCTCGCCCGCGTAGGAGGTCGCGGCGAGGTCGATATCGCCCGCGCGCAGCGCCGCGAGCAGGTCGCCGCGGTCGTCGTAGCGCGCGATGCGGAAGCTCAGGCCGTTCTTCGCCGCCCATTGGTAGAATGCCTTCGTGTCCGCGGTCTGCTCGCGCACGCCGACGCGCGCGCCGTCCGTGCTGGCGAAATCGCCGTAGACGTAGCGCGCGTCCCCGGGGCGCGCGATGATGCCGATGTGCGTCGAGGCCATCGGATAGAGGGAGAAGAGCATCTCCTTTTCCCGCTCCGGCGTCTTGAGCACGGTCGGCAGGAGGTCGATGCGGCCCGCGGCGACGTCGGCGACGGCCTGCGACCAGTTCGTGTAGGGGATGAACTCGTAGTCCCAGCCCGTGTAGCGGGCGATCTCGTAGAGATAAAGGGCATCGTAGCCGAGGTAGTGGCCGTCCTCGTCCCGGTAGAGCATGCTGCCGGAGACGGAGTAGCCGACGCGCACCTTCGCATGCGTCGGCGGCGCGGCGTCCTCAGTGGCCGCGGCCGCCGACGGGAGCAGCAGGCAGACGAGCGCGCAGAGCGCGAGCAGGAGGGAGCGATAGCCGAAACGCTGTTTCATGTCGTTTCCTTCCTTTCCTGCTGCTCCCGCGCCCCCTCCGCGGGGAGGATCACATAGGTGTTGCGCCCCTTTTCCTTCGCAGCGTAGAGCGCGCGGTCGGCCTTCTTGTAGGCCGCCTCGTAGTCCTCATCCGCGAGCAGGGCGCAGCCGATGCTGACGGTGAGGTCGAGGGGGAGTCCTGCCTCTTTGCCGAGCCGCCGCGCGTTCTCATGGATGGCGCGCGCGAGCGTCTCCGCCTCCGCCGCGTCCTCCGCCGCGAGGTAGGCGATGAACTCGTCGCCGCCGAGCCGCCCGATAAAGCCGCGCCCGGAGAACGCCTGCCGCAGCGCGTTCGCCACGCAGATGAGCGCGCGGTCGCCGCCCTGGTGGCCGATCGTGTCGTTGACGCCCTTGAAATGGTCGACGTCGAGCAGGAACAGCATGCCGCCGCGCGTGCCGTCCGCGCGCGGCCGCCCGATGTGCTCGCGCATCCAGCTGCGCGTCGCGCCGGAGTTGTGGATGCGCGTGAGGCCGTCGAACTGCGCGCGCGCGACGAGCCGCGCCTCCTCGTTCGCCTGCTGCGTGATGTCGCGGAATACGCCGAGCAGGTAGTAGGGGCGCCCCTCCTCGTCCTTCAGCACGAAACTCTTCATGAGGAAGCGGCGCGGCGCCTCGCCGCGGCGCAGGTACTGATAGGGCGTCTCGGCGGCAAAGGCGCCGAGGCAGCGATAGATGGGGTAGAGCGGATGGGCCGCGTCCGCCTCCGCCACCTCCCGGCCGCGCGAGAAATCCGGCAGCTCCGCGGGCAGGTGGAAGATGCGCGCGCAGTCGGGAGAGAGCGTCGCGACATCCCGTCCCACCTCGTAGCTGACCGTCAGCATGCCCAAAGCAGACGCGGCGCCGTAGAAGAACTGCGTGAATTTGCCCAGCCGACGCACCTGCCGCCGCAGGCGGTGGATATAGAAAAGGAGACCGGCGAAAAGACACGCCAGAATGAGATAAAAAATTTTCTCCATCGCTTGAAAGCCTCCTTTGTTCTTTTCTGTATCTGTTTGATTCCCATTATACAGAAAAAAGCCGCGAACGGGAAGAGCCCACGTTCGCGGCTTCGTTTTCTCAGCTGTGATGCCTTGTGAAATCAGATATCGAGGTTCCTCACGAGCTTCGCGTTCTCCTCGATGAACTGGCGGCGCGGCTCGACCTTGTCGCCCATGAGGATGGTGAAGAGCTCGTCGGCTTCCTCCGCGTCCTCCATCTCGACGCGCAGCATCGTGCGGCCCTCGGGATCCATCGTCGTCTCCCAGAGCTGCTCGGGGTTCATCTCGCCGAGGCCTTTGTAGCGCTGGACGTTGATGCCGTCGCGGCCGACCTCGTCGAGCTTCTTCGCGAGCTCGTCGTCGCTGTAGGTGTACCAGTGCTTCTTGCCCTTCTTGATCTGGTAGAGGGGCGGCTGGGCGATGTAGACGTGGCCGTGCTCGATGAGCGGCTTCATGTAGCGGTAGAGGAACGTCAGGAGCAGCGTGCGGATGTGCGCGCCGTCGACATCGGCATCCGTCATGATGATGATCTTGCCGTAGCGGCGCTTCGCGAGGTCGAATTCCTCGCTGATGCCCGTGCCGAACGCCGTGATCATCGTGCGGATCTCAGCGTTCGCGAAAATCTTGTCGAGGCGCGCTTTCTCGACGTTCAGGATCTTGCCGCGCAGCGGCAGGATGGCCTGGAAGCGGCGGTCGCGGCCCTGCTTGGCGCTGCCGCCTGCGGAGTCGCCCTCGACGAGGTAGATCTCGGCCTGGTCGGGATCCTTGATGGAGCAGTCCGCGAGCTTGCCAGGGAGGCTCGAGACCTCGAGCGCGTTCTTGCGGCGCGTGAGCTCGCGCGCCTTGCGCGCCGCCTCGCGCGCGCGGCTCGCCATGATGGCCTTGTCGATGATGCGCTTCGTGATGGCGGGGTTCTCGTCGAAGTACTCCGTGAGGCCCTCGGTCACGATGGAGTCGACGATGCCGCGCACCTCGGAGTTGCCGAGCTTCGTCTTCGTCTGGCCCTCGAACTGCGGCTCGCGGATCTTGAGGCTGATGACGCAGGTGAGGCCCTCGCGCACGTCCTCGCCCGTGAGGTTGCCGTCCTTGTCTTTCAAGATGCCCTGCTTGCGCGCGAAGTCGTTCGCCGCGCGCGTGAGTGCGATCTTGAAGCCCGCGAGGTGCGTGCCGCCCTCCTCCGTGTTGATGTTGTTGACGAAGGAGTAGATATTTTCCTGATAGCTGTCGTTGTACTGCAGCGCGATCTCGACGACGGTGTCGTCCTTCGTGCCGTTGAAGTAGATTGGCGTCGGATTGAGCTTTTCCTTCTTGCGGTTGAGGTGCTCGACGAACGAGCTGATGCCGCCGTCGAAGTGGAACGTCTCCCTGCGCGCCTGCTCGCCGCGCGCGTCCGCGAGCGTGATCGTGATGCCGTGGTTGAGGAACGCGAGCTCGCGCAGGCGGTGCCTGAGCGTCTCGAAGCTGTACTCCGTGACGGTGAAGATCTCAGGATCCGGGCAGAAATGGACGCGCGTGCCCGTCTCCTCCGTCGTGCCGACGACGGTGAGCGGTTTCACCGTGACGCCGCGGCGGAACGCGATCTCGTGGATCTTGCCGTCGCGCTTGACCTGGACGTCCATCGAGGTGGAGAGGGCGTTGACGACGGAGACGCCGACGCCGTGCAGGCCGCCGGAGACCTTGTAGCCGTCGCCGCCGAACTTGCCGCCCGCGTGCAGCACGGTCAGCACGACCTCGACGGCGGGCTTGCCGCTCTCGTGCATGTCGACGGGGATGCCGCGGCCGTTGTCGGTGACGGTGATGCTGTTGTCCTGCTCGACCGTGACGTCGATGTGGTCGCAGTAGCCCGCGAGCGCCTCGTCGATGGAGTTGTCGACGACCTCGTAGACGAGGTGGTGCAGGCCGCGCTCCGAGGTCGAGCCGATGTACATGCCCGGGCGCTTCCTGACGGCCTCGAGGCCCTCGAGGATCTGGATCTGCTCGGCACCGTAGTCGGCGCTCACGGCCGTGACCTCGGCGCTCGATTCGTCGGTGTGGATGGTGACACCCGTCGTGTCGAAGTCCTTGTCGACGAGCTCGGGATCGACGGCGCTCTGCTGCGCCTCCGGCGCCTCCTGCGTGAAATCAATCTTCTTGTCGTTCTCGTTTGCCATGAAAGTATTCTCTCCTATCTTCGCGACTGGATGGGAAATGCCGGCTGCATGCGCCCCGGGAGCGCGCGTCGGCGCTTCCTCCTGGCTGCACTGCGGCGGCATCTCCGGGAAAGGCGGCATCAGGCGTCGTTTCCCCTGACGTATTGGTAAGCCTGCCGCGCCCGGCGCATGAGCGTCATCGGGGATATCGCGGACAGGTAGATATTTTTCTCTGTGATAATGAGGGATTTTGTCTGTTTCTCGCGCGCGGCGTCGATGACGCTGCCCGCTGCCCGCTGCCTTTGGAGCAGGTCGCAGCCTGGCGCGCCGGACGCAGTGAAGAGGCGGATGTCGTGGATGGAGACGACGTCCGCGACGCGCACGGATACGTTACGGCCGAGATGTAGGAACACGGCTCTCACCTGCTTTCTTCTTGCCCCAGTCTATGTAGTCGTAGCGTCTGACGGGCTGCCACTCCCTGGGCTTCGCGAGGCTGCCGCGCAGGTAGTAGAGCGTGCGCTTGACCTTGTCCTCCGTGAGCTGCTCGGGCGGCAGGCAGCGGAAGAGCATCGTGAGCGTCTTGGCCGCGAGGCTCTCGTAGTCGGTGAGGAGCACCTTCGCCGCGAGCGACTGGATGAGGGAGACGCGGCAGCTCGCGAGCAGCGAGGGCGTCACCTCGGGGATGCTTTCCTTCGCCTCGGCGTAGCGGAGCCACGGCACGTCGCGCAGGAGGCGCGTGACCTCCGTGCGCAGCGCCTCCTCGTGGCGCATCTCGCAGACGCCGCAGCGCTTCGCGCCCGGCGGGCAGAGCGCGCCGCAGTCGCTGCACCTGTGGTAGCCGTGCGCCTCCCGCACATGGCGGAGCTTCGCCTGGCTGAGCGTCAGGCGGAAGAGCCGCTGCCGCAGCGCCTCGTCCTCGACGCCCGCACAGCGCGTGCGCGCGGCGGCGATCTCCTCCGCCGTGAGGTCCGCGCGCGCGACCTGCGCGCGCAGCTGCTCCTCCGGCAGCGCGGCGAGCCCCTCAGCCGCGGCGTCCTCCCGCGCCTTCGCGAGTGCCTGCCGCACGCGGCCGCTGCGCGCGAAGCGCATTTCCTTGACGAGGCGGCAGCCCGCGAAGTTGTTGACGCGCTGGCAGATGTCGAGCTGCATCATCATGATCTGGTTCCGCCAGACGGCGTCCGGCGAGTAGAGCCAGAGCACGTCGCGGAGGATGCGCACGGCCTCGACGCTCCGCGCGATCGGCGCGCCGACGATCTCGCTCCAGTGGCCGACGACGCTCTCGCGCAGGTAGCGCTGCTCGACCTTCGGCCCGAGGGCGTGGATGCTCTTCGGGAGGATGCTTTTGACGGGCTCGACGCCCGGATGACGCTTTTTCTTCATGCCGCCCGTTCCTTTCCGCAGTTTTCCGGCGCGAGGAAATGCGCCCGCGAGGTCAGTCAAATAGCGGGCGAGGCAGCAAACGCTCGCCGCGCACTACATGCGCGCCGCGTATCTGTATGCAGTCCATCGATATGGTCAGCTACTTCGCCAGCTGCGCGCTACAGGCGCGCGACCTGCCCGGCCGCGACGCGGTAGCGGGTGCCCAGGGGCGCGCGCGGGAAATACGCCGCGTCCGTCGCCGTGATGATGGTCTGGATATGCTCCTTGCGCAGGAAGGCGAGCAGCGCCTGGCGCCGGTCCGCGTCGAGCTCGCTCATGACGTCGTCGAGGAGCAGGATGGGATATTCGCCCGTCTCGGAGCGCAGGAACTCGAGCTCGGAGAGCTTCAGCGAGAGCGCGCCCGTGCGCTGCTGTCCCTGCGAGCCGAAGGAACGCAGGTTGACGCCGTTGACGGCGAGCATGAGGTCGTCCCTGTGGGGGCCGACGGTGGTCGCGCCGCGCGCGATGTCATTTTCCCGGCACTCCTGCAGTTTCTCATTATACCATGTTTCGAGCGCATTTGTCACCGTCGGCGGCGCCTCGCCGCCGCTGCCGTCGATGACGAGCGAGAGCGCGAGGTTCTCCTGGCTGCCGGAGATGCGGCGCTGCATGAGGTTCGCGAGCATGCCGAGCTTGCGCACGACCTCGAGCCTTTTGGCCGTCACGCGCGCGGCGCTCGCCGCGAGCTGCGGCTCCCAGGGCGCGAGCGCGGCGGGCGCGGCGCGCCGCTCGCGGATGCGCTTCAGGAGCGCGTTCCGCTGCGCGACGAGGCGCTGATACGTCGCGAGCTCGTGGTAGTAGGCGGGGCTCGCCTGCGAGATCTCCCCGTCGAGGAAGCGCCGCCGCTCGGCGGGCGCGCCCTTGATGAGGAAGAGATCCTCGGGGGAGAAAAGAACGGTGTTGAGCGTGCCGACGAGCTCTTTTTGGCGGATGGGCTCGCCGTTGAGGCTGATCTTCCGCCGCCTGCCGCGCGCGAAGAGGAACTCGAGGCGGCTCTTCGCCGCAAAACGCGAAAAGGCCAGCTGCAGCGAGCCGGCCTCCTGTCCGAAGCGGATGAGATCCCCATCCTGATGCGTGCGGTGGGAGCGCCCGAGCGACGCGTAGCAGATGGCCTCTAAAAGATTCGTCTTGCCCTGCGCGTTCGCGCCGAGGAAGATGTTGATCCCCTCATCGAGCGTGAGCGTCAGGCTTTCGTAGTTGCGGTAATTCTTGAGTGCGATGGCGTGAACGAGCATATTTCTCAGTCCCTCGTGACCTCGTAGCTGCCGAGGCCCTCGATCTCGATGATGTCGCCGGGCGCGAGGCGGCGGCGCTTCGCCGTCTCGATTTCGCCGTTGCGGCGGATGCGCCGCTCCTCGATGAGCTGCCGGATCTCGCCGCCCGAGGCGAGGACGCCGGCCCATTTGAGGAACTGGTCGAGCTGGATGGTGTCCGTATCGATGGAGATTTTCGTCGTCATGGTCTTTCCTCTCCTGTCAATGCGCCGTGCGCACAGGCGTCACGACATAGATGAAGTCAGGATCGTCCGGCTCGGTGATGGTGATGGGGCTCAGCGGCTGGTGCAGCGAGATGGTGCACGTCTCGCCGTCGAGCGCCTTGAGCACGTCGACGAGGTAGGTCGCGTTGAAGGCGATCTGGATGGCGTCGCCCTCGATGGCGACGGGGATCGTCTCCTCCGCATGGCCGATGTCGGGGTTGCTCGAGGAGATGTGGAGCTCGCTGTCGTGGAAGTCGAGTTTCACGACGTTGTAGTCGTTCGCGCGGCTGATGAGGGAGACGCGATCCATCGCAGCGCTGAGCTCGCTCGTCTTGGCCTCGACCTTCACCGTGAGGTTCTGCGGGATGACGTTGCGGTAGTTTGGGAACGCGCCCTCGATGAGGCGGGAGGTCATATAGATGTTCTCGAACGCGAAGCTCACCTGATTGAGCGAGCAGGTGACCTCGACGTCGCTGGGGATCTCGGAGGTCAGGATGTGCTGAAGCTCTGTGAGGACTTTGGCGGGGATGATGAGTTTGATCGCGCCGATGGGCGCGTCGAACGTCTCTTTTTTCACAGCGAGCCTGTGGGTATTCGTCGCCGCCATCGTGAGGGTGTTCTGGTCGATGTCCATGTAGACGCCGGTGAAGATGGGGCGGCTCTCGTCATTCGAGCAGGCAAAGGCCGTTTTTTTCACAAGGGAACGGAGGATATTGTCTTTGATCGTGAAGCGGAGATCCCCTTCGAGCCTGTGGATACATGGGTATTCGCTGGCGTTCATCGTGCGCAGCGTGTAGTTTGCGGCGTCTGACTGGATGCGCACGCTCTTCGCCTCGCTGTCTTCGTCGATGCTGACGGTGTCCCCAGGCAGTTTGTGGATGACTGCCTGGAAATAGCGGCCGGGCAGCGTCATCTGGCCGGGTTGCGCGATCTCTGCGTCGATGGCGACAATGATGCCGAGCTCGAAGTCCGTGGCCTCGATCTCGATCTGATGATCCGTGGCTCTGAGGTAGATGCCGGAGAGGATGGGCATCTGCGGCTTGCTCGAGAGGGCCTTGCTCACGATGGAGATGGCGCCGGCGAGTTCGTTTTTTTGACAGGTGAATTTCATTTTGCCTCGCTCCTTGTTTTTGATAAGGCTCGTTATCTTTGAGAAAAATAGTTGTCGTAGTCGTAGGGCTTGTGGAAAAGTGGATAAGCGATGCGACGCGGCGAGATGGTAACAGATCGGCTGTGGGTAACCTGTAGATAAGCGAGAGGGAGAGAAGATGAAGTTATACACAGCATGCACAGCGAAGAGGTCAGGCGCTACTTATCCACAAAGCATCGACAGGTTATGCAGAGGCATCTCCACATGGTTTTCCACAGGCGCAGCGGGATAAGCTGCGGGGATGGCGATGCTGTCGCGTGCGGCGCTTCCTCACATCTTCTGGATGCGCGTGATGAGCTCGCTGATGGTCTGATTGAGCTTTTCGTCCGTTTCCTTTTCCTTCTTGATTTTATCGTAGGCGTGCAGCACTGTCGTGTGGTCGCGCCCGCCGAAGAACTGGCCGATGGCGGGCAGGCTGCTCTCGGTGAGCTCACGGCAGAGGTACATGGCGATCTGGCGCGGGAAGGCGATGCTGCGGCTGCGCTTTTTCGCGTGCAGATCCTCGACCTGCAGCTTGAAATAGGCGGCGACGATCTCCTGGATGATCTCGAGCGTGACCTCCTTGCTGCTGCTCGTGGGGAAGAGGTCCTTGAGCGCTTCGGAGACGACGGTGGTCGTCACGGGCTGCTTCGTGAGGGAGGCGTAGGCGCAGACGCGCGTGAGCGCGCCCTCGAGCTCACGGATGTTCGTGTCGATGCGGTTCGCGATGGCGAACATGACGTCGTTCGGCACCTCGATGTTGTCGACCATGGCCTTTTTCCGCAGGATGGCGATGCGCGTCTCGAGGTCCGGCGCCTGGATGTCTGTGATGAGGCCCCACTCGAAGCGGGAGCGCAGGCGTTCCTCGAGCTTCTCGACCTCCTTGGGCGGGCGGTCGGACGAGAGGATGATCTGCTTGTTGTCGTCGTGCAGCGCGTTGAAGGTATGGAAGAACTCCTCCTGCGTGCTCGTCTTGCCGGAGAGGAACTGGATGTCGTCGACCATGAGCACGTCGATCGTGCGGTATTTGTCGCGGAATTTCTCCGGGTGGCCGTCGCGGATGGAGTTGATGAGCTCGTTCGTGAACTTCTCGCTCGATACGTAGAGCACGCGCATCTCGGGGTGGTTCTTGAGGATGCGGTGGCCGATGGCGTGCATGAGATGCGTCTTGCCGAGGCCGACGCCGCCGTAGAGGAAGAGCGGGTTGTAGCCGTGGCCCGGGTTCTCCGCGACGGAGATGGAGGCGGCATGCGCGAGCTGGTTGCTCTTGCCCGTGACGAAGGTGTCGAAGGTGTATTTCGGATTGAGCGTCGAGGCGTCGCCCGGCGCGATGGGGGCAGGGTATTTGTGGCTGCCGCGGCCGTTCGCCTCGCCGGCGGCCTCCTCCTCCTGCCAGTCGTCCTTCGAGAGCGGCAGCGCGGCGGTGTCCGGCGCGGCGTCCGCGCCCTCGTCGCCGAGCAGCGTCGGCTGCTCGACGGTCTCGCCCTTGGCCCCGCGGTGGCTGCGGGCGGCTTTGGCGGCTTTCTGCACCTTTCGCGGCGTGCGCGTCTCCTCCGGCTGATCCTCGTCGCTCGGGGCCGGCAGGTCGAGGCTGATAAGCTCTACGTTGCGCGGCGCGCCGAGCACGTCGGCGACGGCGTCCTCGAGGATGGGGATGTAGCGGTCCTTGATCCAGTCTTTGGAGAAGTCGTTCGGCGCGGCGAGCTCGAGCGTGCGCTCATCGAGGCGGATGGGGCGCACGGGCATCAGCCATTTTTCGCAGGCCACCTTCGAGAGGGATTCCTGCACTTTCGTGAGGATTTCCAGCCAGATGGCCTTGAGGTCGGTTTCTTTCGTCGGCATAGGGAAAGTTCCTTTCTGGTATAGATAATGATAGGATTCGTCCACAGGGAGAACGGTTATCCACAAATTCATCCACAGCTGTGGATAACTGTGAGGCAAGCATGTGGGAAAGCCGCAAAAAAAATTACAAATCCGCGTCCTGATGGCCACGGAGGTTTGTAATCGTAGGAGAAGTGAGCGTTATGCGGTTGGTGGATAAGTTCTGTGGACAAAAGGTGTATGGCGTGAAAAGAATCAAGATTAGTTTATCAAAAGCGGGGCAAGTTATCAACAGGTTTTCGTGGAGGAACGGCGCTTTCTTCCATAAATATCCACAGAATACACAGAGTTGTCCACTTTTCGTGGGCGGTTCCCAGGCAATCGGGGGCAAAATACAGCGGCGGTGCAGCTGCGGGCCTTGCCAGCGCTCCTCGCGCTGCCTGTCGGCAGGCTTTGACGATACGCCTGGCGGTTTTGAAAGCACAGAGGATGGTTATAAATAATCTGGCAATACTTTCAAATGATATTAACTTATGATATAATATTAGAATAGATTGAGTTAATAAAAGGATACGGGTTTTAGGAGGGAGTTCTGTGGATCGTATGACCATCCGCAAAAAGCTGTTTCTCGTCTTTGGGGTGCTCATCGCTATTTTTGTAGCGAACGGGCTGTATACGGGATATAGTTTGAACCAGATCAACAGCGGCGCTTTGAGAATCGCGACGGAGCATCTGTCGAGCGTGATGATCGGCGCTGAGAGCAGCCGCACGCTATCGGACTATCGGCAGGGCGAGTACGCGGTGCTGATGGCGACGACTCTGCCGAACCGCATCCACGCCGCGCAGGAAACGAAGAAGAAGGCCGATCAGCTCGATATCGCCCTGGACGCGATGGATTCCTCCGTCGCACCGGAGGTGCGCGATGATTTCGATGCGCTGCGCAGCAACTGGAGCGCGTACAAGGATACTTCGCAGAGGGCCATCCGTCTCGCCAAGGATGGGAAACAGGCGGAGGCGGCGGCGCTGATCGATCGCTCCGGCAGCCAGTACGCTTCGATGGCGAATCAGCTGAACCGCGTCGTTGACAGCAGCAAGGATTTCATCCATCAGGAGAGTGCCGAGGCGTCGAAAAAGTATGAGCAGACGAAGTGGACGCTCATCGTCTGCATCCTGCTGGTCGCCGGACTTTCCGGCGTCATGGCGTTCTATCTGAGCGCGGGCATCATGAAGTCCGTGCGCTATCTGATGCAGGTTTCCCGCGAGGTGGCCGGCGGGAATCTGACGGTCGAGGCCGTGCCGAAGACGCAGGATGAGTTCGGCGAGCTGACGGCAACCTACGGCGATACCATCCGCAATCTGCGCACGCTGATCGAGCATATCCAGAAGACGGCCTCGGAGGTCTCGACCTTTGCGGCGCAGCTGACGGAGAACGCCAGCCAGTCGGCGCAGGCCACGCAGCAGGTCGCTGCATCCGTCACGAATGTCGCCGGCAATACGAGCCAGCAGGGCGAGGCGGTCAGCAGGTCTCTCGCGGATATCCAGGAGATGTCCGGAAGCATCCAGCAGTTCCAGGAGAAGGCGACGGCGTCGGTAGACTCGGCCCGCAGGGTCGAGCACATCGCCGGGCAGGGCAAGGAGTCCATCGACGGCGCCGCTGCGCAGATGGCGGAGATCGCTGACTCGGTGACGGACTCGGCCGAGGTGATCAGGAAGCTGGCTGACCGCTCCGCGGAGATCGGCCAGATCTCCGTGACCATTTCGGGCATCGCCGAGCAGACGAATCTGCTCTCTCTCAACGCGGCCATCGAGGCGGCGCGGGCAGGCGAGGCGGGACGCGGCTTCTCCGTCGTGGCGGAGGAGGTGCGCAAGCTCGCCGAGGAGTCCGACGCCGCGGCGCAGAAGATCGCCGCGCTGATCCATACGATCCAGGCGGATACGGAGCAGGCGGTGCAGCGGATGGAGAAGGGTACGTCCGATGTAGAGGGCGGACGCAAGATCATGAGCGAGGCGGGAATGGCCTTTGAGCATATCGCCGAGGCCGTGACGGAGCTGACGGCGCGGGCGGATACCATCCAGCAGGAGGCCCGCAAGTCCGCGCGGCGGGCCGAGGCGCTTGTCGAGGTCATGGAGGGCGTCAATCAGTCCGGACGCGACGTGGCTGCCGAGACGGAGTCTGTCTCAGCGGCCACGGAGGAGCAGTCGGCCTCTATGGATGAGGTCGCTGACGCGAGCAAGAAACTTTTCGATCTGGCGCAGGAACTATCCGCGACGACGGAAAAATTCCGAATCTAAGGAGGGCAGATTATGAAAAAATTCGTGCAATGGTGTAGCCTTTTGCTGCTGGCCGCCGCTCTGCTTTCTTTGGCAGGCTGCGGCAGCGGGCAGACGGATAAGAGCGTCGCCGTCTCCTTTGCCAATTCCTCGTCGAGCTGGCAGAAGAACGGGCAGACCATGAAGGATATGCTGGAACAGGAGGGGTTCACCGTCGATCTGCAGTTCGCGGATACCTCGGAGCAGCAGATCGAGCAGATCAAAAAGCAGATCGCCGCGCATCCCAAATGCCTGGTGATCGGCGCTGTCGACGGCGAGGCGCTGACGGATGTGCTGGCTGAGGCGAAGGCGCAGCACATCCCTGTGATCGCCTACGACCGCCTCATCATGAAAACGGACGCGGTGTCGTATTATGCCACCTTTGACAACGAGGCGGTGGGCGAGGCGATGGGCGAATACATCGAGGCGAAGCTGCGTCTCAAGAGCGGTGCGGGCCCGTTCTATATGGAGGTCTTCGCGGGCGATCCCGCCGACAACAACGCGCATCTCTTCTTCTCCGGCGCGATGGATGTCCTGCAGCCGTATATCGACCGGGGGCAGCTCGTCATCCCGTCGGGCGAGAAGACGTTCGAGCAGGTCAATACCAAGGACTGGAAGCCGGAAAAAGCCAAGGAGCGCATGGAAAAGCTGCTCCGCGGCCCCGACGCCGGCAAACATCTCGACGTCATCCTCTCCCCGAATGACGGCATCGCCGGCGGCATCCGCGAGGCGCTGTCCGCCGGCGGCTATGCCGCGATGCCGCTGATGACGGGGCAGGACGCAGAGAGCAAGGCGCTCGAAGCGATCCGCAGCGGCCAGCAGACCATCACGATCTACAAGGATCCGGAGATCCTCGTCGCCAAGGCCGTCCGCATGATCAAGGCCGTGGTCGAGGGGACGCAGCCGGATATCAACGACGTCAGCTCTTATGACAACGGCGTCTTCAAGGTACCGGCGTACCTTTGCACGCCGCTCGTCATCGATCAGGGGAATCTCGACGAGGTGAAATGAGTCCCGGGGAAGCAGGAGATGTAGGCGGCGCTTCTCTGAACTCCGGCATGTTTCGCAGATTTTTCGGGGCATTGTCCACTTTTTTCCGCGGGCGGACGCTTGACACGTTCCTGCCCGCTGATTTATAATTTAGAATAGCTATCTAGGCAGTGCTATGCCACTAAAGGAGGTGGAAGGATTGAAGCAGACATTTCAGCCGAACAACCATTGGCGCAAGAAGACGCACGGCTTCCGCGAGCGCATGAAGACGAAGGGCGGCCGTCTCGTCCTGAAGAGAAGACGCCAGCGTGGCCGGAAAAAGATTTCCGCATAAGATGGGTTCAGGTCACTTAGGTGGCCTTTTTCCATTATATTGGGGAACTGCTGCGAAACGCGGCGGTTTCAGAAGTTTCAACGGGGAGAGATGCAGGGGATGCGCACGAACACGCTGCCGCGGCGGCTGATGCTCAAGAGGAGTGCCTGCTTCCAGCGGGTCTATCGGGCGGGACGTTCCTATGCGAACCGGTATCTTGTCCTTTATGTTTTTCATATGCATGAGGGCGATCCAAAGCCGCTCTACGGCGAGGTCGGCTTCGCCGCGGGCAAGAAGCTCGGCTGCGCCGTGCGCCGGAGCCGCGTGAAGCGGCTGCTGCGCGAGAGCTACCGAAGGCACCGGGCGGAGCTCGCGCCGCGCACGGCGCTGATCCTCGTCGGCCGCAAGGCAGCCGTTGCGGCGAAGTGCCAGGAGGTCGAGCGCGCGTATCTCGCGCTCTGCCGCAAGGCCGGGATTCTGCGCTGAGGTCTGCGGCGTCCGTGATGGAGCGGGCCGCGGCATGCGCGGTGACTGGGACGGTGCTGGCTGCGTCCGTGCTTATCGGAGTGAGGCGGATGGCATGAAGCAGGTGCTTCTCTTTTTGATTTCTTTTTATCGCGCGGCGATTTCGCCGCTTTTCCCGCCGACGTGCCGTTATGTGCCGACGTGCTCGGCCTACGCGATGACGGCGATTGCGCGCTATGGCGCGCGGCGCGGCGGCATGCTCGCGCTGCGCCGCATCCTGCGCTGCCATCCCTTTCACGCGGGCGGGTACGATCCCGTGCCGTGAGGGCGCCCGCTGGAGCCGGTTCTCAGGGCGGCCGCGGTTTGGAGCAGATGACCAACCTACGTAAGATGGAAATGGACGTGATGAATTGACAGGTATTTTTTCGACACTCTTCCAGCCAATCGAGGAGATTCTCGCCTTCGTGCTGCAGATCCTCTACAATCTCACTTCGCTGACGGGATTCGGCAGCTACGGCGCTGCCATCATCCTCTTGACCATCGTCGTGAAGATGTGCCTCTACCCGCTGACGGTCAAGCAGGTGAAGTCGATGAAGGCGATGCAGGAGCTCTCACCGAAGATGAAGAAGCTCCAGGAGAAGTACAAGGACAATCCGCAGCTCATGCAGCAGAAGATCGGCGAGCTCTACAAGGACGCCGGCGTGAATCCGCTCGCCGGCTGCCTGCCGCTGCTCATCCAGATGCCGATCCTCATGGGCATGTATTACTCGCTGTTCAATTTCCAGTATCCTTCGCCGGAGGCGGCGCAGTTCCTCTGGCTGCCGTCGATGTCCGAGCCGGATCCGACGCATATCCTGCCCGTGATCGCGGCGGTGACGACGTACTGGCAGACGCGCCAGACGTCCGATATGAGCAATACGCAGATGAAGATGATGGCGTATGTGATGCCGCTCTTCATCGGCTTCATGAGCTGGAACTTCGCCTCGGGCCTCGTGCTCTACTGGGCCGCGATGAACTTCTGCCAGATCGCGCAGCAGTGGTGGATGTACCGCGGTGAGGAGAAGCCGGGCGCGAAGAAGAAGGGGGCGGATGCATGAGCACGGTCATCGAGACGGGCAAGACCGTCGAGGAGGCGCTCGAAAAGGCACTCGTCGCGCTCGGACGCTCGGTGGACGAGGTCGATTACGAGGTGATCGAGCAGCCGTCGCGCGGGTTTTTCGGCTTGTTCGGCGGCCGTATGGCGCGCCTGCGCGTGACGGAGAAGCAGGAGGACGTGACGCCTGCTGCTGCAGCGGCTGCGCCTGCTGGCGCGCAGTCGGCAGCGTCTGCGTCGACGGCACCTGCGGCAGGGACGCCGCGCGCGCGCGCGGAGCAGTTCCTGCGCGATATCTTCCGCTGCATGGGGCTCACGGTGGCGCTCTCGGTACGGGAGACGGACGAGGGCTATGTCTATGACCTCAGCGGCGAGAGCCTCGGCATCCTCATCGGCAAGCACGGGCAGACGCTCGACGCGCTCCAATATCTCACGAATCTCGCGGCGAACCGCGGCTGCGAGGAGGGGCGCATCCACGTCATCCTCGACGTCGAGGGCTACCGCAGCCGCCGCGAGGAGACGCTGCGCCGCCTCGCTGGTCATCTCGCGGAGAAGGCGTGCCGCATCCACGCGGAGGTGCGCCTCGAGCCGATGAACCGGCACGAGCGCAAGATCATCCACATGGCGCTGCAGGACAACTACCGCGTGAGCACGTACAGCGACGGCGATGAGCCGTACCGCTGCGTCGTGATCGCGCCGAAGCGCCGCCGCCGCTACGCGGGGCCGCGCGATGAGCGCCGCGGACGAGGCGAGGAGTAAGCGAGTCCTGGGATGACGGCGCGCAGGCCAGCGCGTTCGTAGCTTGGTATATAGGATCCCCGCGCGGGGATGAAAGACTGCTGTGAAAGGGCTGTCTCCTCTGGGGAGCGCCCTTTTTTCGTGCCGGGAGAGAGGCTGGGCCGCGAGGTCAGGCGGCCTCTCGTTCGACATCAGGGAAAGGATGAGACTATGCAGGCGGATACGATTGCGGCCATCGCGACGGCGCCCGGCGAGGCGGGCGTCGGCATGCTGCGCATCAGCGGCGCGCGCGCCATCGAGGTGGCGGACGCGGTGTTCCGCGCGGCGTCGGGGAAAAGGCTCAAGGACGCCGAGACGCAGCGCGTGCTCTACGGCCACGTCGTAGATGAAGAGGGCGCGCCCATCGACGAGGTGCTCGCGCTCGTCATGCGCGCGCCGCACTCCTACACGCGGGAGGATGTTGTCGAGCTCTCGTGCCACGGCGGCAGTATCGTGCTGCGCCGCGTGCTCGGCCGCGTGCTCGCGGCGGGCGCGCGCAGCGCGGAGCGCGGCGAGTTCACGAAGCGGGCGTTCCTCTCCGGGCGGCTCGACCTCTCGCAGGCGCAGGCGGTCATGGAGATCGTGAGCGCGCGCACGGATCGCGCGCTGCGCGTCGCGGAGGGGCATCTCGCGGGGCATTTCTCCGGGAAGATCCACGCCATGCGGCAGAAGTGTCTCGGGCTCATCGCGCATCTCGAGGCGGCCATCGACTTCCCCGAGGATGAGATCGACGATGTCGTCATCGATGAGGTGGAGCGCGCGGTGGCGCAGCTGCGCCAGGAGATCCGCGCGCTGCTCGCGACGGCGCACACGGGGCGCATCCTCCGTGACGGCCTGCCGACGGCCATCGTCGGCAAGCCGAACGTCGGCAAGTCGAGCCTCATGAACGCGCTGTTGCGCGAGGAGCGCGCCATCGTCACGGACATCCCGGGCACGACGCGCGACAGCATCGAGGAGTACGCCGACATCGGCGGCGTGCCGCTCCGTATCATCGACACGGCGGGCATCCGCGAGACGGACGATGTCGTGGAGCGCATCGGCGTCGAGAAGGCGCGCGGCTGCATCGAGCGCGCGGCGCTCGTGCTCGCGCTCTTCGACGGCGCGCAGCCGCTCGCTGCGGAGGATGAGGAGATCCTCTCCCTCGTCGCGGGGCGTCCCGCGCTGCTTCTGCTCACGAAGTCGGATCTGCCGCCCGTGACGACGCCCGCGGCGCTCGCCGCGGCCTACGCGAGATGCGCGGGAGGAGACGCCGCGGCGCCCACCATCCTCGCCATCTCTGCGCGCGAGGAGCGGGGACTCTCTGCGCTCGCCGCGGCCATCGGCGATTTCGCGGGTACGGGCAGCGGCCTCGAGGAGGGGAGCTTCGTCTCCGACGAGCGCTCGGCGGCGCAGCTGCGCGCGGCGGACGCGCAGCTCGGCGCGGCGCTCAAGACCATCGGCGCGGGGCTCTCCGTCGACTTCATCTCCATCGACCTGCGCGCCGCCTGGGAGAAGCTCGGCGAGATCACGGGCGAGACGGTCGGCGAGGATATCATCGACGAGATTTTCAGCAAATTCTGCATCGGGAAATAGCCGCGGCAAGGCGGCAGGCAGCGGCCACAGGGGCCGCTGGGCAAGGGAGGCCATCACATTTTGTTTACTGCAGGAACGTATGACGTCATCGTCATCGGCGCCGGACACGCGGGCGTCGAGGCGGCGCTCGCGGCCGCGCGGCTCGGCTGCGAGACGCTGCTCGCGACGCTCTCGATGGATAACATCGCGCTCATGCCGTGCAACCCGTCCGTCGGCGGCCCGGCGAAAGGCCACCTCGTGCGCGAGGTTGACGCTTTAGGCGGCGAGATGGGCGTGAACGCGGACAGGACCTGCATCCAGTTCCGCATGCTCAACACGGGCAAGGGCCCGGCCGTCCACGCGCTGCGCGCGCAGGCGGACAAGAAGCTCTACCAGTTCACGATGAAGGAGACGTGCGAGAACACGGAGCACCTCGACGTCAAGCAGATCCTCATCACTGACCTCCTGCTCACGGAGGACAAAAAGGGCGTGCGCGGTGTCGTCACGGAGACGGGCGAGGTCTATCTCGCGCGCGCCATCGTCATGGCGACGGGCACGTACCTGCGCGGGCGCATCATCATCGGCGAGCACACGTACAGCGGCGGGCCGAACGGCCAGCGCCCCGCGATGCGCTTTTCCGCCTCGCTCGCCGAGGCGGGCGTTCGCCTCATGCGCTTCAAGACCGGCACGCCGGCGCGCGTCGATGCGCGCACGCTCGACTATGAGAAGATGGAGCTGCAGCCGGGCGACGAGGAGGCGCAGAGTTTCTCCTTCATGAGCGATGTGCGCACGCGCGAGCAGGTGCCCTGCTACCTCACCTACACGAACGAGCGCACGCATAAGATCCTGCGCGACAACATGGACCGCGCGCCGATGGCGAACGGCATCATCAAGGGCGTCGGCCCGCGCTACTGCCCCTCCATCGAGACGAAGATCCTGCGTTTCCCCGACAAGGAGCGCCACCAGCTCTTCCTCGAGCCCGAGGGCCTGCACACGAACGAGGTCTATGTGCAGGGCATGAGCACGAGCATGCCGATGGATGTGCAGCTCGCGTTCCTCCACACCATCCCGGGACTCGAGCACGCGCATGTCATGCGCGCGGGCTACGCCATCGAGTATGACTGCATCGACCCGACGCAGCTGCGGCCGAGCCTCGAGTTCAAGACGATCCGCGGCTTTTTCTCCGCGGGACAGTCGAACGGCACCTCAGGCTACGAGGAGGCCGCCGCGCAGGGTATCATCGCGGGCATCAACGCCGCGCAGTATATCAAGGGCGCGCCGCCCGTCATCCTAAAGCGCTCGGAGGCCTACATCGGCGTGCTCATCGACGACCTCGTGACGAAGGGCACGCACGAGCCCTACCGCATGATGACGAGCCGCGCCGAGTACCGCCTGCTGCTGCGCCAGGACAACGCCGACGCGCGCCTCACGCCCATCGGCCGCCGCATCGGCCTCGTCAGCGACGCGCGCTGGGCGCGCTTCGAGAAAAAGCAGGCCGCAATCGGGGCCGCCGAGCAGGCGCTCACGGGCCTCGTGTTCACGCCGAGCCGCGAGACGAACGAGCGGCTCGCGGCGCACGGGCTCGACCCCGTGCACACGCGCGCGACGGCCTGCGACCTCCTGCGCCGCCCCGGCGCGACCTACGAGACGATCCGCGCGGCGTTCCCGGAGCTGCCGGAGCTCGCGCCGGAGGTGCGCGAGCAGGTGGAGATCAAGAGCCGCTACGAGGGCTACATCAAGAAGCAGCAGGAGCAGGTCGCGCGCATGGAACGCCTCGAGGCGAAGCGCCTGCCGGACACCATCGACTACGCCGCCGTGCCGAGCCTGCGCGACGAGGCGCGCGAAAAGCTCGCCGCCATCCGCCCCGAGAGCGTCGGCCAGGCGTCGCGCATCAGCGGCGTCTCGCCCGCCGACATCTCCGTGCTCCTCGTCTGGCTCGAGCAGCAGCGGCGGCAGGCAGGAAAATAAAGACGCGCGGCGAAAGATAAGCATAGAAACGCCGACCGCCTGAACGTCAGAGCGCAGGGAGCCAGAAGTGGCGGCAGGCGCGGGGCACCGCAGGGCAGCGCCGCCCGGCCGCGTTCTGTGGCGCCGCCTGGCAGGGGATGACGAGAGGAAAAGAGGAGGAACAGACATGGAATTTACCGAGGCGCTGCGCGCGGCAGCGGCCGCCGCCGGCATCGCGCTCAGCGAGGCGCAGCTCGCGGCCTTCACGCGCTATTACGAGCTCCTCATCGCGTGGAACGAGAAGATGAACCTCACGGCCATCACGGCGCCGGGCGAGGTCGCCGTCAAGCACATCATCGACTCGCTTACCGCCTACGACGCGGCGCTCTTTGGCGGCGCGCCCGCCGTCATCGACGTGGGCACAGGCGCGGGCTTTCCGGGCCTGCCGCTCAAGATCTTCGCGCCGGACATCCGCCTGACGCTCATGGACTCGCTCGGCAAGCGCGTGAAATTCCTCGAGACCGTCGTCTCAGAGCTCGGCCTCACGGACGTCGCCTGCATCCACGCGCGCGCGGAGGAGGCGGCGCGCGACCAGGCGCACCGCGAGCGCTACGACCTCGCCGTGAGCCGCGCCGTCGCCCGCCTGCCCGTGCTGCTCGAGTACACGCTGCCCTTCGTGAAAAAGGGCGGCCATCTCCTCGCGCTCAAGGGGCGGCAGTACCAGGACGAGGCGCGCGAGGCCGCGCGCGCGCTGAAGCTCCTCGGCGGCGCCATCGAGGAGATGCGCCCCGTTCACCTGCCCGGCCTCGACGACGTCCGCGCCGTCCTCATGATAAGGAAAGACCGCCCGACCCCGCGCGCCTACCCGCGCAAGGCCGGCACGCCGGCGAAGAAGCCGCTCTGAGCAGGCGGGGAAGGCCGGAGAAGCACGGTTCCTTTGGCAACTCCTGAGGAACCGCGAAGAGCAAAGGAGGAGAGGGAATGAAACGATTTCTAGCACTGTGCCTCGCTGCGAGCTGCCTGTTTTCCCACGCGGCCGCGCAGACAGCAAGCAACGCGGCCGCCGCGCAGGCCGCAGATGATGTGGCAGCCGCGCAGACCACAGAAAATCAGACCGCCGCGCGTACGGCAGACAAAAAGACCACCGTGCAGCAGGACGATGACCAGGCAGCTACCCAGGCAGTGACCGCCTCCACCGGCACACTCGCGGGCCGCGCTGATGGGAAGGCCGCCGGTTTGCAGGCGACAACGAGGAAGCCGCGGGAGAAAAAGAAAAAAGCCCCCAAAGCGCGGTACGCGCAGATCCTGACGGACAACGGCTACCGCTACGACCTCGACACGAGAAATCTCCGCTGGATCCCCCTGCCGCACAGCGGTGACGAATACATCCTCGACGTCTGGGTGAAGCTCACGCAGGAAGCGCCGAATGACGGCAGCGACGGCACCTACACCTACCCGGAGAAATACTACCTCGCGCATTACTACGTGCGGCCGAAGACGCGGCAGATCCAGTTCCTCTCGGAGCTCGAGGTCACAGGCGGCCGCCCGGACAACACGGTGAAGGGGCGCGGCTATCAGGCGCAGAACTGGGAAGACCTTACGCCGGACTCCATCGAGGACGCCATCTATGCGAGCGCCGTAAAACATGCGGGCAAGAACAGACTCGGCAGCGCCTCCAGAAATAACATGAGCATCCGCGACGCTGTGGAGGAATACCTGCGGGTGTCTTTCTAATCAATTTCATATCAGAAAATGGTGAGTTATCCACAAAGTTGTGCACAACTTTGTGGATAATTTGCTATTTGCGTGGATATCTGATAACGCATCGCTTATGGAACTCTCTCATTTAATCAGTGGTTTCTTGACGGCTTTTCGCCGTCTTTTTTCTTTGGGCCTCACCTGGTGCCCAAAAATCGCGCAGCCCAGCCGTTACAAAAAATTTTTCTCTGAGGTTGTATCTCCTCCCGCCCGCGGCATGTCTGGGGGTGAAAGGAGGTGAGCAGCATGGCAAAGAAGAGCGAACAGGCGACGAAGCTCGTGCTCAAGGTCGTGACGGGCCAGAAGGCCGACGGCACGATGAGCACGGCGCAGCGCACGATCGCGAACGTGAATCCGGCGCTTGCGGATGAGGATCTCCTCTCCATCGGCACGAAGCTCGGCGCGCTCCAGCGCTACGAGGTCGCGGCTGTCGGCCGCACGGACAGCGCGGAGATCGTCGCGGAGTGAGGCAGATGATGCCGTAGGACGCAGGAAACTGCGGCGGTGGGTGGCGGGTATCATAGATGCTGGCTGGCGAAGAGACGGGAGGCGCGCATGAGAAGCACGCGGGGCGTGCGATGGAAGCGCGGGCAACCTCTGTAAACTCACGGCAGCCAGGTGGAAGGAAAGGAGGAAACGACATGGCAAAGTCTCTGAAAATGGTCTTCGCTGTCGGCGACGCGAAGACGGCGACGTTTTCGCTCGCTGAGCCGAAGGACGGCCTCACGAAGGCCGAGGTTCAGACGGCGCTTGATGAGATGGTCGAGAAGAAGGCCATCACGGTCGGCGGCGCGGCAATCACGGGCGTGAAGGAGTTCTACATCCTGAGCTCTGAGCGCAGCGAGCTCGCCTGAGCAACCAGGTGAGAGAAAACGGAAGGGCGCGGCTCCCGAAGTGGGGGCCGCGCCCTTCCGTTTTTCATGCTGCCGGGCGGCTTTCGTAATCGACGACGGCAATCTCCGTGAGCGTCCGGCGCAGGGAGGCGACGATGGCCTCCAGGCGTTCGGCGACTTCGCTGGTGTATGTCGTATCGCCGCATGGACGGCAGACCTGGCATCCTTGATGATGGCTTGATCGCTAGGAGTCAGTAAATATTGATTCATGCAAGGATTTTTCCGCTCCGCGTCGAAACCAGCAATAAAGGAGTCATGGATGTCGATTCAAACGTTATTTACCGAGGAGAATTGTCTATTCCCTGAAAAGATGAAAAACAGATAGGAGCAATTCTATTGGAAAAGAAAAAAAGTGAAACCACCATCCGTTCCAGTGCGGCGGCATATCTGACCTATGTCGCCTCTGTCGGTGATCAGCAAGACAGTATTGAGATGCGCTATGAGGATGAGAATATATGGCTGACGCAGAAGATGATGGCTACATTGTATGATGTAGATGTTCGTACCATCAACGAGCATATTAAGAAGATTTATTCTGATTCAGAGCTTGAGGAAGCGTCAACTATCCGGAAATTCCGGATAGTTCAAACCGAAGGTTCGCGCCGGGTAGCCCGTGATACGAAGCATTATAATCTTCAAATGATCATTGCTGTTGGGTTCAAGGTGAATAATGAGCGGGCGGTGCAGTTTCGCAAGTGGGCCAATGGTATCGTGAAGGACTATACCATCAAAGGCTGGGTCATGGATGATGAACGATTGAAAAACGGTGGCACTGTGCTCACAACAGAATACTTTGATCGCTTGCTGGAGCAGATTCGTGAGATACGCTTATCTGAGCGTAGATTTTATCAGAAAATAACGGATATCTACGCCACAGCGCTCGATTATGACAGCACAGCACAGACGACAAAGCAGTTCTTTGCGAAGGTACAAAACAAGATGCATTATGCAGTTCATGGACATACGGCTGCAGAGTTGATTTATGAGCGGGCTGATGCGGACAAGGCGCATATGGGACTGACTACTTGGGCAGCAGCACCGGAAGGTAAGATCGTAAAAAGTGATGTGCGGGTAGCGAAGAATTATCTTTCAGAGCGGGAAATGCGCTCGTTAGAGCGTATTGTTTCGGCATATCTCGATCTGGCAGAGGATCGTGCAGAGCGTCACATTCCGATGACCATGGAGGACTGGGCAAAGCGTCTGGATCTGTTTCTGATGGCAGATGACAGAGAGGTTCTTCAGGATGCAGGTAAGATTACAGCGGAGATTGCCAAGGCAAAAGCAGAGACTGAATTTGAAAAGTATCGTGTGATTCAGGACAGGCTGTTCATGTCTGACTTCGATAAGTATATGCTGGAATTGGAAAAACATGTGGAGAAATAACTGAAATCAAGGAGCGTCTAATAAGGAACCACTGATTCATTTGGCACTCCGTCTTCAATTCAGAATGAGAGAAAAGAAAACGGAAGGGCGCGGCTCCCGAAATGGGGGCCGCGCCCTTTCTTTTATACTGACGGATGGTTTTTGTAAGTTGTTTGAATGACTTGCAGTACGTCTTTCCAGTTGAGTGGTTCAATATGTGCCAAGTGATTTCGTGCGTCGCGATAGATGTGAAAATCGTTGTAGTCTTTGTCAGAGACTTGGAGGTCGTGATCGCAGAACAAATGCCAGATCAGGCCAAGTTCGACATCGTGATAGTCAATGACGGGTTCACCAAAGTTATTGTTGTGCGGCAGCTGTTTTTGAATGCGTTCCTGATAGCGTTCAAGAAATCGCTGGCGGAAATTCTCTATGATAGGAAAGAGCATCTTGACCTGCGTCATCCAGATGGCACTGCGGATGGTAGTTTCTTCTTCAGGAAAGGGACAGCGTCCATCATTGGGGAGGTGTTGTAGTATCTCCAGCGGATTTTTTAAAAAGGAATTTCCTTGTTTTACGCAGGCGGCGCCGAGTTCTACGTCTTTTTTTGCGATGGTGCCTGTGAGTTCACCGAGGTATTGCCGTAGAGCCGGTGGGCAGTCCTTACATTCTCCTGCGAGAATGAGGTAGAAGATGAGGCAGTCATAGTCGGTGATTTCCTCTTCGTAATCGATGCATTCGATCCCTTTGGCATGTAGATTCGTGTCTGCTGATGTCGTGAGAAGAAAGGTGCAGCCGTTATTCTGGCCAAGTTTTTCATGATACTCTTTGAGGAAGGGAGTCCAAGTCTCAACTTGTTTGGCAGAGGCATTTTCAATGAGCAAGTAGGTGGTACCAAGGGTGTTGCCGTTGGTGTGATTGGCGAGAAAATCGGCATAGCCCATGGCGGAGCGGAATCTTGTTCGCAGGTCGGGCTTGCAGAAATTCTTGAGCAAATAGTCGCCAAGTCCGGCCAGCGTATCCGGGATACTTTCGGCAGCCACTATTTTTAGTGTGCGCTCTGATTCCTGCTCGAGAATGAGTTTCTTGATATTTTGGCAGAAGGTATTTTGCCAGGGAAGGTGTTGCGGATGGTGAAAGATGACTTGTCGGCCACAGAAGAGTGCCTGTACGATTTCTTTGCAGAGGCGGCTGGCATTCGGTGTATCCTGCCACCAATATTTTTCAAAGGTGTTCATGGATTTTCTCCGTTCATGATTTTGAAGAGATTGTTGATGACTTCGTCTTCGTCACCCATCATCTGGAAGAAAGTATGGCGATTGAACAAATAGCATTCATCGCCTTTCCTGCGGAAGACGTTGAGTTCGCGCAGTTCTTCCATGAGAGCCTCGATTTGTTCTATGCTGAAGCGGCTCAGATCAGTCAGATGATTTTCCTTGATCTGCTGATAGATATCAAGCGCCGTATAGCCGTTGGGGGAACCATTCGTATGGTAGAGATATGCCATGAGCAGGGCAAGGATGAAGTAGTAATTGTCATCGCCGAGGCGTAGCGTGATTTCAAATTTTTCCTTGACTTCCTTCTCGAACCCAGGGTCAGCGAGGACTTTCTTGATGTGTTCCTCGCGTACCTCATAGGCGGGTGTCTCACTTTCATCGTAGCCGGCGTAGTTGTTGCTCATGGCCTCGATGAGCTTCGCGCAGTACAGCTGGATGAGCCCCGGGAAATAGTTCGTACTCGCGAGGATGAGCGGCACCATATCGTGCCCCTCAGGGAAGCGGAACCCGAGGTAATAAAGAGGCGTCTCCAGGAGTTCGCGTGCCTCGGAAATATTGAAGGGCTTCACCGTCATGCTCTTCATATGTGGCAGGACGTTGTTGTTGCCGAGTGCCATGTCGCGGTTGAAGCGAACAATATTGCGCAGACCGGCAATGACGAATTTGAAACGCCCTGTGCCGATGCCTTGTATGCTCTTGAGTGCGTTGAATGGTTGGAAATTGACGGCTTCACAGCTCTCAATGAAAGTGTCTGCCTCGTCGAGCATCAGGAGGAAATAGGGAATCTTTTCTGCTGTCTCATCCTGGAGGCGCAGGCGGATGGCATGAGCGAGTTCATCCCAGTCGTTTGTTTCGACTTCTTGTGTGAAGAATCTCCGCTCGCTGAGCACGTTGCTAATGAGCTTGGCGGCAGCGATATGGTCACGATCTTTGATGTCGACAACAATGGCGCGGTCATGATTCTCGTCATGATCGATGTCTTTCTCGGCCATTTTGAGCAGTGCAGATTTACCAAGCTGGCGGCCGCCGTAGACAATGTTGACCCCCGTAGAACTTTCAATGTCTGCAAGCTCTTTGCGGCGCCCCATGAACATCTCGGCCGGCATAACGCTGCTTGACTCCCAGATATATGGCTGATAGGCGGCAAAGGGCATGGTGATGAGCATGAGGATGCGGCTGATCTGTGTGGCATCATAATGGCGCATGAGATAATAGATGACAATGCGGTCGATGAGCAAGAAGACTTTCCTGCCAGAGAGCTCTTCTTTGATCTTTCGTGCCAGACGGCGGCGCTCTGTGAGCTGCAACGCATAGTCGAGGAAAATGAGGGTATGCTTGGCATTGCCCAGTTCCTTGCAGATATCAATCAGGTTGTCGGCATCGAAAAGTCCGAAGAGGCAGATAGTGCGCAAGCCCTCTTGCTCAGCCAACGATCCGAACGCGGCAATGGGATGTTTGTAGTTTGACTTTCGCCCATTGCCAGGGTGTTGCAGCGTAATTTGGAAGGTCATGGTATTTTTGATAACGGGAGTTTCGCGCTTCACTTTGGCGACATTCCAGCCGAGCAGCGTCAGCAGATCTTTCATCTTCTCATCGGGGGAAGCAGTACGGCCGCCACGAATCCAATTTTCTGCCAGGCGGGTTGCACCGCGTTCTTTTTTGTTGCGATCTGTGCTGCGAAGCTGCGCGGCAAGCGTGATGCTAGAATTGTAGACTTTTTTGTAATAGACATCGTAGTCTTTGAGGAATTCCTGCAGATGGTCTTTCACCTCGATTGCGAAGTGATCCTCTATGTCGTGGGAGCGCCACCTGCTGAGCAGATCCTCAGCTACGGTGTAGTTCTGTTTCTCGATTGCTTGCTCGATGCGCTGGAGATATTCTTCCTGATGGGCCGTTTCGTCGCCAGTTTCTTTTAACTGACGATGGCAGGTCGCAAGTTCTTTGTGCAGGGAATCACCGCGTTTGAGGGCATTTTCACGGATTTTCTCTATGTAATATTGGCTGACGGTGCGGAAGATGCCGAAGTTCTTCGATGTTTTGGCATACGCGTAGCATTCACTTACAATTTTGCGGATGTCTTCTTTCTGGTTCTCGTTTGCGGTATCGAGCTGACCGTAGCTCTGAGCGAGCTCGAGGTTTTCGATAAATTCATTATTGTCTTTTTCACAGGCTTTTTCGGCTTCTTTTTCGTTGTCAGTGAGCCGATAACCTTTTTGCTCGATGTAAGAGCCTTCACCGCTGGCCTGGAGATAGTCATCGATAAGTTTTGCTGTCTGATAGTTATCGCCAGCCTCTTTGAAAATCTTTTCCAGACGCTGCTGGAAGGTCGGGGGATTCCCTGTAGCAGAAGCAAGGAGTTCTTTGAGATAGGCAGCATCGTCATTGATGTGTTTCCAGTGGCGGAAATCCGGTAGATAGTTTTCGTTGAGCAGGAGGTCATCTGTACGAAGAAAATCGACGTAGAAGAAGCGTGCCAGTTCTGGCTTGTAGTTGCCCGTGAGACGATCCTCTAGTTCTTTCAGGCAGGAACGGAGAACGTTCTTACCCGCCTTGACCTCCAGGGTGTCGTCGCTCTGTTCCACGAGAGACTGCGCCATTGCAGCCCGCAGGTCTTCCAGCAGAGTGTTGCGCAGTTTCTTGTAAGCGATGGTTCCTGCCTCGTCTTCCTGAGGAGAGGATTTTTCTGCGAGCAGGAGCCAGCGGCAGAAGAGGCTCGTGGACTTCTTCAGCTTGCTGATGAGGTTGTTGCGCAGGCTGCCCATCAGTGGTGTATTGCGTTTGACATAACTGATGTTTTTGGCAGCTTCGTTCCAAGCGTCATTGATGAATCTGTCAATCTTTTCACCGGAGATGTTTTCCATGGTGACGGGGGCGCCTTTTTCGATGAAGGTTTCCTGCAGATATTCCTTGAGATAGGGAAGTAATTCGTTTTCGTTGTTCTTCACGGCACCGAGGTAGGTAGCAATATCGCCATTTGGATTGAAAACGACTTTTTTTGTCTCGATGAAACGTTCCTGTGCTTTCTTTTCCCTGTCACGTTGTTTGATGAGGGTTTCGATGCAGTCTTCCGCTTCGTGGCTTAAGCTGACAAGTTCTTTTTCGACAGACTGCTGATCCTTCCTGCGATAGTCAGCGTAAAAGTCGATTCCTTTGTGGTACTTTTCCTTGAAGTCCATCGTCTGATAGAGGAAATCGGCAAGCGGCTGCGGCAGAGCCTCTGTGCTGGTAACTATGCTGTAGAGGTTATGTGACGAGTAGTCGTGCTCGGTGTCGTTGTAGAAGAATGTACGGCAGGCAGTGGCAATCTCGAGATACTGGCCGAAGATGGCGCATTCCTCGGCAAACGGTTCGGCAAACAGTGTGCAGATAGTGTCGGAAGCGTACTTGATGTGTGCGGCTGGATCATGTACAGCGTAAGCGAATTGATCATAGTCAGTCTTCCAGCCACCCTGGTAGCGGCTGGTGTAGCCAAGAACTGCTGCCGCTGCGGGAATATTGCCTTGAGCTGCGGCATGTATGGCATTTTTGAGGACATCGGTGCGTGTCATCTGTCCTTGTTTTACTTTTTTCGGAGACATAGTCACTTCGGATTTTTGTGGCGGCGTCGGAACGTGCTCTTCGGCCATGGGGGTAGTTTCGTTCAGCGGCTTTGCTGTTTTAGGCGCCTTGATTGCTGTTTCTGCATCATGCGCAGGTAGCGGAGCGGCAGTGGACGCTTGCTGTTCGATTGGCTGTTTGTCTTCGGCGGCTTTTGGTATTGCCGCCTTTGGTGCCTGTGTGGATGCAGCAGGCGGTTCCTTCACGCTAGGCTCCTCGGTTGTTGTTTTTTCGGCAATATCGGCAATAGAAGAAGAGATTTCGTTGGCGGTAGTTTCCTCTGCTGGTGGCATCGTGTCCGAATCTTTAGGCGCAGTCTCCTCCAGAGGTGCGGCTGCATCCTCGGGGGCACATGGAGTATAGGTTGCCTTCTCCCATTGTTCATCGTAGAGCTGATCCTCAGGGAGCAGGTAGAAGTAGATAATGGAAGGAAAGAGGTTCTTGTACGTATTATCCGTCTTCAGCCGCTTAAGCAGTGCTTCGAGCTGGCTGCGCTCCATGCCGCCAAGAAGGATGTGGTCGAAGCTTGTTGTCTCAGCTGCGATTTTTTGCAGGCTATCGATGGTTTCGACGTTGTCTTTTTCGGGAGAAGCATCGCAGAAGATGCCGAGAAGAAGGTTCGTGTTTTTGCAGCCGGACTTGTAGTATAGGGTCATTTTTGCGCAATACATCGTCTGTGTAAGGCAGCAGTCTGTCGGATAGGTACGTTCGATATTGTCCGGTGCGGGATCATAGCTATACGCGATGGATTGCGCCATAGCCAGACGGCAATCAGCGTATTTTGGTAAGTGTGACGGTTCCTTGCTATCCTGGTTGCGGGAGATTCTTTCGATTTTCAGGTATTGGCAGGCTTCTTTTTGATGGAATAGGTCATAGAGTTTCTGGCTTGCACAATAGAGTTTCCCGAAAGGGGATACTGTGAAGCAGGTCAGGTAGCCTAGATTCCAAAGGTTGTTTAGGAACTTTTCGGCAATGGAAGGTATCTCGTCATCTGAGATTTTTTGGGGCAATTGGGACAAATAGGACTTGATATTAGCTTTTACAGAAGCAAGGCTGACAAAGTCCAGATTGTTCAGTTCATGCATGGTCTTTTTTGCGAAGCCGCCCAGGTAGCTCAAATGCCTGATATCAGATTTCAGCACCTTGATGCCGATGTTCTTTTCGGCTTTTGGGCTTGCGCTGACTTCTAGCATGCCATAGTCATAATTATCCGGCAGGAGCATGGCGTCTGTGAAAAAATCTCGCAGGGCTTGCGGCATCTCTTCCGCCGCGGTTTCCGTCATTGCTTCTGCTGCGTGGCAGTCTTTGTTCGGGGCAGGTGCAGCGGAAACAGGGGGTTCGATTGCTGCGCTTCCTGTTTTTGCCTGCGCTGGGGATGGCGTATCTGCCATCGTGGCGGGATGGATGATTTTTTGAACTTGGAGAGCGCCAACAAGGAGCTCGGCTGGGAAATAGTGCTGCAGTTCTAAACTGCTATTGAATTTGGTTGATGGATTATCAGATTGCAGCAGCGCAATGAATTTTTGATAGGGGATGAGTAGCGTTTCGATGTCATCTTCTGAGGTCAGATGCTCGAGCTTCGTCCGAAGATCTGCCTGGCAGGCAGTAAGTGCGCGGCGTGTTGATTCGTTTTCTGCGGTAAGGTTGAGGAAAGGAAGCGCCTTAGCACGTTGCTCATCTAAGATGAGTTTCGCGGTCTCCTCTCTGCAGAAAGTTTGGAGCTTTTCAAGTGCTGGCAAAGGGGATGTGGTACCAAGTTCCTCAAGAATTCTGCGCACGGATATGAGTTTCTCTTCCAGAGCACAGAGCAAGGATTGCTTTGTTTTCCTGTCCATGGAATAGCCTCTTTTCTCTATGTGATGTGATACTATATTCGCTTCCTTAAGAGAAATCCCCTTTTTCTCTGAGAAAAAATGATAAAGGAACCGCTGATTAAATGAAGTGTCCTAGACTCTCTAGGAGACAAACCGGAGGCGTAGCCGAAGCTACGCTGAGGATTTGTTGACGACGAGAGGACAGCGTAGACGCGTGAAGACAGGGTACTGAATTAATCAGTGTTTCCTAAAGGAGATGAAAAGTAGGTAGGCGAGAGAAAACGGAAGGGCGCGGCTCCCGAAGTGGGGGCCGCGCCCTTTGGTTTGTCGTTTTTCAGAATGCTTTCTCGTAGAGGTCGAGCACGTCGCTTTTTTTCGTGGCGCGCGGGTTGACGGCGATGTTGCCGCTCTTCATGGCGTCGTCGGCCATGGCGTCGAATTTGTCTTTGGTGACGCCGGCCTCGCTGAGGCTCGCGGGGATGCCGAAGCTGGCGTTGAGTTCCTTGAGGACGGCGACGAGGTCGATGGGCTCGAAGTCTTCGCCCGCGGTGGTTTCGGCGACGTAGTTGTAGATTTTCTTGTATTTGCCGTTGTCGGCGAGGGCGTTGAATTCCATGATGGTCGGCAGGAGGATGGCGTTGGCGATGCCGTGCGGGACGTCGAAGTAGGCGCTGACGGGGTGGCTCATGGCGTGGACGTCGCCGAGGCGCGCCCAGGAGAAGGCGATGCCGGCGAAGAGGGAGCCGGTGAGCATGGCCTGGGCGGCTTCGATGTCGGCGCGGTTGGCGACGTAGCGGCGGATGTTCTTGCCGATGAGCTCGAGGGCTTTTTCCGCCATGGCGTCGGAGAACGGGGAGGCCGCGCGGGAGATGTAGGACTCGATGGCATGAACCATGGCGTCGATGCCGCAGGCGGCGGCGACGCCCGCGGGCGCGGTCGTGAGGAAGTCGGGATCGAGGATGGCGTAGCTCGGGATGAGTTTGTAGCTGAAGACGGTGAGCTTGTAGTTCCTCGCGTGGTCGGTGATGACGGAGAAGGCGGTGACTTCAGAGCCGGTGCCCGCGGTGGTCGGGATGGCGATGAGGGGGATGATGTCGCCGGGGACTTTGTCGGCGCCTTCGTAGTCGGTGACGCTGCCGCCGTATTTCGCGACGACGGCGACGGCTTTGGCGACGTCCATCGGGGAGCCGCCGCCGAAGGCGACGATGAAGTCGGCGCCGCTTTCCTTGAAGGCTTTGGCGGCTTTGTCAACGGTGGCGACGGAGGGGTTGCCCTCGGTCTCGCTGAAGGCGTCGGAGGGGATGCCTTTCGCGGCGAGGAGGTCGGCGCAGTGCTGGACATGGCCCATTTTCGTGAGGTGCGGGCCGGAGATGATGAAGGCGTGGGTGCCGCCGAGTTTCTTGGCGGCGTCGCCGAGTTTTTCCGCGGTGCCGCGGCCGACGAGGATGTCCTGGGGGATGGAGAAGCGGAATTCGTTCATGGGTGGTCTTCCTTTCGTGGGCTGTTTTGATGAAATGAAGTTGATGCCGTGAAAGCATCGCTACGTTCGGCGGAAGAGGTGCTCTACCGCGAATCATGTTTTTGGCACAGTCTTCCGCCGTGCAATACCTCTTCCACCGCTACGCGGTCCCCCTCCCGGGGCTGCCACTGGCAGCCCGCGCTGACGCGCCCCTGAGGAGAAGGTATGGTTTTAGCCATTCAACGGTAAGAGGTAAAAACCTTGCACGAATCAGTGGTTCCTTAGGGAACTGCTCGTTCGTCAGGCTGTGGTCAGGCGGCGCTCGGCGAGGATCTTGTTGATGGCGTCGTCGATGGCGCGGTCGAGGGCCACGGAGATTTCTTCGTCGCTCGACTGGAGGGCGGCGGCGTCTTCGTCGGAGATGATGAGGGCGAGAGTGCCGAAGCGTTCCTGGTATTTCCTCTTGCAGGCGACGGCGAAGATGACGCCGAGGAGGCCCCAGCCGCCTGCCATGCACCATTCCTGCCAGACGAGGGTGGAGCCGGAGTTCGGGATGGCGTAGAGGGCGACCATGAGGCCGGACATGAGGACGGCGAGGGTGCCGACGATCTTGTAGTGGCTGACCTTGAAGGGGCGCGGGAGGTCGGGTTCCTTTTTCCTCAGGATGAGGAAGGAGAGGGCGACCATGCAGTAGGCGAGGCAGCAGCCGAAGTTGCCGGCATCGACGATCCAGACGAGCATCTTGCGGCCGGCGAGCGGCGCGATGATGGAGAGGAAGCCGATGAGGTAGAGGGCGTTGATGGGCGTCTTGTATTTCGGATGGAGCTTCGCGAAGAAGCGCGGCACCATGTAGGACTCGGCCATGGAGTAGAGGGCGCGGCTGCCGCCCATGAGGAAGGAGTTCCAGCTCGTGACGATGCCGCACATGCCGCCGATGATGATGACTTTCGCCATGGTGGCGGAGGAGAGGGCTTTGGCCATGGCGTCCGCGGTGACGAGGCCGGTGCCGCTCTCGGCGGCGAGGATCTCGCTGTCCGTGAGGACGAGGCCGACGGCGATGATGACGAGGGCGTAGAAGAGGACGGCGCAGACGACGGAGAGGATGAGGATCTTGCCGATTTTCTTGAGCGGTACGTTGATCTCCTCGGCGGCCTGCGGGATGACGTCAAAGCCGATGAAGTAGAAGGGCGTCGTGACGGCGACGGCGAGGACGGCCTTGAAGGTGGTCGTGGTGTCTCCGGGGATGAAGGCTTGCGGTTCGAGGGTGGAGACGCTGCCGGTGATGGCGGAGACGATGACGAGCAGGATGCCCGCCGCGCCGATGATGACGGTGAGGATGGTCTGGAGCTTCGCCGCTGCCTTGACGCCGCGGATGTTGATGTAGGTCATGAGGATGCTCATGCCGATGGCGACGGCGAGCCAGGAGGCGTAGACTTTGAATCCCGCGACGGTGTAGAGGTAGCCCTGCAGGAAGTCGGGGAAGATGTAGGTGACGATGGTCGGCAGGGCGCAGGCCTCGAAGCAAACGACGCTCGCGTAGCCGAGGACGATGGCCCAGGTGCAGATGAAGGAGCCGATGGGGCCCATGGCGCGGTGGCTGAAGACGTGTTCGCCGCCGCACTGCGGCATGGCGCTCGTGAGCTCGGCGTAGGTGAGGCCGACGAAGAAGATCATGACGCCGCCGATGAGGAAGCCGATGGCTGCGCCGAGGACGCCGCCGTCCTGGATCCAGGTGCCGGTCGAGACGACCCAGCCCCAGCCGATCATGGCGCCGAAGGCGATGACGAGGATGTCCCACGCGCCGAGCACGCGGTCAAAGGAGGATGTTTTCTGTTCCATGGTGTTCACGCTCCCATCTCAGCGGAAAGTACGGGCGGTTTCGTGGGCGCCTCGGCGGTCGCAGCGGCTTTTTCGCGCGCTATCTCTCCGGACTCTGCCGGGGAGGAGGGCGCTTTTGGCGCCGGTGTCTTCTCGATGTCCGCGGCGCCTGTGATGCCGAAGCGCTCGGCTGCGACTTCCTCGATGAGCTTCGCCGTGCGGTCGATGCCGAGCAGGGAGGAGTCGATGAGGAGGTGGCGGTTGTGGCGGTCGCCGCGGTAGGTGCCGGTGACCTGCTTGTAGCGTGCGTGGAGATCCTCGTCGCTCTTTTGGATGAGGAGCTCGGCCTCGGCTTTCTTGAGGTTGTGCTCTTTCATGACGGCTTTGAGGCGCACATCGTCAGGCGCGTAGATGAAGACGTTGAGGCATTTCTCGCGGTGGCGCAGGATGTGGTCGGCGCAGCGGCCGACGAAGACGCACGAGCCGCGGGCGGCGAGGCGGCGCACCGTCTCGCGCTGGAGGAAGACGACGCGGTCCGTGAGGTTGTGGTATTTGATGGCGCCGAGCTTCTTGGGGTTGACGCCTGGGTCGCGGCCGCGGATCTCCTTGGCGTTTTCCGCTTTGTCGAGGAGGTCTTTGGAGAAGCCCGCCTCCTCGATGATGTCGTCGATGAGGTCGCGGTCGTAGCAGGGGATGCCGTAGTCAGAGGCGATTTTCTGCGCGAGCGCGGGGCCGCCGCAGCCGTATTCGCAGCCGACGGTGATGATGACTTTTTTCTTTTCGCGTTCCATATACGTTCATCTCTCTTTCGAGGTGTTTGTATCCATGTATACATGAATGCTAAAAAAGCTGTTGCGGAAGCACCGGCAGGGTACTTCCGCAGCAGCTTCTTTGCTGAAGAAATGCGATATGATGTTTGGGAAGGGCAGATCAATGCGTGCCATTCCTTTTATCAAGCAGTGGTTTCCCAGGGCTCTGCTTCGTCTCGTTGTTCGTGTATTGCTGTGATGTTTGCTTCGATGTTTGCTTCGATGTTTGCTGTGCCCGCTGCCGTTTACTTGCTGAGGCTCTCGACCGTTTCCTTGATGATGGCGACGGCCTTGTCGCAGTCCGCCTCGGTGATGATGAGGGGCGGGATGAGGCGGATGATGTGCTTGCCGATGGCCGTGATGAGCAGGTGACGGTCGAAGCAGCCGTGCTTGACGTCGACGCCGGAGATCGTGTCGTCGAACTCGCAGCCGACGAGCAGGCCCTGGCCGCGGACTTCCTTGACGTGCGGGAGCTCGGCGAGCTTCTTCTTGAGGTACTCGCCGACCTTCGCGGCGTTGCCCGCGAGGTCGCGGTCGAGCAGCTCGTTGACCTCGGCGAGCGCCGCGGCGCAGCAGACCGGATGGCCGCCGAACGTCGTGCCGTGGGAGCCCATCGTGAAGGCTTTCGCGACTTCCTCGCGGGCGCAGATGGCGCCGATCGGCATGCCGCCGCCGAGGGCTTTCGCCATGGAGACGATATCCGGCTTGATGCCGTAGTGCATGAAGCTCATGACCTTGCCCGTGCGGCACCAGCCCGTCTGCACCTCGTCGATGAGGAGGAGCATGCCGTTCTCATCGCAGAACTTCCTCAGGCCGACCATGAATTCCTTCGTCGCGGGATGGACGCCGCCCTCGCCCTGCACCGGCTCGAGCATGATGGCGATGGTGTTCTCCGTGCAGGCGTCCTTGAAGGCCTCGAGGTCGTTGTAGGGCGCGTAGGAGAAGCCATAGGCCATCGGGCCGAAGCCGACCTGGCAGGCGTTGCCCGGCTGGCCCGTCGCGCTCATCGCGCCGAACGTGCGGCCGTGGAAGCCCATCTTCGCGGTGACGATGTGATACTTGTTCGGGCCGTAGTGCTCGATGCCGTATTTGCGCGCCATCTTGATCATGGCCTCGTTGGCCTCGGTGCCCGTGCTCTGGAAGAAGACCTTGTCCATGCCGATCGTCGTGCAGATTTTCTCGGCGAGCAGCGCCTGCGGGATCGTGTACGGATAGTTGAACGTCTGCATGATGTCAGCGCACTGATCCTGCACGGCTGCGACGACTTTCTCGTTGCAGTTGCCGGCGCTGTTGACGGCGATGCCCGCGTAAAAGTCGAGGTACGGCGTGCCGTTCTCGTCGTACATGTACTGATCCTTCGCCGTCTCGGCGAGGAAGTCGAAACGCTCGTACGTCTCGATCATGTACTTCTTTACCTTTGCCTTGATGTCTGCGGCTGTGAGTCCCGTGTCCTTGAGTTTCATGATTGGTTCCTCCCCATCGAAAATTCCTGTGTGCATGACTGGATGAAGGATGCTGATGAAAACAAAAAAGCGCCAGCGAACATCGTCTGATGTTCCGCTGACGTCTTTGTCATCGGTATCTTTGCTCTTGAGCTGTGTTCAATATATCACACAGGAGAAGCCTCGTCAAGCAATTTTTTGTAACTCTGTAAAATTTTCTTGGAGGGCGCGGCAGGCGCGGCGGCGGGGATCATGGCGCCGCGCCCGCGTCTGCTGGTGTGCTTTATAATGGACGCGGGGACGAAACGCGAGGCGGCGGAGGCGGCGTACCGCTACTGGGGAGGCGCTGCCTCGCGAAGCGGGCATCTCAAGCCAATCAGCAGACGACGAAGAACGAGGCGAAGCTGATCGGGTGATGCGTGAGGTTGCGGTAGATATGCTCCTCCTCCGAGGAGAAGCGGAAGGCCTGGCCCTCCTTGATGGTGTGGCGCTCGCCGCCCGCGATCTCGAGCGAGAGCTCGCCGTGCAGCAGGAAGACGTATTCCTTCGTGCGCTCGCCGTGGCCGCCGCTCCAGTAGGTGCCGCCGGGGGCGATGTCGATGCGGTAGATCTCGACGACGCGGTTGTCCGCGATGGGAAAGCAGGTCCAGACGCGGTACTCGCCGGGCACGTCCTTCGTCGGCGCGAGGCTGTCGACATTGACGAGGTAGGCGTCCTTCGTCGGCGCCTGCGTGAGATCCGCGAGCTCTATGCGCAGGCCGCTCATGATCTTGCCGAGGACGCCGATGGATGGATTGGCGTGCCCCTTTTCGATGGTCGCGAGCATGCTCTTGCTCACGCCGGTCTGCTCCGCGACGACGTCGAGGCTCATGCCCTTGGCCTTGCGGATGCGGTTGAGATTGATGGCGATATTGTGTGACAGGTAGTCCATAGTGCTTCCCTCCCGATGATGACGAGATGAAAGCCGCTGCACGCGGCGGCGGCTCGCGATTGGCTCAAGAGCAGCTTATGGCATCCCATTCTTGCCCTTCATCATACGTCATCAGAGGAAAAATGTCCAGCGGGAAAGAAAGGCGATAGATTTCCACTGACAGAGGATTTTTTCTTGTAATAGGGAGACAGCTGTATTACAATAGGCGGGAGAGCGGCTCCTAGGCTCATGTGGAGCGGAGCTGCCGGCGGGAGACCGCCTGGCCGCGGGAGGCGCCATAGCGGCTTCCCGATGTCTATATTTATGTCATCCACAGGAAGGGTTGTGTTATGCGAAGCTTTAACCTCAGTGAAAACGAAATGAACGAACTCTGCCGCCGTCACGAGACGCCGTTTCTCGTCGTGAGCGCGGCGAAGGTGGAGGAGAACTACCGGTTCCTCCGCGCGCATCTGCCCCACGCGGGCGTCTACTACGCGATGAAGGCGAATCCAGCGCCTGCCATCCTGCGCCGTCTCGCGGCGCTCGGCTCGAAATTCGACGTGGCGTCGGCGGGGGAGATCGAGGCGCTCGCGCGCGAGGGCGTCGCGGGCGGCCGCATGATCTACGCGAATCCCGTGAAGGACGCGCGCGGACTGCGCGCGGCGGCGAAGTATGGCGTGCGTCGCATGACGTTCGACGACGTAAGCGAGATCGGCAAGATCGCGCAGGCGGTGCCGGGCGCCTCGGTGCTCGTGCGCATCGCCGTGCACAACAGCCGCGCGCTCGTCGACCTCAACACGAAGTTCGGCGCGCGCCCGGAGGACGCGCTGCCGCTGCTCCTCGCGGCGAAACGTGCGGGACTGCGGCCCGTGGGCATCTGCTTCCACGTCGGCAGCCAGTCGCTGAGCGTCGCGGCGTATGAGGAAGCGCTCCTTTTCGTTCATGGTCTTTTCGCTGAGGCGAAAGCCGCAGGGCTCACGCTCACAGATCTCGACATCGGCGGCGGCTTCCCCGTGCCGGACGCCGCGGGGCTCGCCGTCGATGTGGTCGCGATGCTCACGGCCATCGACCGCCAGATCGTGCGGCTCTTCCCCGAGACCGCCGTCTACTGCGAGCCGGGCCGCTTCCTGCCCGGTACGGCGGTGAACCTCGTCGCCTCCGTCATCGGCACGAAGGACCGCGCGGGCCATCCCTGGTACATCCTCGACGAGGGCATCTACGGCGCGTTCTCGGGGATGATGTACGACCATTGGCATTACCCGCTGCACACGTTCGGCCGCGGCGAGCGGGTGCGCGCGACATTCGCGGGCCCGTCCTGCGACGGCATCGACGTGCTCTACGAGGACTTTTTGACGCCGCGGCTCACGGTCGGCGACCACGTCCTCGCGACCGACATCGGCGCCTATACCACGGTCTCAGCGACGCAGTTCAACGGCTTCGCCCTCGCGCCGACGTATACGTATGAGGAGGAATTCCCCGCGGCGCAGGCGGAGACGGAGCCGCGCGCGGCGGCGCGGTGATGTGGAGATTTTTATGCAAAGTGCACAAATTTGATACAATCTCTTGCCTCCGAAATCTCTTCCTGTTAGTCTGAAAGGCAAAGGAAGCCCGTAAGCAAAGCATGGCTGTCGTGAGGCAGCAGCGATTGAGGCCCTTGGCACAATGGTGTGCTGAGGGTCTCTTTGTCTTTTGCGGGCGGTTGTTTGAGGCACGACTGATGCATTCAGCGGTGCCTTGCAAGGCGCTGCTGGCAGCTGCCGGGGCGCGGGTTTGTCAAAGCGTGCGATGCCTGCGGGGCTCGCGCGCGGGGTCTTTGCCTGCGCGGCAGGAGAAAGGGTGAGTGCGATGAGGACGCTTTATAAGGATGCACATCTCATGGGACGGGAGGGGAGCTTCGATCTGCTCGTCTCGGACGGGAGGTTCGAGGCGGTCGCGCCGCATATCGAGGCGGAGGCGGAGTGCGTGGATCTCGGCGGGCAGCTCGTGATCCCGCCGTATGTGGAGCCGCACATCCACCTCGACGCAGTCTACGCGGGCGGGCGGAACGGTACGGGGACGCTCTTCGAGGGGATCCGGCGCTGGTCGGAGGTGAAGGCGTCGTATACGGAGGCGTCGATCCGCGCGCGGGCGCTCGCGGCCATCCGCGCGGAGATGCTCGCGGGCGTGCAGTATATCCGCACGCATGTCGATGTGACGGCGCCGGGGCTCGTGGCGCTCAAGACGCTGCTCGCACTGCGCGAGGAGCTCAAGGATCTCGTGACGATCCAGGTGGTCGCGTTCCCGCAGGATGGGTTCTACGCGTATCCGGGCGGCGAAGCGCTCGTCGAGGAGGCGCTGCGGCTCGGCGCGGACTGCGTTGGCGCGATCCCACACAACGAGCTCGCGCGCGAGTTCGGCGAGCGGTCGCTGCACCGCGCGGTGGAGCTCGCGGTGAAATACGACCGCCGCATCGATGTGCACTGCGATGAGACGGACGATGATCAGTCGCGCCACCTCGAGCTCCTCACAGCGCTCGTGACGATGGAGGGCATCGGCGCGCGCACGACGGCGAGCCATACGTGCTCGTTCGGCTCGGCCAACGGCGCGTACGCGTTCCGCATGATGGCGAATCTGCGGCGCGCGGGGATCCATTTCGTCTCGTGCCCGACGGAGAACATCACGCTTGAGGGGCGGCAGGACAGCTATCCGAAGAGGCGCGGGCTCACGCGCGTGAAGGAGCTCCTCGCGGCGGGCGTGAATGTCTGCTTCGCGCAGGACTCCATCGAGGATCCCTGGTATCCGCTCGGCGACGGCGATCCGATGCACATCCTCGATGCGGGCATCCATATCGCGCAGCTCATGAGCCCGGAGGAGATCGACGGCGCGCTCGCGCTCGTGACGACGAACGGCGCGAAGGCGCTCGGCGTGGAGGCGGAGTATGGCATCGCGGCGGGGAAGGACGCGAGCTTCCTCGTGCTTGACGCGCCGACGCCTTTCGAGGCGATCCGCCGCCGCGCGGCTGTGCGGCTCTCCGTGCGGCGCGGGCGCGTGCTGTTCCGCCGCGGGCGCGCGCCGGTCACGGCGGAGGTGCCATTTCTCGTCTGAGAGGATATAATAGAGAGAGTCTTGGGGAAACGCTGATTCATTCGGCATCCCCGGGAGTGCCGAGCGTAGCGAGGCGGAAGAGGTGTTTTGCCTCGCATTTAGGTTTTCTGCACATTCCTTCGCCGTGCAGCACCTCTTCCACCGCTACGCGGTCCTCCGTCCCGGGGCTGCCACTGGCAGCCCGCGCCTAGGGCGCCTCCTGAGGAGAAGGTATGTTCTCATCCACTTACCAGTAAGTAGTAAAATTCTTGCATTAATTAGCGCTTTCTTGAGGAAGCGCTGAACAATCGCGGTGTGCTGAATGAATCAGTGGTTCCTTAGAAAGGGGAGGAGAGGAAGATGCTTCGCTGCAAGGATCTGAAATCGCTGCCGTCGCTCGGCAGGCTGCGGTATCTCACGGGGACGCGGGGGCTTGAGAATCCCATCCGCTGGATCTATACGCCGGAGGATGATGATTTCACCGATTGGGTGCACGGCGGGGAGCTGCTCATCGTGAGCGGCGCGGCGTCGCACCGGCCGGCGTTCAATCTGAGCCGCGTGCTGCGCGAGGCGGTGCGGCTGAATCTCGCGGGGGCCATCCTGCTCTTCGGGGAGCACTATATCGAGGAGATCCCGCGGAGCATCATCGACGCGGCGGCGCGCAAGGACTTCCCTCTCATGACGATTCCCTGGGATACGCCGCTCGTCGATATCGAAGAGAGCATCGCGCGGGCCATCGTGCTGAGCGACCGCGCGCCGCAGCAGGAGAGTCTGCTCGCGCTCGCGCTCGCGGGACGCGTGAGCGCGCAGGAGTTCGCGGCGCGGGCCGCGTCGGCGGGCTATCCCGTGCGCGCGCCGCAGGTGTTCTGTGCGTTCAGCTTCCTGCCGGAGAACGCGGGCGGCCGCGCGGTCGAGGCGCTCACGCAGGAGACGGCGCAGGCGCTCGCGGCGGCGCTCTCCGCACGCGCGCTGCCGTTCCTCTCGTGCAGCAGCCTCAACCAGATCTATCTGCTCTTCGCCGCGGCGGATGGCATGGGGAAAGAGGCGGCAGGCGCGCGGCAGGCGGCTTCCACCGCGGAAGTATCCGCGGCAGGCATGGCGGGAAACGCGGGAGCGGCGCGGCAGGCGGCTGGAGCGTCCGCGGCAGGCATGGCGCGGCAGGCGGCAGGGGACGCGGCGGAAAAGGCCGGGGCGGCGCAACATGCGGCTGCCCCGGCAGGAGCGCAGCGGCAGGCGGCCGAGGCGGCCGCGCCGGGCGATGCGCCGTCTGCGGGGGCGGAGACGTCTGCGTCCGCAGAGGCCGCGGCCGAGGCGGTGCTCGCGCAGATCTACTCCCTCGCGCACGCGCGGATCAAGCGGGAGGAGTGCTGCGCGGGGGCGACGCTCGCGCCTGCGCTCGGGGATATCATCATCCTCTATCACGAGGCGCGCACGGCGCTCGACATCGCGCGCGGCCAGCATCTCCATACGGCGCCCTATGTCTATGAGCATGGCGGCCTCGCGGAGCTCATCGTCGGTTCGTCGATGACGGAGCATTTCCGCTCGTTCGCGAATGGTTTGCTCGCGCCGCTCGCCGCGCAGGACGCGCGCAGCCACGGCCGCCTTATGGAGACGCTCGCGGCGTTCGTTGCGGCGAACGGCAACGCGCTGCATGCGGCGGAGCGGCTCTACATCCACCGCAATACGCTCAAGTACCGCCTGCGCCAGATCGAGAAGGCGCTCGGCGGCTCGCTCGACGATCCCGACCTGCGGCTCAAGCTGCAGCTCGCGCTCTACGTCCGGCGGCTGCTCGGCTGAGGGGCGCCTCGCGCGCCTCGCCCCGCGCGCCACTGCTGGTTCATCGAAGCGCTGCGCTCTCGCGCGTCCGCGACACTGTCGATGGGAGGCGTGTCCTTCGTCCCCGCGGATGCCGCTTGCCCACGCGCTCGCGGCGCCCGCCTGTATACATTTGTCGAAAAGCGAAGGGCCGCGCGCCGTTCCTTGTCATTTCTGACAAATTTCATCATCGCTGTTGACGGCGCGAGGAAAATCCTCTAGGATGAAAGCATCCAAGGAAGCACGGGATGCATGGTGCTTCTAAAGGAACCGCTGATGAAATGAAGTGCCCTGAATTCATCAGTGGTTCCTAAGGGTAGCGGGGGACGCCCCGCTGTCATGGAGTCATAGATACGATACGGAACAACGGAGTTCCCGGTCAGGCAGACTGCGCCTGGCCGGGAATTTTTTTCTGCATTTCGCAGGAGGAGGGTATCATCATGGAAAAGAAGATCGACAATGATTTCTCGCTGACGCCGGTCAGCAAGGAGGGACGCCGCGGGCTCATTTCGATGATGGCCATCATGCTCGGCTTCACGTTCTATACCGGCACGATGCTCACGGGCGGCCGCCTCGGCACGAGCCTGACGTTCGGCGATCTCGCGCTCGTGCTGCTCGTCGGCGATTTCATCCTCGGCGCGTATACGGCGCTGCTCGCGTACATGGCGGGCAAGACCGGTCTCTCGACGCATCTTCTCGCGCGTTACGCGTTCGGCGAGAAGGGCTCGTATCTCGTCTCCGGCATCCTCGGCCTCACGCAGGTCGGCTGGTTCGGCGTGAGCGTCGTGATGCTCGCGCTGCCCATCAGCAAGGTGTTCGGCCTCGATGTGACGCCGGTCATCCTCATCTGCGGCGCGCTCATGGTCACAACGGCGTATTTCGGCGTGAAGTCGCTGACGATCCTCTCCGTCATCGCGGTGCCGGCCATCGCGATCCTCGGCTGCTATTCCTCGAGCATCTCCATCGCTGAGGTCGGCGGCATCGGCGCGCTGATGAACGCGACGGATGTGAGCTCGATGAGCCTCACGCTCGCGCTCTCGCTCGTCGTCGGCTCGTTCATCTCGGGCGGCACGCTCACGCCGGATTTCGCCCGTTTCTCCCGCACGCCGCGCATCGCGGTCGCCTCGACGGTCGCCGCGTTCTTCATCGGCAACATCCTCATGTTCGCGTTCGGCGCGATCGGCGGCCTCGCCGCCGGCATGCCGGATATCTCAGATGTCATGATCGCCCAGGGCCTCGTCATCTCCGGCATCGTCATCCTCGGCCTCAATATCTGGACGACGAACGATAACACGATCTACGCCGCGAGCCTCGCGTTTTCGAACATCACGAAGATGCCGAAAAAGCACTGGGTGCTCATCAACGGCTTCCTTTCGACAGTTTTCGCGATGGTGCTCTACAACCATTTCATCTCGCTTCTGAGCTTCCTGAGCTCCATCATCCCGCCGCTCGGCGCCGTGATGATCATGGATTATTTCTTCCTCAACCGCAAGGCGTATGCGGGCGCGTTCTCCGAGGCGAAGTTCGCCGTCGTCAATGTGCCGGCGGTGCTCGCGGTCGTCGCGGGCGGCATCTTCGGCCATCTGCCCGCTGGCATCGGCTGTCTCAATGCGGTGTTCGGCGCGATGCTGACCTACGGCATCTTCACGGAGATCAAGGTTTGGCTCGTGCGCCGCAGGGAGGAGCGCGCGGCGGCCGGTCTCCGGAAGATCGCCTGAGCCGTTCCTTTCATAGAGAAAAAGAGGGGCGCTCCCTCGTGCCTGTCAGCCTTCCCGCGCGGGGAGGCTGATGGTTTCCGGGGCGCGCCCCTGGACATACCCGGATTTGCAGCAGAGAGCCCGCCGGTTCCCCCGGCGGCGCTCATTCCCAGCACCCATCATAGAGAAAGAAGCTGTCATCATGAAGAAACTTTATCGCAATGCCACGCTCATCGACGCGAAGGAGCCGCAGGATCTCCTCGTCGAGGAGGGGAAATTCACGGCCATCGCGCCGCACATCGAGGCGGACGCGGCGGAGACCATCGACCTCGGCGGCCGCCTCATCGTGCCGCCCTATGTCGATCCGCATCTCCATCTCGACTATGTCTACACGGCGCGCGGCGAGGGCGCGACGAACGGCACGGGGACGCTCTTCGAGGGCATCCAGCGCTGGAGCGAGACGAAGGCGGGCGCGAGCAGCGAGGAGATCAAGCGGCGCGCGCGTCAGGCCGTGCGCGAGGAGGTGCGCGCGGGCGTGCAGTACATCCGCACGCATGCCGATGTGACGGATCCAAACCTCACGGCGCTCAAGGCGCTCTTCGAGCTGCGCGAGGAGCTCAAGGATATCGTGACGATCCAGATCGTCTCGTTCCCGCAGGAGGGCATATACGCCTATCCGCACGGCGCGGAGCTCGTCGAGGAGGGGCTGCGGCTCGGCGCGGATTGCGTCGGCGGCATCCCGCACTACGAGCTCGCGCGCGAGTTCGGCGAGAAGTCCGTCCACAAGGCGGTCGAGCTCGCGGTGAAATACGACAAGCTCATCGACCTCCACTGCGACGAGACGGACGACGACCAGTCGCGCTTCGTCGAGCTTCTGACGGCGCTCGCCTATATGGAGGGCATCGGGGCGCGCACGACGGCGAGCCATACCTGCTCGCTCGGCTCGGTGAACAACGCCTACGCGTTTCGCATGATGGCGAATTTCCGGCGGGCGGGCCTCAACTTTATCTCGTGCCCGACGGAGAATATCTATCTCGAAGGGCGGCAGGACAGCTACCCGAAGCGGCGCGGGCTCACGCGCGTCAAGGAGCTCCTCGCGGCGGGCGTCAATGTCTGCTTCGCGCAGGACTCCATCGAGGATCCCTGGTATCCGCTCGGCAACGGCAACATGATGAACATCCTCGACCACGGCATCCACATCTGCCAGATGATGTCATTCGCGGAGATCGACCACGCCCTCGACCTCATCACGACGAACGGCGCGCGTACGATGCACATCGAGGACACCTACGGCCTCGCGCCCGGGAAAGACGCGAGCTTCCTCGTGCTCGACGCGCCGTCGCCCTTCGAGGCCATCCGCCAGCGCGCGGGCGTCCTGCGCTCCGTGCGCCGCGGCGAGGAGCTCTTCACCCGCGTCCCGGCGCAGACGCGGAGCAAGTATGACCTGCTCGCCTGAGCAGGAGGGAATAAAGGAAGCGCTGATTAAATGAGGTGCTCTGATAATCAGTGATTCCTAAAGAGGGGCTGCCGCCACGCGTTGCGATATGCAACCGTGGCGGCAGCCCCTCTTTTTCGTAAAATTTCTAGAGAATCAGAAAAGAAAGCAGGATTTTTCCGTTTTATCGCTAATATTCATAGTAAGAAGTGAGGCCCGACGGCGGGCGCGGACGGGAGGGATTTGCATGGAGCGAGAGACGGGCAGAAAATTATCGCTGCCGCTCGCTTTTCGCCAGGAACGGCGCGATGAGCTCACGGGGCTCTCGACGATGACGGCGTTCATGGAGCAGGCGGGCAAGGAGATCCAGGTGGGGGGAGCGGCATTCCTCTATTTCAATATGGAGAATTTCCGCCTCGTCAACCAGCGCTATGGTTTCCAGGCGGGGAACCAGCTGCTCATCCATATCGCACAGGTGCTCAGTGATATCTTCGGCGCGATGCCGATGGCGCGTCTCAACGACGACCGGTTCGTCGTGATGACGCGCATCGCGCATGTCGCGCTCGAGGTCGAGCACGCGCGGACGGCCATCTACGAGGCGGAGCCGCGCCTCTCGCTCGTCGTCAAGGTGGGCGTCTATGAGCCGGAGGCGGGCGTCACGGATATCGCGCTCATCCTCGACCGCGCGAAGCTCGCCTGCGACAGCATCAAGGGCATGTACGACCGCGATATCGCCTGGTTCGATCCCTCGATGGAGGAGGCGCTGAACCTCAGGACGTATCTCGTGACACATTTCTACGAGGCAATCGAGAAGGGCTGGATCGAGGTGTATTACCAGCCGGAGGTGCGCGCGCTGACGCGGCGCGTCTGCGGCTTTGAGGCGCTCGCGCGCTGGCGCGATCCCGAGCGGGGGCTCATCTCGCCGGGCGTGTTCGTGCCTGTGCTCGAGGACGCGCATCTCGTCGACCGGCTCGATCTCTACGTGCTGCAGTGCGTCTGCGAGGATCTGCAGCGCATCCGCAAGGATGCGGCGATGGATGTCACGCATATCTCGGTGAATCTCTCGCGCGTCGATTTCCAGCTCAACGATATGCTGCAGGAGGTGGAGATCATCTGCCGCGCCCATGGCGTGCCGCGCGAGTTCCTGCACATCGAGATCACGGAGAGCGCGCTCAATGAGAGCGATACGTTCCTCAAGACGGAGATCGGCCGCCTGCGCGGGCAGGGATTCGAGCTCTGGATGGATGATTTCGGCAGCGGCTATTCCTCGCTCAACAATCTCAAGGATTTTCATTTCGATGTGCTGAAGATCGATATGGCGTTCCTGCGTGATTTCGAGACGAAGCCGCAGTCGCGCGTGATCCTCTCGGCGGTCGTCGATATGGCGAAGAAGCTCGGCCTCCATACGCTCGCGGAGGGCGTGGAGACGGAGGAGCAGTACGCGTTCCTCAAGTCGATCGGCTGCGAGACGCTGCAGGGGTATCTCTTCAGCCCGCCCGTGCCGCTTGCGGAGATCCTGCCCATCCTGCGGCGCGAGGAGGGGCAGCTGCAGCTCGAGGATTTCCGCGCGGCATCGTTCTTCGATGCGGTCGGCGCGGTGAACGTGCTCTCGACGCAGCCGCTCTTGCCGCCGGAGGAGGCCCAGCGGGCGCATCCGCTCGCCATCGGCATCCTCAGCATCCATCATGGCGAGGCGAAGCTGCTCTACTGCAGCAAGAAGCTCATGCGGCAGCTGCGCGAGGCGGGCTTCGCGTCGCCGGAGGAGGCGATGGCGACGTATCAACGGTGTACGGAAGCGGGCTGCGAGCTCGGCAATGCGCGGTTCTGGGAGCTCGTGGCGCGCTGCCGCAGGACGCGCCGCGTCGAGTCGACGGAAAACGTTATGAATGGCAATATCTTTTCCATCGTGATGCGCTGCATCATGGTGGACGAGGCGCGGGACCGCGCAGCCTATGTCTACCAGCTGTTCAATCTCTCGCAGCTCGGCATCGGCCATCAGGTGCGCGCCGTCGATGTGGCGACGTGCCATCTGCTCCAGATCTATACGCGCATCGACCTCTTTACCTCGGACGGCCAGTCGGAGAACCTCATCGTCGATACGACGCAGCAGCGCGTGATGGATCTCGACTCGCTCTCGGAGGAGAGCCTGCGCCGCTACGCGCAGATGTACATCGTGCCGGAGGATCGGGAGCCGTTCCTGACATTCTACGATATCAAGACGGTGCTCCCTCGCGCGCGCCGGGCGCACAACGACCATGTGACGGCGGTCTTCCGCGTGCGTGACGAGGGCTCCGCGCAGGTGCAGCCGCAGATGTTCATCATCGTGCCGTTCCGCATGGACGGGCAGTGGTGCTATCTCTCGTGTGTGCGCCGCATCGACAATATGGACGAGCAGACCTCCTACGGCGTGTTCTGCCTGCCGGGGAAGTGCCAGAGCTGTGCGGACGCGGAGGCGCGGCACAGCTGAGAGGTGCGCGGCGCCGGTATCACGCGCAATGATTCATGTGGATGCGTCTCCTTGTCTACAACGAGGGCGGCGCGGCCATCCAGGCCGTGACGGCGCGGGAACACGAGATGCAGGCGGAGAAGAATGTGCTCGGCCAGTACTGCGCGGGTCTCGTGAAGACGGGAAATGCCATCTATCTCGACGCGGGCTCGACCGTGCTGAAAATCGCCGAGGCGCTGCTGCCGCGCGCAGATTGGTGCGGCAGATGAGCAGTGGACGGGAGCAGGGAATGGCGGCGAAAGAACATGCCGCGCGAAGTGCGGAGGCGCTCAAAAGGAGAGCAATGCCGAGCGCGGATGAAGAGAGGGTGCTGCCTGGAGATTCTCAGGCAGCACCCTCTGTGCCTTTTGACGTTTGCCGAAGACGCGGCGTTTCTCAGTGATGGAACAGGCGGATGTGCGTCATGGCCATGGTCATGTCGTACTTGTCCGCCGTCTCGATGACGTTGTCATCGCGGATGGAGCCGCCGGTCTGGGCGACGTAGGAGACGCCGCTCTTGTGCGCGCGCTCGATGTTGTCGCCGAAGGGGAAGAAGGCGTCGGAGCCGAGGGAGACGCCGCTGACCTTTTTGAGCCAGGCGCGCTTTTCCTCCTCGGTGAAGACGGGCGGCTTCTCGGTGAAGACGCGCTTCCAGTCGTCCGTCTCGAGGAGGTCGCGCCACTCGCTGCCGATGTAGACATCGATGGCATTGTCGCGGTCGGGGCGGCGCACGTCCGCCTTGAACGGGAGTCCGAGGACCTGCGGGCTCTGGCGCAGGAACCAGCGGTCCGCCTTGTCACCCGCGAGGCGCGTGCAGTGGACGCGGCTCTGCTGGCCGGCGCCGATGCCGATGGCCTGGCCGTCGTAGGCGTAGCAGACGGAGTTGCTCTGCGTGTACTTGAGCGTGATGGTCGCGATGAGGAGGTCGCGCTTCGCGGACTCCGGCAGGTCGCGGTTCTTCGTCACGATGTCGTCGAAAATGTGTTCGTCGATCTTGACATCGTTGCGGCGCTGCTCGAACGTCACGCCGAAGACCTGCTTCGTCTCGACGGGCGCGGGCTCATAGGCGGGATCCATCTCGAGGATGACGTAGTTGCCCTTTTTCTTCGTCTTGAGGATCTCGAGTGCCTCCGGCTCGTAGCCTGGCGCGATGACGCCGTCGCTGACCTCGTGCTTGAGGATCTTCGCCGTCGCGACGTCGCAAACATCGCTGAGCGCGGAGAAGTCGCCGTAGGAGCTCATGCGGTCGGCGCCGCGCGCGCGCACGTAGGCCGTCGCGAGCGGCGTGAGCGGGAAGTCCGGCGCGAAATACATCTCGCGCAGCGTCTCACTCAGCGGCGCGGCGACGGCGGCGCCCGCCGGGCTCACGTGCTTGAACGAGGCCGCGGCGGGGAGGCCTGTCGCCTCCTTGAGTTCGCGCACGAGCTGCCAGCTGTTCATGGCGTCGAGGAGGTTGATGTAGCCGGGGCGGCCGTTCTTGACCGTGAACGGCAGATCGCCGCTCTCCATGTAGACCTTGGCAGGCTTCTGGTTCGGGTTGCAGCCGTACTTGAGTTCGAGTTCTTTCATATCCATGCTCCTTTTGTCTGAAATCTCCCCAGGGGCATCGCTCACGCGGAGCGCCCCAATGAAATCGCGGCATTGCTAATAAAAAAGCCGACACGTCTTCCAGGCGTTTGCCCAGACGGTCGGCGATGGAAGACGTACTTCCTCTCTGCTGCCACGGCAGCATCATTGCACTCCCCTGTGGTACTCCACTTCCGTCAGTCGTGCAATGGAACAATTCTATTGTAGGGTGCGCGGCGCGGGGTGTCAAGGTGGGAGGCGGAATTTTCTCCTGCGGGAAAGATACGGAGAATCCGGTGGAAAAGCAATCTGATTTTCTTCGGCTGGCCCTCGGCTGGGCGGCAGACGCGTCGGTGAGAATTTCGGCGGACGGGTGGAAATCTTTAGGGGAAAATGATATGATAGGGACTAGGTATGAATCAAGCAATCAAATGAGCGGCTTTGCCTTTTGACATGGCCCTGGCTCATCCATACACAAGGGGGATATACACATGCTGAAAAGTATTGCAGTGATGACGAGCGGCGGCGACAGCCCAGGCATGAATGCCTGCGCGCGCGCTGTCGTGCGTACGGCGCTCTACGAGGGCGTCGAGGTCTGGGGCATCAACAACGGCTATCATGGACTCCTCGATGAGGATATGTTCAAGATGGAGCGCAAGGATGTCGGCGACATCATCCAGCGCGGCGGCACGTTCCTCGGCACGGCGCGCTGCAAGCGCTGGGAGAAGCCGGAGGGTCGCATGCAGGGCTACAAGAACCTCGTCGACCGCGGCATCCAGGGCCTCGTCGTCATCGGCGGCGACGGCAGCCTGCGCGGCGCGTCACTGCTCTCGAAGGAGACGGGCATCCCCATCGTCGGCCTCCCCGGCACGATCGACAATGATGTCTGGGGCTCGGACTACACGATCGGCTGCGATACGGCGGCGAATACGATCATCGACGCGATCAACAAGCTGCGCGATACGGCATCGGCGCACCGCCGCTGCATCGTGCTCGAGGTCATGGGCCATCGCTCTGGCTGGCTCGCGATGACGGCTGGCATCGCCGGCGGCGCGGAGTATATCCTCGTGCCGGAGGAGGAGTACGATCTCGACGCCATCTGCGCGGATATGGCCAAGGCCTACAAGGCCGGCAAGCGCTATATCCTCGTCGTCGTGGCGGAGGGCGCTGGCTCCGGACAGGAGATCGGCAAGTACATCGCGGAGCACACGAACATCGATACGCGCGTCTCGGTGCTCGGCCACATCCAGCGCGGCGGCTCGCCGACGGTCATCGACCGCGTGAAGGCCTCGCAGCTCGGTGAGCAGGCGGCGCTCGCTATCATCAGCGGCCTCTCCGATATCGTGTTCGGCTTCAACAAGGGACATGTCGTCTCCATCAACCTGCACGATGCGGTCAACAATAAAAAGACGCTCGATCCTGAGTATGCGCATCTCGCGCGCGTGCTCTTCTGATTGTTGCACGTGAAACAAAACGGCGCGGCGGATTTTCATCTGCCGCGCCGTTTCTCTGTTTATGGCGGGGAGGAGATACGAAGACATCTTTGCGTTGCGTGTCTGCAGGTGATGCGCAGGGAGGAAAGCGCCGCTGAAATCTATATCCATACGTGCCGCTCTCGCGTGTGCAGGATGTGCGCAAGACGAGGGTGACACCATACCGTTGCCGTGATAGGAACCGGGCCAGGGAAGGAATGTTCCTTCTCTGGCCCGGTTTTGAGAACTGCTGATGCATCAGTGGTTCCTGGATGCCTGTACGTGGTTTGCGGCGCGGTCTTACTCCGCGCCGACGATTTCCTTGGCGAGCTTGACGGCCTTGACGCCGTCGCTGGCGTAGGCGTCGGCACCGGCGCTGTCGGCGTAGTCCTGCGTGACGGCGGCGCCGCCGACCATGACTTTCGCGCGGCAGCCGGCCGCGTGGAGCTCCTGGACGACTTTGTCGATCTGGGTCATCGTCGTGGTCATGAGGGCGCAGAGGCCGACGATGTCGGCATCGTTCTCGATGGCGGCGCGCACGATGTCCTCGCTCGGGACGTCCTTGCCGAGGTCGATGAGGCGGAACCCGGAGTTCGCGAGCAGGGCGCCTGTGATGTTCTTGCCGAGGTCGTGGACATCGCCCTTGACGGTGGCGATGACGACGGTGCCCTTGTCCGCCGTCGCGGCGGCGGGGATGAGCTCCTTGAGCTTGTCAAAGGCGGCGCGCATCGTCTCGGCGGAGAGCAGCACCTGCGGCAGGAAGACGCGCCCCGCGCCGAAGTCGACGCCGATGTCGTTCATCGCGGCCGTGAGGGCTTTCTCCGTGATCTCGTTGCCGTCGTGGCCTTCCTGCAGGGCTTTCTCGACGAGTGCGGCGATCTCGTCTTTTTCCCCGTCGATGACGGCCTGCTTGATGGCCGCGAGGATGGGGAGGTCGATCGCCTTCGCGGTGGCGGCCTTTTTCGGTGCGGCGAGATTCGCGGCCTGCTTGCTGAAGGCGATGCCGTTCGGGTCGTCGCCGAGCAGCGCGGCGCTCGCCATGAGCGCGTTCTGCATCGCCTCGTCGTAGGGGTTCATGATGGGGGCGTCGAGGCCGCCGGCGAGGCACATGGCGAAGAAGGTGCTGTTGATGAGCGGCCGGTTCGGCAGGCCGAAGGAGATATTCGAGAGGCCCATCGTCGCGGGGCAGCCAAGATGCTCGCGGTAGAGCGCGAGCGTGCGGAGCACCTGGCGGCAGGCGTTCTTGTCCGCGGAGACGGTCATGACGAGGGCGTCGAGGAGGAAGTCGCCCTCCGTGAGGCCGTAGTTCTCCGCTTCACGGATGATGTACTGCGCGGCGGCGAGGCGCTCCTCGGCGGTCTTCGGCACACCGTCTTCGGTGATGGGCAGGCAGAGGATGGCGGCACCGTATTTCTTCGCGAGCGGCAGGAAATCGCGGATGCGCGCGTCCTCCGCGCTCACGGAGTTGATGAGGGCGCGGCCCGGATAGACGCGCAGGCCGGCCTCGAGGGAGCGCGCGTCGCTCGTGTCGATGACGAGCGGCGCGTCGGTGATCTGGGCGATCTCGCGCACGGCGCGCTGCATGGCGGCCGCCTGGTCGATGCCGCCAACGCCCATGTTGACGTCGAGGAGGCGCGCGCCTGCCTTGACCTGGTTCACGGCTTCCTTCTTGACGGAGAGCAGGGAGCCCTCTTTGATCTCCGCCGCGAGTTTCTTGCGGCCCGTGGGGTTGATGCGCTCGCCGATGAGGACGGTCGGCAGATCCCGGTCGATGGTGACGGTGCGGCTGCGGCTCGCGAGCTTGAGCAGGCGGCGGCCCTGCGCGCGCACAGGCTCCGCGAGGCCGCGTACGCTTTCGGCGAGGGCTTTGATGTGCGCGGGCGTCGTGCCGCAGCAGCCGCCGAGGTAGGTCGCGCCCGCCGCGAGGAGCTTCGGCCCCCAGGTGCCGAATTCCTCCGGCCCCATGGGGAAGCAGGTCTTGCCGTCCTTGAGGAACGGCATGCCGGCGTTCGGCTGGACGCTGATGGGGGCGCGGCAGCTCGTGGCGAGTGTCTTGACGACGGGGACGAGCTCCTCCGGGCCGAGCGAGCAGTTGACGCCGATGACGTCCGCGCCGAGGCCGTCGAGGATGACGGCGGCGGACTCAGGATCCGTGCCGGTGACGGTGCGCCCGTCCTCGCTGTAGGAGAGCTGGCAGATGATGGGGAGATCCGTGACCTCCTTCGCGGCGAGCAGCGCGGCGCGCATCTCCTGGATGTCGATGCAGGTCTCGATGATGAGGTAGTCTGCGCCTGCGTCGGCGAGGGCTTTTGCCTGCTCGCGGAATCCCTCGTACGCCTCCTCGAAGCCGAGGTCGCCGAGCGGCTCGATGAAGCGGCCCGTCGGGCCCATGGAGCCGGCGACCTTGGCGCGCGTGCCGGCCGCTTCCTTCGCGATGCGCACGGCGGCGGCATTGATCTCCTCCATGCGGTTCTCGAGTCCGTAGTGGGCGAGCTTCAGGCGGCTTGCGCCGAAGGTGTTCGTCTCGATGATGGTCGCGCCGGCCGCGATGTATTCCTCGTGGATGGCGCGCACGACCTCCGGCGCGTCGATGTTCATGAGCTCGGGGCAGGCGCCGGGCTTTAGACCGCCCGCCTGGAGCATGGTGCCCATGGCACCGTCGAAAATATGGATCATGGGAACTTCCTTTCTGAATATATGGAGATAGATGGGGCTAAGTCAGGCAGAGCAGCAAAGAACGTGCAGCCGTTGCCTGACTTAGCCTTTCCGCGACGGGCAGTCGGTCTTGTTGCAGGCGGCGCAGCCCTGCGGCGAGTGCTGTTCCTCCGCGTCCGCCCGAACCTTGTAGAGGCCGATGATGGCCGTGACGCTCTTGCGCGGCACGAGCATGAGGGAGGAGGAGAGGTGCACGCCGATGCTCTCCGCGCGCGAGGTGCGGATGAGCTCCGGCTGCTGCTCGAGCGGCCAGTCGCCGTAGCCGGGGGAGAACCGCCAGCGCATGCCGTATCCCTGCGCGGCCATCTTCGGCGCGATGGCCTTCTCCATGCCGTCGGCGATCTGTTCGACAGCTGTCGTCGCGGCGGCGTCGAGCAGGACGGAGCTCGCGTACTCCCCCTGCTCGAAGCGCTGCGTGACCATGTCCTCGATGTCGTCGCCGACCGTGGCGGCGAGCAGGATGACCTTGTCGCAGCCCGCGAGGTGCGCGCCAATCTTCTTGCCCTCGATGGTGAAGGGCGGTGCGGCCTGCACGGTCTGCGTCTCGCAGTCGTAGTCATAGAGCTCCCAGACGCCGCGCGGCTGGGCGAGCAGCAGCGCGTCCTCGCAGGCATCGAGGATGCGCTGCTCGTCGAATTCCTTCGCCTTCATGAGACCGGCATAGCGCCGCGTCTCCTTGGGGTTGATCCGCAGCAATGGCGCATGATAAACGGGCATGGGCAACACTCCTTTGCGGGAAAAGGTGGAACGCCGAACGCGTCAGCGGCTTCCGATTGTTTCACGTGAAACATTTCAGTGAGGTGTAGATTTTTTCCTGAATTTCGCCTATGATAATAGAAGATAATTTATTAAAATTGCGCAGCACGAAGAGCATGCGCGAGGGTAGTTTTTATACTATCAATTATAGCGCGCAAATTCAAGCATGCGCGTGTGATATGTTACAAAAAACAAAGAGGGTGATTCCTTGGCAAAGATTTTGGCCATTGCCAATCAGAAAGGCGGCGTCGGCAAGACGACAACATCGGTGAATCTCGCGGCCTGTCTCGGTGCGAAGAAAAAACGTGTGCTCCTCGTAGACTGCGATCCGCAGGGAAACGCGACGAGCGGTTACGGCATCCAGAAGTCGGAGCTCGATGGGACGATCTACGATGTGCTCATCAACGGACAGGGCATCGACGACGTACTGCAGAAGACGGAGTACCATGTCGATGTCGTGCCGGCGAACATCGAGCTCGCGGGCGCGGAGGTCGAGCTCGTCGCGGCGATCTCGCGCGAGACGCGTCTCAAGAAAGCACTCGACGCCGTGCGGGAGCGCTATGATTTCATCATCATCGACTGCCCGCCGTCGCTCGGCCTGCTCACGCTCAACTCGCTCGCGGCCGCGGACGCCGTGCTCATGCCCATCCAGTGTGAGTTCTACGCGCTCGAGGGCGTCTCGCAGCTCATGAATACGATCCGCCTCGTGCGGGACAATCTGAATCCCGCGCTCGCCATCGAGGGCGTCGTCATGACGATGTACGACAGCCGCACGAAGCTCGCGGCCGATGTCGTGGCCGAGGTGCGCAAGAACTTCGGCGACATCGTCTATAGGACGCTGATCCCGCGCACGGTGCGCCTCTCGGAGGCGCCGTCCTACGGACAGCCCATCCTCTACTATGACAAGCGCTCCAAGGGCGCGGAGGTCTACATGGAGCTCGCGAAGGAGGTGCTCAAGCGTGAAAAAAAGTAATCGCGGCGGCCTCGGTGGCAAGGGGCTCGGCGCGCTGTTCGGCGAAGGCGCGAAGATGACGCCGCAGGAGGGCCAGGTCCAGCAGCTCGCCGTCGGTGACATCCGCGCGAACAGGTTCCAGCCGCGCGCGGAGTTCGATGAGGCGGCGATGGAGGAGCTCAAGGAGTCGGTGCGGGCCTACGGCGTCCTGCAGCCCGTCCTCGTGCGCCGTCTGCCCGAGGGCGGCTATGAGCTCATCGCGGGCGAGCGCCGCCTGCGCGCGGCAAAGCTCGCGGGCCTCACGGAGATCCCCGCCATCGTGCGCGCCTATAACGACGCGGAGACGAGCGAGATCGCGCTCATCGAGAACCTGCAGCGCGAGGATCTCGGCCCCATCGAGGAGGCGCGGGCGTACGCGCGTCTCCTCGAGGAGTTCCACCTCACGCAGGAGGCGCTCTCCGCCAAGGTGGGGCGCAGCCGCTCCCATATCGCGAATTTCCTGCGGCTCATGAAGCTCGATGAGAAGGTGCAGGACTATCTCGCGAGCGGCGTGCTCACGATGGGGCAGGCAAAGCCGCTCGTCTCGCTCCCCGATCACGCGCTGCAGCGTGAGGCGGCGGACTACATCCAGGAGCACGAGCTCACGGCGCGCGCGAGCGAGGCCCTCGTCAAGCGCCTGCTCGCCGCTCCGGACGCGCTCCGGGCGGAGAAAAAGGCGCAGCCGCTCGACGCCCATCTCCGGGAAGCGCAGGAGCGCCTCACGCAGTCTCTCGGCACAAAGGTGCGCATCCTGCCGGGCAAGAAGAAGAGCCGCATCGAGATCGACTGCTACGGCGACGAGGACATCTCGCGCATCCTCGAGCTCCTCACGAAACAGGCGCAGGTCGAGGAGGAAAAGCACCGGAAGATCGAGGCGCTGCGACGCGTATCGACGACGGGGAACTTCACGGTCTGACCGCGTCTGGGGCGGGAGAATCTGCGATCGCAAGCAACTTCCTTTTCCTAGACGCTGTATGCGATTTGTGATAAACTAAATGCATGCGTTTTTAGAACGATTTCGGGAGTCATCCGTGCGTCGGTGATGTCGCAGGAACTCCTGTGCGGCAAATGTTTCACGTGAAACAATGGAAGGGAAGATTCTGGTTTTGGATATTCAACAAGTCTCGAAGTTCGTCATGAACAATCTGATGTATATCACGGCGGGGCTCGGCGTGCTCGTCATCATCATGTACGGCATCATCATCAACCTCTGGATGAACCTCTCGTATCTCAAGAAGCGCTACCGCAAGATGATGACCGGCGTCGACGGGGCGAATCTCGAGCGCATGCTCATCGGCCATATCGACGAGGTCAAGCAGGTCGTCGAGGAGAACCGGCGCATCGACGCAGAGAACCAGCGCATCAGCGCGCTGCTGCAGAGGGCCATCACGCGCGTCGGCGTCGTGCGGTTCCGCGCATTCGATGACATGGGCAGCGATCTCAGCTATGCGGTCGCGCTGCTCGACGCGGAGAACAACGGCGTGATCCTCTCGAGCATCTTCGGCCGCGAGGACTCGCGCAGCTACGTCAAGCCCATCCAGGCCGGACAGTCTTCCTATACGCTCACGGAGGAGGAGCAGCAGGCGCTCCATCAGGCGATGGGGCAGAATGCGTAATCCGCGTTAGGGGAAATATAACTTCAAAAGGAAAAGGCCTTATGCTATAATGAAGCATAAGGCCCTTTTTGCGTCTGCAGCGCGGCATGCGCGACGGCGCAAGCGATGCGCCCGCGTGCGGTGAGACGCGGGCGCGGCCTGGCAGTCAGCGATTCTTCGCTGCTGGCTGCTTACTTGTATCGGATATCGAAGAGCCCGGGAGGAGCAGCATGCCGCGGGTTCTTTTGTGCTGGAGGGACGCAGCGGCGTCTCTTGGCTGTTGCTGCGAGCATTATATTCGAGTCATACAGCGCGCGCTGGCGCGCTTAGGTCAGGCAACATTTCCTGAGGGCGGCGTCGCCCGCGGGGTGTTTGCCGCTTTGGCAGGAGGGATTTCGTGAAACAGGGAAATCAGGAGACGCAGGATCAGAAAGAGGAGACGCAGGTCCTGCCAACCGTGCAGGCGCCTGAGGAGCAGTTGGAAGAGCAGCCGGGAAAGGCACCGCAGCAGGAAAAGAAACAGGAGCACTATACCATCAAGATCGTGCCGGAGCACGGCGATACCGTGCACAGCATCCGCCTCTCCGCGCGCATGCTGAAATACGGCGCGGCGACGCTCGCGGCGGGCGCGTTGCTCTTCGTCGGCGCGTTCAGCTACGGCGTCTACAGCACGATGACGGCGAAGAGCGACGCGGCGGAGATCTCGGAGCTGCGCGAGGTCAACAACATCCAGCAGGAGCAGCTCCTGCAACTCTCGAAGAAGGCCTACGACCTCCAGCAGCAGATGGAGGAGCTCACGCAGATGGAGCAGGAGCTGCGCCGCCAGACGGGCGCGCCGGCGGCTGACGATGCGGCGGACAGCGCGGCGGGCAGCGCGGCGGACGGCGAGAAGCACGACGGGCAGGGCGGCCCGGTCATCGCGCCGGACGTCACGAATGTGCGCGAGACGCTCGACGATCTCGAGCAGCGCCTCGCCAAGCGCCGCGCGAGCCTCGAGCAGCTCAAGCAGACGATGCGCGACCAGCAGACGGCGCTCGTGCCCGCTGGCGGCCTCTCCTTCCGCGGGTCGTCCATCACGACTCCCTCCATGTGGCCGGCGCGCGGCGATGTGAGTTCGCCCTACGGCCTGCGCTGGGGCGGTAGCGACTTCCATCCCGGCATCGACATCGCGAACGACATGGGCACGCCCATCGTCGCGACGGCGGACGGCACGGTCACGACGGCCGGCTGGAACGCCGGCGGCTACGGCAACATGGTCGACATCGACCACGGCAACGGCATCATGACGCGCTACGGCCACGCGATGCAGGTCGTCGTCGTCCCCGGCCAGCACGTGCGCCGCGGCCAGGTCATCGCCTACATGGGCTCGACGGGCTTCTCGACCGGCCCGCATGTCCACTATGAGGTCCGCGTGAACGGCACGCCGGTCAATCCGGTCGGCTATCTCTGATTCCCCAGCGATGGCGCGGCTGCGATGGCGGCGCGCCGATGCCGCTGGAAAAGGCGCGTGTTTCGCATGAAAATGCACCGCGACGCGCGATGTATTGAAGGGGATTGAGTAGGAGCGATCACGCCGCCGTTTCCGCGGCTGACAGCCCGGCAAGGGCGGAGAAAATCAATTCCTACTATAATATAACGCCAGTTCTGCCAGCAATAAGAAACGAGTGAAGCAGCGTCCCGCAGCCGTGGGGCGCTGCTTTTTCTCGTGCGTGTATTCTTGTATACTCAAGAAATCTTATTGACATAGCAAGTATACATTTTTATAATAGTAGTTACGTAACGCCTTATTCTCTAAAGGCGCACAAATGTGTATATTTTAAGGACGACGGCGTCCTATCCTGAGGCTTTGCTCTTTGCACCCCGATTTCAGGCCGCATGTCGTCCCGCCATTAAGGGAGAGACAGATATGTGCAGAATCGGTTCGATCAAGAGCAAGGTGCCCATCCAGCCGTCGATGGCGCTGAAGCTCATGCTGCCGCAGCAGGAGGGGCACGATAACTCGGGCTTTGCCATGGTCATGCAGGACCTCTACGGTATTTTCTCGGGCTATAAGGACAAGCCGCTGCTCTCGATGGCTGTGACGCAGAAGGGCGCGCAGCTCGTCGAGGAGTACATGGACGCGCACAACTTCATCCAGGTCGCCGAGTGGATCCCCATCCCGGACAAGCGTCCGGGGCTCGATATCCAGGCTATGCCGTACTACATTTTCCGCAACTACGACTATCCTGAGGAGACGAGCCACATGACGCAGCAGGAGAAGGAAGACCTGCTGCTCGACACGCGCCTCGCACTGCGCAAGATCCTCGAGAAGGCCGACGCGGGCTATGTGTATTCGTTCTGGCCGGATGTGCTGACGCTCAAGGAGATCGGCGATCCCGCGGACATCGCGACGTATTTCCACCTCTGGGACGACAACGGCTGCCTCGTCGCGAAGTCCATCGTCGCCCAGTGCCGCCAGAACACGAACTACGACATCGTGCGCTACGCTGCGCATCCCTTCTTCCTGCAGGGCTACACGCTCTGTGCGAACGGCGAGAATACGTTCTACACGAAGAACAAGGAATTCCAGAAATCCCTGCACCGCGGCTACATCGGCTTCGAGTCCGACTCGCAGTGCTTCCTCAATACGCTCCACTATGTGCACCATGAGCTCAAGTGGCCGCTCATCTACTATAAGCATGTCATCACGCCGCTGCCGTTCGAGGAGATGGCCGAGCGCGAGGACAAGGACGTGCTTTCCTCCATCCGTCAGAGTCTCGCGAACCTCGAGATCAACGGCCCGAATACCATCATCGGCGTGCTGCCGGACGGCACGATGATGACCTGCTGCGACAGCAAGAAGCTGCGCCCCGTCGTCGTCGGCCGCACGGATGATATGGTCGCGATTTCCTCGGAGGTCTGCGGCATCAACGAGATCATGCCGAACCGTGACGAGACGCAGGACATCTACCCAAACGAGCGGGAGATCGTCACGATTGATGAGAACCTGGAGGTAAAGAGATGGAAGCAGTAAAGACTCAGGACGTGGGAGTGAACGACCTCCCCTGGATTATCGAATACCATGCGGATCGCTGCACGATGTGCGGCAGCTGCGTCGCGAGCTGCTCGTTTAACGCCATCAAGGTCGTGATGCAGAAGCAGTCGCTCACGGTCTCGGAGGCGAGCGTGCCGACGCCGAAACATACGCATATCGCGCGCCCCATCATCAAGCAGGTCGCGAGCCTCACGGACTTCTGCCGCGGCTGCGGGATGTGCGAGAAGATCTGCCCGAATAACGCCATCCATCCCGTGCGCAACCCCGACCAGCGCCGCCACCTGCTCGCGAAGGACAACGGCCCGCTGAAGCGCGGCGGCCGCACGAACCTCAACGCGCAGCGCGCGCTCGACTCCATCGTCGTCGGCCGCATCTCGCAGATGACGGACCCGTCGCTCGATGCGGCGCGCCATACGTTCGACATCCGCGCGCCGTTCGGCCGCGTGCTCGACTCGCATGAGCTGCCTTTTGAGATCGTGGACGGCAAGCTCGTGAAGAAGCACCGCACGCCGCCCGTGCAGTGGATCTATCCGCTCATTTTCTCCGACATGTCCATCGGCGCGCTCTCGACGCGCGCCTGGGAGGCCGTCGCGCTCGCGGTCGGCTACCTCAACGAGAAATGCGGCCTGCCCGTGCGCATGAGCTCGGGCGAGGGCGGCATGCCCGTGAAGCTCCTCGAGTCGGAGTACCTCAAATACTTCATCATCCAGATCGCCTCCGGTCATTTCGGCTGGAACCGCATCATCAAGGCGATGCCGCACATGGTCACGGATCCGGGCGGCGTGCTCATCAAGATCGGCCAGGGCGCGAAGCCTGGCGACGGCGGCCTCCTGCCTGAGGCTAAGGTCGCGGAGCACGTGCAGGCCATCCGCGGCGTGCCGAAGGCGACGCTCGCCTCGCCGCCGAACCATCAGGGCCTCTACTCCATCGAGGAGAGCGTGCAGAAGATGCATCTCTCGATGAACGCGGCCTTCGGCTTCCGCGTGCCGGTCGCCATCAAGTGCGCGGCGTCGGCGACGAGCGTCTCCGTCTACAACAACCTGCTGCGCGATCCGTACAAGATCTGCGGCGGCTTCTTCATCGACGGCATCCAGGGCGGCACCGGCGCGGCGAACGAGATCTCGCTCGACCACACGGGCCATCCTGTCGTCAGCAAGATCCGCGACTGCTACCTCGCGGCGGTCAAGCAGGGCCGCCAGGGCCAGATCCCGCTCTACGGCGGCGGCGGCATCGGCATGACGGGCGACGCGGCGGCTGACGCGTTCAAGATGATGTGCCTCGGCGCGAACGGCGTGTTCGTCGGCAAGGTGCTCATCCAGCTCCTCGGCTGCGTCGGCAACGAGCAGGGCCGCTGCAACTCCTGCAACACGGGCAAATGCCCGATGGGCATCTGCTCGCAGGATCCGCGCCTCGTCAAGCGCCTCGACGTCGACCGCGGCGCGCAGAAGATCGTCGACTATGTGCTGACGTTCGACAAGGAGCTCAAGAAGCTCATGGCGCCGATCGGCAACAGCTCGCTGCCGATCGGCCGCAGCGACGCCCTCGTCTCGACGGACAAGGCCGTTGCGGATCGTCTCGGCATCCAGTACGTCTGCTGATGGGACGGGAGCGGAAGCAAGCGTGCAAAGCAGGCATTGGTTTCGCGAACGTTCCAGGTTGTGGCGAGCGCCGGAGAGGGGAGACGCGGGCGGCATAGCCGCTGGGTATCCTTTCCGGCTACGATGAAGTAAGGGGAGCAAAGCATGTTTAAGATAGAGACAATGAAAGGCCATGAGCGCATGTCCACGCAGGACCTCCTCCTGGCCATCGAGAAAGCCGTCAAGGACGGCGAGACGGAGTTCGAGATCGCGGCCTCCGGTCAGCATGACATCGGCGGCCCGCTCTGGAATGCGGACGGCAAGACGCTGCATTTCCACGTGACGAACGCCGGCCAGCGCGTCGGCTCCATGTGCCTGCCCGGCACGGAGATCGTCGTCGATGAGTCCACGTCGGCCGATGTCGGCTGGCTCAACGCGGGCGGCCTCATCACCGTGCGCGGCGACGCGGGCGACACGGCGGGCCACTGCTCGTCGGGCGGCCGCATCTACATCGGCGGCCGCGCCGGCACGCGCACGGGCTCGCTGATGAAGCACGACCCGCTCTATGAGGAGCCGGAGCTCTGGATCCTCAAGAACGTCGGCTCGTTCTCGTTCGAGTTCATGGGCGGCGGCCGCGCCGTCGTCTGCGGCTGGGACAGCGAGGCTTTTGACTCTGTGCTCGGGGAGCGCCCGTGCGTCGGCATGGTCGGCGGCGTCGTCTATGTGCGCGGCCCCATCGACCAGCTGCCGGGCGACGTGCGCCCGCACGCGCTCGCGCAGGAGGACATCGACTTCCTCGCGGGCGGCATGGACAAGTTCCTCGCGGCCGTCGGCCATGAGGAGCTCGCGGCCGAGCTCTCCGACTGGAGCCAGTGGCAGAAGTTCGTGCCGCTCACGCAGGCGGAGAAAAAGGCGCTGCCGAAGCCCGCGGGCGTCGCGGCGTTCCGCCGGACGGAGTGGGTCAAGGGCGGCATCTTCTCCGATGTCGCGCACGACGATTTCGCTGTGCACAACACGCTCTCGCACGGCCTCTACCGCCTGCGCGTGCCGAGCTGGGACAACGCGAAATACGCCGCGCCCTGCGAGTTCCACTGCCCGACGGGCATCCCGACGCAGCGCCGCCTCGGCCTCATCCGCCAGGGCAAGCTCGACGAGGCGCTGCAGCTCGAGCTCGACTACACGCCGTTCCCCGGCTCCGTCTGCGGCTCGGTCTGCCCGAACCCCTGCATGGACGGCTGCACGCGCGGCACGATCGACTTCCCCATCCAGATCGGCGACCTCGGCTACAAGTCCGCGTTCACGCCGGTCGCTGCGCCCGCGGAGCACACGGGAAAGACCGTCGCCGTCATCGGCGGCGGCGTCGCCGGCCTCTCGGCGGCCTGGCAGCTCGCGCGCAAGGGCCACAGCGTCACCGTCTATGACGACGCCGCGCATATCGGCGGCAAGCTCGAGCAGGTCATCCCGCGCGGCCGCCTCTCGCACGAGCTCCTCGAGGCGGAGCTTAAGCGCATCGAGAGCGTCGGCGTGAAATTCGTCTCCGGCTGCAAGGTCGACCGGACGAAGTTCGCCGCCCTCCAGAAGGAAAACGACGCCGTCATCGTCGCGACGGGCGGCACGAAGTCCCGCTATTTCCCGTGGGAGGGCGTCGAGCACCTCACGATGGGCCTCGAGTACCTCAAGGCCATCAACCGCGGCGAGAAGCCCGCGACGGGCAAGCACGTCGTCGTCATCGGCGCCGGCAACTCCGGCATGGACACCTGCCGCGGCGCCTACGAGATGGGCGCTGAGACCGTCGTCGCCGTCGACGTGCAGAAGCCGGCCGCTTTCGCTGACGAGATCGCCTACATCGAGGGCCTCGGCGGCAAGCTCGTCTGGCCGTTCTTCACGAACAAGATCACGAAGGAAGGCGTCTACGCAAACGACGGCCGCTTCATCCCGGCCGACCAGGTCATCGTCTCCATCGGCGAGGAGCCGGTGCTCGACTTCCTGCCCGACGACGAGCGCATCCAGTACTTCCGCAAAAGCTGGCTTGTGCCGGACGCACAGCAGTCCATCCTGCCGGGCGTCTTCACGGCGGGCGACACCATCAAGCCGGGCCGTCTCACCGACGCCATCGGCAGCGGACGCAAGGCTGCCTGGTACGCCGACCAGTACCTCCGCGGCACGGCAGAGCCCTTCCCGGAGAAACAGGAGATCCCGGCCGAGCGCCTCAGCAAGGCGTATTTCGACCGCTGCCACTTCTGCGACCTCGGCGACCCCGTGGACGACCACACGCGCTGCGTCTCCTGCGGCACCTGCCGCGACTGCAAGATGTGTCTCGAGAGCTGCCCCGAGGAAGCCATCACGCGCAAGGAAAACGCGGACGGCTCCTGGGAGTACGTCAGCGACCCCGACCGCTGCATCGGCTGCGGCATCTGCGCCGGCGTCTGCCCCTGCGGCGTCTGGACCATCCAGCCCAACCCGGAGAAGATCCCGATGTACTCGACGGGACAGCAGGCGTAAGAAAACCGCTGGGAAAATTTCATACGACTCGCTTGACGGCTCATCCGAGAGGATGGGCCGTTTTTATCGTTCTGTCAGCGTGGGAAGTGGCACGATGTGCTGTTATGCCGCGCGCAAGCAGGTGGCAGGCCTGGTTTGTTTCACGTGCAACAAGCCGTTGTCATTCGCGAGAAAAGTCTATCCAATAGGAAACGCCTATGCTAAAATAGGGGAGAAGCATCGTGAACGGGGAGGATTTTATGACACTCACACAAATGCGCTATTTCTATGCGGTCTGTCAATGGCAGAACATCACGAAGGCGGCGGAGCATCTGCATGTCTCGCAGCCGACGGTCTCCGTCGCCATGCAGGCGATGGAGACGGAGACGGGGCTGAATCTCTTCCACCGCGAGGGGAGGAAGCTCCTGCTGACGCATGACGGCAGCAAGCTGCTCGGCAAGATCTCGCATATTCTCGACCAGGTAGAGCAGCTCGAGGCGGAGATCAGCGCCCTCTCGCACAACCGCAACCATATCCGCATGGCGCTGCCGCTGCAGATCGGCACGCGCTTCCTGCCGCGCATCCTCGGCGAGTTCCGCGCGGCGCATCCGGAAATCGTGCTCGAGATCATCGAGACGGGCGGCATCAGCGCGCTGCACATGGTCGAGGATGAGAAGCTCGATCTCGCCATGACGAACTACGAGACGGGCTTCAGCAACAACCTCGTCTACCGGAAGCTCTTCTCCTGCGAGTGCTGCTTCGTGACGTATCCCGCGCATCTGCTCGCAAAGCGGCAGGGCGTGAGCGTGGCGGAGCTTGCGGAGGAGCCGCTCGCGCTGCTCGACAGCAGTTTCTTCGTCTATCGCCTCGTGCACAGTGCCTACGCGGCGCTCAGCCGCAAGCCGCAGGTCATCCACTACTCGCCCTACCTCCACACGATCAAGAACCTCGTCAAGTCACAGATCTGCTCCACGTTCCTCGCCGCGCCCGCCGTGCTGCCGGACGACGGCCTCGTCGCCATCCCGCTCGCGGAGCCCCTCCGTCTGAACTCCGGTCTCGTGACGAAGAAGGGGCGGCAAGTCTATGACGATGAGAAAAAGCTCATGCAGTTCCTGCGCAGGATCACCGAGGAGGAGCTGGCGGGGACACAGCGATAAAGACGAATGTCCCTGCGTGAAGGCCTTTTCTTGATGCAGGGAGAAAATATTTACCGTTTTTCATGGGAAAACTTGACAAGTTTACACGGATGCCCTATAATAAAGACAAGCAAAGGGAAAAGCAAGGCGGACAACCCGCCAGCGGAGATTGCAGTTCCCCGCGCTGCCGACATGAATATCATAGAAGGAGGGCGAGTCCGATGGGCTAGCGTAAGCACCCCATGGGAAACTACATGGAGAACATCATATCGAAGAAATGACCGCATCGGTGACGAGAAAGCCGATGCGGTCATTTACATTGCGCCCCCAAGAACGCAAGCCCGCAGGGCGCAGCGTGATTGGCGTGGGCGCAAGTACGCCTAGTCGCGCAAGCGACCGGCGCTGAGGAGCAGCCAATCTGTCCGAAGGGGGCAGTCCCTAAGCCCGCAGGGCGCAGGTGATTGGCGTGGGCGCAAGTACGCCTAGTCGCGCAAGCGACCGGCGCTGAGGAGCAGCCAATCTGTCCGAAGGGGG
>CAKPXP010000004.1 GCA_934202005.1 uncultured Selenomonas sp. | reverse complement strand
GAACAAAGAACGATGCGCACAACGCGTGGCGCCTTTCTTGACAATATCGCTTCTCATAAACAACGCTCCTCACTATCTAATGCGGCCGCGGCATGCCGCAGCCCGCGGCGAGGGATCCCGCCGCGAAGGTGTTACTGATTTACAATTTTACACTTTTTGTATCAAGAATTCAAGCAGGCGCGAAAAAGTTTCCGCGGCGCGCGAGGAAAAGTCTCCGCGGCGCCCTCTCACTGCCGCCATTCCTCGATGACCGCCTCGTGCTGCCGCGTCTTCTTATCGTAGCTCACGCCCACGAGCAGCACCTCGCCAGCGTAGCCCGCGAGGGCCCCGGCGTAGTCCTTTTCCTTGATCTGCCGGATGGCCGTCTCTGCAGTCTTGTCCCACTTGAGCTCGATGACAAGCGCCGGCTTCTCCGCGTGCTGCGGGCGCGGCAGGAACGCGAGGTCGGCGAAGCCCTTGCCCGCCGGCAGCTCGCGCACGATGTTGTAGAACCGCCGCGCACTGTAAAAGGCGAGGGACAGCGTGTAGGAGAGCGCGTTCTCGTCGTTGTACTGGATCTGGCTCGTCTCAAGATGCGCCTTTTCCACTCCCGCAGCCACGGCGGCGGCGTCCTTTTGAAACACTGCTTCAAGCAGATTGTCCGAGGCCCGGAGCGTATGGCTGATGATGTTCCATTCCTCGCCGTGCTTCGTGGCCGTCACATATTCCCGGCGCACTTCATTGTTCGGGATGAACACCTCGCCGCGGTCGATATCATAGCCGAGATACCCGAGATGCACGAGGAGCGTCATGACATCGTCCGCTGAGGTGAAGGTCGTCATGTCATTCTGAAAGGTCGTCGTATCGATAGGAATGGACGCCCCGGCCATCATGCGCACGATGGCATCGCGCAGGCCATCCTCGTTGAGGTCGATATAGACCTTGAGTGCCTCATACGTCTCGGTGCTGTTCCAATAGGCATCAAAACGATGCGCGAGCATTGCCTCGACGACGCTTTTCGGACTGTAAATGTGCGCCTCCTCGGGGAAGCGGTACCCATCGTACCAGGCGCGGCACTCGGCAAAATCCATGCCATACTTCTCGCAGAGTCCTTTCACCTCATCCTCGGTAAAACCTACGAACGGGGCAAGTCCGCGCGGGTTCTCCATCGAATATTCCGTGAACATATTGAGCGCCGAGTGCGTGCCGTATTTCTTGATGGGCAGGATGCCCGTCATGTATGCGAGGCCGATATACGCCTTGTCCTTCAGCCAGTCGCGCAGGAAATCGAGATATTTCCGCTGCGCCGCCGTGTCATGCGGATACTCGCGGAAGATGCAGTCCCACTCGTCGATGACGATGACGAAAGGTCGCTGTGTATGGGCATAAATCGTCTCCATCACCAGCCGCAGATTGTCTTTCCGCCGATAGCGCAGCGCATCATACGCTTCCAAGAGTTCCCAAAGCAATGCCTCGCGAAGTTCTGCGAGCAGGCCATCCATATCCTGCGCCTCACTCAGGAACTCCTGCATATTGATACGCAGCACATTGCACGCTCCGCGATAGCGCGAAAAATCCTCCGCCTGCGCAATCGCGAGCCCGTCGAACACCTCGTCCGCCACCGTGCGGTCATAGTAAGCGCAGACCATATTCGCCGCCATCGTCTTGCCGAACCGCCGCGGACGGCTCACGCAGACGAACCGCTGCTCCGTACCGAAGACCGCATCGAGCTCCCCGAGCAGCGCCGTCTTGTCCACATAAATCTTCGACGACCGCGCCGTCAAGAACCGCCCCGCCCCGGGATTCAGATAAATGCCCACCATCTCCGCCTCCGTTCCGTGCCAATGTATCTTTTCCATTATAGCACAGGAAACCGTCCTGCGCCGAGGCATATCCATCCGCGGCAGCTTTCGCCCTTATCCTTCCAGCTCCTGCCGCACCGATAATTCATGACCGCGGCGCCCTGATCATTCTCCTGCCCCGGGCGCTCCGTCTCAAACCGCAGCCCGCGACTCCAAAACCAGTCGACAAATCTCGTCCACCTCGTCGAGCCCCAGCTCCGCATAGAGCGGCAGCGTCAGCACGCGCTTCGCTATGGAAAGCGCCACAGGCGTATCCTTGGAGTCATACTGGCTGCGGTAGCAGTCGAAGTCATTCACGAGCGGATAGAAATATTTCCTTGCCATGATGTCGTGCTCTGCCAGGTGGTATGCGACCTCATTGCGCGTCGCACCGAACACCTTCTCGTCGAACACCACAGGGAAATACGCATAGTTCGGCTTCACATCCCGCTGCTGCGGGCTGAGCTTGATGCCCTCCACGCCTTCAAGATGCTCACGGTAACGTGCGACTATCTTGCCGCGCTTTTCGATTTCCTCATCCACATGGCGGAGGTTGCAAAGCCCCATCGCCGCGCAGAACTCGTTCATCTTCGCATTGGCCCCGACGGCCTCCACACTCTCCGGCCCGTGGATGCCGAAATCCTTCAAATCCCAGAGGCGCTTGCCCATCTCCTCATCATGGAAGACCACAGCGCCGCCCTCAATGGTATGGAACACCTTCGTCGCGTGGAAGCTCAGGCATGAGGCGTCCCCGTAGTCCGCGACGGCCCGGCCCCGGTACGTCTCGCCGAACGTATGCGCCGCGTCATAGAGCACGCGCAGGCCGTACTTGTCCGCGATGCGCTGGATCTCCTCGACATGGCAGACATGACCATAGACATGCACGGGCACGATGGCGCAGGTGCGATCCGTGATAAGTGCCTCGAGCTTTTCCGTATCGAGCGTATAGTCGTCAGGATCGATGTCGCAGAACACCGGCGTGAGGCCGTTGCGCACGATCGCGTGCGTCGTCGAGGCGAACGTGAACGGCGTCGTGATGACCTCGCCGTGCAGATTCATCGCCTGGAGCGTCATCTCGAGCGACATGTGGCCGTTCACCAGCAGATCGAGATGCGAGACGCCAAGATACTCCTCGAGCGCCGCGACGAACGCCTGATGCTTCGCGCCCATATTCGTGAGCCAATGCGTCTCCCAGAGATCGCGGATCTCATCGATATACTCCTCGAACGGCGGCATGGAAGACTGCGTGACTAGAATCTTTTTCATATACTCTCCTCCATCCCTCAAGAAACGGATATCCTGCGGCTCATGCTCCGGATCAAGTCATAGCCGTCCCAGAACAGGGAAAACTCCAGCGTCCTCCCGATGGGCACGATGCGATCCCCGCCGCGGGGACGCATCTCCTGCACCGCCCTGAAAATACGCTCCGCCGCACAGCCAGCATAAGAGATCGTCTGCGCGGCAAGCCCCAGGACGGGCCATAGCTCCCTCAAATCTCCCGCGACATACTCCACGAAAAAGCCGCTGCCCGTCCGCATATCCATCAGGCGCTCCGTGAGCTGCGCGACCTCGGCCCGTACGACCAGCACATCCCCCATCTTCACCTGCCGGGCCTCCTGCTCCGCTCCGAGCCGCAGAAGCGCGTCGAGCTTGTCGACCGTCTGCACAGGCAAGAGCTCATACGAGCCGCCAGCCTTCTCATGCAGGCGCCGCCAGAACGCCTCCCGCGCCCGCGCCGTCTCCCTGCCCAGCCACACGACGAGATGCGGCGACGTGCACGCCTGCTGATCGGAAAGATACGTATCGTTATAAAATCCCTGCGCGATGGCATCCTTTTCCTCCGACGCCAGATACCCATCCGCATCGATGACCGCGAGGGAAAACCGATCCGCGAACAAGATCTCATTCGCGCGCGGCTGCAACGAATAGCGCCGGAACCGCCGGATCGTCTCATCCCCGCCCCAGACGACGCGCGTATCAGCGAGCAGAGAATACCGCATGTTCACCTCATCCACATGCCCATAGCGCACGAAGAGGAAATACGCCCGCATCTCCGGCCGCTCCGCCAAGGCGTCGCGCCAAAGCCTGCAAAGGATATCTACCTGCGGGAACGGCTTCGACGGCAGGCGCACGATACTCGCATTCCCCGCGAGCAACGCCGCGACGCAGGAATAGGCAAAATTGACAGCGACATTCGATGGCGCGACATGGAACACCACGCCGCGACCCAGCCGCCAGTCAAGATCCTCATACGCCGCCTGCCGCTCCGAAAGCGCCGCCCGGCGGCACCAGAAACCGAACGTCACGACATCGAGATACGCGCGTGCCGCCGCGTCCCTCCTGCACCGCCGCGACAGATCCGCTAGGAACGACACCGCCTCCTCAGAGAACGGCCGCAGCGCGCGCACCCGCGGCAAGGACGCCTCCGTCTCCGGCGACCCGACCACATACTCCACATCAGAACTTTGCTGCATACGTATCACTGCACCCCCTGAGCTCCGCGTTCCTGAGCCGTCCCAGCACCTGGAAATACTTTCCCTTGCGCCCGCAAGGACAGTCATCCTCGCCGAGCAGGACACCCTCGTCCTCCGTCAGCAGCACATGCCCCGGATACGACTCCGGCAGCAGGGACACCACCTCGATGATGCCCCGCTCCCCCACATCGGCGACTGAGAGATCCCCCGGCCGCCGCAGAATGACATCCGAGTACGTACTCGCGTGCAGATGCCCCGCCTCGCACTCCAGATAGATGCACCCCGTCTGCTCGACCATGCCGTAATAATCCACCACGCGCGACACGCCGCAGACCTCCCGCAGTCCCGCGCGGAACGCCTCCCTCGAAACGGCCTCCGCCGCGAGCTTCTTCCAGCCGCCGCCGTGGATGAGCACCGCATACTCCAGCGGCAGATGTACTCCGGCCTCCCTGAGCGCCCGGTAAAAATGCTGCCAGACCATGAAGGTAAAGCCGAACATCAAGACCGTCTCCCCCGCATGCTCCTCCAGGAACGCGCGAACCTCCTCCAAGCGCAGATGCATCTCATCGTCGAGCGCATAAAGCTTCTTCCGCCCGAAGATGGAAAAGCCCAGAATCCCCGCCCCGCGCGCGGAAAACATCGCGCGATTCTTCACCACTGACGGACAATCGATGATGAGCATCGGCAGGCGGCTCTTCCCCGTCACGCTCTCCACCAGCCGCACCAGCGTCTTCTGCTGGCGCGCCGCCGTCGCGCGGTCGAGATAAATTCGCGAGACCGCCTGCCCCGAAGTCCCCGACGACGTCATCGTCTTGAAGACCTCCTCATCAGGGATGCTTTTCAGCGTCATCTCCTTGAACAGGCGCACCGGCAAGAATGGCAGCTCCTCATAGCTCTCCACCCGCGACGCGTCAAAGCCGAGCGTCCTGAGCATCCGCGCGTACGGCGCGCATCGCTCCTCGTGCTGCCGCGTCAGGCGCAAGAGCTCGCGCGTGAGCAAGGCCCGCTTCTCATCATGTGCTACGCCATACGGCGGCAGCTGAAGGATTTCCTCATACGTCATAATACTGCTCCAACTCCCGATACACCGTCTTCCCCGCCGCATTCTTCGGAATCGCCGCGATCTGCCGCGCCCGGAACGCCGAAGGATGCAGCCCAAGCTTCCCGCTCAAGTACGGCACAACCTCCGGCAGCACCGTCTCATCCGTCACAAAAGCATACAGGTGATCATCGACACCAGCGCAGGCGACCTCGCCGCCGAACCTCTGCCGCAGCAAATGCTCCACCTCTTCGAGATTCGTCCGCTTGCCGAACAGCTTCAGAAAACGTTTCTTGCGCCCGACGATCGTATAGATGCCGTCAGCATCGCACCGCGCGACATCTCCCGTGGCATAGCGGCCATGGCGCTCGTCCCCCTTGATGAGATCCGCTCCGCTCGTCGCGTAGCCGAGCGTCACATTCGCCCCGTAATAAACAAGCTCGCCGCTCTCTCCCGGCTGCTGGATGACGCGTCCCTCCGCATCCACCAGCTCGAAGCGTCCTCCAGGGATCACCCGCCCCATCGCCCCCGCATGAGAGAGCGCGAGCTCCGCAGGCAGATAGCCCATGCGCGCCGTCGCCTCGGCAGCGCCATACATCACGAAAAACCGCCGTCCCTTCGCCGTGCAGTCCTGCGCGAACGCCGCGTGGAGCTCCGGATCCAGTTTTCCTCCGGCCTGTGTCAGCGTCCGGAGCGCCGGGAGCTCCATGCGGGAAAAGCGGAGCCGCTTCAGCATCACATACGTATAGGGCACGCCGCCGAGCGAAGTGACCTCCCGCTCCCGCATCAGCTGCCAAAAATCGCGAGAGAACAGCGTCTCCCGTGTCACGACGACCGAAGCGCCAACAGCAAGATGCGTATTCAGGATGGAGAGCCCATAAACATAATGCAGCGGCAGACTCGTAATCGCCCGCTCACTCGCGTCCATCTGGAGATACTCGATGATCGACGCTGTATTCGCCCGGAGATTCTCGTAGCTCTGCCGGACGAGCTTCGGACTCCCCGTCGAGCCGGAAGTCGTCATGAGCAGCGCAAGCTCCGGAGCCAACGGGAACGGCGCCCTCTCCCTGCGGTCAAGCAGTACATACCCGCCGAGAGAAAACGCCTCCGCCGCCTCAGGGAACTCCCCGCGCCGCTCCCGCGGCATCCAGACAAAGGAAGGGCGATACCGCGCAACGAGCCCCGCCAAAAGCTCCGCGTCAAGCGCCGCGTCCACCATCACCGGAACCACGCCATGCGAAAGGAACCCGACATACCCGGCGATCGCCTCGGGGACGTTCTCCGCTAAAAGGAAAACAAGGCAGCGCCTGCCGACATACGCTGCAATTCCATCTGCTTCCTCAGTCAGCCTCTCATAGCTCCAGACATCCTTCTCCGTCAGCAGTGCGGGGCGATCCCCCCTTCCATTCCAATGAAACATCAGAACACGCCCCCTTATCGCGCTTCTTGCCACGCCTGCAAAACACGTATCTCCATCCGCTCCGGTGTCAGACCGCATTCTTCGAGAAGCGCTCCATAGCGCGCGGCATGCGGATAGAAATCCGAAACGCCCAGCCGCAGGACGCGCGGTGCCTGCGATCTACGGGTAAAGAACTCCGAGACAGTGCTACCCAGCCCGCCGTAAACGCTGTGCTCCTCGATCGTAACGACCAAGGGATAGCTGCGAAGCGCGTCCAGCGCCTCTTCATCAAGCGGCTTGAGCGTATGCAGATTGAGCACCTTGCACCGGATGCCATGCGCTTGCTCCAGATGATCCGCCATCTTGAGTGCGGAGGATACCATCGATCCTTGCGCGATCACCGCGACATCCTCGCCTGAACGGAGCTCGACGGCTTTACCAATGACAAAGTCGTAATCCTCCTGATAGACAGGAGGAAGTTCCATCCCGCCCGTCAGCCGCAAATAAAACGGCGCCTCCAAAGTCAGCGAGGCCTCCAGTGCTTTCACGATTTCCATGCCGTCAGCCGGCGACACGATGACGAGATTCGGCAAGGAGCGCAGAATAGCCAGATCCTCCGTGCAGATATGCGTCGGGCCTAAAATACCGGCAGCCAGCCCCGCACTCAGACCGATCAGCCGCACCGGCAACTGCATATATGCCAGATTGACCTTGACCTGATCCAGCGCCCGCGTACAAGCGAATGACGCATAGGTAGAAGCATATGGCCGATAGCCCTCATGTGCCAATCCCGCTGCAATCCCGACTAGATTCTGTTCCGCAATCCCCACATTGTAGAGCGACTCCGGATAAAGGCGCTGGAAGCGCTCGAGGCCGGAATAGAAGCACAGATCCGCCGTACATGCCACGACGCGCGCATCCGCCTCTGGAAGTGTCGTCATCGCATAGCCGTAGGCTCCGCAGGAACCAAGGTGCGACATCATCCTGACTTTTGACTTCGTAAATTTCATAAGGATGCCTCGATTTCTTTCACAGCCTGCGCGAACTCCTCCGCGCTCAGTGCATGATTATGCCACTCCGGGTGTCCTTCCATGAAAGAGACACCTTTCCCCTTCACCGTGTCCGCAATGACCACGAGAGGCCGATCGCTCCGCATAGACAGCGCTTCGTAAAGCGCCTCCGCAGAATGGCCGTCGATCTGCAGCGCCTTCCATCCGAACGCTTCCCATTTCTCACGCTGCGGTGCAAGGGCCATCACCTGCTCCGTCGGGCCATCGTATTGCAAACGATTATGATCCACGATGACGACGAGATTTCGGCAGCCGAAATGGGCCGCCGACTGTGCCGCTTCCCAGATCGCACCCTCATCACACTCTCCATCGCCGACAATGACGAAGACGCGGGCATCCTGGTTCCCCTTGCGCCGCAGGCCCAAAGCGCACCCGACGCCCAGGGAAAGTCCCTGCCCCAGACTGCCGCTGGAAAATTCCACGCCCGGTACGGACGCGCGGGAGGGATGTGCCGATAACGGCGAGCCATCATTCTTGTAGGTGGACAAATTCTCTTGCAAGACGCCTGCTTCTTTCATCGCCGCATATAGTGCCATAGCGCCATGTCCCTTGCTGAGTATCAGGCGATCCCGTTGTTCGTCCTGCCTGCCGTCACAGGAAACATGCAAGACAGAATGATAGAGCACCGCCAAAATTTCTGCGAGCGACAACGCGCCGCCGATGTGAGCGCCCTCCGTCCCCTGCGCGTACGTCATATTCAGACAATCCAGCCGGATACGTGCCGCCAGCCGCTGCACTTCTTTTTCATCAAAAGATGCTTTCATCTGAGTCCTCCACCGGAAACGCCCGCTTATTCTCCCAGATCGATTCCGTACTTCTTCAGAATCTCCACGCCCTTGGCAAACGAATTGAAATCAATAATATCATTCGTCTCCATCTCGATGTCGAACGTATCCTCTAACGTCGCAATCAAATCCATATGTCCGATGGAGTCCCATGCGACCACATCCTGATAGTTCAGCGTTTTCGCTTTTGCTTCATCCACCTGGAACATCGTCTCGAAAACCTCAAGATATTTCTTCATGTTGTCATTCATCGTAAATAATCCTCCTCATTCTTAAATACCTCGCGCGCATCCTTCGGCTGGAACATCGACATGCCGATACCATCCAGATACTTCTTGCGGAACGCCTTGTCCTGACCAGCCAGACAAATCGGTGAATATGATCCGAAATACCGGATGGAAGTCATTGCGTCATGAATTTCTTTCAGGGACTTCTCCCTCACATTGCCGAAACGGATATTGATGAACGGGCAGGCGAGCACATCTCCCTTCGGCGTGATGAAGAGCCGCGCCCCGCCAGCCGCCCAGCATCCTGTGAGGCGCTTGCGCTCCGGATCGTACATATCCCACGTATCAAAATAGCAGGTGTACGTCTGGCGGATCTTCTGGAAGACGGCGATATCCTCGCTCGTCAAGGTCGAGCCTTCGTAAATGCCGTACGGCATCGCCAGAATAAAATACGTGCCAAGACGTCTCTGTTTCAGATACTCCAGCAGCGCAAACAAATCCTCAGAATGTGCGTTGTGATGTCCGAACACCACCTGCGCCCATGTCGTCAGCCCCGCGGACGACGCCGCATCAAGCGCCTCCAGCGCCCTTTGATGCGCGCCCGGGACGGCACGATCCGCATCATGGCTTTCCGCGTCTAGCCCGGAAATGCTGACACCCACACAGTCGAGGCCATCGTCTGCCAACTCCTCCGCACGTTGCTTCGAGAGTAAATATCCATTCGTCACGAGCACCGTGCGGAACCGTTCCGGATGGACGGCCTTCAGCAGCCTGCGGAATGCTTCATAATCCACCAGCAGCTCTCCGCCCTGGAAAATGATTTCCCAAATGCCGAGCTCATAGGCCTGATCCACGATGTCCTCGATCTCTTCCAGGGAAAGATGCTCTCCATTGTGCGCCCTGTCCTCCTGTTCATAACAGAACTTGCAACGGAAATTGCAGGTATTGTCATAATCGATGACAAGCTGCCTCGGGGTCTCCCCCCCCTGGATCTTATTTCCTCTCTTGCGTACATCCCGCAGAAAACGATGCATTTTCGCAAGAACTAGAGGTTTTTTCATGATACTCACGATACCGCCTCCATCCATCGTTGTACAGAGGCCGCAATCCCATCCGCCGTCAGTCCGCTCAAGCGGAGCATCTCCTCATAATCATTTGCCGCGGGATAGGCATCATCCACGCCGAGGGCAAGGATCCGCGGTCTTTGTGCGTGCTCAGCATAGAACTCCGCTACGGCGCCCGCCAGGCCGCCGCTCCGCATATGTTCCTCCACGACGACCAGGTGCTCGCAACGCGAGAGTTCCTCCAGGAGTGCCGCGTCCAAAGGCTTGACAGTATGCATGTCATACACGGAGGCATCTACCTTGCCAGCATCAGCAAGAGACTCCGCCGCCTTGAGCGTCTGCGCCGTGATGGTGCCCGCAGCGAGAAAAGCGGCGGAACTGTCCCCCCCTCGGAGACGATTTGCCTTTCCTATTGTATACTCGAACATGCTGCGGTACAGCATCGGCTGTCCTGTCTTCCCCGTCAGGCGGAGATAGGCGGGGCGCGGCTCGCGGATCAGCGCCTGCAGGGCCAGCAGCAGCTCCGCACAATCCGCCGGCTCGATCACCGTGAGCTTCGGCAGCACGCGCATCACGGCCACATCCTCAAGCCCCATATGCGTCGCGCTGAGATCCCCCTCAGCCAATCCGCCGCCGACACCCACGAGCAAGACGGGAAGCCCCATGTAGGCAAGGCTCACACGCACCTGATCCAAGGCGCGCGCCGTCGTGAATGTCGCGTAAGTCGCCGTCAATGGATGGTATCCCTCCTTGGCAAGACCAGCCGCCACTGTGACCATATTCTGTTCTGCGATCCCCACATCGATGTAACGATCCGGGTATGCCTGCGCGAATTTCTCCGCGCCGAAATAGCGCGCAACATCCGCCGTGACGAACACGAAGCGCTCATCCTGCTCCGCCAGCTCAGAAAGCGCCAGGCCGAGGACGCGGCGCATACCGAGCATCGACCAGATCCTAGCATTCTTGCGATTAATCTCTAACATATGACAGATTCTCCATTGCCTCTTGATAAAGCTCCTCCGTCAGATAACCAATGTGCCATGCCACCTGGTTCTCAGCGAACGGAACGCCCTTCCCCTTGACCGTATGCGAGATGATGACGCGGGGCCGATCGGCTTCCTCCCTGAGCACCTTCCGGAGCGCGATCACATCATGCCCGTTGACATCAGACACCGCGAACCCCATCGAGCGGAACCGCTCTCCGAGATCCCCCAGACGCATGATGTCCTCTGTCGTTCCATCATTTTGCAGGCCATTCCTGTCAATCACCAGAACCACCTGCCGCAAATCAAAATGAACGATCGACGCGGCCGCCTCCCAAAGCGATCCCTCATCACATTCGCCGTCGCCTGCCACGACATAAATCTTCGCCGGATTCTTCCGCAGCCGTAGCGCGAGCGCAGAGCCGACTGCCAGAGAAAGCCCCTGCCCCAGGCTGCCGCCCGAGAACTCGATCCCTTTGGCAAGATCCAGCCGAGGATGCTTGTAAAGCGCACTGCCCGGCACAAAGGCCCCCGCGATCTCCTCATCCGTCAGGAAGCCCGCAAAATGAAGCGCCGCATAGAGCCCGATCGCGCTGTGCGCCTTGCTCAGGATCAAGCGGTCGCGCCCGTCCCAATCAGGCTCCTCTACACGATACCGCATGACATCAACATAGAGGACAGCCAAGAGCTCTACCATCGACATGCCGCCGCCGAGATGCGCGCCCTTCACCCCCGACTGGAAGCTCATTTGCAAGATATCCTTCCGCATCTCATAGGCGATGCGTTCCAATTCTTCTCTCGTCTTCATCATTATCACCAATTCGCTTTTGGCGGATGTGCCCCGCCATCCACACGCAAAATCTGTCCTGTCACATAGGACGCAGCATCAGAAGCAAGAAACGCGATCGTCTCCGCGATCTCCTGCTTCTCCCCAAACCGTCTGAGCATGATACCAGGCTTCAGCATCTCCATAGCCGCCGGATTCTGATGTGCGATCATGTCCGTCTTGGTAAGCCCCGGTGCGATGGCGTTCACGCGCACATGCACCTCACCGAGTTCCCGCGCCATCTGCACGACTGCCGCATTCAGCGCTGCCTTGCACGCAACATAGTCCAGCGAGGAAAAGAAGCCATCGATCCCGGCGATCGAAGTCACGAAGACGATGCTGCCGCGCCGCTGCCGATGGAAGATCTTCGATAGATGCTGTGTGAGAATCACCTGTCCCCAAAAATCCACATCGAAAAGATGTTTTGCCTCCTGGATCGACATCATGCTGAACCGGCAGGGCCGAGATAAAATCCCCGCACAGTTGACTAAGATATCCGGCACCGCATCCTTCTGGGAGCGAATCTCGCGACCCCCCCGGACAATGGCCGCCTCATCCGATACATCGAAGTAAACCGGCCTCACATCTACCCCGTATTTCTCCGCGACACTGTGCATATCAGCGGAGAAAGCTTCCTCCTCCCTGCGTGCGCAGGCATATATGACGCGGACGCCCTCCCGCGCAAACACCTCGACGGTTGCGCGACCGATGCCGCGACGCGCCCCCGTGATCACAGCGCAGTGTCCCTTCAGCAAATCACTCATAATACGCTCACCTCATCCGGATCCGCCAACGCGAACTGCATCTGACAGGAAACGGCATCATTCACATACAACGTTCCTTGAAACTTCGCAATTCCCCGCCGGAACCGCAGCAAAGAAACCACCGCGTGCAAGCAGTCGCCGGGAACCGCCTTCCGGTGAATCCTGACATCCTGGCACGCGCAAAAGTAAAGGCGCTCCTCCCTGCGTCCCTCCATCGTATTGAGGATCAGCCCGCCCGTCTGCTGGAGGCACTCCATCTGGAAAACACCAGGCAGGACCGGATTCCCCGGGAAATGCATCGGGAAATACCAAGCCTCCGGCACAAGCTTCAAATATCCATCCGCGCGCTTCCCCGGCTCGACCTCGACCACGTCGAGAAAGACATAATCCAGCGTCTGCCGGAAATAGGCAGGAAAATCATTCCGTTCTAATCTCATCATGACTCTGTTCCACGTTCCGTTCCATGATAATACTCAGCAAAAACACGCTGCGATGTATCGAGCCTGCGGCAGGCGCGCGCGGGATTCCCCATCACCTCGACCGCCTCAGGCACATCCCGCATGACCACGGCGCCCATGGCGACCACGGCATGCGCCCCGACGCGCACACGATCGCGGAGCAGCGCCCCGATACCGATGAACGCCCCTTCTCCGACAACCACATGCCCGGGGATCACGGACTGTGCCTCCACGCAGACATGCTTGCCGATGTGGACATCATGCGCGACCACCGCATGATCGGCAATACAGACATCATCCTCGACCACCGCATTGTCTTCCACAACAGCGCCGGGGAAAGCAAAGACCCCCTCCCCCACCTCGGCATAGGGACTGACGAAAACGCCCTTCGACAAAATCGTCGCAAGCGCATATCCTGCTTTCTTCACGCGGCAATAAAGGGCTTCTCGCAGCGCCGGTTCCCCCTGCGCAATGATGACATCTGCCTCCGTCGGCGCATATCGTTCGCAGAACAACGCAAAGGGCATCCTCCGCCGATTCCTGAAAACATCCTCAGGAACCGTATCGTCAATGAATACCACCTCAGCGAACCTCGGCTCCGCCTCCGGCAGACGCTCATTGATGCACCTGCCAAGGCCGCCCGCCCCATAGATACCAAGAACGCGCTTCATAAACATCCTCCCTCATCCTCTGCGATTCTCTATCTTTATTATCGTCTTTTCCTGTTCCCACATAACCGCCCTGCGGTTTACTTCTGCGCGACGGGCGAGGTGCAGGGATGCAGAGATTTCGATATCCATGATGATTTTTATGTAAACTCACCGTAGAGTCCCATACCATGCTATCAGGGAACAAGAATGCTCGGATGGATCAGAGCAAATAAAACGGGGACTGAGAACATGCTTCTGCATCCTCTTCAGTCCCTGTTTCTATCCTATGAACAACCGCCGCACGATGGCGCTCTCACGCTCTATGCGAGAGCCCCGCCGTGCCGCAAAGTAAAATTCACACATGCCCCGCGCACGCCCCGATGTACGATGAGTCCTGGCGCCGTGCGGCGAACTCCGCAGATTCGATGACCGCCTCATGCTGCCGCGTCTTCTTGTCATAGCTCACACCCACGAGCAGCACCTCGCCAGCGTAGCCCGCGAGGGCCCCGGCGTAGTTCTTTTCCTTGATCTGCCGGATGGCCGTCTGTGCCGCCCGGTCCCACTTGAGCTCGATGACGAGCGCGGGTTTCTCCGCGTGCTGCGGGCGCGGCAGGAACGCGAGGTCAGCAAAGCCTTTTCCCGTCGGCAGCTCGCGCACGATGTTGTAGAACCGCCGCGCGCTGTAAAAGGCGAGGGAGAGCGTATAGGAGAGCGCGTTCTCGTCGTTGTACTGGATCTGGCTCGTCTCGAGATGCGCCTTTTCCACCCCCGCGGCCACGGCGGCGGCGTCTTTCTCGAAGACTGCCGCGAGCAGGTCGTCCGAGGCCCGGAGCGTATGGCTGATGATGCTCCATTCCTCGCCGTGCTTTGTCGCCGTCACATATTCCCGGCGCACTTCATTGTTCGGGATGAACACCTCGCCGCGGTCGATATCATAGCCGAGATACCCGAGATGCACGAGGAGCGTCATGACATCGTCCGCTGAGGTGAAGGTCGTCATGTCATTCTGAAAGGTCGTCGTATCGATAGGAATGGACGCCCCGGCCATCATGCGCACGATGGCATCGCGCAGGCCATCCTCGTTGAGGTCGATATAGACCTTGAGTGCCTCATACGTCTCGGTGCTGTTCCAATAGGCATCAAAACGATGCGCGAGCATTGCCTCGACGACGCTTTTCGGACTGTAAATGTGCGCCTCCTCGGGGAAGCGGTACCCATCGTACCAGGCGCGGCACTCGGCAAAATCCATGCCATACTTCTCGCAGAGTCCTTTCACCTCATCCTCGGTAAAACCTACGAACGGGGCAAGTCCGCGCGGGTTCTCCATCGAATATTCCGTGAACATATTGAGCGCCGAGTGCGTGCCGTATTTCTTGATGGGCAGGATGCCCGTCATGTATGCGAGGCCGATATACGCCTTGTCCTTCAGCCAGTCGCGCAGGAAATCGAGATATTTCCGCTGCGCCGCCGTGTCATGCGGATACTCGCGGAAGATGCAGTCCCACTCGTCGATGACGATGACGAAAGGCCGCTGCGTCTCTTGATAGACATCCTGCATGCACTCCACGAGATCTTCCCGGTCAAAATAATCGACATCGGGATAGGCACGCAGCAAATCGCGCAGCACGATCCGCCGCAGGCGCGAAAGCAGGCCTGCCATGTCCTGCGCCCGGCTCAGGAACTCCTGCATATTGATACGCAGCACATCGCATGCTCCGCGATAGCGCGAAAAATCTTCCGCCTGCGCAATCGCGAGCCTGTCGAACACCTCGTCCACCACTGTGCGGTCATAGTAAGCGCAGACCATATTCGCCGCCATCGTCTTGCCGAACCGCCGCGGGCGGCTCACGCAGACATATTTCCGTGATTTTCCGTAGACCTTGTTGAGCTCTTCGATCAGTGCCGACTTGTCCACATAGATCTCATCCCTCTTGGCCTCGAGGAATAAGTCCGCTCCTGGATTCAGATAAATGCCCATACTGTCATCTCCTATCTCTAGGGAAGCACTGATTAAATGAGGTGCCCTGAATTTGCGTAGATGCGCTGTATCTCTCTAGGAGACAAACCGAAAGCGTAGCGGCAAAACGCTCCATCCCGTTTTGTGCTGAGGATTTGTCGATGACGAAAGGACAGTGCAGACGCGCAAAGGTGGAGTGCCGAATGAATCAGCGGTTCCTAACTACTTTCCCTCAGGCGGCGCGTCAGCGCGAGATGTCAGCGGCATCTCAGGAGTGCCGCGCGCATCGCTTCCTTTCGCATACGACGCTGCCAGTGTAGACGAGGAATCTGCATGCTCGATATAGTAGCGCTCATCCTCGGGGAGATGATCCCTATCGAGATACCAGGGCAAATGCCGGATCATCATATCGCCAGTCGTACGTAGCGATGAAAATATCCGATAGGAGCGTACCGGACGATACAAGGCAAACGTCGTGTCAACTGGCGCAAAATACACATTTCCCCCCACGGGAACCTGATAAAATCTCGGATGGATCATCTTGACCCGTTCTCTGTCCCAGAATGTGACATCATCAAAGATGATGCCTGGGCCAGCTTTGTCAGCGAAGGGATACCGCCGCAACAAGAGGAACAAGCGCCGCACGATATCTAGCGGACATTCCGTGCGCGGCACGACATCGGAGTCCGTATAAACGTAGACTGTCTCAATCGACAACTGATCGAGAACCCCGGATTGCCAGAGTGCCTGATAACCCAGATTGGGAAGATAAACCACATGGATCCCCTGTATTTTTGCAATGCTTTTATAATAGTCTAGCAATGGCGCATACGTCGATGCGTTGTCTAGGATATGGATATTCCTGTATCCTGCCCGTAGGAGCCATGACAGTAACTGCCGCAGACAGTTCAGGCGATCGCGAGAGTTGATGAATATCGGCACATCCCGCCAACCATCACCATGCGGCAGCCTGACCGGATGCCGCGGCAGAGTCTCGACCGTCCTCTTTCCAAGAAGCTCTGCCTCCTCGATCATGCGCTCATAGACTATGATTTCATCGTCGCCTGGGAGCTGAGAACTCACCTTTTGAAACAGATCTTTCGCCCAACGAAACTCTCCCAAACACGCTCCGGTGACACCAAGGTATTTATAGATCTCGCTGAACACCACATCGTCATGACGCCGTGCGAGGCGCAGCCAATCGATAAAGTAAGCTGCCGCATTGCCGGGCCTGCCTCGCAGCAACTCGATCTCTCCGGCACAGGCCAAGGCATAGTACCCGCCCCACATCACCTGGCACACATCAACAGGTGATGCTGCCATCAGCTCAGGCATGCAGGCTCTGACAGCTTCCGCCATACCGAAAATATCGTATTGGCAGCAAGCAGACTGATACCTCTGGCGTATCATATCCTCCAAGTTCGCTTCCTCCCCTGCTATGACCGCATCCTCTTCCGACTGCCCCCTGGTATTTGCCGACACCGTGCGATAAAAAGACAGCCTCGTTGAGGTCGATATCGACCTTGAGCGCCTCATAGATCTCGGTGCTGTTCTAATCGGCATCAGAACAATGCGCGAGCATCGCCTCGACAATGCTTTTCGGGCTGTAAATGTACGTCGCCTCTAGGGAGCGGTACCCCGGCCCTATCCTATGAGATTCCGCGCGATGGCGATCTCGTGCAGATCCGCGATACGTTCTCCCATCATCCTGGAGACGGCTGCAGCGACACCAGATGCCGCCAGCAACGCCTCATGACTCTCGATACGGAACGCGATGATGCCGCGCTCGAGCGGCACATCCTGCCACGTATCCGCGGGACGCCGCACAAAGGAAACGCCCAGACCTCGCTTTTGATCATCCGTGAGCCGGACTTGCTCCGCGCTGCCATAGAGGATGCGGCGCATCGTCTTCGTCAGGTCTTTCCCATACAGGAACGGCAGTCCCGAAACACGCATCGTCCGGCAGACATCCTGACGTTCGTCAGGCCTCCCATAGGAGAGCGCCAAACCGAGCCGCTCGCCCCGCCCGAGCAAGCGCTGCACACGCGAGAGCTCCCCCTCCTCGCCACAGACCTGGGTCCGCACGATCCCCGCAAGCATGAAATAGGAAAGCTGGTAGCAGATGGCCGGCCGATCGTAAATCAACGAATCCGCATGGATCTGCGCTGGATACACTAATACGAGCTCCCCCTGCCACTCCTGGTGGAAATTCGCCAGATTCCCCTCGAGCAGGCTCTCGATGTCCGTATCGAAAATCTGCGCCAAAAGGGAAAGCAGGGACACATCCGGCACAGAAAGCCCACGCTCCCACTTTGAGACAGCCTTGTCGCTGATATTCAACAGCTCCGCGAGATGCCGCTGAGTGAAGCCGTACCGCTTGCGCAGGAAATGAATGCCCTTGCCGATCTTCTCCGCATCCATCGCATCTCACCGTGCATAAATCACTTTTTCCCAGCAAGTTGGGAAACTGTTTCCCAAACGATATTGCCGGGCAATCTCGCTCATATTCGGACTAAAATCGCATTTATGATGACGGAATGCGATTTCATAATCCGGACGGATAGTCTTGATATATCGAATCAAGGTATACATATCCTCTGGTTTATGATAAATACTGATCGCTAATTTCGGTTTATATTCACGAATCGTCTTTTCCGCACCGCGCAAACCATCAAGCTCTGAGCCTTCAATGTCAAATTTGATAAAATCCACTTGCGGCAGCTGCTTCCTTGCTACATAGGTGTCGATATCAATGATTTTCGAACTTGCATTTCCTCTATCATCAATCCAGCTTCCAGCGTTGTTGACCACATAGGAAACTTCTTCTTCCTTTTTCCCCAAGCCCATGTTCTCTAACACAAAGCCATTTTCATCTGCCACACGACGCGCATTTTCATAATTTTTCCTATCAAGCTCAAACGAATAAACCTCGCACCCCATGTCTTTGAACATCTTTCCGGTTCCGCCATCAAAAGCGCCTCCATCGATCAGGATATCGCCTGCCTGTGGTAAGAATCCCGGCATCAGATATTGCGGGAAATTCGCGAACAAATAATCGTCTAACTTATGAGAACAATCCCCCAGGATACTTGCCAAGAAAACTTCTCGTGACCCGTCATGTGGATTAAGGCAGCAATATGCTTCATATAAGTCATCGAGATGATTGAAATACAGATTTTTGATGTGATTCGAATCATGCCCCGTCATCATAACAATCGGGGTAAAACCATGATCCTTGAAATATTTATAAAACCCATTATGACTTTCGCCCGTAAAACAGATAAAAACAATCTTCCCGTCATCATGTCCATCCTTGATATCGCTCAAATGAACCATCTGGATTGTTTTTTTCAAGCCATTAATCGCTATATTCGATACATTGACTCCATCAAGGAAAATGCATTCTGTCAAGTTCAACTGATAGTTCACGACTAACTGTGATATCATCGTAGAATATTTTGAAAGGATTTCTGGATTTTGAACCATCTCTTCGGAGCAAGGAATAAACATCGAACATTCTTTTTTGCTGTTCTGCAAGTCCTGAATAACATGATAAAAGTCATGCGCATATATCTTCTGTAATGTATGAATAAATTTTTTCATTTCAGCAATCTCCTTCGATAAACATCATGAAATTCCTCAGCTTTTGAAATCTTCTTTACCTCATCCATACCTACATCTTCTATCTGTATCCGTTATCCCTCCGTATGAATCTCATACGAGAACTGGAATCCATTTTTCAGCGCCTCGATCGTGCCCTGATATACCGTGAGCAGATCCAGCAGCCGCTCATCCTGCCACACGGGATGCGGCAACAGCTGCCGCAGACCGCTACCCAGGCAGTAGAGGTATCTGACGAGCGCCGTCCTGCGCTCGTCCTCCGTTACGAGGAATACGTTCTGCTCTATGGCATTTCGCATCATGAGTCCCCAGCAGATGTTGCCAGCAATGAAGGTAAACATATTATGCTGCTCCTGTCCAGGATGCTGGCGGAACTGGCTGAGCGGCTCGCAGATGTAGATGACATCCCCTTGCGAGAGCAGGCGCAGCCAGGTCGGGAAATCCGAGATGAGATATCGCCCCTCTCTTCCCGTCCAGCCGATCCGATGTCCCTCGAGCATACCGGATTTCTTAGCCAGCGCCGTGGTCGGCTCTCCCACGTAGTTGTTCATCATCAGCAGGATCTGTCGCCCCATATCCGTCCCTTTGATGCGAGCCGTGTGATCGATGGGCGGCTTGTTCATAGGTGTGTCCGGCATGACGTTGCCATCGGCATCGATGCGCTGCCGATACGATGTCACGAGCATGACATCGGGATAGGTGATGAAGAAATCCATCATCTTGGCAATCTTCTCCGGCATATAGATGTCATCATCCATGAGCCAGTTGACATAGGGTGCTTCGGGATTCTCATAGTCGATGGCCCGATTCCAGTTGTCCGCCTCGCCAAAGTCTGGATGATGCTCATAGGTAATGCGCGGATCCTCCGCGAAATATCGTTCGTAGACTTCCTTTGTCTCCGTGTTGTGACTGTTGTCCGTGATGAAGATATCGAGGTTGCGGTACGTCTGATGCACCGCGCTCTCAAGGGCCAGCCGGAAATATTCCGGCCGCTGATAGGTGGGCAGGACAATCGATACGAGCGGATAGAGTTCCGAGGAATACGCATCGAGAAACTGTTCCTGATCTCGCTTGTCGATCTCCATCTCTTCACGGCGCAGCAGGACGCCATCCGCCTCGGTACGCAGCACGGCGGTACGCAATCCCTGCCGCTGATATTCTACGGAGGCGGAGGCGCTGAGGAACATCGTGCCCTGGAAAAGATCCTGCCGCCAGGGCACATCCTGCTGCGTGACGAGGACGCCGCCGCCGACGACCTTGGCGTCCCGGCAAGCTCCGGGGATCTCCTCCCCTGGGATGCGTTTCCCATTCCCCACGAGGATCTGTCCCCAGCGATGCGGCGCAAGGTACAAGACGCCGTTCGTCAGAAGCTGGTCGGTGCCCATCACGCCGAGGAGGCCGATGTCCGGATGAGCGGCGAGCACCCGGAGGGCCTGCGCGAGGAAATCCGGCTGAAGGATCGTCACGCCCTCGTCTAGATACACCTTGTACCTGGCATCGCTTGCCCGCTGGATCGCATTGTAATTCGCCGCGACCAATGTCCCCGGCTCGCATGCGACAACCTCGGCTGCATATCCCTCCGGTATCTGCAGCGCTCGCAGATACCGGAGGGCCTGCTCCGCTTCGTCACCGGTTTCATTCATTACAAATAAAATCTTGTGGTCGTCATACTCTCTTTGTTCCATTCCTGGCCCCTTTTCTCATATTTCCGGCAGGTGTACGCCGCTGCTAGCGTCAGCGGCAGTCCCGCGTCATCTCTCCCTCAGCTTCTCCTGCCAGAGCAGCTCATAGAGCGTCTCCAGCTCTCCCGCGTAGCGCCCCGCGTCCATGAGCGGCGAGGCGCGCAGCATCTGACGCAAACGTGCATGCAGAGCATCGAGCAGCTCCTCATCCCGGGCGAGCTGAACCGCGCGGGCGACATAGTCCTGCCGCGTCGCGGCCGCGAGCTCCCCGAGTCCGGCGCTTCGCAGGATAGAGAGCCCCAGCCGCGTGCCATACCGCCGCCCGTAGCGCGTCACGACGGGCACTCCCATAAAGAGCGCATCGCAGGTCGTGCCGCCGCCAACATACGGATACGTATCGAGCGCGATATCCACATCGAGGTAGCGCTCCATATAGTCGCTCGAGGCGCTCTCGAGCTGAATGCAGTCGCTGTCGAGGCCATGCGCCTGCAGCTGCTGCCGTATGAGCCGCTGCCCGCTTATGGTAGCAGCAATGAAATTCTTGAGCAGCAGGCGGCTGCCGGGAACTGCCTGCAGGATCTCGCACCAGGCATCTATCATATCATCGGTGATTTTCTCGTAACGATTAAATACCCCCCAAGTGATATAGCCGTTTTTCCTCCGTGGCGCCCCGGCAGCGCAGGGCAGCGTCTCATCCCTGACGTAGCAGAACTGGCTCCGCAGCCGCACCGGCTGCTCATGCAAACCGTCCCAGTCCGCCAAATACGCCCAGGGAGCTGTGCAGCTGTCCGCAAGGAATCCATCCACTGTTTCCATACCCGTCGCATGAACATACCCGATTCCCGAAAGCTGAACGGGAGCCGGACGGTACATCAATACCGGCAAGCCTGACAGCGCACAATGCCCTGACAAATCGACCAGGATATCGATCTCATCCTCGCGCACACGCTGCGCGATGGAGAGGTAGTCCCCTGCCCTGTCTCCCATGTCGATAAAATGATCGACAGCTGCTGCCACCGCATCCGTGCAGCCATCATGCACTGGCCCGAGGGAATACGCGAAGACCTCAAAATGCTGCGCATCGTGCCCCCGCAAAAGTCCGATATAAAAATGGTACATGACATGCTGGCGGAAATCTCCGGAAATATAGCCGATGCGCAGCCGTCTGTGCTGCCGCTTGCGCAGCGCCGCCGCAGTCATGGCAGGGAGCGGCTCGATGCCCGCAAAGAGCGCATTGACGCCGCGATGCAGCTCGTTCATGACCTCGACGCCGCTGCGATCTCCCGAGGCGCAGAAATGCTCCGAATGAAGTGCCGAGCTATAAGCCGCATACCGCTGCGGCAGATTGCTGAAAAGCCCTGCCGCAGCGAGATAGTGATCTCTCCCCGCTGCATTGTCTCCCAAATATCCTTCGACATGGGCAAGCGCCATCAAAGCGCCGGCCTTCATATCACGCATCAGCGCATCGCCAGGTGACAGGGAGATATGGTCAAAGGCACTCAGGCAGCGCAGGAGGGCTTTCCTGGCCTCTGCATAATCATGACGCGAGACATTCACCTCGCCGAGCACGCGCGAGAGCAGCATCTCCCCCACGGGGCTCTGCGGCATGGAGAGCGCCTGCGCGACCCACCATGACGCCAGCGACCAGCTCTCTTCGTCCGTCCGCTGCTGCATGACGAGCGACATCGCCGCGTAGTAATACACCTGCGCTAGATCAGGCGTCATGCAGTCAGGCCACCGGCGGAGGATGATGCGCTCCGCGAGCCGTGCGACCCCGCGCCAGTCATGCCGGGCGTAAGCCGCCTCGAGCTCCCGCCTTTCCTGTTCCTCCATATGTCCCTCCTGCCTCTTCCAGTTCATCCGAACGGTTTGACGTGCGCGGCGTCCTCTGCTAGCTCTGCCGCATACTCCTGTACGAATCTCTGCTGATCCTCCTCAAAGCCCTCGACAGAAGGCTTTACGCTATAATGCGTGCAGAGCGGGCCGCTCTGCGGCAGCACGACCGTCTGGAAGCCCAGCCGCCGGAATTCATAGGCCTGCGACAGATCATAGAAATGCCACCCGGCAAAGAGATCCGTCCGCCAGGGCACATCATACTGCGTCGCGAGCAGCAGGCCATCGACAGCGGCCGCCTGCTGGCTATGCACGGGATCGACCTGGTATCGATAGTCCCGGAGCTCGCCCGTGAGCTGGTCGCGGATGCTCCCGAGCTTCTCCCCCTCCCACCAGATGCCATTCCCCGGCATCCGGCGCACGCCTACGACACCCGCGAGGCCATACTCCGGGTACTGCCGGAACTCCCGGACCAGCGTGACGAGGAAATCCGCGTCCGTGATCCAGACATCCTGATGCAGATAAATTTTATACTTCGCGTCAGAGCCCTCCATCGCCTGCTGATACCCCTCCGTCATCGAGGCCGCCTCGCTCACGACGAGCGACTCGACCGTCATGCCCGGCGGCACCCGGAGCCGCTTCCACGAGGCGAGTGCCTCGTCATACTGCGCGGCATCATTCACGCACGCGATGAAACAGATCTTATTTTCATCGAGCTGCCAATGACCATCCGGATGCTTCGCGGCCTGCATCCGTCGGAAATCCTGCTCACTCATCCGGCGGAAATACCAAGGCACGTCCCATTTCGCCAGGAATTTCCGGCGATTGCGCATCAGTAGTGACTCGTATTTATACGTTTCCTTTATTGTTTTTTCTTTATTGCGTTTCGCAAAGGAAGCGCTGCCGAAATGATGAATGAAGGTATCTCCCGCATAGATCAGATGGCAGCCTGCTTGCAGGATGCGCATGGAGTAATCCGCATCCTCGAAGTTCCCCGGGGAAAACGCCTCGTCAAAGCCGCCCAGCTGCTCATACGTCGAACGACGCAGCAGTAAGCAGAAGCCGACCAGCATCGTGCGCCGCTCCCACCGGGACGGATCCGTATGATTGTACCTCTCCGCGAACCGCTCGAGCCCGGCCAAATCCGTATAGCCATCCGTCTCGACCTGCTGGAAATTCGAGATACAATTCGCCGCGCAGCTCACCGCGCCATTGCGCTCATCCGCATAAAGCGCTGTGCGCATCTGCTCGAGATAGCGCGGCGTCACAATGGTATCGCTGTTCAGCAACAGGATCTCCGTCCCCTTCGCTGCCGCCATGCCCTGATTGCATCCCTCCGGGAAACCGACGTTCTCCTGATTGAAAACCACCCGCAGATCCATGCTGCGCGCCTGCTCCTCGCGCAGCCACTCTGCCGATCCATCCGTCGAGGCATTGTCGATGATGATCATTTCATAGCTGCCAGGAGCCGTATAGCGACGGATGCTGGCGATGCAATGCCGCAGATAGTCCTTCGTGTTGTAGCTCAGGATGACGATGCTAGTCAATTTGTCACTGCCTTTCCCTGTGAGCAATTCTTCCCTCGGCATCTTTGTGGCCAGATAGTTCTGCCAGATGTCCGTATAGGCGCGTTCGAGCGCTGACATATAGGTTTCCGGCTGCATCATCGGTGATCTTTGCATCATCGGCCGCAGATTCTGATGATAGGCATGCAGCCGTTCCGTATCGTTTGCCAATGCAACAGCGATCTCGATGTATGCCTCTTGTGTAGACGCGCATAGCTCAGCAAGGCCGAGATTCATCAGCAGACTGTAGCCGAACCGCGCCCCATGCCGCTTCCCGACAAGCGTCACGACCGGCACACCCATGTAAAGTGCATCACATGTCGTCCCACCGCCCGGATAGGGAAATGGATCCAGCGCAATATCGATATCATGATAGGCGTGCAGATATGCCTTTTCATGTGCTGCAAAGATAACGCGCCGAGGATCGATGCCCTGTGCGATCATGCGCTTTTCCGTTATCCGGCGGCCATAGGGATGCGCAAAAAGCGTTGCCTTCAGATAGAGCCGACTCTGCGGTACGCGTCGCAGGATTTCGGCCCAGACAGCCAGCACCTGGTCATTGACCTTGGCGAAGTTGTTCAAACTACCAAAGGTGACATAGCCGCGCCGCAGGCAAGGCGCATCGGCAGGCTGATCCGAGGGACTACCATGCCAGTGATAGCAGAAATGACTCTGCGGCAGTTTCAAAAGGCGTTCCACGAACCAGCGATTATCTGACGCCTCCGGATCGGTATAGTGGTCGGCCAGGAAATAGTCGACGGTAGACAAACCCGTCGTAGCGAAATAACCGATGCCGGACACCTGAACAGGCGCCGGCCGAAACGCCAGCACCGGCAGAAAATTCCAAGCTGTGTGTCCGGCGAGATCTACCAAAATATCCAGCTCGTCTTTATAAACCACCTCGGCAATCTGCGGGTCGCTGAGGCCGCGTACGTTACGCCATTGATCCACATGATTTGCAAACGTATGACTGACATCATCCTCGATACAGTCTGTATAGCAATAGACCTCGAACCGCTTCTTGTCATAGCAGCACAAAAAAGCATAACTAAAGGATGCGACAACATGAGAACGCAAGTCTGGCGAGATGTAGCCGATGCGTATCTTCCGCCGCTCTGCATAGCGACGTCTCAGCGCAGTCACAGAGAACTGATACGGATTGCTGCCGGAAAAAAGCGCATCATATCCTTTCGCCGCCTCAAGCATGTGCTCAGGTGAATCAAATGTGTAATTCAATTGGAAAAGATAGTTGCTATACGTAGAGGCAAGTCCATGCGCCAGATCCTTGTAACGGCATGCCTCCAGGTAGAGGCGGGCAGACGCTTCCTCTGCACCTAACTGGCTATGCAAGAGTGCATCGCTACTGTATACTGCGCCCTTATACCACGCAGGCATGGACGCGTCCTTGCCCGCAGCCGCAAAATACTCCTTCGCCTTCTGCCAATCCCCTGTCGTATAGGCCGCGCGCCCCAGGAAAAACCAGGCCACACCGTCCGGAGCGCCCCAATCGCCAACATAGCCGCCCTTGGAGAAATGCCTCGCATACTCTTGCGCGGCACGTTTCACGCGCTTTGTCGCTCCGCTCTCGATATATACCGACAGCACGCCCTCATATACATCGCGCCGCGAGATGCCATCCTTCCACACCTCATCAGCCAGCTGGACAGCCTCCGGCCATCGGCGCAGTTTCATCATCTGCACCATCTGATTGTAGCTCGTAATATGATCCATACGATTCTCCGATCCTCACCAACGCAACGCACAAACGTCCGGGCCGTAGGTATTGTGTGCCCGCCCTGAAAGTATTTCCAACCAAACGCGCTGCGCCTGCGGCTTGCGTTCCTGGGGATTTGCGCAACGAATATATTGATACCTGCCGCCCGTAGGAAAAGCCGTTCTGCATTCCGCAACGCGTTATGACGTATAGATATGGAGCATCCCGTTATCTTCTGCATCCTGCCTCAGGAAGCCTTCCAGCCTTCCCTCCTGATAGAGGAACACGGCATCCTCGCTGCTGATGACGGGAAGGTCTCTCTGAAAGGCCTGCACATAACCGCCCGCCGCCGCATCGTCGACGACGGCTGACACCCGGACATCTTCGCGCGTTTCCCATGCTGTCTCCTGCGGCAGCGCTGCTGACGCCATCGTCGTCCGCGTGAGCAGTGCGAGGCGCTTCGTCTGCGGTGCTGCGCCATGGAATGGCAGCGCTGCCTCGACCTCGCGCTCAAAACGTGCTTTTTCCCTGCGGATCAGGGCGCGATAGGCGGCAAAATCAGCAAGTCGCTGTGGGTACTCTGCGAGCAATGCGCGGACGCAGTCGATGATGGAAGGAATATTTTCCTCGCAATCAGCGAATTTATAACTCTGATTGATGGGCACATCAACATCATTGCCCGCCGCCCCTCGCCGCCCGGTGACCACGCAGCAGCCGCAGATCGCGGCCTCACGCGGGATGCGATCCTTGCCTGGATGTCCTCCGAAATCAATATAGACCTTCGCCTGCGACAGACAGTCTTCGACCTCGCGCTCCGTCATGTGTTCAATCCTCACCCAATGGATATCCGGTGCGGCCTGCTGCAATTTTCGCGTGAACGCCGCGCCCTTGGCCGGATTATAGGCCACAATATCCCTGCGTCCATTGACGTCAAAGGCATCATCGGCATGGCGCGACAAAAAGATGGGATCTAGATAATCCGACACATGATGGATCTTCTGCTCCGGCACATGATTCATGCGCAGAAACCGTTCGGCATATTCTGACTGTGCCCAATGAGTGCCCGCCTCTCCCGTTGGCGAGATGAAACCCGGAAGCGGCTGGGCAAATGATGTGTACAGAGCGCGATCGAGTTGCTGCCGGATTGTTTTCGCCCAATTATCGACGCTGAGCCACCAGAAAATATGACGCATGTGGCGGGGAAATGAACCGACCATCGTTTCCGGGCAAATCAAGATATTGTGCTCGCCTCGGACGACCTCATTTGTTACAAAAGGAATGTGATATTTCCGGTAAGGCTCGCCACAGGATTTTCATCCCTTGCAGCTTCCGTATATGCCATCATCGCATCTATTTTTCTTTTCCGCAGTTCGTGCGCCAGCTGATGCAGGGCAAACGGCCCGCCCGACTTTTCATAGGCTGGACAGACGATGAAAACCTCCGTATCGTCGTAGACCTCCACGATATCTCCTCCAAAACACCGTCATACGTCGAGCAGCGCTGCCTCACGAATCCTCATATGACGAGACACTACGTAGACATTGAGCAGCCGCTCCGCCAAAAAGCCGCCGAGCCGCTGCTGATAGCGGTCGCGCCCATCCGCGGTAAAGCCTCCCATCTCCCGCTCCGTGGCGAAGAGCAGCGGGAACAGCCATGCCATATACGCCGCAAAGGCCTCCCGCCGCATGACGAAGATATTGTAAAAATAGGCTCTTTCCCCCGCCATGACACAATAGAACGCATCAAGACTCTCCGGCGCATACTGCCGCATGACGTTTTCGAGCGCAAGCAGGGGATGCTTCCCATGGTGTTCACAGAACTGCGTCGCCAGATTAGTCGAGAGCGGCACGGCCTCCGGCAGCAAGATATCGCAGTCCTGCATCAATGAAAGGATATGCTCACCCGTAAGTACGCCGCGAAAGCCCTCCGTGCCGGGCAAATAGAGATAGCGCCGATAGTGGCACATCCCTACATAGTCCGGCAGATCATCGTTCTTCCACGCCCAATAAAGCGCCGTGAGCTCACAGTAAAAGGGATTCCTGCGCGCGATGTTGTCGCCGCGCCGATCGGTCAGGAGCGTCGGCGGCGCCACGCACGCCTTCGGCCCGACGAGGATGGGCACATAGACGGGATCGACAGGCGCCGGCACGATTCGATGCATGACCACATAGATGCGCACGTGGCGGCTCACCGCCGCATCTGCCTGCAGCGAAGGCTCGACGGGGATCATCAGGGAGCCGCGCCGCTCCCGCAGCTGGCAATAGACCTGTCGCAGCTGCCAAAGCGCCGGATCCCCCGCCTGCTCCCGCTCTGCCAGTTCCAGGAACTGCTGCATGTCTCTTTCCCTGATCGTCTTGATATTCGTTGTATAGAGGAGCTGACGCAACGCTGTCAAAATGGCTGTAATCAGCGCCTCCCGCCCCTCCATCCCCCTCGGCCAGCAGGCCGCCAGGCGATAGAGATCGGCCAGATCCCTTCGCAGGAAGCTGTACTCCAGAGGGGCGAAGCCGCACCGCAGGATATGCCGCCGCATGCAGGCCGCCGCCGCGGAGAGTCGTCCGGCGCGCACGAGGCCGTACAGGTAGGTGACGGGGAGATAGGCATGAGCCCGCCGCCAGTCCCTCAGGTTGCGCTCGGAGGCATTGATCGCCAGAATCCTCCTTTGCAGCAGAGGGCTCCTGACAGGATGGCCGAGCGCGGACGCTACGAGCGGACGCCACATGGCATCCGAAAAGCGGTCCCAGCCATGACAGCCGAACGGCCGCCAGCCCGATGCGATGCGCTGATATACATGCTGCACATTCTCCTGAACCGCAAAGTCCAGAGCCTCTTTCACGGATGGCACATGGAACTCAAGCTCCGTCTGGCCGGCAGCCCAGCCAAAGCAAGTGTCCTCATTCTCCGCCAGGACTTCCCAGAGCGGCTGCGGCATGGAGCCCTGCGCAAAAGCGCGCGCGAGTCTCTGGCAGCTCGCCACGCGCCGCAGGGAAAGGCCGCCATTGCCCACGCGCGCGCCGGCGAAATGCCATAGAGAGGCGCTGTATCGGATCGGTGCACCGATATAGTCATACCCTTTCGCGCAAAACTCCGGCAGGCGGTCGGCAAACACGAACGCGTCGAGCTGATAGATGAGGATGTACTCATAGCGCGCGAACGCCGCGTAGAACGCCTCGCTGAGCAGCAACCGGCTATACGCCGCGGTGTTCCGGAAGTATCCGTCAGGGAAATGCACGACGCCGAATCCCTGACTGAGTCTGCCGTATCGCGGCTGCAGAGACTCCGGCGCCACGAAGAAACGTGGATACCGCCCGAGCACCCTCTGCAGCTGTTCGAGCGCGCATCGCTCATCGCTCGTGAGCGCCTGCTTGTACGTCGGCACGACGATCGCGACGCTGGCTTCTCCTCTGCTCATTTCATTTCCCAAGGAACGCCATCAGCAGGAAGTCGCTCGTCGGCAGCTTCGCGGCAAATGCCCAGGCCTTCTCTGCCTCCCCCTGGCATTTTGCCAAAACCGCGAGGTTGCGCAATGTCTCAGCCGAGGCGGTATCGAGCTGCAATGCCTGCTCGAGTTCCTCCCGGGCAGCGGCATACTCCGCCGCCCCTGCCATGAAGTGCGCTGCCGCGAAGGCGTTGAGCAGGTGCACCTTGTCTGCCAGGGAAATCTGCTGTGCCATGACCTGGGCGATCTCCGCCGCGGCATCCGGCGCTGCCGACTCCTCCGCAACAGCCGCGGCCGGTTCCGGAGAAATTTCCTCTGGCTCCGCCGCCTCTGCCGCCTCATGCGCAGGCGCGCACTCGATGGCTGCCGTCTCCTCTTGCGGCGCGTCCTGCGCTTCCGCGACGGCGGATTCCTGCATCAGGCCGGACGCCTGGAGGAAACGCACCACATACGGGAAATTCTTCCGGATGTTCTCCGCCTCCGTATTCGCATAGTAGTCGAGAACATCCTTCAGATCATCCGTCTGCTCCTCTGTCAGCTGCTCCTTGAAATGCTCGAGAATGAAGTCGAAAATGGCCAGGCCATCATCCGTCCGATCATCGAGCAAACAAATGCGTGCGAGCAGGATCCGCGCCTCGAGATGCATGGGCGATACCGTAAGGACATCGTTGACCATATTCGCCGCGCGCAGATAATCCCCCAACATGAAATAGCTGTACGCGCCATGATACAGAGCATCCTCATCATAATGCCCCTCCTGCACGATCTCCGCTAAGCGATTGATGTAGTCTGCATACTGCTCCGTCTCAAAGAGATGCTGCAGATCCTTTGCCTCCATCTCTGTCAGTTGCTGCGCGTTTTTCTGCACCTCTTCCGCCTTTGCAGACGCCTGGCGGTTACGCTGTTTCATCATCCTACGGCTAGCTTTACTCATTACCATTGCCTCCCTGTTTCATAAACCTTATAGGAACCACTGATTAATTCAGCACCCTGCCTTTGCGTATCTGCACTGTCCTCTCGTCGTCAACAAATCCTCAGCGTAGCTCTGCTACGCCTCCGGTTTGTTTCCTAGAGAGATACAGCGCATCTACGCAAATTCAGGGCACCTCATTTAATCAGCGGTTCCTATACTATACCTTATTCTCTACGGATTCGCGATTTCCTTTCTCGAAAACGCCGGAAATTCATCGGCCTCCTCAGGCTCCCTCAGCCAGCGCTGCCAAATCTCTTCATAGCAAGCCTCCAGCTCGCGCAAATAGCCGCAGGAGTCCATGAGCGGCGACTGCCGCATGCGCTCCGGCAGCTGCGCGTGCAGCGCCGCGAGGAGCTGCCGATCCCTCGCAAGCGCCACAGCGCGCTCGATATAGCCCTTGGTATCAGGCGATGCGAGCTCGCTGGCTCCGACCTGCATGAGCATGCTGTACCCAAACCGCGTGCCGTGACGCTCCCCATAGCGTGTGATGACCGGTACGCCCATGAAAAGCGAGTCCGCCATCGTCGCGCCGCCGACATAGGGGAACGTATCGAGCTGGATATCGACCTCCATATAGCGCTGCAGATAATCATACGACGGCTTTTCCTGGATGATGCGCTCCGCGGGGATGCCGGCTCTGAGCAGCATCTGATAGCGTTCCCGCGTCATGTATTTCTTGCCGGACGATCCCTTGAGCAGCAGCGTCGAGCCAGGCACCCGGCGCATGATCTCCGCCCAGGCCGCCGCGACCTCTGGGTTGATTTTCAGACCATTATTGAACGCCGCGAAGCGGATATGGTCTGTCTGCGCATACGAGCGCTTGACCATCCTGGCCCGCTCGAGCGGCGTATAGCAGAAATGGGACGTCAGGCGCAGCAGCGTTTCCTTGAAATCCCGTTCCGCTCCCGGCGGATCGCAGTACCGATCACCGAGGAAATAATCGACGGCCCGCGTCCCCGATGTCGCCATGTAGCCGATGCCGGCCACCTGCACAGGCGCCGGACGATGGCACATGACAGCCGCCGTGCAGCCACCCGAGGCATGGACATTCAGATCCACGAGGATATCGATCTCATCCTCGTAGATATCGCGGACGATCTCCGCCTTCATCTGTCCCCATTTATAGGAGCGCAGCACCTTGACCTGACTGCGCACGGCATCGAGTGTGCCGCCCTCCTCCTTGACATCCTCAAGCGCATAGCAATAGACCTCGAAACGACTGCGATCATAGCCGACGAGCATTGGCCAGCAAAAGAGCGTGATGACGCTGCTCCGAAAGGAATTCGCCAGATAGCCGATGCGGATGCGGTCGTGCCCATGGCGCGCATGCGAATGGTGGCACATCGCCTCCGGCGTCGCAAACCGATCGTAGAGGAAATGGCGCTCCCGCATGAGATCATCTGTCGTCCTCGGCGAGTAGTGCAGCATAAAGAGATAATCGCTGAAATGCCATTGCTGCGTACGGAAATTCTGCCCCTCCGGCTCATTGAGCGATTTCCAGGCGTAGTCAAGCGCGATATCCACCTCTCCCATCTGGTAATACGTACGGCTATAGCAATCATCGGCGACCCACTGCTCATCGGCCTCAAAGATGCCTCGCCGCACAGCCGCGTTGAGCAGCGACAGCGCCATCTCATACTGGCCGTGTTCGTAGAGATCTTTGATTTTCTCGATTTTCTTGCATGTCTTGTCGAAATTCATTCCTTCTCCTCCCCGACTGCCGCCTGCCAGGCTTCCTGATACACCTGCTCGAGTTCTGCCACATAGCGCGGCGTATCCATGACCGGGGAACGCAGCAGCATTGTGCGCAGATTCCGGTGCAGTACATCGAGCAGTTCCTCATCCTTCGTCAAAGCGACAGCCCGCGCTACATAGTCCTGCGGACGCTCGCGCGGAACCGCGAGCTCACCGAGCCCGACATTGGCAAGGATGGAGTACGCGAGACGCGTGCCATACCGCCGTCCATACATCGTGACGACCGGCACCCCCATGTAAAGCGCGTCACATGTCGTGCCGCCGCCCACATAAGGGAACGTATCAAGGGCAATATCCACATCGAGATAGCGCTCCATATAATGGTCGTCCGTATCCTCCATATCCACGCGGTCAAGATCGAGTCCGGCAGCTCCAAGCTGCTCCTGCATATAGAGCACGCACTCCGGATCGCGCACATTCTCGTTGCGCAAGAGCAGGCGGCTCTCCGGCACCGCCTCCATGATCTGCCGCCAAAGCTGCAGGATGAAGTCATTGATCTTCCCATAGCGGTTGAAGACGCCAAAGGTCACATAGCCCTTCCTCCGACACGGCGCGCCGGACGGCACGGGCACGTCGCTCCGCCCCGTATAACAGAACTGGCTCGTGAGCCGCACGGGACGCTCATGAAATCCATGCCAGTCCTCCGCCTCATACGCCGGAGGATCGCTGTAAGCATCCGTGAGGAATCCGTCGACAGCCGCAAGTCCTGTCGGATGGATATAGCCGAGTCCTGAGAGCTGCACGGGTGCCGGACGATAGGCCAGCACGGGCAGCCCCGTCCCCGCACAATGTCCCGCGAGTTCAACGAGCACATCGATCTCATCAGAGCGAATGCGCTGCGCGACAGCCGCGTGATCCTCGCGTATGTCATAGAGATCCACGAAATGATCTGCCGCCTCTGCGATCTGCGCCGTGAAGCCATCATGCGTCTTGCCCAGATAATACGCGTAGACCTCACACGCCTTGCCATGCCCCGCAATCATCTGATACGAGAAATAAAACATGACCTGCTGACGGAAGTCCGGCGAAAGATAGCCGATGCGAAGGCGTTTCCCCGGGCGCGCCGCGCGCCGCGCGCGCAGCGCGCGCGCACTGACGGCCGGCAGAGGCCGCACATGGTCAAAGAGCCCGTTATAGGCGAGATGTGCCGCGTTGAACCTCTCGACGCCCGCCGCATCACCCCCGGCATTGAAATGCTCCGAGAGCAGATAGGAATCGTACATCGCGATGCGCTGCACCGGATCCTGATAGAGCTCCGACGAATGCAGATACCCCTCGGACGAGCGCTCATTCTGCCCGAGCGACCCCGCGGCGCTGCCGAGCACCGCCCACGCATTTGCCTCAAGATCCCCGGGCAGTTCGCCAAGGAGCTGCCGTTTCCGGCATGCTTCTATGGCCGTGAGGCAATCGCGTATGACCTGTTCCGCCCGTACATAGCCATTGCGGATCATCTCGACATCACCGAGCATCCGCGTAAGCCTCGCGAGGCGCACCGGCTGATCGCGATTCCTGCCGATGGCCTCACGGATCCACCAGGCAGCCTTGCCCTTGGCGCTCGCATCGACCGGCCCCTTGGCGTAGCGGGCCAGCGCGGCATCATAAAAGGCCGCGGCGAGCGTTTCCGCAGGGGTGTCTTGATCCCTCTCGAGCCAAGTGCGCGCGATGACGCGCCCCGCGAGGCGCATCATCTCCGGCCAGAGCTCTTTCCTGAACGCCTTCTGACGTTCCCTCACATCCTCATCGACAGCCTTTTGCCGCGCCCGTGCGCTCAGATCGCTCTCAGCGAACCGCAGCCAGGCCGCGTTCCAAGCGAGCTCCATCTCCGCCATATAGCCCGGGCCATCCATAACGGGCGAAGCGAGCAGACGATAGCGGAGCTGCTGATGATAGCGCCGGAGCCGTGCGGCGTCACCGGCAAGAGAGACGGCGATTCTCACATAGTCCTCAGGCTCCTTTGCACACAACTCATCGAGTCCCGCGTTCGCCAGGATGCTGTACCCGAACCGCGCGCCGTGGCGCTCGCCGACGAGCACCACGACCGGCACGCCCATATAGAGCGCATCGCACGTCGTGCCGCCTCCCGGATAGGGATAGGTATCGAGCGCGATATCGATGTCCGCATAGGCGGAAAGATACTGCGGCGTGAAGCCCTCGAGCCGCACGCGCGCCGCATCGATGCCCGCCGCCGTCAGCCGCGCGACCGCCAGCTCTCGTCCATAGGAGAGATGGAAGATCTTTGCCTTGAGATACAGCCGGCTGCCCGGCACCTGACGCAGGATCTCCGCCCAGAGTCCGAGCATCTCATCCGTGACCTTGGAAAAATTATTGAGACTCCCGAAGGTCACATAGCCATTTTTCTGAAAGGGCGCAGGCGCAGGCGCAGGCGGGGCGTCATGCCACATGTAGCAGCAATGGCTGTGCGGCAGGCGCAACAGGCGCTCCGTGAAATACCTGTCGTTCCCCTGCCCTCCGGACTCGATCGGATCGATATAGGGATCTGAAAGAAAATAGTCGATCGCAGGCAGTCCCGTCGTCGCAAAGTAGCCGATGCCTGAGATCTGCACGGGCGCCGGACGATAGGCCAGCACAGGCAGCAGATTGTGCCCCGTATGGCCCGCGAGATCGACGAGCACATCGAGCGCGTCCTCATGCACGACCTGCGCCGCCTGCACGGGCGAGAGTCCGCGCAGATTGCGCCACGCAGTCGCACAGTTGCGAAGCTCCGCGCTCACGCCGTCCTCGACGCAATTCGTATAGGCATAGATCTCATAGAGCCTCGCGTCGTAGTCATGGAACAACGCATAGCTGAAAAACGCCATGACATGACGTCGGAAATCCGGCGATATGAGTCCGATGCGCAGACGTCCGCCGCGCTTCCTGTAACGGCTTCGGATGGCGTGCGGCTGGTAGGTATAGGGCTTCATCCCCTGAAACAGCGCGCCGTATCCTTTTGCCGCCTCAAACATATAGGGCGCCGGTTTGGCAAGGTAATGCAGATTGAACAGCAGATTGCTGTACTCATCTGTCTGCCCGTGGGCAAGATCCTTGTACGCGATCGACTGGCGGTAGAGCGCAGCTGCCTCCGCTGCGCGCCCCAGCTCCCGGCAGAGCGTCGCGTAGATACTATACGTCGCGCCGCGATACCAGCCGGTGAAGTCCTCATCCGCCAGCGCCGCCTGGAAATGCGCCTCGGCATCCTTCGCATCCCCGGCAAGATACATCGTGCGCCCGATGAGGAAATGCGCGACGCCATCAAAGGCGCCCCATCCCTGCTGCGCAAACTGCTCCGCATACGCTGCTGCCGCTGTCAGCGCCCGCTCCTTTTCGCCGCCGTCGATGTAGGCTGCGAGCACCGCTTCCCAGCACCGCCGCTCCGTCGGCCCCGCGGCGTAGAGCGTGTCCGCTGCGTGCAGTGTCCCCGCCGGATCGCCCTGCTGCATGGCATCCTCCAAAGCGATAAACAACGCTCTTTTCTCTCTGTAATTCATCGCATCCTCCTGCTCAATACCGTTTGCATCTCGCGCTCCAATCGCTGCAATGCATGAACCTCCGGCGTCCTGCGACCTTCCTGATAGTCGGAACGTACGCGCTGCCAGCGCAGCGGCAGGTTCCCCAGCAGGGCATCGAGGCCGCCGGCGCCTGACGCCTCCGCCCACAGCCCGAAACGGCAGGCCGTATCGAGGCAATCCGCCGCCTGCTCTGCCGCCGCGTCCGCACGCCCTGCCGCGAGCTGCGCCGCCACAGTGTCGAGCGGTACGCCCGCCGCCCGCGCAAAGTAAAGATAGACGCGTCCAGCGCCAAGCCCGGACAGCTGCTCCGCCAGCCAGGCCACATCCTCCGCACAGTATAGCCGCCGCAGGATCTGGATGCGATCGACATCGTCGATACCCGCTGCGCAGATCAGGCGCCAGTAGGCTTGCAGCATCCGCGCATGACGAGGCTGCAAGCGCAGTCCTGCCTCATAGCAGGCGAGCGCGTCCTCTCCCTTGCGCTGCAGCTCGGCGAGAGACCCAAGCCGCCACCAGGTATGGGGGAGCAGACGCTCGGCGTTATCCTCGAGCAGGGAGAGATTCACCTCCCGGATATCTCCCGTCTGATAGCGCTGCTGCTGGATCTGCTGCATATTTTCGTGCAGAGCCAGTCCCTGCCGCAGCAGCGTCTCCGCCTGCAGATAGACCTGCTGCTCATAGAGCCAGAGTCCCTTCATGAGCAGGAACTCCGCCTCCTCCGGCCGCGCCGCGATGGCGGCATTGAGGCGCGCCTCGATCTCGTCCGTGGGGAACTGGCCTTCGATGCAGGCGCTCGCCCAGGTCTCATAGCAGCGCGTGCGCATTGTCTCTGTCGCCTTTCGATCCTCAATGATCTCTTTTGCGCAGGCGATGGCCTTCTCATATTCCTGCAGGCCATAATAAATATCCATATAGTAGAGCTTTTCCTGCACATCGTCCTGATGCTTGTGTTCTTTCCGATTCTTTTCCAGCAGCGCGAGATTCCTCTGGAGCTTCTCCCGAACGATCTCGCGCGAGTAGCCCGTATGATGGAGCGTGAGATCCGGCACGAGCAGCAGCTTTTTCCCCGGGGGAATCGCGAGCGTCTCATGGACGCTGCCCTGGTAGCGCAGCTGGCACAGATGGCGGAAAATCCGTACCTGTGTCGTCACCGAGCTCACGCGCCCCCCATCGTCTTTGTCGATGTTCACAAGGCGGCAGAGATAGCCCCCCACGCTGTTGTCCCGATCCCCCTGCCTGAGCAGCTGAGGAATGCGTTCAAGCGACGCCTCTGTAAAATATTCATCGGCATCCGGGAAAATAATCCAGCGGCCGCGCGCCTGGTCGAGCGCGAAATTCTTCGCTGCGGCGAAATCATCGCGCCAAGGGAAAGAAAACACCCGTGCACCCGCGGCCGCGGCGATGGCCGCCGTATCGTCCGTGCTCCCCGTATCGACGACGATCATCTCGTCGGCAACCCGGCGCATCCCGGCCAGCCAGCGCGGCAGATTCTCCGCCTCGTTCTTCACGATCACACAGGCCGACACGCGGATATCCTTACGCTTCTGTTCCATGCTCCGCCTCCTCGCTCCATGCCTGATACGATGACAACGCCCGTTCCGTGCACCCTGCGGCCTCCGCCCGCGCGAAGCACTCCGCCGCGCCGCTCTGCCCGAGATGGTAGAGCGCGCGCCCCGTCGCGTACCAGAAATGACCGCAGACACTCTCTGCCGCCGCTTCCACCGGCACAGCGGAGAGGAGCAGTAGCGCGTCCTGCCAGTCCTGCCGAGCGAGCAGCTCATCCGCAGCCCGCTCCACGCACCTCCAGTCCGGCGCGAAGTCGAGCGCGAGCTGCGCGTAGCGCGTGAGCCCCGCGTCTCCAGCCGCGCGCGCGATCATCCCGAACCCGAGCGACCACGCCGCAAAATCCGCCGCCGTCAGCGAAAGGCAGCCCGCCGCCCGATCCTCGTGACCGAGCAGACAGAGGGCGTAGATCAGCCGTGTGAACGACGCGGGCAATCGCTCCGGCCACTCCTCAGCGAGCAGCTGCCGCTGTCCCTCCCGCGTGCCGCTCAACAGATAGAGCGAGAGGAAGAGATCGCAGATGCTCTGACTCGCCTGCCGCACGATGGGCGCTGCGGCGAGCGCCTCGCCTGCCGTCATCTCCTCCACGAGACGAGAGGCCGCGCCGCGCCGCGCTTCGTCGAGCGCCAGACGCAGGCGCACGCGCCCCGTCTCGCCCGCCCATGCCGCGAGGAAGCTGCGCCGCGTCTCCGGCTGCTCGGCGGCGGCGCTCCAAGCCTCCGCGGCTGCGGAGAGGGACGCATCGTCCCGCTCCGCCTGCGCCGCGTACCATGCCTCAGCCTCGCACTGCGCCGCGGCACTCTCCGCCTCACGGGTAAAGGATGCCTCAGCGGGACAGGCGGCAGCTGCCTGCCGCGCGAGCGCGAGGCGCTCAGACGTCGGCCGATCCAACCGCGCGAGTGAGGCGATGGCGACCTCGTACATGCGCGCGGGACCCGCGAGCGTCCGCGCGCCCTTTTCGATGGCGAGCCGCGCGTAATGGAGCGCGAGCTCATACTCCTCGAGCCCGTAGCAGCAGTCAGCGAGATAGCGCCAGTCCGTATCCCGCTCCCCGCGCTCCCCGATCTGCCGCTGGAGCAGCACGAGATTGCGCGCCATTTTTTCCTTGGCCCGCGCCTCAGAGTAGCCCGTGTGCCGCAGGACGATCTCCCTCGCCTCTCCGAGCGGGGCGAGCGGCGCGCCATGGTCGCCGATGGCCTCATGGACGCGCCCTGTATAGCGTCGTCCCGGGCGGCTCCGCCAGAGGCGCAGCAGGGGCTCCGGCGGCGTCTCGCGCCCGCCGGCGTCGAGATCGACGTTGACGAGCGTCACCGTGAGCGCCTCCGCTCCTCCGGCCGCCGCCCGCACGACGCTGTGGTGCAGGCTCCCGTGCACGGCAGGGAGATGCTCATCCGCATCGAGGATCAGGATCCAGTCGCCCGTGGCCTTCTCGAGCGCGAGATTCCTCGCCGCCGCGAAATCATCGTCCCAGGCATACGCATAGACCCGCGCACCAAAGGAGCGCGCCACCTCCGCCGTCGCATCCGCCGAGCCCGTATCGACGACAATGATCTCGTCCGCCTCCCCCTGCAGGCGGGCGAGCGAGAGCGAGAGCTCGCGCGCGCCGTCGCGCACGATATAGCAGACGGAAAGCCGCGGGTGCAGGGAGAGATCATGATTGACAGAGAACATGGCGATCTCTGGATCTTTCTGCCCATAGTGGTCGAGGAACGACTGCCTCCAGGCAAAATACACATCGGGCAGCCGCCGATTCCTCGTCCGATGCAGTGCCCAGGGACGCATCTGCTCCTGATTGGGCACATAGACCTCATAGCCGCGCCAGCGCATCTCCATACACATGGAGATATCATAGAAATGCCACCCCGTAAAGATGTCACTGCGCCAGGGAATGTCCACTGCGGTGAGCATGAGGACGCCGTCGACCGCCGCCACCTCGAGCGCCTCCGCGCCCCCTGTCGTTCCAGCAGCATGCAGCTGGATGGTATCTCCAGTTTGCTCCGCGAGATAATAGTAGACTTCCTCCCCCAGCCACCACATCCCGTACTCCGGCAGCTTGCGCGCACCTGCCAGGCCGACCAGGCCGGCCTTCGGGTAGTGCGCGAAAACGCTCAGCATGCGCTTTACGGCATCCTCGCGCTGCAGGAGGCAGTCCTGATGGAGATAGAGCTTGTACTTCGCCCGGCTCCGTTCCTGTCCCAGCTGATAGCCGGCGCACATCGACTGCGCGCCGCGGATGGGGACGAACTCCGCCTCCATCCCCTCCGGCAGCTGCTGCCGCGCGAGCGCCTGTCGGCACGCCGCATACATCTCCTCATCACTCACACAGGTGATATAGGCAATACGATTGACGTCTACCATCGTTCCTCCCTAGATCCTTCCCGGCGCTTCCGTCCCTGCCTGTCGTTCTGCGGCCGCGCCATGATATAGAAAAGCCCTCTCCCAAACGAGAGAGGGCTTGCAGCTATCGAGGTAACTGCAATCCAGTATATATGGATTACTGGAGCAGGCTGAGCACGGAGCTGCTGCTCTGGTTTGCCTGAGCGAGCATGGACTGCGCTGCCTGCAGGAGCACGTTGTTCTTCGTGTACTCCGTCATCTCTTTTGCCATATCCGCATCGCGAATCGTGGACTCGGAGCTCTGGACGTTCTCGCTGGCCGTCGTGAGATTGCTGCTCGTGTAGGAGAGACGGCTCTGGACTGCGCCGATCGTCGTCTGCTGGTCGAGTGCCTTCTGCACGGCGTTGTCGAGGACGTTGATCGCAGCGTTCGCCTGACCCTGCGTACCGATCTGAATCGTCTGACCGGAGCTGCTCTGGAGGCCGAGCGCCTCAGCGCGCATATCCGTAAGGCCGACCTTGATGCTCTGGTTGGCCTTCGTGCCGACCTGCAGCGAAATCTGATTGTCAGCGGACTTGTTCTGTGCGCGAATGGACTCGGAGAAGTTATCGAGCACCGCGTTGGCGCTCTTCTGCACCTGACCCTGCGTGTTCGTGACACTGAACGTAACGCCGGAAACCTGGCTGCTCACACCGGAGCCCGCCGCGACGAGCGTCAGCGCAGCGCCTCTGTCTGCCGTAGCGACCGTATCGCCAGCCAGATCCTTACCGATGTAGGAGCTTACCGAGCTCGTACCGAAGGCGGCACTTGCCTGAGAGATGAGAGCGTTCATATTCGCGTCAGCCTTAACAGAAGCCGTGCAGGTAACGCCCTCTTTGACCCAAGACATCGTGACCGTATCGAGGCTGTTGATGTTGAGGCTGTTGCCGTTGCGATCGCTCAGCGCGGAGAAGGCCGTAGTGAACTGCGTGCTGCTGTGGAGGCTCTCGTTCGTCAGCGCCGTGCAGGTACCCTGCGTCGCAGCGCTCTTCGAGCCGTCGACGAGGTACTTGCCGTTGTACGTCACGTTCGCGTTGTCGTTGATCTGGTCGATGCTCTGGTCGAGCTCTTTCTGGATCGTCGCGCGGTCAGCGTCCGTGTTCGTATCGTTGGCTGCGTTGATGACCTTCTCCTTGAGGGTCTTGAGGATGTCGACCGTCGAGGAGACAGCGCCCTCAGCGACCTTCATCATGCTCGTGCCGTTCTGCGTGTTCTGGTTCGACTGGTCGAGGCCGCGGATCTGGACGCGCATGCGCTCGGAGATCGCATAGCCGGAAGCGTCATCTGCTGCGGAGTTGATCTTCATGCCGGAAGAAACCTTCTGCAGGCTCTTGGAGAGTGCGGAAGAGTTCTTGTTCAGCGTGTTCAGCGTGGAGATTGCCGACATGTTGTTTTTGACTACCATTGCCATGATAAATTCCTCCCTGATAAATCAGTTATTATGGAGTAACGGCCATCCGTGACCGATACTAACTCCTGGAGCCGCCACTACGAACAACAAGGCATCAGCCGCTCCAAAATCCCAGGCAGGCTACCGCCCCGGCTGCTAGCTGACCGGGTGTTCCTGCCTATGGTCTTTGCCTTACACTCTATATATCGAGAGCCTCGCGCGGAACTTAAGTGGTTTTCCGTGTGATTCGCAAATTTTTATTTTGGAGCACGACTGCGTCACTCATGGCAAGACTCTCCCTTTCATCTGCGACGGCACGGCATCACGTGCGATCAGCTCCCAACATTCACGGCCGTCGAGTCAGTTGGCAAGCCACGCCATCCAACGTTCCATCTGCGTTCTCTCACGGCGTTTCTTCGCTCGACATCTCGAGATTTTCCATCGCCTTCTGGAACTCTTTCTCCGGCATTCCCGCCTTCTCGGCCGCCTGCCCCAGCGTCAAGACCCCGTCCCTCACAAGCTCCGCGAGCATCCCGACCCTGCCGATGCCGATCCCTTCTCTCCGGCCTTCTCTCTGGCCTTCTCTCCGGCCTTCTTTCAAACCTTCTCTCAGGCCTTCCTCGCGCGAGTCCTGTATCCCGGAGTTGTAGTCGAGGATGGCCATCTGGCGGTTGATGTAGTTCCAGCGCTCGTCATCGTCGGCAAGGAACACGCGTGCGGCGTCCATCGCGCCGCTGATGGCTGCGTCACTCATGGCAAGTTCCTCCCTTTCGTGATCGTCGAGTTGGTTGGCAAAATATGCCATCCAACGCTCCATCTTCGTCATCTCGCTGATTTTCTTCTTCGGTTCCCGGGCGAATTTCGGAATCTCCACGAAAAAGAGCGAGAGATCTTTGTTCAGCTCATCGCCCGTCTCTGGATTCATGATCGTGTACATGGCCAGCGGCTCTTTCTGCGGCAGCAGCTCGAAGGCCAGGATGTTGATGGTGATGGCCGGTTTCAGATCCCGGTACGTCTGCCCCCGCGCGAGCGAGAACAGGTACATCTGCGCCCAATAGTAGAGCGTACGGCGGCGCATATTTTTCAGGTTCAGCACCTGCACCTCGACATCGACCTGCTCGCCTGAGCTGAGGTCGCAGCGGACATCCAGCCGCGTGAGCTTCCCGTCCTCCGCCAGCGGCACGAGCTCCGTATTTTTGTAGGTGATGCCTGTGATATGGTGCTCGAGCCGCTCATAGAGAAATGCGTCGAGGAAATCGAGCGTGATATTCTTGCGTTCTTCCTTGCCAAAGATAAATTTGAACGCGACATCGTTCATCGGATTGAATGTTTTCTCATTCAGTTCCTGAAACATCTGTTCCTTTGTCAGCATGTGCGTGCCTCCTCTCTTGCTTTTATTTTATCTCACCGCTATTTCACTGTAAATATCGTTTTCCAAGGGGCTGGTAGATTCTCATGCCTGCGCGCAATCGCTCAGATATACCTGCCGTTCTTACAAATCATCTCCACGCCCCGCCTTTATCCGCAAACGTAGCGTGCCGATGGGAGCAGTGATTCTTTCGAAAGCGTCGGCGTGCATTCCGACATACGAAAAAGACGCACAGGCGATGCGGCCTGTGCGTCCCATCCAGGAATCTCGGATTGCTAAGAAATCGTTGATTAATAGATGCCGCGCATTCATTTAACCTTCCCCTCATGGGGCGCGACAGCGCGGGATGCCAGTGGCATCCCCGGGAGTGCCAAGCGTAGCGAGGCGGAAGAGGTGTTTTGCCTCGAATTTAGGTTTTTCTGCACATTCCCCCGCCGTGCAGCACCTCTTCCACCGCTTCGCGGTCCCCCTTCTCCTGAGGAGAAGGTATGCTCTCATCCACTCAAGAGAAAGTGGTAAATTCCTTGAATGAATCAGTAGTCCCCTGAAGTTCCTTCAGTCTCTCGCGCTCAGCACGGTCTTCTTGAGGAAGAGCGCGAGGCAGAAGACGGCGAAGATGATGCCGATGGGATAGCTGATGCTCGTCGCGAGCTTCAGGCCCTCAGGCGCCTGCAGGATGTAGGTGCTCGTGACGGCGGACATGAACGTCGCCGGCACCATCGGGATGATGAATGCTTTCGTGCCTGGCTTCGTGCGGTAGAGGTAGACGGCGCCCGTCCAGAGGACGATCATTGCGAGCGTCTGGTTCGTCCAGGAGAAATAGCGCCAGACGATATTGAAGTCCATCTGCGAGAGGATGCCGCCGACCGTGAGCAGGGGCACCGCGAAGAGGAGGCGCTTGGCCGCCTTTTCCTGCGAGACGCCGAGCCAGTCAGCGAGCGTGAGGCGCGCGGAGCGGAACGCCGTGTCGCCCGAGGTGATCGGGCAGGCGATGACGCCGAGCATTGCGAGGACGCTGCCGATGCCCGTGCCCATGAAGCCGATGCAGATATCGTTGACGACGGTGCCCGCGCCGCCCGCTTTCATCGCGGCGGCAAGCCCGCCCGTGCTGTCATAGAACGTGATGCCGGCCGCGGCCCAGATGAGGGCGATGATGCCCTCGGCGACCATCGCGCCGTAGAATACGGGGCGGCCGAGGCGTTCGTCCTTGAGGCAGCGCGCCATGAGCGGCGACTGCGTGGAGTGGAAGCCGGAGACGGCGCCGCAGGCGACCGTGATGAACATGAGCGGCCAGATCGGCATCTTGTCCGGGCCGAGCGGATGGAGGTTCTCGAGCGTCATCTCAGGCATCGTGTGCCCGCCGACGCCGAGGAGCATGCCCGCCATGATGCCGAGCGCCATGATGATGAGGCAGGCGCCGAAGAGCGGATAGAAGCGCGCGATGAGCGTGTCGATCGGCAGCAGCGTCGCGAGGAAGTAGTAGAGCAGCACGCAGGGCAGCACATAGGTGACCGCGACGCCCGTGAGGTGCGAGAGCAGTCCCGCGGGGCCCGTCATAAACACCGTACCGACGAGCACGAGGAGCACGACGGAGAACACGCGCATGATGAAGAGCATCGTGCTCCCCATGTGGTTGCCGACGACCTCCGAGATGCTCTTGCCATCCTCGCGCAGCGAGATCATGCCCGAGAGATAGTCGTGCACGCCGCCGGCGAAGATCGTGCCGAAGACGATCCAGAGATAGACGCTCGGCCCCCAGATCGCACCGCCGAGCGCGCCGAAAATCGGGCCGAGGCCGGCGATGTTGAGGAGCTGGATCATGAAGACCTTCCAGGTCGGCAACGGGATGTAGTCAACGCCGTCGTTATGGCGGAGCGCCGGCGTCGGACGATCCGTCGGCCCGAAGACGTGCTCGACGATCTTGCCGTAGACGAAATACCCCACGATGAGTGCACAGAGCGCAAAAAGAAATGCTGTCATATTTCATTCACCTCATGTTTCTTTCTCATTATAGATGATGGCATGGACGTTCCGAGCGGCCCTCCCTCCGTTTCTTATTTCTCATGAGATTTTATCTTATTTCTTCCAAGTATAGCACTTTGCCCCGTAATTGTCTATAAATAAATGAATATTTTGTCATTGTTTATAATGATTCTTTCTCGTTTCCATGCGTGATGCACAGCAAGCCCTTGAAGGCGGACGAAGATCCTTCGGGCGTGCCGATTGATTTGCGAACACGAACCTTCCCTCAGGGGAAGGAAGATAGGAAAGAGACGCCTTGCATGAATCAGCGCTTCCTTAGGACAGCCTAGAGACGCTTATGGTATAATGACGGGGAAATTTACTCTGACTAGCGAAAGAAGGCGCTCTATGATTCTTCAGATTCTCCTCTTTCTGCTGCTCGGCATCGGGGTCGGGACGTTCGGCACGCTCGTCGGCATCGGCGGCGGACTCATCTGCGTGCCGGTCTTCATCCTCTTTCTGAGCGAGGGCGGCGTGTATCCGTATTTCCACTCAGCAGCGCAGATCACGGGCACGTCGCTCGTCGTCGTCATGGCGAACGCGCTCTCGGGGACAGCGGCCTACATCCGGCAGAAGCGCGTGCTCTTCCGCGCGGCGGTTCCGTTCGCGCTCGCGACGCTGCCCGGCGCGATCCTCGGCTCGTACATCGTCGATGATTTCTCCGGGCCGATGCTCGATTTCTATTTCGGCATCTTCCTGCTGCTCATGTCCCTCCTCATGGGCTGGAACGCGACGCACAGCCACCGCGCCGAGGTCACGGAGGTCGGGCCGGACTTCCAGTTCAACCAGTGGATCGGCATCGGCGCGAGCTTCTTCGTCGGTTTCCTCTCAAGCATCTTCGGCATCGGCGGCGGCGTCGTGCACGTGCCGCTCATGATCTACCTCTTGGGCTTCCTCGTGCATGTGGCGACGGCGACGTCGCATTTCGTGCTCGCGTGCTCGTCGCTCTTCGGCGTCATCAGCCATTTTCTCCTCCACCACATCGTCTGGCTGCCCGCCATCTGCATCTCGCTCGGCGCGGCCATCGGCGCGCAGCTCGGCGCGCGTATCTCGCAGAAGACGAAATCGAAAGTCATCCTCGTGCTGCTCTCCTGCGCGATGTTCGCGCTCGGCCTGCGGCTCATCGCGCTCGGCAGCACGCACTGAGAAAGGACATCTCGGCCATCACAGCATGAAAAAAGCGCTTCCTGCATGTAGAAGCGCTTTTTTCATGCCAGCCGCAGCCGCTCGATGATGCCGCTGAGACGCGCGGGATGTGTGACGACTTCGCGCACGAAGTCCTCGAGGTAGTCGCGGAAGATGCCCTCTCGTGTACAGAGTGCCTGCAGCCGCTCGATGTTCTCCTCTGCCCGGACGCCGTACTCGATGCGGTGCAGCACCCGCGCGAGTTCCGCGCGGGTTTCTTGCGTATAGAGGCTCTTGAGCGCCGCCACAGCACCCGTCGAGCGGTCGGCGCGCACGAGCCAGACGCGCGTCGTGAGGTCGTGGCTCGTGTCGTCGAAGCCGCACGCGCGGAACGCCGCGCCGCGCGGCGCAGCCGCCTGCGCGCCCGGCGCGAAGGTAATCTCCTTGAAGAGCGCGTCATTGAGCAGGCGCACGACCTCCGCCTTGGCGTAGAGGCGCTGCGCGCGGAAGGGGAACTCGCCTGCCTGCAGGCCCGCGAGGACATCGCAGCAGCGGACGTTGAGGAACGCGGCCGCGAGCCGCCCCACGTCTGTGAGCAGGCGGCTGAGCGCGAGCAGCGTGTCGTAGGGATCGAGTGCCTCCGTGAGCACATGCGGCGCGAGGATGATGTCATAGCTCCCCGCCGGCAGCGGCGGCGCCTGCACGCGCGTGTCCGCGTGGACGAGCGAGACGCGGCCCGCAAGCGACGCGGGCAAACCGAGCCCGTCGAAGCGCGTCACGGCCGTGACGCGCGCGGCGGGCAGACGTGCGAGAAGGCGCGGCAGGAGCGCGTGTGCCTCGATGGCGAGCACGCGCAGCGGCTGCGGGCCATGCGGCACGAAATAGAGGTCGTCGATCTCCTCCCGCACCGCTCCGGCCGTCTGTGTCCCATCCATCATGATTCTCTCCTCCCTGTGCTGCCGGAACGCTCGCAGCAGCAATACACAGCTTCCCCCGGCAGGCAATCTCCTGCCCTTGCCGCCATGCGCAGTGCCGCGCCTCGCTCGCTGCGCGCTCATGCGCCGCCCGCAAGCTGCCGCAGCGCCGCCGCGAAATGGCGCAGATAGTCCGCGCGCCGCGCCGCGATGGCCTCCTCCGTCTGCTGCCGCAGGAGATCCGCGCGCAGGCGCGCCCGCCGGCCGCTGTCCCGCGCGAGCTCGCAGGCCGTGCGCACATAGTCCGCGGCGTCCGCCGCGATGAGCTCCGGATGGCCCGCCGCCGTGAGCAGCGAGCGGCCGACGCGCGCGCTGTGGTGGCTGCCCGCGAGCGTCAGCACGGGTACGCCGAGCGCAAGCGCCGTCGCCGTCATCGCGCCGCCCGGATAGGGGAACGTATCGAGCACGACATCCGCGCGCGCGAGCGCGGCGAGGTAGCCATCCTCCCCCATGCGCACGGCGACGCGCGCGAGCGGCAGGCCCTGCGCCGCGAGGCGTGCCCGCAGGACGCGCACGCGTACCGGCGCGCGCAGCGTGTCCTGCAGCACGAGCCGCGCCGCGGGCAGTCGGCAGAGGATCTCTTGCCAGGCGGCGAGCACCGCGTCGGAGATCTTGAGGAAATTCCCGAACGCGGCAAACGTCACGCCGCCCGCCACTGCGCCCGCCTGAGTACCTCGCGCATCCTCCGTCCCTCTCGCCTGCGCCTCTCTCGCCTGCGCGGCCAGCGCGCGCATCGCCGCCGTCGGCGTGAAGCACCAGGCGTGCGGCAGGCGGCAGAGCCGCTCCGTGAAGAGCCGCGCCGCGCCCGCGCCGTCCATCACGCCGTCCGTGAGCAGCGCGTCGACACCCGGAACGCCCGTCGTATCGAACCAGCCGACGGCCTCGAGCTGCACAGGCGCGAGCCGCCGCGCGAGGAGGGGGAGCGTGCCCCCGCCCGCCGTATGGCCGCCGAGATCGACGAGCACATCGAGCCTGTCGGCGCGCACGATATCCGCCGCCGCCGCGATGCCCTCCCCCGCGAGCACGCGATAGGCGGCGGTGCGCGCGCGCACGGAGGCCGTCAGCGCGTCCTCCTCCGCCGCGAGGCTGTACGCATACAACGTGAACGCACGGCGCGGCAGGTCAAAAAATACATCGTAGAACCGCGCGGCGGCGGAATCATGGAAATCCGGCGCGAGAAAGCCCACGCGCAGCGGCCGTGCAGCACCAGCCGCTCCCCCGCCACGCGAAAGAGGGCGCGGGGGCACTGCCCGCGCCCCCGCGCCCTCGTCCTCCGTCGTCTCATAGAGGCGGCCGCAGGCGAAATGCTGCGCCGCGAGCGCCGCCGCCGAGATTCCCGGCAAGTAATGCAGCGCAAAGAGATAAGAGGAATAGTGCGCGCGCTGGCTGCGCAGGAAGCGGTCAGCGCGCGCCGCCTCATAGTACGCCTGCGCGCAGCCAGCCGCGTCGCCGAGCAGCCGGAACGCCGCGCCGAAAAGCTCGTGCACGCGCCAGAGATCGCGCGCGCGAAACTCCGGCGAAGCTGTCTCCCGCAGCGCTCTGAGCGCGGCGAGCGCCGCCTCCGCCTCGCCGCGCGCGAGCTGCGCGCGGATGTCCCGCAGCGCTGCCCGTTCTCTCTCCGTCATGACGCTCCTCCCATCGCGCCGCCATAGCGCCGCCTACGCCCGCCGCAGCGTGAAATACGCGATCTCCGGCGGGCAGCCGATGCGGCACGGGAACCAGCTGCCGTTGCCGCTGTGTACATAGCCCGTGTGCCCTCCTGCGTGCACGAGACCGCGGTTGTACTTGAACAGCGGCAAAAGCGGCAAGCCGAGCACGCCGAACTGGCAGCCATGCGTATGGCCCGTGAGCGTGAGCGCCGCACCGTGCGCCGCGCCGTCGTCGATGAACTCCGGATGATGCGCGAGCAGCACCGTCACTGCCCCCTGCGGCACTGATGCGAACGCCTGCGCGGCAAACGCCCTGCGCTGCTCCCGGAACGCCTCGCCGTGCGCGAACGGATAGTCCACGCCCGCGAAATAGAGCGGCTGCTCCCCCGCCGTCACAGGCGCCGCCTCGTTGACGAGCAGATGGATCTCCGTCTCTTGCAGGGCCGCGCGGATGGCGGGCAGGTTGCGCCGATGCTCATGGTTGCCGTAGATATACCAGATGCCCTGCGGAAACCGTGCGGCATACTGCGCCGTGAGCGCGACCGCACGCCCGTTGAGCGCGTCGTCATCGAAGATATCGCCCGTCAGGACGAGTGCGTCCGGCGCGCCCGCCGCCGTGCGCTCGAGCAGCTGCCGATAATCCTCGAGCGAGAAGAACCAGCCGAGGTGGACATCGCTGAGCTGCGCGATGCGGAACCCCCGCAGCGACGCAGGGAGCTCAGCGACGGGCAGGATGTGCTCCCGCACCACGGTCGCCGACTTTTCATAGAGGCCGCCGTAAAGCCCGCCCGCGAGCGCGAGCGCGGGATACGCCGCCGCATGCCGCAGCAGCCGGCGCCGCCCCCAGTCCACGCGCACGGGACCGCGCAGCCCCGCGAGCCGCTGCCAGAGCACGCCGATCGCCACGAGGAGGACGAGCAGCGCCTCTGTCACAAATATCATGACCGCCGCCTGCAGCAATACGCCCGGCGGCACCGGCAGATAGCGGCGCACATACGGCCCGAGCACGAGGCCAAGTGCCGTGAGCAGCACAGCCGCAAGGGAGAGCCGCTGCAGCCGACACGCCCACCGCTCGGGAAATACCTGCCGCAAGGCCAGCCAGTGCAGCAGGAACACGATCGCCAGCAGCGCGCAGATCACAAAGAGAAAGGAAAACGGGTTCATTTCTTACCTCCGGAAGGTGTCCTCTGTCCCCGCACGAGGCGCAGGCCGATATGCGGGCGCGGCGCGTCCTCGCGCGCCTCCGCCTCCGCCCGAGCCCGCGCACGATCGCGCCGCGCCACCTCGCCGATCCTGCCGATGCTCACGAGGATGCCCATAGAGAGCAGCGTGAAGATGAGCGAGCTGCCGCCGTAGCTGATGAAGGGCAGCGGCACGCCGACGACGGGGAACACGCCGCCGACCATGAGCATGTTGCAGATCGCCTGGCCGACGACGAGCACGACGATGCCGAACGCGAGGAGCTGGCCGTAGCGGTCGCTCGCCTTGTCCGCGATGCGGGCACCGTAGACGGCGAGTGCCGTGTAGAAGATGAAAACGAAGAGCGCGCCGAGGTAGCCGTTCTCCTGGCAGAAAATCGCGAAAGCGAAGTCCGTATGCGCCTCAGGCAGATAGTCATACTTGCTCACGCCCACGCCGAGTCCCATGCCGAGGAACTCTCCCGAGCCGATGGTCGAGAGCGACTGCACGATCTGGTAGCCGGCATTCTGCGCGTCCTGCCAGGGATCCCACATGATGCGGACGCGCTCGATGCGGTAGGTCTGCGACATGATGAAATAAGCGGCACCTGCCGCAAGCGCCGCGAGCACCGCGAGCAGCCGCCGCAGCGGCAGCTGCGCGGCCACGAGATAGAGGACGATGGGGACGCCGATGATGACGCAGGCCGTCCCCATGTCCGGCTCTTTCTCGACGAGCGCCGCCATGACGAGGATGCAGGCATACTGCAGATTGATGGGACTCACGCGCGCCTTGTGGCGCACGCGCGCAGCCATCGACGCTGACGCGAGCATGATGGCGACGAGCTTCGCGCCCTCCGCCGGCTGCACCTGCATGAACGGCAGCGGCAGCCAGCGCCGCGCGCCGTTGACCTCCGGGCCGATAAAAAACACGGCCACAAGCGCAAGCACCGTGAGTGCCAGCACCCAGGGCATCAGTTTCCGCCAGATATGGTAGTCCGCGCGTGCGCCGATGAAGAACAGCACGAGGCCCAGCGACATGGAGATGAGATGCCGCTTCAAGAAGAAATACGCGTCATCAAACCTCAGCTCCGCCGATACGAAGCTCGAACTGAAGACATTGACCGTGCCGAGGACGAGCAGCACGAGCGTGATACCGAAGACGGCCTCCATATCGCTGCTCCAGAACTTCTTCCGCACGAGCGGCGAGCGCGGCGCTGCCGCCGCTTCTCCCTTTTCCACCAAGTGTGCCGCCTCCCTCAGGGGAACACGACTTCGCAGCGATGGATTTTCTCGCCGAAGCCGCTGAATTTCCGTTCATACTCCGTCATGATGTTGTCGGGCCGGTTTTCCGCGTGGAGGTCGTACGAGACATCGCGCACCGTGAGCCCTGCCTCCTCGAACTGGCCGAGCGAGAACAGGAAGAGCGGATGGTTGTCCGTCTTGAAATGGAGCTCTCCGCCCTGCTTGAGCAGGCGGCGGTATTTCTCGAGGAAGCCGACATACGTCAGGCGGCGCTTGTAATGCCGCTTCTTCGGCCACGGATCGCAGAAATTGATATAGAACCTGTCCACCTCGCCGGACGCGAAAATCCGCTCGATGCCGTTGATGTCAAAGACGAGCAGACGCACATTCCGAAGCTCCTTCTCCGCGACCTTCTTCGCCGCCGCGTAGAGTACATCCTGCTGCGCCTCGATGCCGATGAAATTCACATCCGACTCGCGTTCGGCGAGCTGGCTGATGAAATCGCCCTTGCCCGTGCCGAGCTCCACATGAAGCGGCGCCTGCCGGCCGAACACCTCTGCCCAGCGCCCCTGCTCCGCCTCGCTCGCGGGCGCATCCTTCGGGAATACGAACGCATCAAAATCATGGATGGCCTCATCCACCCAGGGTTTCCTTCTTAAACGCACAAAAACTCTCCTTTATTTCTTTTCGAGATGGTATTTCTTGAGATAGCGGTACAGCGTCACGCGGCTCACGTTGAGGAGGTTCGCGAGACGGCTCACGTTGCCGCCCGCGGCCTGCCACGCTTTGACGAAGACGTCCTTGTCCTCTTTCCACTTGTTGTCCGGCTTCACATCGCCCATGAGGCTGATGTCGCCGGGCGCGATGACCGGCGCCTTTGTGTTGAAGAAGGCGTACTCGAGCACGCTCTGGAGCTGCTTGATATTGCCCGGCCAGTCGTATTTCTCGAGGACGCCGATCGTCTCGTCCGCGAGCGTCTTCGACTCCATCTGGTGCTGCTCCGCGAGCTCGCTCACAATGTGGCGCGCGAGCTCCGGGATATCCTCGCGGCGGCTGCGCAAAGACGGCACGCGGATGACGCTCTTCGAGATGATGTCGTAGAGCGCCTTGGAGAAAAGGCCGCGCTCCGTGAGGCGCTTGAGGTCGCTGTCGCAGGCGGCGATGATGCGCACATCGATCGTGCGCTCCACGTTCTTCTCGCCGATGCGGTGCGTCTTGCCCGTCATGAGCGCCTGTGCGAGCTCCTCGGCGATCTGCTTCGGCATCTTCTCGATCTCGTCGAGGAAGAGCGTGCCGCCCGAGGCGAGCTCGAGCCGCCCCTGATGGCTCACATCCTGGTTCAGCACGATGCCGAAGAGCTCCTGCTCCAAGAGCTCCGGCGTCGCGTCGCCGCAGCGCAGCGAGATGAGCGGGCCTGCCGCGCGCGGGCTCGCCTGATGGATGCCGTGCGCCATGCGCTGCTTGCCCGTGCCGGCCTCGCCCTGGATGAGCACATGATGCTTGTTGCGGGCGACGCGCGCCGCCTTTTCGCGCACGCTCTGGAACGATGCGCCGCTGCCGACCATCGACTGCAGGCTGTATTTCGCCGTGTAGCCCGCCGCATGCGCGACGAGCGTCCGCAGATCCTCGATCGGCATCGAGACGACGACGACCGACTTCACCGCCTGCTCCTCGTCGCGCTCGAGCGGTACGACCGTCGTGATGTCCTCATACGTCTTCGCGGTCGTGATCCACGTGACCTCCTTGTTATAGGACGGCACGCCGCGAAAGCCCTTGTAGATCGGCGTATGCTCGTAGTTCAGGATCACGTCGTTGAGGTTGAGGCGGCGGCCCGTCTCATGCTCCTGCTTCGCGCCGATGCGCGTGAGCCGCTCCTTGCCGAGCTGGTTCGTATAGGCGACCTCGCCGCCCGGCAGCACATGGTAGACCGCGAACGGCGTCGCGTCGAGGATGGCCTCCTCCGCCTTGATGCGCACCGACTCCGTCAGATGCGCCTCGAGTGCCGTCTTCATCGTGAGCAGCAGGGAGATCACGGCATCCTGCGGCAGCTCGATCTGCTCCATCGAGACGAGCGTGATGAGATACTGGCATTCGCCGTTGATCTTCACGGGCGCCGTGCAGGCGTCGCCGAGCTGGCACTCCTTCACCCACATCTCCGGGCCGAACATCCAGAACGGCGTCTGATGCTCATAGGCCACGCTGATGCTCGACGTGCCGACCTCCTCGACGCCGACGCGCGCGCCTTCGATCTCGCCCGGCGTCATCTGGTAGAACGGCAGGCTGTAGCTCTTGAGCACGACGCAGTCCGCGTCGATGAGCAGGAGCGAGAGATTGTACTCCTGGAAGAACTCGCGAATTCCCTCGCTGAGCTTCATGAGATAGGCGATGGCGTCCTCGTGCTTCGCCTGCAGGCGATGGAACTCCTCCGGTGAAAAGCGCTTCTCGGTGCTCATCTTCTCCCGCGGCACGCCGAGCGCCCGGCTCTGCTGCCAGGACGCAGCGACCCAGGGATGGACATTCGGATCGAGGATGCCTTCCTCTGTGAATTTTTCGTAGTAGCTTTCCAGCTTCTCGCGGCTGCGATGTTCTCGAATCAAAGAACTCGCTCCTTTCATAAAATTTTGCCCAGGAATACAGCGCGGCGCGCCGTAGAGCAGCAAACAAGTTCCCTGCGCGCCCCCACGCTGCATCATGATCTCTATCACTTATTCGTTATAGAAATTATATCTTTGTATACTTGTACACTTCATTTTAACAAGCATCCCGGAGAACTGCAACCATTCCCCTCGAAAAACCGCAAAATTCTCCTACGCTTGACGCGCGTCATTTCCCACGACATGGCAAACTATGCTATAATAAGCTAGATTCGCACGCCTGCCGCGCGGCCCCGAGCCACGACAGGCGATGATACAAGGAAAGAGGTACCGCCATGTCAAAACAATATCGCAAGTTGCAAGAAAAACTCTATCAAAAGCAATCGGATAACAAACCTGCTGAGAAAAAAATCGGCAAGGACTACGTGCTCATGGCTGTGACAATCTTCACGTTGTTCGTGACCATCGCAGAATGGATGCAGTTCGACAACGTGAGCCGCGGCATGTACGCCCTGCTCTCCGCCTCGCTCATCCTCACTTACGCCCGCCGCCACGCGCAGCTCAGCGAGAAGGCCGCCGTCCTCGTCGAGCGCGCCAGCCTCGTCACGATGGTGCTCGCCGTCCTCCTCTTTCTCGCGACGCTCTTCGTGCACTTCACCTCGTGAGGCGCAGCACATTCCCCGCAATATAAAATCCCTTTCCCGCCGCTCAGAGATGCGCCAGGAAAGGGATTTTTCAGAGCCGCTGCTTACGTCAGCGGTTTTATTTTTGCTGTTTCTCAAACGCCTCGAGCTCCTCTCTTGAAAAGCTCTCGCGGATGGATTTCCAGCGGTCGTGCAGCCAGAACCATTCCTCGGGATACTGCCGGATATGCGCCTCCGTGAGCGCCGCGAGACGCTGCGTCGTGCGCTGGATGTCGGCGCGCTTGTCCTTCGTATGGTCCGTATAGATGGGCGGCGAAACGATGAGCGTGTGGCGGCCCGTCGCGTCGTCGCGGTGCATGAACGCAGGGAAGATGGGCGCGCGGCGGAACCGTCCCATGGCCGCCGCGCCTGTGAAATAGTTCGTCGGCTGGCCGAAGAACTCGACGAGCACGCCGTCGCGCTTCGCGGGATCCTGATCCATGATGAGTCCGATGAACCAGCCCTGCGCGAGCATATCGAACATCTCCCGCACGCCCTTCTTGTAGGTGATGTGCATGCCGATCTGCGTGCGCCGCTCGACGATGAAGCGATCCGCGCCCGCCGAGCGCTGCTGCTGCGCGACGCCGACGAGCGGGATGCCCGCGAGCGCGAACGCGCCGCCCATGAGCTCCCAGTTGCCGCTGTGCGCCGTCGCGATGATGCCGCCTGTGCCCTCCGCCAGCGCCTTCTGCAAGTACGGGAGGCCCTCGATGGCGACGTAGTCGCCGATGTGCCTCTCGATGACGGGGAAGCGCAGCACCTCCATGAGCATGGGGCCGAAGCGCACGGCGGATGCCTTCGCGATGCGCGCCGCCTCCGCCTCGCTGCAGCCGAGGCAGCGGCGGGCGTTCTCCTCAGCGAGACGCCGACGCTTTTTCGGTACGAACGGCCAGGCGAGCCAGCCAAGTCCCCAGCCGACCGCATCCGCGGCGCGGCGCGGCAGCAGGCAGGCGAGGAAACCAAGGGCTTTCAGAATGTAATAGGAAAGCATGCGCTGCCTCCTATTCCTTCGCCGCCTGCAGCTTCGCGAGCTCCTTCGTGAGGCGCTTGACTTCCTTGCGCAGCTCGGGCAGATGCTTCATCGCCGCTTGCATGCGCAGCCATTCCGTGTGGCTCTGCACCGGGAAGCCCGCGCAGAAGACGCCCTCCGGCATATCGCCGATGATGCCGGAGCGCGCGGCGTAGACGGAGTTCGCACCGATATTGATATGGCCCACCGTGCCGACCTGGCCGCCGAACGTGACGTTGTGGCCGACATTCGTCGAGCCGGAAACGCCCGTCTGCGCGACGATGAGGCAGTTCGGCCCGATCTTGCAGTTGTGACCAATGTGCACGAGATTGTCGATCTTCGTGCCGTGGCCGATGACCGTCGAGCCCATCGCCGCGCGGTCGATGCCGTCATGCGCGCCGATCTCGACATCGTCCTCGAGCACGACGTTGCCGACCTGCGGCACCTTCGTATGCACGCCGTCCTTCGTCGTGAAACCGAAACCGTCCGAGCCGATGACGGCCGAGCTGTGGATGATGCAGCGCTTGCCGACGCGGCAATGCTCGCGCACGGTCGCGTTGGAGTAGATGACCGTATCCTCCCCGACCTCGCTGTACTGACCGACATAGACGCCGGGATAGAGCGTGACGCGGTCGCCGATCACGGCGTGATCATCCACGCAGGCGAACGGCAGGACCGTGACATCCTCGCCGAGCTTTACATCCTTGCCGATATGCGCCTCGCTGCTCACGCCTTTCGGGAAGACGAGCTTCGGCGTAAAGAGCGCGAGCAGGGAGGCAAAGGCTGCCCGCGGCTCCGCGACATAGAGCGCGGGGCGCGGGAAATCCTCAATACCCTCCGGCAGCATGACAGCCGCCGCGCGCGTGGACTTCGCCTCCTCGATATGAGGCTCGACGGCGAAAGTGAGGTCATGCTCGCCCGCACCCTCGATATTATCCAGTCCGGAAATCACGATATTCTCATCGCCGACGATACGGCCGCCGACATAGTCCGCAATCTCCTTCAACGTCTTTTTCATGCTCTCACCCTCTCAGCCTGAAAGATCACTGCAGCTTGTTGATGGCATCGTCCGTAACATCGATGCCGCCCTCGATGACGACCTTCTGCTGCGCCTGGTTGTCGACGACGGCATCGAGTTTCTTCTCCTTCGCGACGTCCGCGAGAGCCGCATCGAGCTTCTGCTTGAGCTGCACGCTGTACGACTGATTGAGACCCGCGACCTTGCGGCGGGCATCCGCCTGGGCCTTCTGATAGTCCTCATCGCTCATCGTGCCTTTCTTCTCCGCGAGGTCCTTCTCCGCATCTTCCTGCGCCTGCTGGATCTTCGCGTTGCCCTCCTCGACGAGAGACTGGATCTGCGGCGCCTCTTTCATGATGCGGTCGCCATCGATATAGCCGATCTTCGTCTTGCCGCAGCCGCTCATGACCAACATGGCGGCAACGCCCAGGACGAGGAGTGCACGTGATTTCTTCGTGAGTTTCATGGATGAATCCTCTTCTTTCTATTCACTGTGGAACCGCCGCGCCGTGCGGCGATTCTCGAAGGAACGACTGGTAACCCCCGCGTTTCCTCCGCTACAAATCTACGATTTTGCAGGCGCAGAGCTCTCCTCCTCAGGGGAAAGATCCGCCAGCTCCGCCTTTACCTCGTCCGTCACATCCTCCGCCGAAACGCTGATGGTCTTGACGTATTTCTCAGGACGATCCGGCGCTGCCGCCGGACGGAAAGCCGCGGGCAGAAGGGAGGAGAGACTGCGTGCGGGATCGCAGGTGATGAGCGTGAAATGGTGCAGGATCGCTACCTTTGCCGCCTTGCCCGCGATGTCATTCAATATGCGGGACTCGAGCGCTGTGATGGCCTGCTCGTTTGCCGCGAGCGCCTGCTGATCCGCCTGCGCCTGCTGTTGGCGCTGCACGGAGTCCGCCATGCGCTTTGAGATCATCTCCGCGTCACGCGCCTGCGCCTCCGACTGGGCTCTCGCCGCCTCCGTCTCGCGCCGCGCGCGCAGGTCGCCGAGCCCGGCCTCCTGCCCGGCGCGCTCCTTCGCGACGGACTTTTCCGCATAGCTCTGGATCTCCTGCTGCCAGGCGCGATAGAGCGCGATCTGGCGGGCAGCACGCTCCCCCTCGACATCCTCCAGCTGGGCCTGGAGCTGCGCGACTGTCTCATCCGTAAGCCCCATCGCCTGACGGTTGTCGAGCTTCAGCTTGAGATTGAGGATATCATTGAGGTACTCCGCGTTGATGGCATCGCGGCGCGCCTTGTAGTCAGGCTCCGTCGCCTTTCTGTAGTCGGCCGCGGCCTTTTTCTGCGCGCGCTCGAGCGCGCTGCGGCGGCCGATGACATCCTGCGCGCTCTTTTGCCAGACAGAGTCGTCAAAGGGCTGACGGTCCACCTCCGGCGGCTGCACCGTGAGCGGCACCGCGAGCTGGTCATCGAGCGATGAACGGATCTCCTCACGCCGTTTGAGCAGCGCCTGCAGCTTGTCGTAGTCGGGATGCGCCGCCACGAGTTCCTGCAGGCGGACGACACCGACCTCCGCCGCAGCCTGCGACGGAGCTGCCGCCTCGCGGTGGAGGAGCGTCCGCATGAGCACGGCACCCGCGATGAGCAGCAACACGGCGAGCAGGACGCCGACGAGCAGCTGCCTGCGCCGCCGTCCGCCCGCCTTTCTCTCCTCCGGATGCTCCGCCATAAAATACCCCCATTCAGAAAGCTACCGAGCACATTGTATGGCTCGGTAGCTTTTCATTCATGTGGCGCGTATGTCTTATTTGGAAATCTTCTTGATGACATCCTGCGTGATATCCGTGCCGCCGTAGACGACCGCATTCTTATCGATGACAACGGTGAGGCCCTTCGCGTCAGCCACGGACTTCACGGAATCCTCGACCGATTTCTGGATCGGCTCGATGAGCTCCTGCTGCTTCTGCTGCAGGCGCTGCTGCGTCTGCTGATAGTAGTCGGATTTCTCCTGATCGCTCATGTTCTTGGACTTCTCCTCGAACTCCTTCTGCGCGTCGGAGACGGCCTGCTGGAGCTCGGAGTTCGCGCTCTGGAGCTGCGGATGCTGTGCCATGACCTGACGGTAGTCCACCGTGCCGACGTTGCTGTTGCCGGACGCGGAAGCGATGCCGCCGAACTGCGTGACGGCGACAGCCACGACGGAACCGACGAAGACGAGCGCGATGAGCACGCTGATGATCTTGACCGTTTTCTTCTGTAAAGTAACCATTTCTTTCTTCCTTTCCCTATCTGGGTAAACGATACGCACAAACGCCGCTTCCGTGGCCCTGTGCACAGCCCTTGCCTGAGATCAGCCGCTTGCAAGGCCTCCCGGAAACCGACAGGAGACGCCTCGCAAAAGACCGGAAACATGTCTCATTATAGCAAAGTCTCATTTGTTCTTCAAGCGTTTCTTGCACGATGACGACAAACGGCGCCCGCGCGTCCGCCGGCAACATCCTGCGCGCATCGCGCTAGAAATTGCCGATGAGCCGCAGCCAGCCGCCCGCATCATCGAGCGCGTATTCGACGCTCAAAAAATCGTGCAGGCGGTAGCGCAGCGCACTCTCGCCGCGGCGTCCGGCCTCGTGGTACTCGTAGCGCAGGAGCCAGTCCCGCGCGAGCTGCCAGGCGGCATCCCAGACGAGACGCTTGTCTTTGCAGTCATAGCGCGGGCCTGCCTGCAGCCCACGCCCGAGCGCATGATGCCATCCCATCTGCCAGCGCCAGGCAACATCCTGCGGCGTGACATCGAGGAGGCCGAAGAGCTCATCGCGCGGCGTGAGCATCCTCCCGGCATGCAGGCGGATGAGCAGGTCATCCTTTGCGCTGTGCGTCTCCCCCGCGCTGCGCCCGATATCGAGCCAGCCTGTGAGCCGCAGGCGATACCGCAGGGAGTCGCTGCGGCTCATGACGGCGACGCGCTCTCCCGGCGCGAGGGCGACGGTCGTCCTCATGCGCTGGTGGCGAAAGTCCGGCTGCGCGTCGAGCGACGCGGCGAAAAGCGCCTCGAACTCCGCTCTGTGGCGCTCTGTAAAGGCCACTGGCACGCCGACGAGCATGTTCACGCGCTCGCGCATGAGCTCGCGGTGCGTGAGCAGCAACATGTTCGGCAGCGTATCGGAGCGCATGGAGAGATCGACCGTGCGCACGACGGGAACGCGCGGATAGACGGTGAGCACGACGCGCGCCGCCGTATCCGCCGTCACATCAAAGTCCGCGCGGAACTCCGGCAGATGCGCGGCAAGATAGGCATTGACCTCCCGCTTGAGCACGCCGTTCGTCCAGTCCGCCGCTGCGACGGGCAGGCCGATGAGCGAGCGGTCGAAGACCTGCTCGATGCCGGCGAGGTCGCGCCGAACCATCTGCTCAACCTCTGGCGGCATGCCGTCGACCTGCGTCTCGACCGCGACGCTCTCGATCGTGTCATCCCAAGGGATGAGCTCGACGGTGACCTGCGCCTGCGCCGCCGGCGTGACGCGGACGCCGCGCACCGTGTAGCCGACGAGCACCTTGTCAAAGACCTCGCGGATCAGCGCGGCTGCCGCGTCTGCCTGCGCGCTGTCCATCGCCGCGGGCTTGCCGACGAGCAGCTGCCCCGCGATCGCTTCGATGCTCGTCTCCATACGGCTTGCCACCGGCGGCGGCAGGGCGCCTGGCGCATGCACCTCTGCCCGCACGGCGTCGATGCGGCTCGCCGCCTGCGCCGTGCGGGCAGATCCCGGCAGCGCCGCCTGCCACACGGGCAGCGACGGCAGCAAGAGCAGCGCTGAGGCGGCAATCGCAATGGCTAAGATACGCAAACGCCTCTCCCCTTCCCGCCGGTCGGACGACTCTGCACGGACGCGCGGCAAACAGCCGCCTGCGCGTCCCTGCCCAGGCATACATACATCCCTGTGCGCCGGGCCGCGCGGCTGCCATGGAAATGATCAGAACGTGCCGCCAACGCTGAAGTGGATGCGGCCGCCGTCAGAGCCGCGGCCGTAGTCGAGGCGGATGGGCCCCATCGGCGTCGTGAGCGACATGCCGATGCCGACGCTGCCCTTGACCTCGTCGGGCCAGAGCCCGTCGTCCCAGGCGCTGCCCCAGTCCGTAAAGAGCGCGCCCTGCACCTTGCTCACGATGGGGAAACGATACTCGAGCGTCGCGAGGAACATGCGCTCGCCGCGGAACTGGTCGTCGCGGTAGCCGCGCAGGCTGTCCTGACCGCCGACCTTGTAACGCGAGAACTCGGAGAGATGGCCGCTGCCCCAGCCGTACTGGCCGCGCAGCGCCCAGACCTGCGCATGTCCCGCCTTGAAGTAACGCTGATCCTCGACGTCCGCCTTGCGGTAGCTGAAGTCACCGCCGAAGCCGCCGATCTCGCCCGTGAGGCTCACGCGGCCGCCCGTGGTCGGGAAATAAATGTTGTCGCGCGTATCCGTCACATGCGAGAGCGTCAGGCTGCGCGTGAGGCCGAAGTTATAATCGACCCAAGCCTTATGCTGCGCCGAGTCATACGCCCCATGCTCCTCGTTGCCGATGCCCGTCAGACTGCAATACTTATCCTTGCGGTTGCGCAGCGTGATGTAGTTTGTCGAATACTCGCTGACCGGTCGGCCGAGCGTGATCTCGCCGCCTGAGTACTTGCGCATGTACGACTCGATATAGTCGTCGTCATCATTGTAATCGTCGTACTCATACGTACGGTTGTAGACGCGGATCGTGCCGACCGTCTGCTTCTGGTCGATCCACGGATGACGGTAGGAGACGCTGTAGCCATGGGCATCCGTATCGTCGCCGCTCACCTCGTAGGTGATGCTCACGGCGTCGCCCGTACCGCGGAAGTTCGTGTCGCCGACAGAAAGCATGCCGATGACGCCGTCCTGGCTCGAGTAGCCAGCGCCGACGCTGAACGTGCCCGTACGCTTTTCCTTGACATCCCACTCGACGACCACGGCGTTCAGATTGACACCCGGCACGATCTTCGGGTTGACCTCCTCGAAAAAGCCGAGGTTGTTCACGCGCTGCCAGCTGCGCTGCGTCTTCTTCGCGTTGAACGGCTCACCGACCTTCTGGCGCATCTCGCGCAGGATGACATAGTCCTTCGTCTTCTTGTTGCCCTTGACCTTGACCCCCTCGATAGTGCCTTCGTTGATCTTGATGGTCAGGTTGCCCGCCTTGTCGATGTTGAGGTCGGTGATCTTCGCGAGAATGTAGCCATCAGCGCGGTAGCGTTCCTGGATTCTCTGCACGTCACGCCGCAGTTCGACGCTGTTCAAGAGCTCGCCTGTCCTAAGCGGCACGAGCGCGAGGAGATCCTCCGTCTTTTCCACCGTATTGCCCGTGATCTTCAGGCTCTTGAGTACGGGATTTTCGAGCAGATGATAGGTGAGCACGACGCCCTCCGGCACCTCCTCGAAGGACGGGAAGAGATCATAGTAATAGCCCGTATCCAGCAGGGCCGCCATATCCTCATCGAGGCCCGCCGCGGTATACTTGTCTCCCGCATGGAGCTTGCCCGCCTTCTCCGCTGTCGCGCGCGTCGCATCCGTCGCGCCGTCAAGCTCGATGTCAACGATCGTCTTACCCTCGTATTTCTTCTTGTAAGCCTCGATGGCCTCCTCGGTCGGACGGAGCTTCGCCCAGTCGCGGATGCGGTCATTGCCGGCGTCCGCTGCCACTTTCCCGGCCTCATCGCCAGCCGCCTGCTGCAGCGTCGCCTCTGACGCATCCTGTAGCGCTGCGGCATCCTGCGCGGCCTCGTCACTCTGCCGCGCTGCCGCCTCAGCGTCTTGCGCCGCGCCCCCCTGCGGTGCAGCCTCAGCATTTTGCGACGCGACGTTCTCGGCGTCCTGCGCCGTCACAGTCTCTGGACTCTGCTGCGCGGCAGCCTCACCGGCCTGCGCCGTGACGGCCGTCTCCGGCTCATTTCCCTCTTCCGCCGACGATACGCCAGGCAGAGATGCAAAGCTCGTCGCAAGCGCAACAGCGCACGCCAGTTTTCGATAGTTCTTTTTCGTCAAAGGTCAAACCTCCCATAGATGGTGTGGCATCTTGTTCTATTCCCATAGCACTGCCGATATAGCAAACTACATGCACAAACGTCCACTTCGTGGACATTGTACATCGCCCTTACAGTAAATCCAGCCAATCGCGCTGCGCGTGCGGCTTGCGTTCTTGGGGATTTACCAAGTAAACTACATGCAGTAACGAGACGTCTGCCATAGGCTGTCTCTGCTATCTCAGGCAGTCTCTTCATTATATCGGTTTCTCAGGAAGCCCGCAAGGCTTTTCCCGCCGACTGCATGAGCTTTTGCTTTTCAGGCGACGGCGGACGGTCAGGCAGGATTGCCCGCGGCGGCGCAGGCACTGTCGCCGGCGGTGATGCCTGCGGCTCCGGCGTGTGCGCCTTTGTCCCCGCCGCCCGCGTCGGCTCGCCCGTCGCCTGCGTGTCCGCCGCCTGTTCCGGCATCTCCTCCAAAGCGGCAGGTGCTGCTGACTCCGCCGCCTGTGTCTTTGATACCGCGGCCGGCGCTGGCGGCGCTACCGTGAGCGCCTGATCCTCCGGCGGCGCGGCCGCTGGCTGAAGGAACAAGCCAAGCGACAGCACGGCGAGCGCTGTCGCGAGCGGCAACACGCGCCGCCCGCAGCGGCGCCAGAGCGGCGGGCGCTCCGTCTCCTTTGCCCGCGCGAGTTCCGCCTCGGCGAGCATGACCTTGAGGTCTCCCTTGAGGTCAGCGCCCCGCTCCAGGGAATCCCCGGCCTCATCGAGCCAGTCGCGCGCCGCGCGGATACGCTGCGCCTGCTGTTTCCGATCCTCTCTCACGGCCTCCTCCTTTCTCGCTGCGCAGGAAGCTCCGCCAAGCGGTTCGCCTCGCGCATCTCACGCCTGATGATATACTCCTCTCGCGCGGCTTCATTTGGGCGGCGCATATAAACGAAAAAACCGCGGTTTTCGCGGTTTTTCAGCAAGCATCATGCAATTTCATGCAATATATACCATTTTTCGCCGCTTTTCAGCGCGGCGCTCACTCACCAATGCTGCATAAAGCGGGAGAGCATGCCGCGCACACGGCGAATGCCGCTCTTCTGCAGCCGGTAGATATGAGATTTGCTCACGGCGAGCGCCTCCGCCACGGCATCGACCGGCTGACTCTCGAGATATACGCCTGTGAGCACGGCCCGCTCCTTGTCCGGCAGGCGATCCATCGCCGCGTGCAGGCGGGTCGCGAGCTCATGCGACTCCGCTTGCTCCGGGACGGAGAGTGCCGCGGCATCCGCGAGCGCCTCCTTGAGCGATGCGCCCGTACGATCTTCCGCGGCTCCGCCGTCCATGCAGGCGATATCCGCCTCATGCTCCCGCCGCAGGAAGTCGCGCATCCTGCCGCGGATGCGATGCACGGCAAAGAGACTGAACGCTACGCCGCGCGTCGGCTCATACCGCTCCGCCGCCTCAATGAGGCCGACGGTTCCCTCCTGGATGATATCCATGATCCCATCGTAACCGCGATACGGGAGCGCCTGCTTGAAGACGAGCGGCTGATACGACTCAATGAGCCGCCGCCGCGCCTGCAAGTCCCCCCGCTCCTTGAAGGCGCGCCAAAGCGCTGCTTCCTCCTCCTGTGAGAGCACGGAGATCTGATGGAGCTCCTCCAGATAATCATCGAGACGCATGGCGCACCTCCTTTCTCAGAACCGATACCTGGCCTCCACGCCGAAAATATAGCGGCCGCTCTCGCGATCCAGCGTGAGCCCCATGAAATCATTGACATCATACTGCATGCCATAGCGCTGCGTATCACTGCCAACGCCGCGCACATAATGAACCTGCATACGGTTGGAGATGCGCTTGCCCATCTCGACATTGTAGACATCATCATCGTCCTTGCCGCTCTCGCCGTGCTGCTGCTGCTCGAGCGCCGAGCCGCTGCCGCGTGAGATGCGGAACGTATCGAGCCAGAGCAGACTGCGCATCTGCTCCTCGATGTCGGCGACCACGCTCATCGAGAGGCCGATGGTAAAGACATCCGCCATGCCGATGTCCATGCCGCCATGCTGGTAGGCGTTGCGCAACGTGAGCATACGCAGGATCTCCGTCTCGCTGAACTCCGGCGAGGAGGTCAGCAGCACTTTCATGTGGTTGTCGAGCGTCCCATCGAGGCCGAGCGTGATCTTCGTCGTACCGAGCTTCGTATCGGCACGGAAATGGATGCTCGGCAGGAACGTATCCACCTGGTCAAACGTCGCCAGTCCCTCACGGATCTTGAAGACGTTCTTGATGTAGCTCACCGTGCCGCCGCGCTTCACGCGGAACTGGCCGCTCGCCTGCGGGTGGCGCGTCGTGCCGCCAAAATGCGCGTCACCTGTGAGGTAGAAATCATAGAGCGCCGCGCTGTAGAAATGGACGCTGTCGCCCGCATGCACGTCGAAATCGAGCAGCGCCTCGGGCAGTTCTCCCTCCGCATCCGGCAGCATCGGCACAGAGACCTCGCACTTGTCGAAATCCAGCCGACCAGACAGCTTCGGCAGCTTCCTCCCGAAAAGCTCACCCTCCGTGAGCTGGAGCGAGCCCGTGAGCGGCCCGCGATAAAAATCAGATGCCACATCGAGATGATCGAGGGAAAGGCTCGCCTCGTAATCCTTCGGCGTGAGTCCCGCCAGCGTGACCTTGCCGGCCCCCTGATAAGAGCCATTCCCCATCTTACCAGAAAAATCAGACATTGTCATGACATTTCCATGAAAAGTAAAGGTTCCTTTCATTTGCTCTATCGGTTTTTCCAGTGGTTTCAGCTTCATCGCGCCGTCCGCGAGCGAAAGCGAGCCAGAAAAGAGCGGCTGCGCCGCCGTGCCCGTCACGAGCACGCTGCCCTTCGTCGCGCCCATCGCCCAGTCCACCTGGGAAGAGAGCACGGGCAGCAGAGAGAGATCGGCATCGTCGAGAGAGACGTTGAGGCGGATCTGCTCGTAGTCCGCGAGCGCGTCATCCGCTCCCGCCGTGAGCGCCCGCAGCGGCACGACGCCGCTCGCGCTCGCACGGTAGGTATGCGGCGCCTGCTTGCCGACGGTCTTGGCCACTTGCATCTCGTCGACATTCAAGATGCCGTGCGAGAGACGCAGCCGCGCTGTGAGATTGTCAAACGTCGAGCCCTGGATACCGCCGTTTTCCGCCTGCACGGTCATGCGCGCAGATGGGCTCGCGAGCGTATCGCCGAGCGTCACATCGACGTTTGCCGTGCCGAGCACATCTGCCCGTATGCCTGCCGCTTTCGTGAACATGCCGAGCGGTATGTTGCTGCCCCGCACGCGCGCGGCAATCGGCCCATCCAGGGATACCGTGCCGTCCGCCGTAAAGACGCCGGACGCTCCCTGCGCCCCCCGGCACTCCTCGATGGCGAGCACGCGATCCGCGAGCTTGAGTTTCAGCGCGAGGTCATGCACCTCATAGCCAGCAATCTCCCCCTTGGCCATCGTACCCTCGAAATCGACCTGCGGATTGTCCGCCGTGCCCTCCAGCACCGCCGAGGCATTGAGCGCGCCGCGCAGGACATCGTTCTTCTTGTTGAGGAGCGCTGCAAGACTCTCTACATCGGCGTTCTCCACGATGACATTGCCTGCGAGCGCGCGGCTCTGCGTGTCGAACGAGAGGTCGAGGTCGTAGCTGCCATCCCCTTGCAGGAAGCCGAAACGGTCAAGCTTCACGACATGATCCGCGTAGCGCGCATGACCGTAGGCGCGCGCGATGGGAACCGCATTGAAGACGAGATTCTCGGCATCAAGCGTCCCATCGAATACGGGATCCTGGATGCTGCCCGTCACCGAGCCGTTGAACGTGCCGTGCCCCGAGACCTCATAGGGCAGCTTGTGTTCGATGCGCTTCATGTCGATGTCGCGAACCTCCGCCTTGAGATCCAGGCTGCCATCCAGCCCGATCGTGCCGTTCAGCACGGCGTCGACGAGCGGCGAATAGATATGGAACACCTGCAGGCGCAGCACATCGTCCTTGATGAAATAGTCGCCGTCCATGCCGGATAGCAGCACGCCGCGGTAGCTGCCGCGATAAAAATGGATGTAGCCGACAGCCTCCGGATGGTCGAGCGTCCCCGTGAAATGGATTGTATTGTCCACGTTGCCCGTGATCGGCTCGCCTGGCGCGACGAGCGCCGCGATGTCCTCCATGCGCGCACCCATCGAGTCGACGCGCAGGTCGAGGCGCTTCTCGCCGACGAGACCGATGCTGCCCGTGACGAGCCATGTCTCCTTGCCGCCGTTCTCCATGAGGAAGTCCTCGATGGTCAGGCCGTCGAGGCTGCCGTGCGCCTTGAGCGCGAGCGTATCGAACGGCTGCTGGAAGGCCTTGCCGTGCATGGCGGAAAAGGAGAGATCGACCTGCGGATCGCCGAGGCTTCCCTGCACCGTTCCCTTGAAATCACCGAGGCCCATGATGTCCGCCTGCGGCACGAGGTCGCGCAGCAGCGAGAAATCCACATGGCCGCCGTAGAAGGCGAGCGAGAGTGCCGTGCCGTCCGTGACCGTTCCCTCAAGGCCGATGCTCGAGCCATTCGGCAGGCGCGCGCTCAGATAATCGAGCGTGAGATCGCGCCCGCGCAACGAGAACGAGGCGCCGAGACGGTCGATGGGCAGGCTGCCGTAGGCGCCGCGGCTGACCGAGGCGCTGCCGTCAAGGGCGAGCTGCGCCATGTCAGCCCCCTGGCCGGAAAAGCCCACATCCGCCGCGAGCGTTCCTGTAACGTCTGGCATCTGCGCGTCGCCAAGATACGGCCTGAGGCAGGGAGAGAGCGCGGCGAGCGAGACGCCCTCCACCTTGGCATGCCCCGTGAAGGCCATATCGGCGAGTGTAAGCTCCGCCTCGCCAGAGAACTGGCCGCCGAACGCCTGCCCGCGCGCCTCCTGCAGATAGAGCACACCACCGAGGAGGCGCAGATGCGCCGCGGCATTTTGAAAGGGAATCCCCTCCGCCGCGCCGCGCGCGATGCGCACCTCGCCGTCGGCTGTGGGCTGCGCGAATGTGCCGCCGATGCGCGCGCTAACGGCGACCGGCCCCTCATAGGCGATGGGCAGCGCCGCGCCGAGCACGGCCGCGGGATCGACCGACGGCACCTCGAGCGTGAGGCTCATCGCGGGAGACGGCGTATCGAAACGCACCTCCCCGTAGACACGCGCCTGCTCCCCATTGAGCTCCGCCGTAACATCGCCGCCGAGCGAGCGGTTCGTGAAATGCGTGAAGCCCTGGATTTCCCGCAGCTGCCTGCCCTGCACATCGACGGCGCCCGCTGCAAGCTCGCCGTCGCCGATGATGGAGAGCTGCCCCGCATGGCGGTAGAACGTCGCCGATGCCTGCTTCACCTCGCCGCCCACGAGCGTGACGCCGTCCGGCAAGAGCCCGTCGGGGACAAGGTAAAGATACGAGGCGAGATCGACATCGCGCGCCTTCACATTCACGATCTGCCGGTCGCTGTCGAGCGTCGCCGTGACCTCGGCCCGCGCGCCGTCTTGCGCGGCCTGCAGCTCGGCGCGGATCGCAGGGAACGCAGCGAAGTCCGCCTCGCCCTTGACATCATCCACCGTGAGAGAGCGCGCTCCCTGCCTCACAGTCACGCGCGCATCCTCTACGGCGACCTCGCCGCGGAACGCATTCTCCCCCGTGCGTCCCGTCTCAATATCCTCGATGTTCCACGATCCGTCCGCGCGCTGTGCGAGCAGGGCCGTCACGCCGCGCAGCGTCACCTCATCGACGGCCGCGGCGGGATTTTCCAGCACAGCAAGCAGGCGGAAATGCACCCGCGCCTCCGCGGCGCTCGCGATGCATTCCGCCTGCTTGTCATAGATGGCAACATCATGAAGGGAGAGCTCATGGAGCGAAGAGATCTCAACGCTACCCACAGTGACCTCCGTGCCGAGCGCCGAGGCAGCGAGACGCCCCGCCTGCTCCCCCGCCGTCTGCATGAAGACGCTCGTCTGAACGTAATACCAAAGCCCCGCGCCCGCGAGCAGGCAAAGAAAAAGGATGCCACATACGCCGCGCAATACTGTTTTCCGCTTCATCGTGACATCCCCCTCTTAGAAAAGCCGCCAGGAAACGACGCCTCAGCACGTCCCGGCGGCTTGCTGTTCCTTTCGGAAGCCAGCTTCACGGGCAGCTCACGTCGCTTGGCAGCGCCTCAGCGCGCGAGCTCCGCCGCCACGCTGCTGCTCTCCGCCTGCGTGTTCTCACTGGCCTGTGGTGCCGCCGTCGCCGCTTTGTCCGTTTTACCCGTTTTGTCCGCGGCGGCAGTCTTGGCCGCTGCAGCCGGTTGTTTCACCGCCGCTTTTTCTGTCTTATCCGCCTTTTTCGTCTGCTTGACCGCGGCCTTTTCCTGCGCAGCCTTCGCCTCGGCCTTCTTGGCGTCCGCTTCCTTCGCGGCCGCGATCTTCACCACGTCCTTGACCTCGCGCAGGGATTTCTCCTCATCCTTCGAGGGCTTCTCGCGGAGCAGCGCGGCATCGAGCGTCTCGCGCGGCGTATCGCCCGCCTGCTGCGCGGCGACATAGCGCGGCACATCGATGTCGACGGGGATGCCCATCGCCTTGTCGAGCGCCGCCTTGCTCGTATTGTAGTTATAGAGCGCCGTGTAGTAGTTCGTGCGCGCACTCGTGAGCTTCTCCTGCGCGTCCATGACGGCGAGGTTCGTATCGACGCCGGCGCTGTAGCGGACCTGCGCGATCTTGTAGTCCTCCTCTGCCTGCTCGACGGCTTTGGACGTCGTCTGGATGTTCTTCTCCGCCGCCTGCAGCGAGAGGAACTGCTCGCGCACATTGAGCTGGATGTTCTCCTTCGTCGCCGCCGCGGACTCCTCCGCCGCGCGCAGGCCGGCCTTCGCCTGCTCGACCGCCGCGCCTACCTGGCCGTTATCGAAGATGTTCCAGCTCGCCGTGAGGCCGGCCGCCCACTGGCCCGTGATGTCCTCCTTGAACGCATCACGTCCCGTGAGGCCGCGCGTGACGCCTGCCGTGACCGTCGGCAGATGGCCGGCCTTCGCGATGGCGAGGGCTTCCTTGCTCTGCTCGACCTCGTAGTCGGCCGCGATGCCGTCCGGGCGATTGTCGAGCGCGTAGACCGTGCAGCTATCGAGGTTCAGATCAGGATAGGCCGTGTACTGGAGCTGATCCTTGACGGAGAGCACCGTATCCGACGGCAGGCCGATGATGTTGTTGAGCGTCGCCATCGCGATATCGTAATTGTTCTGCGCCGTCACGAGGCTCTGCTGTGAGTTCGCGAGCTGAACCTCCGAGGCGAGCACATCGGACTTCGCGACCGTGCCCACGCGGTACTGCGCGTTGACGTTACTCAGATGCTCCTCAAGCGTATCGACGGCCTCCTGATTGACATCGACGAGGTTGCGGCACTCGAGCAGCTGGTAGTACGCCTGCGTCGTCTGGAGCTTCACGGCCTGCTTCGCGTTCTCGAGTGCGAGATCCGCCGCGTTGAGCGCAAAGCTCGCACGCTGCCGCGTATGCTTCAGACTGCCGCTCGCGTCGAGATTGTAAGCCGCCTGCAGCGTATTGCCGTAGGCCGTGTCGTAGTCCGCGTGCTCGTACGCCTTACCGCCCACGCGGTTCACTGTGCCCTGCCAGGCAAGCGTCGGCCCCGCGCTACGGCGCGCAGACGAGAGATTCCAGCGCGCCTGGTCTACCTGCGCGATGGACTGCTTGATGGCGCGGTTGTTCTCGAGCGCCATCTGGATGCTATCGTCGAGACCGAGCTCCACGGTATTCGCCGCAAGCGCCGTACCGGCGCTCAGCGCCATGAGGCCTGCGAGCACAAGCGCCGTGAGCTTTTTATGGAAACGATTCGCTTTCTTCAAAGTGACTCCTCCTGTCAAATCCTATTCTATCAGAACGTCTGCCGCAGACCGAAATAGCCCGCGCGTTTCTCACTGTCTGTCACATCATCGAACTGCCCGAGAAGAGCGGTGCCGCCTCCGAGATCATACGCGGCGCGCAGCCGCAGCTTCACATCGTCCGGGTCATAGGCGTCCGCGGAAAAGGTGAACTTATCACCCGCATAGGCATCGAGGCCGAGGCCGACCTTGCCGGCGACCACGCCGCCGCGCGCGCCGAGACTGCCGCGACGCCGCCCGACCTGCGCGTTGAAGAGGCTGTCATTGCCGATGTCATCGACGCCGAGGTCGAGGAAGCGCGCGCCGTTTTCCACACGCAGATTCGCGTTCGCGCTCCAGTCGTGCTCCTTGCCGCTGTAGAGCACATCGACGCGCGGCTCCATCGAGAGGCTGCCAACCTTGCTGAGCGCCTTGCTTGCGCGCGCACTCACGTCGCGCGCGTTCTTTATGGTCTCACGCAGGCTTTCCGCTGTCTCGGGATCGCCCGCGACGCCCTCGAGATTCTGCGCCATCTTGTCGATGCGCGCACTCGTATCCTGGATATTCGTGAGCGTCTCGCGCAGGCTCGCCGTCGTCGCCGGGTCGCCCGCGAAGGCATCGAGGTTCGCCATCATGTGCTCGACATTCCCCATCGTGCGGTTCATCGAAGCCGTGAGCGTCACAAGATTCGCCGTGATCTCATGGACATTCCCACGGTTCTCCGCCGCCGTCTGCTCGAGGACGGCGATGAGTCCTGAAAGATGCTCCGTCGTATCACGCAGGTTCGCCATCATCTGCAGGATGGAGGTACGGAAGCCCTCATTGCCGACGATGCTGTTCATGCTCGCGAGCAGTTCCTGCACCTCTCCAACCGCCTGGTTGATGCCCGCGAACATCGAATCCATGCCCGCCTCGTCCTCGCCGATGAGATACGCGCCGTCGCTGATATAGTAGCCGCGGTCCTCCGCTGGCTGGATGTTGACGAACTTCTCGCCCATGACGCCCGGCGTGCCGATCGTCACATGCGATCCCTCCGGGATGCGGACGTCCGGGCGAACCCTCATCGCCACCGTCACGCCGCCGCCATCGTTCTCGATGGACTTCACCTCGCCGACGGGCACGCCGGAGAGACAGACCTGCGCCTGCTTCTCGAGACCGACGACCTGATGGAAGCCGGCATAGACCGTATATCCCTTGCTGGAACGGAGGGAGAAGCCGCTGAGCCCGATGACGAGCGCTGCGAGCAGCAGCAGGCCCGCCAATGTGAACGCGCCGACCTTCGCCTCTGTCTTCATGGGCAAACCTCCTTTGTCGTGCGCAGCGTATGGAAGAACGCCTGCACCCTTGGATCCTTGAGTCTCTGGAAGCGCTCCGCCGTATCGACGGCGATGAGTTCTCCCTCGTATATCATGGCGATGCGGTCCGCGATGCGGCAGGCACTCGCCATATCATGCGTAACGACGACGCTCGTCACATGGAGCGCCCTCTGTGTATGGATGATGAGCTCGTCGATCTTCTCCGTCATGATGGGATCGAGACCGGAGCTCGGCTCGTCGTAGAAAATGATGGACGGCTCTATGGCGATGGCGCGCGCGAGACTCACGCGCTTCTTCATACCGCCCGAGAGCTCGCCCGGCATCAGATCCTCCACGCCGTCGAGCCCGACGAGATGGAGCTTTTCGCGCACGATCTCAGCGATGCGCGCCTCGCTGAGATCCGTGTGCTCGCGCAGGCCGAACGCGACGTTGTCGCCGACCGTCATCGAGTCGAAGAGTGCTGAGTACTGGAACACCATCCCCATGTGCAGGCGGATGGGCTTGAGCTCCTGCTCCGTCATATGGCCGATCTCCTGATCGCCGATATAGATCTCGCCGCTCGTCGGCTTGATGAGCCCGATGAGCAGTCGGAGCAGCGTGCTCTTGCCGGAGCCTGAACCGCCGATGATGGCGAGCGTCTCGCCATCCGCGATCGTGAGGCTCACATGTTTCAGCGCCTCATAACCGTCGAAGCTCTTGCTTACATCTATCAATCTTATCATAAAACCCTCGCTCGCGCTGTTAATATAGGATAAGAGTCAAGAGCGCGTTCAAGATGAAAATCACGATGATGGAGGCGACGACCGTGCGCGTCGTCGCGCGTCCGACGCCCTCCGCGCCGTCCGGCGCGTGCAGGCCGTAATAACAGCCGAGCACCGCGATGACATTGCCAAAGAAGACCGCCTTGACGAGGCCGCCGAGGAGGTCATAGGCATCGACATAGACATGGATGGCGTTCGTGAAGAGGAACGAGCTGACGCCTGAGTAATAGACCGCGACCACCCAGCCGCCGAACACGCCGATGAAATCACCGAATATCGTGAGCAACGGCACGACCAGCATGCAGGCGAGCATGCGCGGCACAATGAGGTAGTCGACGGGACTCACCGCCATCACGCGCAGCGCGTCGATCTGCTCCGTGACCTTCATCGTCGAGATCTCCGCCGTGATGGCCGCGCCGACGCGGCCCGCGCAGACAACCCCCACGAGCACAGGCCCAAGCTCGCGACCGATGGCGATCGCGATGACCGCGCCGATCGTCCCCTGCGCGCCGAACTTGATGAACTCATGCGCCGTCTGCAGCGTGAGCACGACGCCCGTGAAGAGCAGCGTGAGGCACACGATGGAGAGCGAGTCCACACCGAGATGCGACATCTGCGCCAGGATGTGCCGCACGCGCGGCCGATGCCGCAGCTGCCGCATCGTCTCCGCGTAGAGCAGCACCACCGTGCCGAACGCCTCACAGCGCGCGATCACGAATGCGCCGAGCTGTTCGAGTAAATGAAGCATCGCGTTCCTCCTCTGTCGTCCGTTGTCATCTGTGCAGTCTTTCCCTCCCAAATCATACACCCCTTAGTTTAGCAAGCAAAGCGGAGTTAGTAAAGATATGTTTACTAATTTTTTGCATGATATTGCCCCGGATGGCATGGAACGTCTATAATAGAAGCACCGATCATCAGCAGGAAATGAGGGATCTCATGGCAAAACCATCCATCTACGCCGTCGCGCGCGGCCGCGCGTGCGGCCTCTTCACGAGCTGGCAGGAATGTGAGAAACAAATCAAGGGCTACCCCGGCGCGAGGTACAAGGGCTTCGCCGACGTCGCGGCCGCGCTCGCCTGGCTGAACGGCGAAACGAACGCCGCCACGGGCGCGCCGCAGGGTAGCGCCCGCCGCGCCCCGTCCGCGCCCGCCGCGCCCCGTCCGCGCCCGCCGCGCGGCAGCTGCGCGGCAGCAGCTGCGACCGCGCCCGCCGACTACACGATCTACACGGACGGCAGCTGCCTCAAGAATCCCGGCGGCCCCGGCGGCTGGGCCATCGTCGCCTGCGACGAGCGCACGGGCACGCTCACGGAAAAGAGCGGCGGCCATCCCGAGACGACCAACAACCGTATGGAGCTCACCGCCGCCATCGAGGCGCTCGCCTTCGCGCCCGCCGACACGCGCGTCGCGCTCTACACGGACAGCCAGTACCTCAAGAACGGCCTGACGAAATGGCTCGCGGGCTGGAAGCGGCGCGGCTGGAAGAAGGCCGACGGCACCCCCGTACTCAACCGCGACCTCTGGGAGCAGCTCGACGCGCTCACGCGCACGCACGCCATCAGCTACCACTGGGTCAAGGGCCATCGCGGCAACCCGCGCAACGAGCGCTGCGACACGCTCGCGCGCGGCGAGGCGATGAAGTTCTGCCGCTGACACGCTGCCATCCATCGGCATCCGCACAACACACAAAGCTACATGCACAGACGTCCACTTTGTGGACATTGTGCGCCGTCCTTGCAGTAAATCCAGCAAATCACGTTGCGCCTGCGGCTTGCGTTCTTGAGGATTTACATAGTGAAGGGCTGCTGCACGTAAGCATTTCCCGCGTTACCTGGCAGGCGAGAATTTCTCGCGACGAGGTCTGCAGGAAAATCGCTGCGTGCAGCAGCCCTATTTTTATCTAAGGAAGCGCTGATTAAATGAGGTTCCCTGGATTTGCATAGATGCGCTGTATCTCTCTAGGAGACAAACCGGAGGCGTAGCAGAGCTACGCTGAGGATTGTAGGGCGACGAGAGGACAGTGCAGATATGCAAAGGCAGGGTGCCGAATTAATCAGTGCTTCCCTAATGAACGCGCTGCCAAAAGGCAGAACGAATCCACCATGACGAAGACGTGTAGTTTCATACATCCCGCGCTTTCCCGCGGCACACCTCAGCCGAGCAGCGAGAGGAACCAGCCCGCGTTCTGGTTGTTCTGCGCGAGCATCGCCATTGCCGCCTGCATGAGCACATTCTCCCGCGTGTACGCGAGCATTTCCTTGGCCATATCAGCATCGAGCAGCGTCGATTTCGCGTTGGTGAGGTTCTCGCTCTGCACCGTGAGGTTGCTGATGGTGTAGTCGAGCCGCGACGACATCGCGCCGACCGTCGTCTCCTGGTCGAGCGCGCGCTCGAGCGCCTTATCGAGCACGTCCATCGCCGCGTTCGCGCCCTTCTGCGTCGTGACGTCGAGCACGCTGCCGTCCCTGCCGCGCAGGCCGAGCGCGCGCGAGCTCATATCGCCGAGCGGGATGTTCAGGCTGTTGTTCGCGTCCGCGCCGATCTGCATCTTGAGCGAGCCGTCCGCACGCGCGTCCTTCGCCTGGATGGTCTCCGTGAACGCGTCGAGCGCGCTATTCACCGTCTTCTTCATCTGTCCCTGGCTGTCGCTGATGCCGATGGTGAAGCCTGAGATGCTCCCGGCTGTGCCCGCGTCCTTGGCCTTGACGGAGATCGCGCTCTCCCCGTCGGCCGTCTTTACCGTCTGCCCCGCCGCGCCCGTGCCGATCTCCGTCGTATCGCTCATGCCCGCAATATCGAATACATCGCCCGCGATGGCGTTCATCTGCTTGAAGATATCCTCAACCGTCGTATCCTTCGCCGCGTAGCTCGCGCTGTACGTCTTGCCATCCTTGACATAGGAGACGTTCACCGTATCGCCCGCGAGAATATTGAGGCTCGAGCCGTCGCGGCGCGTGAGGTTGGTGAGCTTTGTCGTGAGCTCTGTATCCTTGCCGAGCTGCTCGTTCGTGAACGCCTGCTGCGTCTTTTGCGAGAGCCCCTGCCGCGAGCCGTCTAGGAGATATTTGCCGTTGTACGTCACGAGCGCGTTGTCGTCGATCTGGTCGGCGTACTGGTCGAAGAGCTTCTGGATGGTCTGCCGATCCGCCGTCGTCGCCGTGTCGTTCGCCGCCTCGATGGCCTTTTCCTTCAGCGTGCGCAGGATGTCGACCGTCGAGCTGATGCCGCCGTCCGCGACCTTCAGGAGGCTCTTCGACTGCTGCGCGTTACGGCTCGCCGCGTCGAGACTGCGGATACGCACATCCATGCGCTGCCCTATCGCCCAGCCCGCGGGATCATCCGCGACGCGCGCGATGCGCAGGCCCGTTGCGATATGCTGCATGTGGTTCGCCATGCTCGCGGAATGCTGATTGAGTGTATTGAGGATGCCGATGGACATCACATAATTGTTGATCGTCATAACAGCCTCCTTGCTCTATGGACGAAATTCCCTTCTTCTATTTATATCGTCAGGAACGAGACGGAACTTAATCCCCCCTAGCGCTTTCCAAAAGAAAAACCGCGCCGGGCACGCAGCCCGACACGGTGGAAACCATTATCGCATCACATGTAATCAATGGACGTCTTTTTCCGCGCCTTCGGCACGATGCCGAGCTTCGCGGCGATCCATTCCGTCGCCACGAAGAAGACGGGGATGAGGAAGATGCCCATCGCTGTCGCGAAGAACATGCCGCCGACGACGGCGACGCCCATGCCGTTGCGCGCCGCAGCACCGGCACCCGTCGCGATCGCGAGCGGGACGCAGCCGATGATGAACGCGAAGCTCGTCATGAGGATCGGGCGCAGGCGCAGGCCCGCGGCCTCGAGCGCGGCCTTCACCGGCTCCATGCCGCGATCCACGCGGACCTTGGCGAATTCGACGATGAGGATCGCGTTCTTCGCCGCGAGACCGATGATCGCGATGATGCCGATCTGCATGTAGACGCTGTCCTGCAGGCCAGCGTTCATGTGGCCGAACATCTCCTCGAGGATGGAAAGCCCATACTCCGAGACGAGCGCGCCGAAGATGCCCGTCGGCACCGTGAGCAGCACGGCGAACGGTACGCTCCAGCTCTCATAGAGCGCTGCGAGGCAGAGGAAGACGAAGACGAGCGAGAGCACGAGCACCTTGATCGTCGAGCTCGAGGCCTTTGCCTCCTCGCGGCTCTGACCGGACCACTCGATGCTGAAGCCCGTGCCCGCGTTCTGCTGCACGACCTCCTTGATGGCGTTCATCGCCTGTCCGGAGGAATAGCCGCTCCCTGTCTGGCCCGTGATCTGGATGGAGCGCGTGCCGTTGAAACGGGAGATTGTCGACGGGCCGGAGGTGAACTTCGGCTTCAAGAGCGTATCGAGCGGCACCATCGTGCCAGAGGCGGACTTGACGAAGATGAACTTCATCTGATCCGTCGAGCTGCGGTAGTCGTTGTCCGCCTGCAGCATGACCTTGTAGCTGCGGCCGAAGCGGTTGAAGTCGTTGACCTGGTAGCCGCCGTAGTTGACCTGCATGGCCGTGAAGACATCGGAGAGCTGGATGCCGAGGTTCTTGACCTTCTCGCGGTCGACCTCATACTGGACGACCGGCGAGCCGGCGGAATACGTCGAACGCACGCCAGCGAGCTCCGGACGCTGGTTGGCTGCCGCAACGATCTTCTTCGTGATGTCGTTGAGCTCCGTCTCCGTGTGCCCCGTCATATCCTGCAGCTGGAGCGTCCAGCCGCCCGTCATGCCGAGGCCGGGGAGCGCCGGCGGATTCATTGCGATGACCGTGGCCTCCGGCGCGACCTTCGCGCCGATGCCGAACGTCGTGCGCACCGCCGCGTCGACCGAGGCCGCCGCGTCCTCACGCTGCGACCAGTCCTTCATGCCGACGACGATCATGCCGGCGCTCGAGGACGCACCGCCCGAGAGCGGCGAGAAGCCCGTGATGGCCATCGTGCCATCGAAGCCCTTGATATTCTCCATCATGGCCACGTTGAGCCTGTCGATGACCTCCTGCGTGCGGTTGGCCGAAGTGCCGTCCGGCATCTCGACCGCCGCGAACATGTAGCCCTGATCCTCGTTCGGCACGAACGTCGACGGCAGGTTCTTGTAGATGAGCCCCGCGACACCCGTCACGATGAGCAGGAAAATGAACGCGAGGCGCGTATGGCGGATGAACTTCGCCACGATGCCGACATAGCCGAGCTTCGTGCGCTCGAACCAGCGGTTGAAGCCCGCAAAGAAGCGGCCGAGCACGCCCTGGTCATCCTCCTCCGTATGTCGTTTGAGCATCATCGCGCAGAGCGCCGGCGTCAGCGTCAACGCCACGAAGGCCGAAAGGCAGACCGACACGGCGATCGTGAGCGCGAACTGCTTGTAGAGGACGCCTGTCATGCCGCCGAGGAACGCGACCGGCACGAACACGGCGGAGAGGACGACAGCGATGGCGACGACAGGCCCCTGGACCTCGTCCATCGCGCGCTCCGTCGCATCGACCGGCGTCAGGCCCTCCTCCATGTGCTTCTCGACGTTCTCGATGACGACGATCGCATCATCGACGACGAGGCCGATGGCGAGCACCATCGCGAAGAGCGTCAGCGTGTTGATGGTGAAATCGAGCACGATGAACGCGCCGAGCGTACCAACGAGCGAGACCGGCACGGCGAGCAGCGGAATGACCGTTGCGCGCCAGTTCTGCAGGAAAACGAAGATGACGAAGACGACGAGCAGCAGCGCCTCCACAAAGGTCATCAAGACCTCCTCGATAGATGTGCTGATATAGTCCGTCGAGTCGAAGATTGTCGACATCTCCATACCTGGCGGCAGCGTCTCCTTCGCCTCGTCAAAGACTTTGCGCACCTCGCTGATGGTCTGCATGGCATTCGCGTCACTCGTGAGCTTGATGCCGAAACCGACGGACGGATAGCCGTTGAACTTCGAGATGATGCTCTCCGACTGCGCGCCCGCCTCGATTTTTGCGACATCCTTGAGGCGGACGAACTTGCCGTCGCCAGCCGACTTGATGATGACGTTGCCGAACTCCTCCGGCGTCGTCAGACGTCCCTCGATCTTGCCGGACATCTGCTTTTCCTGCCCGTTGTTGACCGGCATCGCGCCGACCGTACCGGCAGGCGCCTGGACGTTCTGCTCCTTGATGGCCGCCGAGACATCAGCGACCGTGAGGCCGAGCTCCGCGAGCTTGTCCGGGTTGAGCCAGACGCGCATCGCGTAGTCCGAGCCGAACACCTGGACATCGCCGACGCCGTTGATGCGCTTGAGCTTGTCCAGGAGATAGATCGTCGCGTAGTTCTTCATAAACGCGCGGTCATACGTACCATCCGGCGAATAGAACGCCATCATGTACGCCATATCGTTCGTCGATTTTCTCGTCGTCACGCCGACCTGCTGGACCTCAGAGGGGAGCTGGCTCGTCGCGGAGGCGACGTTGTTCTGCACCTTGACCGAGTCCATATCGCCGTCCGTGCCGACATCGAACGTGACCGACAGGCTGTACCCCCCCGTATCATCAGAGCTCGAGGACATGTAGTCCATGCCCTGCGTGCCGTTGACCTGTTCCTCGACGATCTGCGCGATCGTCTGGTTGACGACCGCGGCGCTCGCGCCCGTATAGCTCGCAGACACCTGCACCGTCGGCGGCGAGATCTGCGGATACTGCGCGATCGGCAGCTGCGTCGCCGCAATCGCGCCGGCGATGACAATGATGAGCGAGACAACGATGGCGAAAATCGGGCGATGAATAAAGAATTTAGACAAATCGCCGCCTCCCTTAGCTGTCGCTGCCGCTGTTGGCTTCCGAGGAAGTCATCGTATCATACGGCGTCGTATCCTCATCAAATGAGAAGCCCATATCCTCAGGCGTCACCATCGTCACCGCAAGCTCCTTGCCCTCCGTGAGGCTCGAGAGTCCCTCGACGACGACGGTATCCTCCGCGGAAAGGCCGCTCTTGACGATGTAGTAGCTGCCGACCTGCTGACCGAGCTCGATCTTGCGCGCCTCGGACTTGCCGTCCGCGCCGACGACCATGACAAACGTCTTGTCAAGGAGCTGCTGCACCGCGCGCTGCGGTACGAGGATCGCGTTCGGCACCGTCTCGCCTGTGAGCTTCACGCGCGCGAACATGCCGGGGAGCAGAAGTCCATCGGGATTGCCGAAGAGCGCCTTCACCGTCAGTGTGCCGGAATTCTGCGTGAGCGCGCGGTCCGCCTGCACGATGCGCCCGTCAAGCGGATACGTCGTGCCGTCGGAGAGCTTGATTGCAACCGTGATGCCATTGCCGCTGCCGCTCTGCCTCTGCTGGATGTTGCGGAACTTCAGGTACTCCGTTTCGGAGATGCTGAACGTCACGAACACGGGATCCGTCGTACCGATCGTCACGAGGTTCGTATTGCCCGCCGTCGCGAACGTACCGATGGCGACGTCATCGACGGAGACCTGACCGGACATCGGCGCATAGACGACCGTATCGGAGAGATCCTGCTGCGCCTTCTGCAGCAGCGCCTGGTTGGCCGCCGCCGCCGCGCTGTACGCGTTGACATTCGCCTGCTGCGTCGTGACCTGCTGCTCGGAGATCGCGTCGGATGCCAGGAGCTCCTGGTCGCGGCCGAGATCCGTCTGCGCGTTCGCGAGCGTCGCCTGCGACTGCGCGAGCGTCGCCTGTGCCTGCAGCACAGCTGACTCATACTGGCGGCTGTCGATGCGGTAGAGCGGCTGCCCCGCCTGCACGAAATCACCGCCGTGGAAATACTTCTCCACGACGCGGCCCGAGACCTTGGACTGCACCTTGACCTCGTCCTTACCGGCGATCTGACCCGCGTACTCGCTCACGACCGGCGTGTCCTGCTGCAGGACCTTCATGGCCTTGACCTGCGCAGCGCCGCCGGCCGCCTGCTGCTTCTGCCCGCCGCAGCCGGCGAGCAGTGCGGAAGCCGCAAGCGCCAGCGCGAGCATGAGCGCAATCGGTTTCTTTCTTTTCGCGAAATGCAAAAAAATAACCTCCCTCTTTTACTTCCCTGGAAGAGACATCTCATTCCTTCTTAAAATTAGTAAATATTTGTTTACTATTTATCGTCAATATAGTATAGTATATCTAGCGAAAAGTCAAGGCGGCGCGGGCGTATCCCGCCCCGCTTTCTGCAAATTTAATTGTATGAAAAGCTCATTCCCTCGATACGATATCGCGCCCGCGCACTATCATAAAAACAAACGGCACCGCACAGCCCGCCGCACCTCGACGCTCTCCGTTCCGCCGTGCCCACGAAATCAGTCAAAAGGAGACGACCGCATGTCAGAAACCGCCGCTGAGTCCATCTCGATGCACTTCATCGAGACGCTCGTGCTCATCCACCGCAACTTTTACCGCCATCTCGCCGTCCCCGTCCCCTTCAACCAGTTCGCCGTCCTCATGACGCTGCGCGTCGACGGAACGGAGTCTCTCACGTCCGTCGGCACGCTCCTCAACATTTCCAAGCAGCAGATGACGAGCATCTGCGAGAAGCTCACGGCCTCCGGCCTCATCCAGCGCGAGACCGACCGGCGCGACCGCCGACGCGTGCTCATCTCCCTCACGACCGCGGGCGAACGCCTCATCGAGGATCAGAACGAGATCGTGCGCCAGAAATTCATCCGCAGCCTCAAGAACCTCCGCCCCGAGGAGCAGGACGCGCTCGCAAACGCCATCGACCTCCTCAACCGCTCCATCGAGAAGATGGCGACAGCGGATTGAGTCTCCCAACACTGTGGGCGTACGAAAATACCGGATGTCATGAGATGACATCCGGTATTTTCATGCCAAGCGCCGCGCATGAACATGCCCTGCACGATTCTATGCGCACGCCATGGTTACTTCTCCAGCACGATGGTCTCGAGATCGTCGGGCACGCAGACGACGCCATCGTAGTACTGCGCCGCCTCGGCCGCGTAGTCGCGCTTGCGCGTCGCGAGCGTCTTGTCCTCTGTATGGTAGAGCACGAGGTGCTTCGCGCCGAGCGCGGCGGCGAGCTCGCTTGCTTCCTTGACCGTGCTGTGATGCTTCTCGTAGGGCTTGTATCGCTCGCGGTCGGCGTATTTGCAGAACGCCTCGGAGAGCAGCCAGTCAGCGTGCTCGGCATAGGCTCGGTCGTGCTCGTTAAAGGGCTCGTCGCCGAGGCAGGTGAGGCGCATGCCGTCCGCGTAGTCGAGCGCGTAACCGAACTGCTTCGCCTTCGTCGAGCAGATGTCGAACGCCGTGAGGCGCGCGAACGGCAGCATGATGGCCTCGCCGTCTTTGACCTCGCGCAGCTCGATGCCGTCGCCGATGCGCGCGAAGTCCTTTTTCTTGAGCGTCATGCGCGTCATCGTGAGCAGCATGTCCTTGACGACATCATGACAATAAATCGTGAACGTACCTTCGTATTTCCCCTTGTTCATGAGATCCGCGACCTTGCGGATCACCCAGATGACGCCGAGCACATGGTCGGTATGACCATGCGTGACGAACATGTGGTGACAGCGACCATAGTCAAAGCCCGTGAGCTCGAGCTGACGCAGGATGGTGTTGCCGCCGCCCGCGTCCGTGAGCAGCAGGCTGCCGTCCTCGTTCTCAAGGAAAAAGCAGGTATTGTAGCAATGGGTGACCATCGCACAGCCCGTGCCGAGCATCGTGAGCTTCCGCATCGTATCGTCTCCTGTCATTTTTTCTGCCTGGCAAGCGCCATCCGCGCCGCCTGCTGCTCCGCTTCCTTCTTGCTCGAGCCCTCGCCCTCGCCGCAGGTTTTGCCATTGATGACGACGGCGTAGCGGTAGTGCTTCGCGTGATCCGGGCCCGTCGCCTCGAGGAGCTCGTAGGCGATGGTGCTGCCCGGCGTCTTCTGCACGAGCTCCTGGAGGAGCGTTTTGTAATCCTGCAGGTTCTCGCCATGCCGCACCTGGTCGAACTCCGGCGCGAGCTGGCGCAGCGCGTAGTCGCGCGCCGCCTCCCATCCCTGGTCGAGATAGATGGCGCCGAGCACAGCCTCGAAAGCGTCCTCGAGGTTCGTCGTGCGCGCGCGTCCGCCGCTCATTTCCTCGCCATGCCCCAGGAGCAGGTACTCGCCGAGCCCGAGCCGCGCCGCGATCTTCGCGAGCGCAGCCGAGCAGACGATGCTCGCGCGCGTCTTCGTGAGCTCGCCCTCGGGAAGGCGCGGGAAGTGCGTATAAAGATATGTGCTGGAGGCAAGCTCCAGCACAGCATCTCCCAAGAATTCGAGGCGCTCGTTGTGTGCGACGCGCCCCTGCGCTTCATTGGCATATGAGGTATGAACGAGCGCCGTATGCAGGAGCCCGATGTCATGGAATGTCACGCCGAGCCGCTGAGCGAGCGCGAGAAGCTCGCCTTTTCTTGCTGCACTGCATCCGTTCATTTGATTCACTCCGCGTATTTCTTGAGCAGGAGGCAGGCGTTGTGACCGCCGAAGCCGAACGAGTTCGACATCGCCGCGCGGACCTTCTTCGCCTTTGCCTTGTTCGGTACATAGTCGAGGTCGAGCCCCTCATCCGGCGTCTCGTAGTTGATCGTCGGCGGCAGCATGTCCTTCTCGACCGCGAGCGCCGTCGCGATGCACTCGACACCGCCGGCCGCGCCGAGCAGATGGCCCGTCATCGACTTGATGGAGGAGACGGAGACGTCCTTGGCCGCCGCGCCCCAGACCTGCTTGATGGCCTCGGTCTCGCCCTGGTCGTTGAGGTGCGTCGACGTGCCGTGCGCGTTGACGTAGTCGACCTCACTGGCCTGCATGCCGGCGTCATCGAGCGCGAGCTGCATGCACTTCGCCTGGAACTCACCGTGCGGCGCCGGGCTCGTGATATGGTAGGCGTCAGAGTTCGCGCCGTAGCCAGCGACCTCCGCGTAGATGTGCGCACCGCGCGCCTTCGCGTGCTCGAGGCTCTCGAGCACGACGATGCCGCAGCCCTCGCCCATGACGAAGCCGCTGCGTCCCCTGTCGAACGGGCGGGAGGCATGCTCCGGATCGTCGTTGTGATCCATGCAGAGCGCCTTCATCGCGCCGAAGCCCGCGACTGCCGCCTGGCTGATCGCAGCCTCCGTGCCGCCCGCGAGCATGACGTCCGCGCCGCCGTGCTGGATGACGCGGAACGCGTCGCCGATGCAGTTCGTGCCCGTCGCGCACGCCGTCACCACGCAGGAGGACGGGCCGTGCAGCTTGTACTCGATCGAGACCTGGCCTGCCGCCATATTCGCAATCATCATCGGCACGAAGAACGGGCTGATGCGCGAGGGGCCCTTCGCGAAATACTTCTCATACTGGGAATGCATCGTCTCGATGCCGCCGATGCCCGTACCGACATACGTGCCGATGCGCTCGAGGTTCTCTTTCTCGAGGTCGAGACCCGCGTCCTTGATGGCCATGCCAGCCGTCGCGACAGCGAACTGCGTGTAGCGGTCCATGCGCTTTGACTCTTTCTTGTCGATGTAGGCCGTCGGATCGAAGTCCTTGACCTCGCCGGCGATCTGCGCGTGGAAACCCTCAGGATCGAAGCGCGTGATGCGCCCGATGCCGTTCTTGCCCTCCATCATGGCGTTCCAGAACGCTTCCTTGCCCGTGCCGATCGGCGTGATGGCGCCCATGCCTGTAATGACTACGCGTTTATTCAAAATCGATTCTCCTCTCATACTACATGTGCAGCACCCGCGAGCGGATACTGCGCGCCGCCTCCTTGGCCGCCTGCGCGGCGCTCCCTCACTGGGCGGCGGCCGCTTCCCGTTTCAGCTGGGAAAAGATCTCATGAACGGAAAGGATCTTCTTGATGCGCGGCATGTATTCCCCTGTGAACACAAGCCCCGTCTCCACATCGCCCTGCTGCGCGCGCGTGAGCGCGCGGATGATGCAGAAATTATGCTTGCACGCCTTGAGGCAGGCGTCGCAAACCTTCGGAGGAACCGGCCCCTCCATGACGCGTGCCGAGAACGGCGTGCGGACAGCGCGGCCGGGCAGGCCGACCGGACTGTGAATGACAACAATATCCTCTGGCTTCGACTTGAGGTAATACTCCTTGAGCGCGGGAGCCGCATTCGACTCGGCGCTCGCTGCGAAGCGGGAACCCATCTGGACGCCGTTGGCGCCCATCTTTATGAAATCAACGATGTCCTGGCCGGAGAGGACGCCGCCAGCGGCGATGACCGGGATCTTGACCGCGGCGCGGATGCCCGGAATGAGCTCACGCACCGAGGTGCTCGTACCGAGATGGCCGCCAGCCTCTTTGCCCTCTACGACGATTGCCGTCGCACCAAGACGCTCCGATATCTTTGCTAATTTCACGGACGAGACGATCGGAACGATCGGCGTGCCCGATTCCTTACCGTAGCCGAACATGTCGCGAGAAAAGCCTGCACCGGCAACGATGAGGTCGATGCCCTCCTTGATGGCCGTTTTGACAACGCCTGCGAAATCGCGGGCGGCGACCATGATGTTGATGCCGATGATTCCAGAAGTCAGCGACCTTGCGAGCCGGATTTCATAGCGAAGTTCCTCATGGGACATGCCGGATGCGGCGATGAGCCCGATACCGCCTTCGTTGGCAACTGCTGCAGCCAGCCGCGCTGTGGAAAGCCGGATGGCCATGCCTCCCTGTACGATGGGGACTTTTGCAATCTTCGTGCCAATCTTCAGCTCTGGAAGCTTCAAGGTTACTCCTCCAATCAATCCTACCTTTAGAAAATCCCGCGAAGAATCTTCACTTCACGGGATTTCAGAAAAGGTAAGACGAACAAACTTTATTTGCTGTTCTGGTCGATATAGGTGACAACATCCTGCACCGTCTTGATCTTCTCAGCAGCCTCGTCCGGAATCTCAATATTGAATTCCTCTTCAAAAGCCATGATCAGCTCAACAATATCCAGGGAATCTGCACCAAGGTCATCGATAAACGTGGAATCGATCGAAACCTCATCGGCCTCAACGCCCAGCTGCTCGACGACGATATCGCGTACTTTCTCGAAAGTCTTGTCTGCATCTGCCATGTCTTTCACCTCCTTATCTTGGTGTACTATATAGTTATATCACATAACCATGCCGCCGTCTACCTTGACGACCTGGCCTGTAATATAGGAAGCTTGGTCAGAGACGAGGAACGCGACGGCGTTCGCCACATCCTCCGGCTCGCCCATGCGGCGGAGCGGAATGGCGGCGAGCGTCGCTTCCTTCGCCTTCTCCGGCATCGCGGCCGTCATGTCTGTCGCGATGAAGCCCGGTGCGACGGCGTTGACTGTGATGCCGCGCGCGGCGAACTCGCGCGCCGCCGACTTCGTGAAGCCGATGACGCCGGCCTTGGCCGCCGCGTAGTTCGTCTGGCCCGCGTTGCCCATGATGCCGACGACGCTCGCCATGTTGACGATGCGGCCAGCGCGTTTCTTCATCATGAGCTTCGAGACGGCCTTCGTCACATGGAAGATGCCCTTGAGGTTCGTGTCGAGCACGGCATCGAAGTCCTCTTCCTTCATGCGCATGAGCAGGCCGTCGCGCGTGATGCCCGCGTTGTTCACGAGGATGTCGATCGTGCCGAACGCCTCCGTGACGGCTGCGACCATCTGCTCGACCTGCGCGCTGTCGGAGACATCCGCCTGGAAGAGCGCGGCCTTGCCGCCGGCCGCCTCGATGGCCGCCTTCGTCTCCTCCGCCTTCGCGGTGTTGCCCGCGTAGTTGATGGCGACAGATGCGCCCTCAGCCGCGAGCCGCAGCGCGATGGCGCGGCCGATGCCGCGGGACGCGCCCGTGACAAGCGCGGTCTTTCCATCTAAAAGCATATTAGCGAACCTCCCTCAAATAGTCAAGGGTTTTTTCGAGCGTCTCGATGTTTTCGACGTTCATGCTCTTGAGGCTGCGGTCGATGCGCTTGTTGAAGCCGCAGAGCGTCTTGCCCGGGCCCGCCTCGACGAACGTGTCCGCGCCGAACGCCTGCATCGCCTTGACGCAGGCGATCCACTTGACGGGATGATCCGCCTGCGCGACGAGATTCGCCTTGATCTCCTCCGCCTTCGTCTCGAGCTCGCCCGTGTAGTTCGAGACGACGGGGATCTTTGCGTCGCGGATCTCGACCTTGTCGAGCTCGGCCGCGAGCTTCACGGCTGCCGGCTGCATGAGCGTCGAGTGGAACGGCGCGGAGACCGGCAGGATGACAGCCTTTTTCGCACCGGCTGCCTTGAGCGTCTCAACAGCGGCTGCGACGCCCTCCGTCGTACCCGCGATGACCGTCTGGCCCGGGCAGTTGAAGTTGACTGCCTGCACGGCGCCAGCCGCGGCGGATGCCTTCACGCAGGCATCCTCGATGACATCGTCACCGAGGCCGATGATGGCCGCCATGCCGCCCTTGCCAACCGGCACGGCCTCCTGCATGTACGTGCCGCGCTTGTGCACGAGCAGGACGGCATTCTGGAAATCCATGACGCCCGCCGCGACGAGCGCGGAGTACTCACCGAGACTATGGCCGCCCGTGATGTCCGGCTCGATGCCATGCTCCTTGAGGATCTCATAGGCGATGACGCTCATCGTGAGGATGGCGGGCTGGGTATTGGCCGTGAGCTTGAGGTCCTCCGCCGGCCCCTCGAAGCACATCTTCTGGATGGAGTAGCCGAGCGCCTCGTCCGCCTCGCGGAAGAGCCTCTTCGCCACGTCGTACTTCTCACAAAAATCCTTTCCCATGCCGACGGTCTGTGCGCCCTGGCCCGGGAATACGAAAGCTAACTTGTTCACAGTTGCTGACCTCTCTTTCCATTCATTTCATACGGTTCTATGTCGCTGTTCTATCTATCAGCGCAGATCCTCGCGGATCGCGTCGATCGTCGCGGGAAGTCCCGCCACGATATCTTCCATGATGGTCTTGACCGGCTTGATGTCGTTGAGCATGCCGGAGATCTCGCCGATCATCACGGAGCCGTTCTCGACATCGCCCTCATGCGTCGCGCGGTGCAGCGAGCCGACACCGAGCTTCTCGAGCTCCTCGGCAGGCGCGCCCGCGGCCTCCAGCTCCTGGTACTTGCGCGTGAGCTTGTTGTGGAGCACGCGCGCCGGATGGCCGAGCGTGCGGCCCGTGACGACAGTCGAACGATCCTTCGCCTTGAGGATGAGGTTCTTGTAGTTCGGATGCGCGATGCACTCCTCGCTCATGACGAAGCGCGAGCCCATCTGCACGGCCTTCGCGCCGAGCGCGAACGCCGCCGCGACACCGCGCGCGTCCGCGATGCCGCCCGCCGCGATGACCGGCACATCGACGGCATCGACGACCTGCGGCACGAGCGCCATCGTCGTGATCTCGCCGATATGGCCGCCAGACTCCGTACCCTCAGCGATGACGGCGTCCGCGCCGGAGCGCACGAGGCGCTTCGCAAGCGCGACGGAGGCGACGACGGGGATGACCTTCGAGCCGATGGCCTTGAGCTCCGGCACGTACTCACCCGGATTGCCCGCGCCCGTCGTGACGACCGGCACCTTCTCCTCGAGCACAACCTGCATAACCTCTTTCACATAGGGGCTCATGAGCATGACATTGACGCCGAACGGCTTCTTTGTCCAGCCCTTGCATTTCTGGATCTCCGCGCGCAGGAGCTCCGGCGGCATGTGGCCGGCGCCGATGATGCCGAGGCCGCCGGCGTTCGATACCGCCGAGGCGAGCTCCGCCGTGCCGATCCAGGCCATGCCGCCCTGGAAAATCGGGTATTCGATCTGTAGCAACTTGCAGATAACATTGTTTTCAAACATCAGAAATTAGTCCTCCTTCGCCCAGCGCAGGATGCAGGATGCCCATGTGAGCCCAGCGCCGAAGCCGGCGAGTGCGATGCGGTCCCCCTTGCGGAAACGGTGTGCGTGCGCCGCCTCCGACAGGGCGACAGGTATGGACGCCGCTGACATATTGCCGTAGTTCTCGATATTAATGATGACTTGCGCGAGCGGCAGGCCGAGCCTTTTCGCCGCCGCCTCGATGATGCGGATGTTCGCCTGGTGCGGGACGAGCCAATCGAGGGCATCCTTCGTGAGTCCCGCCCGGGCGAGGGAAGTTTCCACGGTCTTTCCCATGACTGTGACCGCGAACCGGAAGACCGCCTTGCCGTCCATGCGGATGAAGTTCTCCCGCGCGCGCAGGCGCTCCTCCGTGACGGGATGCAGGCTGCCGCTCGCGGGAATCGTGAGCGCCTCGCCCTGGCTGCCGTCAGCGCCGAGATCGAACGCAAGCGCGCCAAGCCCCGCGGGCACGGGGCCGAAGACCGCCGCGCCCGCGCCATCGCCGAAGAGGATGCAGGTCCCTCGATCCTGCCAGTCCACGACCTTCGAGAGCTCCTCCGCGCCGACCACGAGGACATGGCGATAGATGCCAGCCTCGATGAACTGGCACGCGACAGCCGCCGCGTAGACAAAGCCCGAGCATGCGGCCGAGAGGTCGAACGCCGCGGCGCGCGCCGCACCGAGCCGCCGCTGCAGCTCGCAGGCCGCCGCGGGGATCACGCGATCCGGCGTGAGCGTCGCGAAGATGATGAGATCGATCGCAGCCGCCTCGATCCCGGCATCCGCGAGCGCCATGCGCGCGGCAGGCTCCGCGAGCGCCGTGACCGGCACATCCGCCGCCGCGATGCGGCGCGCATGGATGCCCGTGCGTGATGTGATCCATTCATCGCTCGTAGCGACGCGCTGCGCGAGCTCCTCGTTCGTGAGGATGCGCGGCGGCAGGTAATGCCCCGTGCCGAGGATACCCGCGTTAATTCTTCTCTCCGTCATTCGTCAGTATCTCCTCCTTTGCCAGCGAATCGCGGATATGCGCGAGCACATCGCCCTTGACATAATCAACGGCTACGCCGATCGCGCTGCAGATCGACTTGGCATTGGAAGAACCATGGCTGATGATGACGCAGCCGTTGACGCCGAGGAGCGGCGCCCCGCCGTACTCCGTCACATCGAGCCGCTTGCCGAGCTTCTTGAGCGTCGGCATCAGGAGGAGCGCGCCGAGCTTCGCGAGCAAGCCGCCGTTCTTCACGGCCTCCTTGATGAGCTTCAGGATGGTCTTTGCCAAGCCCTCTGCAAATTTTAGCACAACATTGCCCACAAATCCATCACAAATTACGACATCAAAGTTCCCCTTCGGGACGTCGCGTCCCTCCGCGTTGCCCGTGAAGCGGATCGTGTGCATGTTCTTCAGCAGCTGGTACGTCGCCTTCGCCTGCTCGTTGCCTTTCGTCTCCTCCTCGCCGATGTTGAGGAGGCCGACGCGCGGCTCCTTGACGCCGAATACATACTGCGCGTAGAGGGAGCCCATGAGGCCGCTCTGCACGAGGTGCACAGGCTTCGAGTCCACGTTCGCGCCCGAGTCCAGGAGGAGCGTCACGCCCTTCGGCGTAGGCATCGGCGTCGCAATCGTCGGCCGCCCAATGCCCTTGATGCGCCGCAGGATGAGCTGCGCCGCCGTCACCGCCGCGCCTGTCGAACCGGCGGAGAGCACGGCATCGCATTTCCCGTCCTTCACGAGACGCGTCGCGACGACGACCGACGCGTCCTTCTTCGTGCGCACGGCGTCGGCGGGATGCTCATCCATGCCGATGACCTGGCTTGCGTGCACGATGGAGATGCCGAGCTTCTCCCAGTCCGGCTCGCGCTCGAGCACCTTGCGGATTGCCGGCTCATCGCCGACGAGCACGATCTCACAGTCGTATTTCTTCGCGGCACGCACGGCGCCAAAGACAATCTCGAGCGGCGCGTAGTCGCCGCCCATAGCATCTACGGCAATCTTCACGGAGCATTCCTCCTTAGCTCTCCCCCAGCGAAACCAAGATGAATTTCGCGCGGAAGACCTCCTGCGTATCATTCCTCGTCTTTACCCAGACAAAATATTTATTGCCGCGCACGCGGACGATCTCCGCCTTCGCGATGAGCTTCTCTCCCACATGCACCGGCACCTTATACTTCACATTCGCGACGCCCGTGACGGCAAGCGGCGAGTCGATGAGCGCGAGCGCGAGGGAATTGGCCTGCGAGAACATGTAGTAGCCCTTCGCAATCTGCGAGCGGGCGAACACCATGTCCTCCGTCACGCGCAGGAGCGAAATACCGGAATGTCCGAGCTCAAGGTCGATGAGCTCGCCGACGACCTCGCCGCTCGCGATGGACTTCACCTTGTTCTGCGCCGTCTCAGCCATGCGGCGGATGCGGCCGCGGAGCTCCGGGATACCGAGCTCCAGACGGTCGAGCCGGATCGTCTGGACGCTCACCTCGAGCGCCTTCGCGAGCTCCTCATCCGTGAGGAACGGCTTGTCCTTCACCGTCTGCACCAGAAGCTCCTGTCGTTCCTTCTTTTTCACACGCGCCATCATCTCACCTCTTCCCTTACGGAAGCACTGATTAATTCAGCACTCTGTCTTCACGCGTCTGTGCTGTTCTCTCGTCGTCGACAAACCTCAGCGTAGCTTCGGCTACGCCTGCGGTTTGTCTCCTAGAGAGATACAGCGCATCCACGTAAATCCGGAGCACTTCATTTAATCAGCGCTTCCTCACATAACCACTGATGGTGTCTGCTATTACTTAGTACCTGCTTTTACTACCTGTCATAACGAGGAATATTATAACGGCTTTGCGGGGAAATTGCAAGCCCTCCTCGCACGCGGCCTCGCCAGGGCAAAAAAAATAAGCAGGACATGAAGTCCTGCTCTCTATCGGTCAAAGGCGCTTACTCCGCTGCCTTCACAACCTCTTTGCCGTCATAGTAACCGCACTCCGGGCAAACGTGATGCGGCATCATCGGCTCATGGCACTGCGGGCACGAAACGAAGCCGGGCGCCGTCAGTTTCCAGTTCGCGCGACGCTGATCGCGGCGAGCCTTCGACATTTTACGCTTAGGTACTGCCATCTCGGATACACCTCCTTATATGCGTCCTATTCTTTCGCTTGGAATTGCTGCAATGCTGCCAGCCTCGGGTCGGGCACGAACCTGTCGCAGCCACAGTCGCCGTGGTTGAGGTTTGCGCCGCATACGGGGCAGAGCCCTTTGCAATCGGGCTTGCAGATATTGCTGAGCGGCTGGGCCGCCAGAAGCGTGTCACGGACAAGCTCCTGAAGCTCAATCTCGTCTCCGTCAAAGAAATTCGCGTCGTCGTTCTCAGCAGGCGTCCCCTGCCGGAACATCTCCGAAAAGGCATGTTCCTGCGCCTCCAGGCATTCCTCGAGGCAGCGGTCGCAGATGAAGCGCTTCCGCGCGCGGATGACGCCCTCGACACGATAGCCCGTGCCTGTGTTCATCACATGCCCCTCGACCTCGATGGGTCCTTCGAAAGCGTAATCAGCCGCTGTGGCATCAATGTCTGCCGCAGCGGTTGTAAACGAAAACGGAAGTTCTTTCCCGAGTCCGGCATTCAATTCAGCAATATGAATATGCATTAGCATCAACTCCATCCATTATAGCGATGACCATATCGTTTGTCAAGCCAGAAGCGATTTCGTCGCGCGCCGCGATGCGGCGGTCCTTCACGCACCGCCGAGCCGAAACGCGAGCGCGCGCCTCGCCTCGTCATAGACTTCCTTGAGCGGCACGTCCTGCGCCTCCGCCAGGCGGCGGCAGTCCTCATACTCCGGCGAGGTCGTCGCGATCTTCCCCTGCCAGGACGCGACCTTCACGCGCACCGTCCCGTAACGCGTCTCGACGCTTGCCGTGCGGCGGTCACAGGCGATGCGCTCCGCAAGGGGCGTCACGCGCAGGCCGATGCTCGTCGTCTCGCGGAAGATGATCTCCGTGCAGGCCGAGCGCTGCGCGGGGCGCACGAGCACGGTGAGCTGCTGCGCCGGACGATTTTTCTTCATATATATAGGCGTCACCCAGACGTCGAGCGCCCCTGCCGCAAGCAGCCGGTCGAAGAGGTAGCCGTAGACCTCGGGACTCATATCGTCAATGTTCGTCGAGAGCAGCAGCGGCGTCTCCTCCGCGGCTGCGCCCTCACGCTCGCCGACATAGAGCCGCAGCACATTGGGAAGCGGCAGATCGCGGCTGCCCGCGCCATAGCCGATCGCACGGACGGCAAAGTCCTCCGGAAGCGCTGCCGCATGCTGCGCAAACGCCCGCACGACTGCCGCGCCCGTCGGCGTCGTGAGCTCCTCCTCCGCACCAAACGCGTATGTCGGCCACCCCATCAGGAGTTCAGCGACCGCTGGCGCCGGTACGGGCATGATGCCATGCGCGCAGCGCACATAACCGCTGCCGACATTGAGCCGCGACGCGAGCACCTGCTCGATGCCGAGATAGTCGAGGCAGATGGCCGTGCCGACGATATCGACGATGGAGTCCACCGCGCCGACCTCGTGGAACGCCACCTCTGCCGCAGGCTTACCATGAACCGTTCCCTCCGCCTCAGCGAGCAGGCGGAAAACAGCGCGTGCTTTTTTCTTCACGGCTTCGGAGAGCGACGCTTCGGAGAGCAGCGCCTCGATATCCGCCAGCGTGCGATGAACATGGGCATGGGCCTGCGCTTCCTGCGTCTCTCCATGCGCTGTCTCAGACATCAGCCTCACATCGACGTAAGCGGCACGGACGCCCTGCTTCGTGACAGGCGTGCAGGAGAGCTCGAACTCCCCCGCGAGCGGCAGCTTCGCGAGTTCCTGCCGCAGATAGCTCTCTGGCACTCCCGCCTGTAGAAATGCGCCGAGCAGCATGTTGCCGCTGATACCGGAAAACGCATCGAGATAAATCGCTTTCATAGTTCCCCCTGACCGCACGAGCCGACGCTCACGAGAGCGCATTGATCTTGCTCGCGAGCACGCCCGCGCCGAAGCCGTTGTCGATATTGACGACGGAGATGCCCGCCGCGCAGCTCGAGAGCATCGAGAGCAGCGCCGTGACGCCGGAAAATGACGCGCCGTAGCCGACGCTCGTCGGCACGGCGATGACGGGCGCCTGCGCCATGCCGCCGACAACGCTCGCGAGCGCGCCCTCCATGCCCGCGATGGCGATGATGACGCGCGCGTGGCGGATGATCTCCTCCTGCGCGAGCAGGCGATGGATACCGGCGACACCGCAGTCGTAGAGCGTGCGCACGCGGTTGCCGTAGAGCTCCGCCGTGAGCCGCGCCTCCGCCGCCACGGGGATATCGCTCGTCCCCGCCGTGATGATGAGGATCTCATGTGACTCATCCTGCGGCGGCGCTGTCAGAGGCGGTTCGCGGCGCAGATAGATCGCGCGCGCCGCCTCGTCATAGCGCGCCCCCGGGAGCGCGGGATGGACAAACGCATACTGCTCGCCGCTCGCGCGCGTCGCGAGGATGCTGCCATCGCTCGCGGCCGCGAGCGACTGCAGGATAGCGAGCAGCTGTTCCTTCGTCTTGCCCGCCGCATAGACCACCTCAGGGAACCCCTGCCGGAGCTCCCTGCTGTGATCCACGCGCGCGAAACCAAGATTTTCATAGGATGCCCTGGCGAGCGCCGCGACGGTCTCCTCCTCCGAGCACTCCCCCGCGCGGTAGGCGGTGAGCAGGCGGCGGATGTCGCGCTTCGTCATCTCAGGCCTCTGCCTTTCCCGCGGCCACATGCTCCTCAGCAGGCGCCGCCTCCTCTGGCAACGCGGCCTCCGCCGCAGCAGCCGCCTCGGCCGCGCCGCGGTTCATCTGCTCCTTGGCCTGCTGCAGCGTGCCGCGCGCCTGGTCGATGCTCGACACCGACTGCTGCAGATAGTTCACCGACTGCTGCGCGAACTTCGCCGTATCCGCGACATGGCCGATGAGCTGGTCGAACACCTGGTTCACATACGTATCCGCCGCATCGCGCAGCTGCTTCGACTCCTCGCGCGTGCGCGCGAGCACCTCCGCGCGCTGCTGCTGCGCCTGCTCGACGAGCACGCGCGCCTTCTCCTCGGACTGCGCCTCGATCTCCCGCGCCTTCGCCTGCGCCTCCGTCACGACCGTCTCCTTGGCGACGAGCCCCGCCGCGTAGTCCTTCGCCTTCTGGATGATCTCGTCCGCTTCGCGATGCGCCTGCTCGATGATCTCCGTTTCCTTCTCCATGATCTCCCGCGCGTGATTGAGCTCGAGCGGCAGATCCTGACGGAGCTCTTCCACAAGATGGATGAGGTCGTTTTCATCGATCATGCTCTTGCCCGTGAGCGGCAGATGCGAGGAATTGACCACGAGATCCTCCACCTTGTTGAGCGTCTCCTCCACGCGGGAGGTCGCGTCGCGGCCCGCAGGATTGACACGCGCTACGGCATTCTTCTTGGCTAGTTTTTTGGATGACATCTTTTCTACCTCTTTTATATTTACGGAATCACGGATTCATTCGGCACCCTGCCTTTGCATCAGCGTTTCCTTATCGACTCTCTGCCGACCACCTGGCCCTGACAGCTCTCTCCACACACGCCGGCACGAGGCCGTGCACATCGCCGCGGAACGCGGCGAGCTCCCGGATGCCCGAGGAGCTCACGAAGGAATACGCCGGGTTCGTCAGCAGGAACACCGTCTCCACCGACGCATCGAGGTGATGCAGCATATGCGCCTCGTTCTCCTCGTACTCGAGGTCTTTGACCGAGCGCACGCCCCGCACGATGATATGCGCGCCGATGGAGCGCATATAGTCCGTGAGCAGCCCGGAAAAGGCATCCACGCGCACATTAGGGAGGTGCGCCGTCGCCTGCTCGAGGAACGCACGGCGCTCGTCGATGGTGAAATACGACTGCTTCCTGATGTTGTGGAACACACAGACGACCAGCTCGTCAAACATGCGGCTCGCCCGCTCGAAGATATCGACATGGCCGATCGTGACCGGGTCGAAACTGCCGGAACAAACCGCGATTCTCTCACTCACCTACATCCACCTCCACGAAACTCCGCCGCTGGAAAAAGGACAGCTGCGTCGTCTTGCCGTAGCGCCGCCCGTCCACGCGGACGAGCGCGGCAAGCTCCGGCAGCGCGTCCTCATCCCCGCCGTGTTCCACGACGAGGATGCCGTTTTCCGCGAGCAGATGGCCGCCGTCAAAGAAAGCCAGCGCCCGCTCGAAAAGCCCCTTGTGATAAGGCGGATCGCAGAACACGAGGTCAAACGTTCGCGGCGCCCGCTCGAGTCTCGCGAGCGCCGCGAACGCGTCAAGCGAGAGCACCTCCGCCGCCTGCTCGAAATGGCAGCGGCGGACGTTCTCCCGCAAAAGCGGCGCCGTCGCCGCGTCGACGAGCACCGCCGCCGCCGCCCCGCGCGAAAGCGCCTCGAGGCCGAGGCTGCCCGTACCCGCAAAGACATCGAGCACCCGCCGCCCCGCGACGAGCGAACCGAGGATGCTGAAAAGCGACTCCTTCACCCGGTCCGAGGTCGGCCGCGTAACCGCCATTCCCCGCGGCGTCTTGAGGCGCGTCCCGCGGGCCCGCCCCGTGATGATTCTCATGGGGAGATTCCCACCTTCCCGGGCCCGCCGATACGCGGCGGGCCCTTGCGGAGCAGCGCATATCATACGCGCTCCGTAAAGATTTCAAACACTACTTATTCTATCATATTTTCCTGCGTTCGTGAACCATGATATACTATGAGATATGTAACAACATTCTCGCCGTTCAGCGGCGCGAACACGCTAGAAAGGAACTGATCCCCTTGTCCAAACGAAAGCGCGGCCTGCTCCTGCTTGCCCTGCTGCTCGCCCTCGCGCTCGGCCTCTGGCACCTCGCCATCCATCCGCAGCCCGCCCTCACGCCCGTCGCCTCTGAGCGCGCGCCGCAGGGACGCGTGCTCCTCGTGCCGCTCGACAGCCGCCCGCCCTGCCGTGCCCACGTCGCCGCGCTCGGCCGCATCGCGGGGCGCGACGTCGTGACGCCGCCCGGCGCGCTCATGGACTACTACTCCGCCCCCGGCGACACAGCGGGACTTCGCGCCTGGCTGCAGGAGACCATCGCGCCCGGCGACACCGTGCTCCTCTCCATCGACCAGCTCCTCTACGGCGGCCTGCTCGCCGCGCGCGAGCACACGGCGACGGAGACGGCGCAGGACGCGCTCGTCGCCTATCTGCGCGCGCTCCACGCCGCGCAGCCGACGGCCCGCATCTATGCCTTCAGCATCCTGCCGCGCCTCACGCCGCAGGACACCATCGACGGCTACGATGAGCGGCGCGCGCTCATCGCCTACTCCCGTGTCGTCGGCAAGGAGGCCGCGGGCCTTGCCATCGACACGGCCGAGCGCGACCGCCTGCGCGCAAAGATCTCCGACGCGAGCCTCGCCGCCTACGAGGGCCATTTCGACGAGAACGCCCGCCTCAACGAAAAGCTCATCGCCCTCACCGAGGACGGCACCCTCACCCGCCTCGTGCTCGGCCAGGACGACGGCGAGCCCTACGGCATCCCGAACATCGAGAAATACCGCCTGCAGCAGACCATCGAGGCGAGCGGCGCGAGCGCGCGCGTCACGCTCACGCACGGCGCCGACGAGATCGCGCAGACGCTCCTCGCCGCCTGCGTGAACGAGCAGCAGGGTTTCTCCCCACGCGTCTTCGTCGCCTACGCCGAGCCAGCGGCCGCCGCGCGCGTCATGCCCTACATGGCCGTCTCCGTGGACGCGACCGCGGACGAAAAGATCCGCCTCATCGGCGGCCGCCGCGCCGATACGCCCGAGGACGCCGACCTCGTCCTCTACCTGAACGCGAGCGACGCAGAAAAGGGCTCCCTCGACGCCCGCGCCGCGGCCTGCACAGCGCTCAGCGGGCTCGTCGAGCGCGGGAAGCCGACGGCGCTCGTCGACCTCAGCAAGCATTTCGACGCGCGCGAGCCCCTGCTGCCGCTGCTCCTCGCGCGAGACTTCCCGCTCACGTGCCTCACCGCCTACGCGGGCTGGAACACGACGAGCAACGCCGTCGGCACGGCGCTCGCGGAGGCCTCCCTCGCCCTCGCCGCGCAGCGGCCGGACGCAAACAAAGAACAGAGAGAAGCGGGCGCGATGGCGAACGAGATCTTCCTCCAGGGACGCATCCTCGAGGACTACTTCTACCTCAAGGAAGACATCGACCCCATCAACCGCGCACTCAAAAAGGCCGGCTACACGAACACCGCCGATCTCGACCTCGAGCACAACCACCGCTGGGCGACCGCCCTGCTGCAGCGGCGACTCGCCGCGCAAGTCGCTGTCTACAAGCAGACGCGCTCCCTTCGCGCCCCGTTCCCCGTACCGGGCACCGATGAGATGCTCGCCATCTACGACCTGCGCGCGAGCGCCGGCTTCCCATGGCCGCGCACCTTCGAGATCGACCTCACGGCGCAGCCCTTCTTCGCGCGCGTCTCCCCGTGATACGCCCCCACAAATCACATCCGTCTCCACGAAATGACGGAAGATGCGTCACAACGCGCACTGCACAGCGTATATCCCTGCCGTCCTGGCAGAACCAATATCCAATTCAGGGAGGAACCTCATGTCCGCAAGAGAAATCGATATGCTCCATGGCACTCTATGGAATAAAATCATCGTCTTCGCCATCCCGCTCGTGCTCACCGGTATCTTCGAGCAGCTCTTCAACGCCGCCGACACGCTGATCCTCGGCCGCTATGACAGCGCGGCCGCCATGGCCGCCGTCGGCAACAACACGCCGCTCGTCGGCCTCATCGTCTATCTCTTCCTCGGCCTCTCGCTCGGCGCGAACGTCCTCATCTCGCAGGCCCTCGGTGCGGGCAGGCTGCGCGATGCCTCCCGCACCGTCCACGCCGCCATCCTGCTCGCCCTTTTCACCGGCCTCGCCGTCGCCGCGCTCGGTGAGTGCGCCGCCGCGCCCGTCATGGACTGGCTCGGCGTGCCGGAGGAAGTCCTGCCGCTCGCGCTGACATATTTCCGCATCTTCCTCCTCGGCATGCCCTTCCTCTGCCTCTACAACTTCATCGCCGCCATCCTCAGAAGCCGCGGCGACACGTGCACGCCCTTCCGCGCGCTCTTCCTCGCGAGCCTGCTAAACATCCTGCTCGACCTGCTCTTCATCCCCATCCTCGGCTGGGGCGCGGCAGGCGCAGCCCTCGCCACCGACCTCGCGTTCCTCGGCTGCGCCGCCCACCTCCTCCGCAGCCTCCTCCACCAGGCTGGCGTGCTGCGCCTCGAGCCGCGCCTCCTGCGTGTCTCCTGCCGCCTCGCCATCCTCAGGCGCATCTGCGCGATCGGCCTCCCCGCCGCCGCGCAGGGCATGATGTTCGACATCGCGAACCTCGTGCTCCAGGCAGCCATCAACAGCCTCGGCGAAAAGGTCATGGCCGCCTCCGCCGCGGCCTTCACCATCGAGATTCTCCTCTACTACGGCGTCTTCTCTATCGACCAGACCTGCACCACCTTCGTCGGGCAGAACTACGGCGCGCGCGACCTCAGCCGCTGCCGACGCGCCGCCGCGCTCTGCCTCGCCTTCGCCGTCATCATCGCGCTCCTCAACGGCATCTTCGCGCTCCTCACCATGCGCGCGATCTTTTCCTATTTCACCAGCGATCCCGAGGTCATCCGCCTCGCGGAAACGCGCATCGAATACGTCGTCGCCTTCAGCTTCCTCTGCGCCATCGGCGACACCCTCTCCGCCGCCCTGCGCGGCTACGGCAACAGCATCGGCCCCGCTGTCATCGCCTTCTTCGCCATCTGCGGCTCCCGCCTCGCCTGGGTCTTCCTCATCTTCCCCTCCTACCGCACCTTCGCGAATCTCCTCCTCTGCTACCCCCTCTCCTGGATCCTCGCGGCCGTATTGCTCGGCATTTACTATCGGACGTTTATGCGGCATCTGCGGATATGAATGACGAATAGGGAAACCAAGGCTGTGTAAAGAAAGACAAGGATCCTATAATATGAGACAAATATACAGGAGGTGTTCACATGGATATACACATGGACCTTGCTTTGGGAGCATCCTACCATAGCCCCCAGCAGCAAGCACGAGTCATAACCGAAACATGGGCGGCTGAAAACATGTATTGTGTCATGTGTGGCGAACCACACTTAGTGCATTTGCAAAATAATAAACCGGTAGCAGATTTGCTATGTCCCAGTTGCAAAAATGTTTTTGAATTGAAGAGTCACAATGGCCGCTTCGGCTCGGTAATTGCGGATGGTTCCTATGAAACTATGATGACCAGGCTGATGGAGGACAACAATCCACATCTGTTTGTCATGGAATATAGGCGGCCGGAATACATAGTGGAAAATCTTTGGATGATTCCAAGTTACTTTTTCACCTCGGAAATCATTATCAAAAGAAAGCCATTGTCGCCAACGGCCCACCGTGCAGGCTGGACAGGATGCAACATCGCTTGGAAGAACATTCCTGCGCAGGGAAAAATTCCTATCATTTATCAACAGGAAATTCTTAATCCCAAGCAAGTGTGTGAAAAAGTATCCGCTACTACGGCATTGGCCACCAGTCATATTCAGGAAAGGGGCTGGCTGATGGATGTACTCTACTGCTTGGAACAGATGGATAGCGATTATTTCACACTCAAGGATATATACAGCTTTACAGATTATTTGCAGGCACGGCATAGAGAAAATCACAATATCCAGCCTAAAATCCGCCAGCAATTGCAAATCTTACGCGATAAGGGCTTTGTGGACTTTTTGGGCAAGGGCGAATATCGGTTGAAAATAATAAATAAATTGATCTGATTGCTTCGAGGTGTTAGAAAGTGAAATTTAACTTAACAATTCAAGAGATTTACGAAAAGAAAGTTACGGTAGAGGCTGAAAATTGGCATGAAGCCTTAATGGAAACCATAAAGCGAAACAATAAAGGTGATATTATCATCGAAGATCACGATTTAAGGGAATGTAACGTTGATATCGAAGGTTGGCCATACCAAGTTTTTGACAAATGGACGATTGAAGATGTAGAAAAATATGTGAATGAAACTGCCTGTTGGTCGGAACAGAATTTAACAGAAACTGAAATGCGCCAAGCATTATATATCATGAGCAACGACAATGAAACAAAAGGATTCAGCAAAGAAAAACTGGACAAAAGCTTAGCGATTGTGGCAAACAATAGATAAAACCTTACTGCTCCAAACGAGTATTCACTCATGTCCAGAAAAAGACAGCGGCCTGCCAAATCTTGGCAGGCCGCTGTCTTTTTATTATCCTTCTCCCAGCAGCGCCTCGATCTTCGTCTTCATCACATCGAACGCGATGTCGTTGCGTCCGCTGTTGAGGATGAGGTCGGCGAAGGTCTTTGTCGGCTCGACGTAGAGGTAGTGCATGGGTTTGACGGTGGTGAGGTATTGGTCGATGACGCTCTCAAGGCTGCGGCCGCGCTCGCGGATGTCGCGCGCGACGCGGCGCAGGATGCGTTCGTCGGCGTCGGCTTCGACGTAGATCTTGATGTCGAAGAGGTCTCTTAGGCGTGCGTCCTGCAGGATGAGGATGCCCTCGACGATGATGACGCGGCTCGGCTGGATGGCAACGGTCTTCTTGGCGCGCGTGTGCTGCGTGAAGTCGTAGGTGGGACAGTCGACAGCCCGTCCGGCGCGCAATTCCTCGAGGTGATGGACGAGGAGGTCGGTGTCGAGCGCGTCCGGATGGTCGTAGTTGATGGTGCGCCGCTCCTCGAGCGTGAGGTCGTCGTGCGGCTTGTAGTAGTTGTCGTGATAGATGACGGTGATGGCGTCACCGAAGGCGCGCTTGAGGCGGTTCGTGAAGGTTGACTTCCCCGAGCCGGTGCCGCCCGCGATGCCGATGATGGTGGTCGCCTGCTCCGCCGCACGCGTCTCCGTACCTATCTTTTTGCTTGTTTTCATGCCGATTGCCGTGTCTGCCTCCCTCTCTTTCGTCATGCCTGCACCTCCGTGAGGTAGTCGAGCGCGAGCGTGAGCGCGCGGTCGCTCGTCTGACGCTTGACCTCGGCGCGCGTGCCGTGGAAATGGTTCTCCGTGACGCGGGTGCCGCGCGCGCCGCTCACGGCGATGTAGACGAGGCCGACGGGCTTCGCCGCCGTGCCGCCGCCCGGCCCGGCGATGCCCGTGATGCCGATGCCGAGATCTGTGCGGATGACGCGGCGGATGCCCTCGGCCATTTCCCGCGCGGTCTCAGGGGAGACGGCGCCGTGCGCGGCGAGCGTCGCGTGGCGCACGCCGACGAGGCGCTCCTTGATCTCGTTCGTATAGGAGACGATGGAGCCCATGACGTAGCCGGAGCTGCCGGGGATGTCCGTGAGACGGCTCGTCACGAGGCCGCCCGTACAGGACTCCGCGCAGGCGATGGTCTTGCCGGCCGCGCAAAGCGCCGCGCCGAGACGCGCGGCGAGCTGGTCTTCCTCTTGTGCCTTCATGCTTCTTCCACCCTTTCGCCGACGACGTCATAGGTGAATCCCTGCAGCACGCGCACGCGCACGAGATCGCCGATCTGGCTGTCCGTGTCGCCCTCGATGTAGACCTGTCCGTCGACGTCCGGCGCCTCGCGGTAGGAGCGGCCGACGGCGATGTTCGCCTGCTCCTCGTCGCGTCCCTCGACGAGGACTTCGAGTTCCCTGCCCTCGAGCTCGTGGTTGAGCTCCTCGGAGATCTTGCACTGGAGGCTCATGAGGTCATGGTAGCGCTCCTGCATGACATCCTCCGGCACCTGGTTCGGCATGTCGTAGGCAGGCGTGCCCTCCTCGCGCGAGTAGGTGAAAACGCCGACTTTGTCGAGGCGCATCTCCTCGAGGAAGTTCCGCAGCGTCTGGTACTGCGCGTCCGTCTCGCCGGGGAAGCCGACGATGAACGTCGAGCGGATCGTGACGCCGGGGATGCGCGTGCGCAGCTTCTCGATGAGCGCGCGCATGGAGGCCTGCGTGTCGGGGCGGTGCATGCGGCGCAGCACCTCATCGTGCGCGTGCTGCATGGGCAGGTCGACGTATTTCACGAGCTTCGGCTCGCTCGCGATCGTTTCGATGAGCTCGTCGCTGAAATACGTCGGATAGCTGTAGAGCGTGCGGATCCAGTGCACGCCCTCGACCGTGCAGAGCGTGCGCAGGAGCTTCGCGAGCTGCGGCTCGCCGTAGAGGTCGCGCCCGTACTCCGTCGTGTCCTGCGCGATGAGGATGATCTCCTTCACGCCGCGCGCGGCGAGGTTCGCCACCTCGTCGCGGATATCCTCGATGGGGCGGCTGCGGTAGGCGCCGCGGATGTAGGGGATGGCGCAGAAGGCACAGCGGTTGTTGCAGCCCTCGGCAATCTTCACATAGGCGGTGTAGGCGGGCGTCGTCGTGATGCGCGGCGTGTGCTCGTCGTAGAGCAGCTTGTCCTCGCCCGCGATGACGACGCGGTGTCCCTTGAGCGACTCCTCGACGGCCTCCATGATGCGGTTCCACGCGCCTGTGCCGATGATGGCGTCCGCCTCCGGCATATCGTCGAGGAGCTCCTGCCCGTAGCGCTGGCCGAGGCAGCCTGCGACGATGAGACTGCGGCAGCGGCCGGACTCCTTGTATTCCGCCATGTTGAGGATGGTCGTGATCGACTCCTCCTTGGCGGACTCGATGAACGCGCATGTATTGACGATGAGGATATCCGCCTCCGCCGGCTCCGGCGTGAGCTCGATGCCGTGCTCCCTGAGGATGCCGAGCATCATTTCCGTATCGACGAGATTCTTGGAACAGCCAAGACTGACAAAACCTGCTTTCACAATCTTTCCTCCATATTTCTACGCGCACAAGCGTGCCGCGTTTCTGCCACTTGCCAGCCCGCTCAGGGGCTGCTGAACCTGATGTACTTCACCCAGCGATCCAGGAAAGCGTGTTTCTCCGCCTCCGTGAAGCGCGGGAACTGCCGGAAGAGCACGATGTTCTTCCCTGGAAAGGACTGATAGGCGAGCGTCGCGGGATTCGTCGTGAGGAAATAGAACCCCTGCGACGCGAGCGCGAGCTGTGCCTCATCGGAGAGCAGCCAGTCGATGAGCCGCCCCGCCGCCTGCCTGTCCGCCTCGCTGCACTGCGCGAGGATGCCCGCGCCCGTGAGCAGATAGGCCGTCCCGTCCGCCGGATAGACCACGCGGATGGGATAGCCGCCGCTTACATAGCGAAACGCCTCGCTCGCCACGGCCACAGAGATATCCGCCTCCCCCATGCCGACCTGGCGCACAGGGTTCGAGAGATATTTCGTATACTGCACGACTTTCGGATGGATGCCGCGGAGAATGTCGTAGGCCGCCGCGTCGCCGAACTCCGCGATCAGGGAAAAGAGCAGGTGCGCTGAGGCGTCCGCCGCGACAAAGTCCGTCATGCCGATGCGCACGCCAGGCGCCGCCGCGAGCGCGGTCCAGGTGTCCGGCACCTCACGGAGCGTCCGAAGGTAGTCCTTGTTCACCGCGAAGACGACGGGATCGTACCAGACGCCCGTCCAGGCGCCCTCCGACTGCTTGAACTCTGCAGGCACCGCGTCAGATGTCTCTGAGACATAGGGCGTGAACGCGCCCGCCTCCGAGAGGCGCAGGAGCGTCTCCTCATCCGCCAGCACGAGCGCGGCCTCGCTGTCGCCAGGCGCGCGCCGCACGAGCTCGTCGCGTGTGAGCGGCACGAAATTCAGTCGCACATGCCGCTCCTGCGCATACGCCTTGCCCAGCTGATCGGCGTGCTCCGCCGGCAGCGTCGTGTAGACGGTGAGCTCCCGCATCACCGCATCCTCCTCGACATGGCCCGTGCCGCCGAGATACGCCGACCCCGCCACGACGAGCACGAAGAGCAGGAACGCCGTCAAAAGAAGCGTCGTATACCGTCGCATCGCTTTTCCTCCCCGAAGCTATCGTCCGCCCGCAGCGCACCCGCCGCACAGCCGCAGACTGATGAAAAAATGACTTACTTCATTATATACAATCCCCATCCCCCTGACAAGGGAACGCCGCGAGACGCCGCGCGTCACGCGCTGCCCATAGGGACACACGTCAATCAGAAAAAAGGCTGCCCGCCGGCAGCCTCATCCTGAAAACCATTTATAACTTTTCTTCCTCAAAATAAACGCGGTAGTTGTTCTTCCCGTGCGCCTTGGCGTTCTTGAGCGCGGCCTCCGCCTGTGTAAGCAGCACCTGGTAACGGAGCTTCGGCGCGCCGGTCGCGGCTACGCCGATGCTCACGTTGATATGCTCGAAGCCCTTCATGGAGACTTTGTGCACGAGCTCGATGACGCGCTGTGCGCGGCGCTCGATGATGTCGAGCGGCGTATGGCCGCAGATGAAGAGGACGAACCTGTCCTCCCGCACCTGCCCCAGGAGGTCGCTGCCACGGAAATCCGAGAGGATCATATCCGAGAGCGCGTGCGTGTAGCCCGCTACATTGATCTCCGGGTGCGCCGTGATATGCTCCTCGAGGTTCGTGAGCTCGATGAGGAACAGCGTTCCCTTGTCCCCCTGCGGCAGCTGATGGATCTGGCGGTTGATCTCCGCCTCCAGCTTCGCGCCCGAGGCGATGGCCTCAAGGGAGCTGCCTCCCTGCCGTCCGCCTGCCATGCCATGCGCGCACCACTCGCTCGCGCCATCGGTCGCAAAACTGTAGCCGATGATGCTCGACACAATGCCGTCCGACGCCGGCACGCTCTTGTAGGTGAGCCTGTTCCAATGCGGCTCCTCAGAGAACACGCTACCGTAGAACTCCACGACGCCGTCCATCGGCCGGCGGATGGCCTCCCGGACGGCCTCCGCGAAGCGTACGCCCTCGGGGTCGCTGCCATGCACCGCCATATCGAGGATAGCGCTGAAATTACGGATCTTCCGCTCCGTCTGCTGCCCATCCTGCTCCACCCGGAGAAAGTAAAAGGTATCCTCCTCAAGATCGAACGTAAAGAGCGTCGCGCCGCTCCGCTCGAGCATCATGCCGATGGCGCCCAGGCGCTCCTGCCAGAGGCGCATGCCCGCTGCCCGCGAGAGCTCGGCATCGAGCGGCGTCCCGAGGCCGCTGACGACAATCTGCGAAAACGGCTCGGACGGAATCACGAATGCCGTCTTCTCATCTGTCTGCTCTGCCATAGTACCGGTTCCCCGACCTTCCCTGCGTTCCGTCGTTTCCTGTGCATCTGCCATGCCTTGCTTCATTTCACGACGAGCACGGGGCACTTGGACTGCTCCACGATATACTGGCTCACGCTGCCGAGCAGCACGCCCTTGACGACGCCGAGGCCACGGCTGCCCATGACGATCATATCCATATCCTTGTCCGTCGCGAAATCGAGGATGACGACAGCCGGCGAACCCGTCTCGGAGAATGCCTCCTTATCGATGCCGCTCGGCACCATCTCCATCGCCCGGTCGAGAATGACGTTGCCCGCCTTCGTCACGGCGTCGAGGATGGCATCGGAGAGGCAGGCGTTGATCGCGAGCTGATTGATGTTCGCCACATAGAGGAAATTGAGCTTCGCGCCGCATGCCTCCGCGAGCGTGATCGCCTGCGTGACCGCGCGATCCGAACCTTCAGAACCATCGACTGGTACGAGAATATTCTTGATTGTCATAACGATAACCTCCATTCATTTCACAACGATGACGGTGCCTGGCGCCCGTTCCATGACCTCCTGGCTCACGCTGCCGAGGAAGAATCCCTCGACGCGGCCGAGCCCGCGTCCGCCGACGACGATCGGCTCCTGCGCGTGCTCCGCCGCGAAGCGCAGGATCTCCTCCGCGGGGATGCCCGTCCGCTCGTGCAGCTCGTAGGGCACGAGCCCGCGCACACGCTCCTCCGCGTGGCTGAGCGCATCGTGCACAACAGGCCCGATGGGCCGCGTCACACTCTCCGGCAGCCAGCTCACGAGATTCTCTGTATCCGTCTCGCTCGCAAAATACGCGACGGTGAGAATATCGAGCGTCGCCCCGCCCGCCTTCGCGAGCAGGGCGGCCGCATCAAGCGCCTTGAGCGATCCGGGGGAACCATCCACTGGCACGAGAATCCGGGAAAACTGCTCCATAGGCATTCCCTCCTCCGCATCACGTCTCGTTTCCTTTCTTACCTTCTTTATTCGCGTTTTCTCGGCAAAATCCTTCATGAACCAAAAAGTTTCCTCGAAAATTTGTCAAAAAGTTCCACACGCGCCGTCCTGCGATTGACAGACGTCCGCTCCTCATGTAAACTTGTAACGATAACACGATAGGAGGCAAACCATATGCCAGAAGATAAAAAAGACCGCCTCGCGCACGATGAGGCGGCAGAGAACGAGGCCATCGTCGCGCGCACGACCATCGCCGACGTCTACCGCGCTTCCAAGCAGCTCGAGGGCGTCGCGCGCAAGACGCGCCTCATCCACAGCGATTATTTCTCCGAGCTCTCCGGCAACGACGTCTACCTGAAGCCGGAGAACCTGCAGCATACAGGCGCATTCAAGCTGCGCGGCGCCTACAACAAGATCAGCCAGCTCACCGAGGAAGAAAAGGAAAAAGGCGTCATCACAGCCTCGGCGGGCAACCACGCGCAGGGCGTCGCCTACGCCGCGAAGAAGCTCGGCGTCAAGGCCGTCATCTGCATGCCGGCCACGACGCCGCTCCTCAAGGTCGAGGCGACGAAGGCGCTCGGCGCCGAGGTCGTGCTGCACGGCGACGGCTTCGACGATGCCTACGCCTACAGCCTCGAGCTGCAGAAGCAGCACGGCTACGTCTACATCCATCCGTTCAACGACCTCCAGGTCCTGCTCGGCCAGGGCACGACGGCGCTCGAGATCATCGACGCGCTCAAGGACGTCGACGCCATCCTCGTGCCGATCGGCGGCGGCGGCTTCGCCTCGGGCGTCGCGCTCGCGACGAAGCTCGTGAACCCGAACGTCAAGGTCTACGGCGTCGAGCCGGAGAACGCCGCCTGCATGAAAGCCGCGCTCACCAAGGGCGGCATCGTCTCGCTCGCGAGCGCCGACACCGTCGCCGACGGCTGCGCGGTCAAGACAGCAGGCACGCTCACCTACGCGTTCTGCAAGAAATATCTCGACGACATCTTCACCGTCTCCGAGATGGAGATCATGGGCGCGCTGCTCTCCCTCATCGAGAAGCACAAGCTCATCGCCGAGGGCGCGGGCGTGCTCTCGCTCGCGGCGCTCTCGAAACTGCCGTTCCAGGGCAAGAAGGTCGCCGCCATCGTCTCGGGCGGCAACATCGACATCTCGACGATCTCCGCGCTCATCGACAAAGCGCTCATCGCGCGCAGCCGCGTCTTCTGCTTCGGCGTCCAGCTGCCAGACAAGCCAGGCCAGCTCCTCAACATCTCGCGCATCCTCGCCGAACAGAACGCGAACGTCATCGAGCTCAACCACAACCAGGCCAAGGTGACGGACAGCTTCAAGAAAGTCGTGCTCGAAGTCACCTGCGAGACACACAACGAGAAACACGTCCAGCGCATCATCACCGCGCTCAGAGCGCATGGCTACGAGCCGGAGCGCGTCTACTGAGGAGACGCCGCATCTGCCGCCGATCGCGGCAGCCCGCCAGCACCCCAGTCCGCACCGCAGGAACCTGACAGAAAGCATCCCGGGAGCCTGACAGAACGTGTCATGTACAGGCTCCCTTTTCATGCCTGTCATCTTTTGCGCACGCGCGGCCAGCGGAGCTTACCTTTTAAGGAAGCACTGATTCATTCAACACTTCCTTAAGGAATCACTGATTAATTCGGCACTCCGTCTTCACGCGTCTGCACTGTCCTCTCGTCGTCGACAATCCTCAGCGTAGCTTTAGCTACGCCTGCGGTTTGTCTCCTAGAGAGATACAGCGCATCCACGTAAATCCGGAGCACCTCATTTAATCAGCGCTTCCTTAACACATGCTATCTGCCTCCCCCTCCGTTCCATGATTCTTTTTTGTTATTGTTTAAGTTGAATCCTATATTGGTTGTATTCTTTTTTCTTGCTTTATTTTTCATTATATAATAGAATGTTTCCCAGAGGGGTCTGCGCACATAGACAAAGGAAACACTGATGAATTCAGCACTCCGTCTTCACGCGTCTGCACTGTCCTCTCGTCGTCAACAAATCCTCAGCGTAGCTTTAGCTACGCCTGCGGTTTGTCTCCGAAGAGTACAGCGCATCCACGTAAATCCGGAGCACTTCATTTAATCAGCGGTTCCTAAAAGAAAGGGGATTTTCTATGATTTTCATTGCCTTATCGCCAATTCTCTGGCTCATCGTGGCGCTCACTGTCATGCACATGTCCGCCTGGAAGGCGTGCTCCATCGCCCTCCTCGTCGCCTGGGCAGCCAGCCTCGGCATCTACGGCATGACGCCGCTCCACGCGGCGGAGGCTACGCTCGAGGGCGCGGCACTCGCCTGCTGGCCCATCCTGCTCGTCATCATCGCCGCCATCTTCACCTATAATCTCAGCCTCCACACGAAGAGCATGGACACCATCAAGCAGATGCTCACCTCCGTGAGCTCGGATAAGCGCGTGCTCATCCTGCTCATCGGCTGGGGCTTCGGCAGCTTCCTCGAGGGCATGGCGGGCTTCGGCACCGCCGTCGCCATCCCCGCCGGCATGCTCGCGGGCCTCGGCATCCCGCCGCTGCTCGCGGCGAGCGTCTGCCTCATCGCGAACTCCGTGCCGACGGCCTACGGCTCCATCGGCATCCCGCTCGTCACGCTCGGCAGCGTGACGGGCGTCCCCAGCAGCCAGCTCGCGCTCTACACGGCGCTGCAGCTCGCGCCGCTCTCGCTGCTCTGCCCTTTCATCATGACCATCGTGACGGGCAAATCGCTCAAGGCGCTCCATGGCATGATATCCTACTGCCTCGCGGCAGGCCTCGGTTTCCTGCTGCCGGAGCTCGTCGTCGCCGCTTTCCTCGGCCCTGAGCTCGCCGTCATCGCAGGCTCGATCGGCGCGATGGGCGCCATCGTCCTCTGCGCGAAAGCCTTCCCGCTGCACGATCCCGCCTACGCCATGGACGCGCTCGGAAACGCGCCCGCCGTCGACGCCCGCAAGGGGCTGCTCGCCTGGCTGCCGTTCATCCTCATCTTCGTCTTCCTGCTCGTGACGAGCAAGCTCGTCCCGGTGCTGCACGATCCGCTGAACCTCATCAAGACCTCCGTCCTCATCTATGACGGCGCGGACGGTGCGCCCTACACCTTCACCTGGGTCGCGACGCCTGGCGTGCTCATCTTCCTCGCCGCCTTCCTCGGCGGCCATATGCAGGGCGCCGGCATGGGAGAGATGCTCTCCGTCCTCAAGACGACCATCATCAACCTCCGCTTCACCATCGTCACCATCATCACCGTCATCGCTACGGCAAAGGTCATGGGCTATGCGGGCATGACGTTCGATATCGCGACGACCGCCGTCGCCGCCACAGGCACGCTCTATCCGACCGTCGCGGCCTTCATCGGCTCCATCGGCACGTTCATCACGGGCTCCGCGACCTCCTCGTGCGTCCTCTTCGGCAAGCTGCAGACAGACTCCGCCGTCGCCATCGGCGCGAGCGAGGCCGGACAGGCATGGCTCGCCGCCGCCAACGCGACAGGCGCCTGCGCAGGCAAGATGATCTCGCCGCAGAGCATCGCCATCGCCGTCGGCGCCATCGGCGTCAAGGGCTGCGACAGCAAGCTCCTGAGCTTTGCCGTCAAAATCTACGTCCCGTTCATCCTCATCATGGGAGCCATCGTGTACTTCGGCTTCTCGATCCTCGGATAACCCACAGGTCACCGCTGCGCAGCGTCTCGGATTTCCTTCTGAGCGCTGCGCAGTTTTTTCTTGTGCGCGCCTAGCGGCGCTCTGCCCGCGCACGAAGGAAAAATGTGCTATACTATTCACATACGAAGAAAATAAACGAAATGGGAGCAACCGCTCCGAAAATCACCAGTCCTGCGCGCAACGATGCGTTGCGCGCATCAGCGAGAACATGACGATATCGCTACATCATCTAGAAAACAGAGCGAGGACCCTACACATGAATCTCAGCCAACTCACAACGGAGCAGCGCAATCCGCGCACGCTCCATATCGACGAAGTACCGACGCTCGAGCTCGTGCGCCTCATCAACGAGGAGGATCAGCGCGTGCCGCAGGCCGTCGCCGCCATCCTGCCCGACATCGCGCGCGCCGTCGACCTCATCGCTGCGCGCCTCGCGGCGGGCGGCAGGCTCTTCTACATCGGCGCGGGCACCTCGGGACGCCTCGGCATCCTCGATGCCGTCGAATGCCCGCCGACCTACCGCACCGATCCCGAGCGCATCCAGGGCATCATCGCCGGCGGCACGCCCGCCATCTTCCGCGCGCAGGAGGGCGCAGAGGACAGCGAGGAGCTCGGCGCTCGCGACCTCGCGGCGCGGGGCTTCAGCGCGGGCGACATCGCCTGCGGCATCGCCGCCTCCGGCCGCACGCCCTACGTCATCGGCGCGCTGCGCCACGCGTGCGCCTGCGGCGGCGCCACCATCGCCCTCGCCTGTAGCGAGCACGCGGCCATCGCCAGCCTCGCCGACATCGCCCTGCTCCCCATCACCGGCCCCGAAGCTGTCACGGGATCGACGCGCATGAAGGCGGGCACGGCGCAGAAGCTCGTGCTCAACATGCTCTCGACGGGCGCCATGATCCGCCTCGGCAAGACCTACGGCAACCTCATGGTCGATGTCAAAGCCTCGAACGCCAAGCTCAAAGAGCGCGCCCTCGGCATCGTCATGACCATCGCCGCCTGCAGCCGCGAAGAAGCGGCGGACGCCCTCGCCGCCGCGGACGGCAGCGCCAAGCTCGCCGTCCTCCACGTCCTCACGGGCGCGCCCATCGCCGCCTGCGAGGAAATGCTCGCCAAGAGGCAGGGACGGCTGAAAGAAACCCTCCGCGCCGCACGAAAGGAGCCCCTCGCATGAACGAAGCCGAACAGGAACGCATCGCCCGCGCCGTCCTGGAGCGCGCAGGCGGCAGGAAAAACATCACGAAAGCCTACCACTGCATGACGCGCCTGCGCCTCGAGCTCGCCGGCGGTATCACAGAAGGCCTCAAGGCCCAGCTCGCGGCCATCCCCGGCGTCCTCGGCACCAACGTCAGCGGCAGCGAGCTGCAGCTCATCCTCGGCCCCGGCAAAGCCGCCGCCGTCGACGCGGCCCTGCAAACGCTCCTCCAGGCGGTCCCCGCCGCGGCCGGTTCGCACGCAGAAACGCCCTGCCCGGAAGGGCGCACCTCCCATCCGCAGATTGGCGACGGCAAAGCCCTCCACGCCCGGATCCGCGCGCGGAACGCGACGCCCGTCAAGCTATTCTTCAAGCGCATCGCGAGCATCTTCATCCCGCTCATCCCCGGCTTCATCGCCTGCGGCCTCATCAGCGGCTGCCTCAACGTCGTCGGCAAATACGACAGCGTTCTCACCGCCTCTCCCCTCTTCCAGCTCCTCGCCGTCGCGAGTTCCACCGTTTTCTGGGGCATGAACATCATCGTCGGCCGCAACACCGCGGAGGAATTCGGCGGTACCCCCATCCTCGGCGGCATCCTCGGCGCCCTGCTCGCCCACCCGGATCTCGCGCACATCACTCTCTTCGGCGCGCCGCTCGTCCCGGGCCGCGGCGGCATCATCTCCGTCCTCCTCGTCGCCGCCCTCGCCACCCTCATCGAGAAACGGCTGCGCCGCCTCATCCCCGAGACGCTCAGCCTCTTCCTCGTCCCGCTCCTCACCTTCCTCCTCGCGGGAACCGCCGCCATCTGCATCCTCCAGCCCCTCGGCGGCCTCATCTCCGACGCCATCGGCAGCGCCGCCACCACGGCCATCGGCAGCGGCGGCTCCCTCACCGGCTTCATCCTCGGCGGCACCTTCCTCCCCATGGTCATGCTCGGCCTGCATCAGACCCTCACCCCCATCCACGCCGAGCTCCTCGCCCGCTACGGCGTCACCATCCTCCTGCCCGTCCTCGCCATGGCCGGCGCCGGCCAGGTCGGCGCGAGCTTCACCGTCTACCTGCGCACGAAAAACAAGAAACTCAAAAAAATCATCGCCTCCGCCCTCCCCGTCGGCATCATGGGCGTCGGCGAGCCCCTCATCTATGGCGTCACCCTCCCGCTCGGCAAGCCGTTCCTCGGTGCCTGCATCGGCGGCGCCTGCGGAGGCGCCGTCCAGGCCGCCTTCCAGGTCGGCGCCGCTACCATCGGCATCAGCGGCCTCCCCCTCGCCGCCGCCACCGACAACATTCCCATCTACCTCCTCGGCCTCCTCGCCGCCTACCTCGGCGGCTTCCTCGCCACCCTGCTCCTCGGCTTTGAAGACCCCGAGGAATGAGCCGCGAACCATTCTCCACCCGACACCAGCCACCGAACAGCAATCGCGAAGCGGAGCAAACCATCTCGAACCACCCCGCGTACCATCTTCCCGCCTCAGCCTCGAACCAACGAGCCACCTCGAACCACTCCCCGCCGCTCCTTCCCCCATTTTCCCTTCATCAAAGGAGTTGATTTCATGCAAAACGGCATTTCCATCTACCCCGGCCTCGACAACACCCTGGAAGAAAACCTCGCCCTCATCGAGCGGGCCGCCTCTCTCGGCCTCCGCCGCCTCTTCACCTCCCTCCACATCCCCGAGACCGACCCCGACGCCCTCAAGCGCGAGCTCGGCGTCCTGCTCAAGTCCGCGCGCGCCCAGCACATGGAAATCATCTCCGACGTCAGCCCCGCCACCCTCTCCCTCCTCGGCCTCAAGGAATTCAACCTCTCCGCCTTCCGCATGCTCGGCATCACCACGTTGCGCCTCGACGACGGCTTCTCCTCGGAAGACATCGCACGCCTCAGCCACAACACCCAGCACATCCGTCTCCAGCTCAACGCCTCCACCATGACCGGCCGCCTGCTCCAGAAACTCGTAGATGCCAAGACCGACTTCACCAAGATCGACGCCCTCCACAACTTCTACCCGCGCACCGGCACCGGACTCAGCGAGGAAACCCTCGCGCGCAAGACCTCCATGCTCCACAAAGCCGGCATCCGCGTCGGCGCCTTCCTCCCCTCCCGGAACGGCCGCCGCCGCTCACCGCTCAGAGACGGCCTCCCAACACTCGAAGACCACCGCACCCTGCCGACGAGCCTCGCCGCCCGCCACCTCGTCGCGCTCGGCATCGACTCCGTATTCCTCGCCGACGCCCTGCCGACAGACGAGGAGCTCCGCTGCCTCGCCAGCCTCCACGACGACCAAGTCGTCCTCGAAGCCGACCTCCTCACGCGCGACCTCGCGCAGAAATCCCTCCTTTCCCACACCTTCACCGCCCGCATCGACGAAGCCCGCGACGCCATCCGCGCGCAAGAAAGCCGCCGCCTCATCGGCGGCGCCATCCCTCCGGAGAATACAGCTGCCCGCCCGCGCGGCGCCGTCACCATCGACAACGAAGGCTATGGCCGCTACATGGGCGAGTTTGAGATTCTCAAGACCGACCTCCCCGCCGACCCCCGTATCAACGTCGCCGCCCGCATCAGGGAAAGCGACCTCTTCCTCATCGACTACATCTCCCCCGGCCGCAGATTCTCCTTTCTCTTCCCGGAATAACCTAGCACGCAAAAACGGCGCACGACCTCTGCCCAGCAGACATCGTGCGCCGTTTCCATATCGCGCGCTGCGCCGCACCTGTGTACCTCCCGTGTGCAGGCGCCCTCGCAGCCAATAAAGCGACCTTCCTCACTGCTTTTCCATAAACGCGAGAAAAATATCCGTCAGATTCGGATCGAACTGCGTCCCGCGCCCCTCCCGGATGATGGCGAGCGCCTTTTCCCGCGGCATGGCCGGCTTGTACACGCGCTCGCTCACGAGCGCGTCATAGACATCCACGAGCACCATGATCCGCGCCTCCAGCGGGATCTCCTCCCCGCGCAGACCCTGCGGATACCCCTTGCCGTCATAGCGCTCGTGATGGCTCAGCGCGATATGGTACGCCATCTCGTAGAAGTTCTCATCCATATCCCGCCGGATCGTATCGCGGATCATGCGCGCGCCGTAGACCGTATGGAGCTTCATCTGTGCGAACTCCTCCTCCGTCAGACGCCCCGGCTTGTTGAGCACGAGATCGGAGATCTTGAGTCCGCAGATTTTTCTAGAAATTTTCTACTTCCAGTTTCAGCCGGAAGAATGATATAATAGAAAAGATAGAAGCGAAAGGAAACGAGACACGATGAAACCAAGCGAACAAAGCGACCTCTGCGAAATCCATAAGACACACCCGGAAGCCCTCGAAATGGCGCGCCTGCACGAGGTCGACGACGAGACGAGCCTGCGCCTCGCCGAAATCTTCAAGATCCTCGGCGACCGCACGCGCATCAAGCTCCTCTCCCTGCTCGCGCACAAGGAGGAGCTCTGCGTCTGCGACATCGCGGAAGCCCTCGGCATGGGCCAGTCCGCCATCTCGCACCAGCTCCGCGTCCTGCGGAACGCACGCCTCGTAAAATTCCGCAAAGTCGGCAAGGAGGCCTTCTACTCCCTCGACGACGACCACGTCGTCACACTCATGCAGCAGGGCCTCGACCACGTCCTGCACGGCTGACGGATCAGCCCTCGGCAAGCGCGTCCACGATTGCCGCGCGTACCGGCCACATCCGCACGGCTGACGAATCAGGCCGCAGGAAGCGCGGCCCGCAATATCTCGCAAAGAAAGGAGCTTCCCCCATGCATCGCCATATCGCAAAAGCAACGCTCGCCCTCAGCCTCGCGCTCCTGCTCAGCGCTCCCGCCGCCTCCGCCTCCCCCGTCCTGCGCAACGGCTCGCACGGCCATGACGTCGTGTTGCTCCAGCAGAAGCTCAGCGAGATCGGCTACCTGCGCGGCAGCGCGGACGGCATCTTCGGCAGCGGCACCGAGCGCGCCGTCGCCGAGTTCCAGCGCGACCAGAAGATCCGCATCACCGGCATCGTCAACGCCGCCACCTGGCGCGCGCTCAAGACGGCGAAGAAACGCCCCTGGGGCGCGAACGTCCAGCCGCCCGCGCAAAAGATGCCTGCGATCAAAGCGCCGCTCGCGCCGAACAACGTCCCCATCCTGCCGCGCAGCAAGGTCAGCGCCGTCATCAAGACCGCCAAGAACTACATCGGCACGCCCTACCAGTTCGGCGGCACGACGCCGAAAGCCTTCGACTGCTCCGGCTACCTCCAGTACGTATTCGCGCAAAACGGCATCTCCATCCCGCGCCTCGCTGACGACCAGTACAAGCTCGGTCTCCGCACGATGAGCGCGAACCAGCTCGAGCCCGGCGACCTCGTATTCTTCACGACCTACGAGCCTGGCCCCTCCCACTGCGGCATCTACCTCGGCGGCGGCCAGTTCATCCACGCGAGCTCCAGCAAGGGCGTCCGCATCGACGCCCTCTCCAACACCTACTGGCAGCCGCGTTTCCTCGGCGGCAAGCACATCGTCATGAAATAGACTCCGCAGTCCATCGGAAACAACAGCCGGCGGCTGACGGGGAATCCGCTGCCCGCCGCAGCCCGGAAAGCCCGCTACCGGATGGAAGATCCGTTCCATCCGGCAGCGGGCTTTCTGTCTCCTTTTAGGAAGCGCTGATGAAATGAAGTGCTCCGGATGATGGCTGTCTCCTAGAGAGGAGCGTGCAGACGCGTGAATACGGAGTGACGACAGGCCGCAGCCCTTGATGGGGCTGCGGCCTGTCGCGTATGGAACACAGAAATTGTGAGGAAAGATATGTGATCGGGGGTACGCCAGCGGACTGGCTTATGCCCCGCGATACAGCTTTTCGTAGATGGCGAGGACTTCGTCGCGCGTGAGCGGGACGTAGTTGTTCGCCATGAGGCGGCCCTGCTGCGTCATCACGATGTCGGTGTAGGCGGCGAGGTCGCTTTCCTTGACGCCGTAGGCAGCGAGCGGCTTTTTCGGCAGGATTTTGTCGAGGAGCGCCATGAGGCGCGGGAAAGCCTCCTGTTCCTGGCAGCCGAGCAGGTTCGCGATGTGCCAGGTGAGCTTCTGGAGACGTCCGTCGTAGCGCTTCGCGCGGTAGGCATCGTAGACGGCGGCGAACATGACGGCGTTCGCCTCGCCGTGCGGGACGTGCCGCGCGGCGCCGAGCGGATAGCTCAGCGCGTGGACGGCGGCGCAACCCGCGTTGCCGAACGCGATGCCCGCGTAGGTGCTCGCGCGCAGGAAGCCCTCGAGGCGTTCCTCACGCGCGGCGCTGCCCTCGCGCGCGATGGCGAGGAAGCCCTCGATGAGGATGTCCATCGCCTTGAACGAGAAGAGGCGGGAGAACGCGGTCGCCTTCGGCGAGGTGTAGGACTCGACGGAGTGGATGAGCGCGTCGATGGCGCTCGCGCCGAAGACGCGGTCCGGCAACCCCGCGAGGAGCGGCGGCACGAGCACGGCCTGATCCGCGTAGAGCGCCGCGTCCGCGAGGCCCATCTTCGTATGGAGTTTCGTGAGCTCGAGGATGGAGATGTTCGTGGCCTCGCTGCCCGTGCCGCAGGTCGTCGGCACGAGGATGAGCGGGTGCTTCTTCACGGCGGGGAATTTCTTCTGGAAGAGGTCGGTGACGGGCGCGACGCGCTCGAGCGCGAAGAGCTTCGCGACGTCGAGGATCGTGCCGCCGCCGATGGCGAAGACGCGGCGGTATTCCCTGCCCGCGAGGGAGGCGACGATGCCCTCGACCATGAGGTCGGTCGGCTCGCCGCTACCATAGGCGCGGTAGTCGATGACCGTCGCGCCCGCGAGCTTCCCGGCGAAGGCGCGCTTCTGCGTGCCGCTGCTCGCGAAGACGAGGTCGCCCTCGCCCGGCGCGAACTCCGCGAGGAATTCATCTACTGTATGCAGCAGGCAGATCTCCGGCGCAATCTGGAAGGTTTTCATAGGCTGCCCCTTTCCCGCGGTCAGACCCTCGCGCACGTCTTGATGGCGCGCTCGAAGATGTTGAGGCCGGCCTCGAGCTGCTCGTCGGTGATGACGAGCGGCGCGAGGAAGCGGATGACGTTGCCGTAGATGCCGGCGCCCTCGACGAGCAGGCCGTTCGCGGCGCATTCCTCTATGATGGCGCCCGTGAGGGCCTTGGCCGGTTTCTTCGATGCCTTGTCCTCGACGAACTCGATGCCGATCATGCCGCCGAGGCCGCGCACGTCGCCGACGCAGTCGTATTTCGCGAGCCATTCCTTGTAGCGCGCCATGACTTTCTCGCCGATGGCGAGGGAGCGGTCGGCGAGGTGGTCGCGCTCCATGATCTCGATGGTCTTGAGCGAGGCCGCGCAGGCGAGCGCGTTGCCGCCGAAGGTGCCGCCGATGACGCCGCCCGGCACGGACTCCATGATCTCATCGCGCGCGACGATGGCCGAGAGCGGCACGCCGGCCGCGATGGATTTCGCCGTCGCGATGATGTCCGGCTCGACGCCCGCTTCCTTCCAATACTCGGAGGCGAACATGCGCCCCGTGCGGCAGAAGCCGGACTGCACTTCGTCCGCAATGAGCAGGATGCCATGCTCGTCGCAGATCTTGCGGATGGCCTTGATCCAGGGGATCGGCGCGGGGATGAAGCCGCCCTCGCCCTGCAGCGGCTCGACGACGACAGCCGCGACGTACGCCGCGGGGCTCGCGTTCTCGAAGACCTCCTGGAATTTCCCGACGTAGTAGTCGATGGCGGCCTCCTCCGGCATGCCCGTCGGACGGCGGTAGAGGTACGGGAACTCCGCGCGGTAGACGCCGTCAGGGAACGGGCCCATGCCGACGGCGTAGGCCTTCTTCGACGTCATGGACATCGTGAGCAGCGTGCGGCCGTGGAACGCACCGGAAAAGACGATGATGTTCGGTCGCTTCGTGAAGGCCTTGGCGATCTTGACCGCGTTCTCGTCCGCCTCGGCACCGCTGTTCGTGAAGTAGGCGCGCTTCTTCGCGCCGCGCACGGGCGCGATGGCGCAGAGCTTCTCCGCAAGGCTCACATAGCCCTCGTGCGTCACGACGTTGAACATGCCGTGGAAATATTTATCCGCCTGCTCCTTGACGGCCGCAACGACCTCGGGATGGCAGTGGCCGATGTTGAGGACGCCGACGCCGCCGATCCAGTCGAGGAAATGGTTGCCGTCGAGATCCTCGATGATCGCGCCCTCCGCGCGCTTCATCACGACGGGGTAGCCGCAGTGGATCGCGCTCGGCACGACGGCCTCGCGGCGGGCAATCACGGCAGCGGACTTCGGTCCGGGGAGCTTCGTATGGATTTCCGGCAATGCATCTCTGAGCATGATGATTCCTCCTTCATCTCTCCCAGAGACTCATCGCTCCGGGAACCTCCATCGGCTGTACGCCGCGCAACATAAAAAGGTGATACGGCGGGCCGCTCCACGCGGCGCCTTTGCCGTATCACCTTTTGCATATATCTTCTTGCGGGAGTAGGATTTCCTTTCGTACTTCCCTTGGGATGCTTTTATCTTAGCACGAAAAAACAGCGGCTGCCACGGGCTGACAGCCTGATTTTCCTGTATGCATTTGTGCTAATGGCACAGATATTGTATAATCGACGCAAGGAGGGATCATCATGGCCATCCAGCTGCAGACCTTTCTCCAGGCGGCGCGCGCGCGCTACGGCCTGCGCCTGCTCGCGGGGCGCGGCGGCCTCGCGCATGAGTTCACCTGGGCGTGCCTGCTCGAGGACATCGGCAACGCCGGTTTCCTGCGCGGCGGCGAGCTCGTCATCACCACGGGGCTCGCGGCCCTGCAGGAGCACTGGCTGCGCGATTTCGTGCACGCGCTCGAGGGACGTCAGGCGGCGGCGCTCATCCTCAACACGGGGAAATATCTGCGCGAGAGCGACATCACGGACGAGGTGCGCGCGTTCTGCGAGGCGCACTCGTTCCCCCTGCTCCTCATGCCGTGGCAGACACATATCGCAGACCTCATGCAGGAGGTCTGTGCTCTGCTCATGGAGCAGGCGCAAAAAGAGCGCCGCACGGAGCAGCTGCTCTGCGCGCTGCTCGACGACACCGCCGCGCCCAAGCCGCCCGCGGGCGAGACGGTGCTGCCGCTCTACCCCGGCGCGAGCGGCCGGCCCGTGCTGCTCACGGGACGCCAGCTCGCCGCGCTCCGGGAGCTCACGGAGCGCGGCTTCCACCCGCGGCGCTTCACCCTCACGGTCTTCGATCTCGGCGCGCCCCTCGCGCCGCCGGAGGACGCGGATCTCAGCCGCCGCTGGCGGCGCGCGCTGGCAGGGCTGCCGCTGCAGCTCTTCTTTTTCCACGGAGCGCCGCTGCTCCTGCGCGAGCTGCCGGAGGCGCAGGAGGCAGATGCGCTACCGCTCGCCGCGCTCGCTGCCGCAGCACCGCCCCCTGCGCTCCTGGGCGGCGAGAGCGATCCGCACACCGACCTCGCGGCCCTGCCCGCCGCCTATCGCGAGGCGCGCGCCGCCCTCATCGCCGCGCGCACGGGGCTCTGCGAGACGGGCGCGGCACAGGAGCCACCGCCAAAGTCGGCCGCGCCGGCGCTGCTGCCCTTCCGCGCACTCGGCGTCTACCGCCTGCTCTTCACGCATCCCGACCGCGCGCTGCTGCGCGCCTACGCCGAGGAGCACCTCGGCGCGCTGCACCGCTACGACGCCGCGCACCATGCGCGCCTCGCCGAGACGCTCCGCCACTATCTCCTCACGGGCGGCAGTCTCGCCCAGACCGCCGCGCGCACATACACGCACCGCAACACCGCGGGCTACCGCATCCGCAAGGTGAAGGAACTCACGCACGCGACGCTCGCGGCCACGGAGGAACGTTTCGCCTACCTGCTCGCCTTCGCCGTCGAGCGCTTCGAGGCAAGCCTCGCGGCGGAGGAACGCCGCCCGCCCGCATAGCCCGCGCCGCCCCTCTGTCGCAACGGAGCGACTGCGCGCGGCAGGCGTGCTCCACGGCACAGACCGCGCCTGCCCATCACGAAAAGACCTCTCTCTGAAAGGAGCATCCCATGAACGAAGAAACGGAAATGAACCAAGCCCCGCAGGGAACCGAGGGGCTCAACCCGCTCATCACGCAGCCGCACGGCCGCGAGCAGCAGATGAAGATGGAGATCCTCAACATGATCCACAGCGGCGAAAGCCCCTACGACATCATCTACCGCGTCGCGCAGCGCCTCGAGAAGGCGTCCGGCGAACCGGGCTACGCCGCCTACGTCAAGGATCAGCTGCGCGCCGTCTACGGCTTCGCGCTGCAGGAGGAGATCCTGCTGACCGACGAGCTCAAGGAGGTCGAGGAGCGCCTCGGCCGCATCCAGCAGGCCTACGACAGCGGCGATTTCACCGAGGAGGAGCACATCCGCATCGGCTTCGCCATCGACCGCCACAAAAAGAACATTGAGCGCCTCAAGATCATGATCCAGAAGGCAAAGGCCGACCACGAGTCCCTCACCGTGCCGAAGTTTGGCAAGCTCTGAGGTGCGCGGGCGTCCAGCGCGCCCGCAAATTCTTTTCCGCGCAAAACCAGCGCGCAAGGGAAAATAAACCAGCGTCTAAGCCGTCTCTCAATGCGTTTGGATATGATATGGCCATCGAATGAAACTTTCCGGGAGACTGTTGCCCTCGCGTCATCAGCCATCCCGCAGCAGGAACGCGCGGACAGTCCACAGGCTGCCGCCAGAGGAGGTACATCATGGACAGCAAGAAACGCATCATCGCCGCCGCGCTCGCCGGCGTCATGACACTCGGCACCGCGGGCGCGGTGCTCGCGACGGCCAGCGTCGCGCAGGCCGCAGCGCGCCCGCATGACGGCAACGGCTCAAACGAATACAGCCGCCGCATGCACGAAGAGGATGTCACGCACAGGATGAACGTCTCCGCCATCCGCTATGAGTTCCGCAAGGACGGCGACAAGAAAAAACACGACCGAGCCCTGCAAAAAGAGCAGGAACGCCATGACAAGGTCGTGCGGCAGATCAAGAGCGACTACGAAAGCCACGCGCGCCACCAGAAGCACCATCATCGGTAAGGAAGCACGGAATCCTCCAGCGTTTCCCTCCCTACGCGCTCATGTGGAGGCAACACCAACCGCAGGTAGCGCAGAGGAACGTCTGTCAGCATACACCAGGATGGCATAGAAAAATCGGAAGCGTCCCTACGGACACTTCCGATTTTTGTTCTCTATATGATCACCGCGCACCGTCCGGCTGCGTCTGCGGCGCGCCGCGCTCCGCCGCCTGCTCCTCCGCTGCTGTGAGGTCGTCATAGAGGCCGCGCATGGCGCGGCGGGCGATGGCGACGGGGCAGTCCGGCGAGCAGTAGGTGCAGTGGCCGCAGCAGGCCTCGATGGCCGCGAGCGCCGCAGCGGCCTTTTCCTTCGCGAGCATCAGTCATCCACCACGGGAACCTTCGCGCGGATCGTGAGCATCACCGCCGCGAGGCAGACGAGCGCTGTCGCGAGGCCGAGCCAGCCGTTCTGCGTGAGGCCGTCGACGATGTAGCCGGCGAGGCAGCACGAGCCGACCGTGATGACGTACGGCAGCTGCGTGCTCACATGATCGAGATGGTGGCACTGCGCGCCCGCGGATGCGAGGATTGTCGTATCGGAGATCGGCGAGGCATGGTCGCCGCCCACGGCACCTGAGAGCACCGCTGTCACGCAGAGCACGAGCAGGTTCGCATTCTCCGTGCCCACGACGGCCATCGCGATGGGGATGAGAATGCCGAACGTGCCCCAGCTCGTGCCCGTCGCGAACGCGAGACCGATCGCGACGAGGAAGAAGATGGGCGGCAGGAACGTGATGACGGAGGCATGTGCGCTCACGAGCGCGCCGACGTAGCCGCCAAGGTTCAGGTATTTATCCGAGCAGATGCCCGAGAGCGTCCACGCGAGGCAAAGGATGAAGATGGCGGGCACCATCGCCTTGAACCCCTTGCCGAAGCAAGCGCAGAACTGGTTGAACGTCACGACGCGGCGCGGCAGGTAAAGAAGCCCCGTGAAGACGAACGCGATGAACGAGCCGAGCACGAGCGACTTTGCGGAGTCGCAGTTCGCGAACGCCTCCTGCACGCCCTTGCCATCGTAGATGCCGCCCGTGTAGAGCATGCCGAACACGCAGGCCGAGATGAGCACGATGAGCGGCAGCAGGAGGTCGTAGATCCTCCCCTTGCCCGGCGTCTGGCCCGCGGTATCATCGTCATCATCCGCGTCCTGGTACTCCGGCGGGATGAAGAAATGCGCCGCGTTCTCGCGCACCGAGCGCCCCATCGCCGCGTAGTCGCGTCCCGTCCAGATGATGAAGAACATGAAAAGGAGCGTGAGCCACGCGTAGAGGTTGAACGGGATCGTCTGGAGGAACAGGCTGAACCCGTCGATCGTGCTGTCCTCCGGCAGCGAGGAGCCGACGGCCGCCGCCCAGCTCGACACCGGCGCGATGATGCAGACCGGCGCCGCCGTCGCATCGATGATGTAGGCGAGCTTCGTGCGCGCGATCTTAAACTTGTCCGTGACGGGGCGCATGACCGTGCCGACCGTCAGGCAGTTGAAATAGTCGTCGATGAAGATGACGATGCCGAGCAGCGCCGTCACGAGCGAGGCGCTGCGCTTGCCGCGGATCGTGCGCACCGCCCACTCCCCGTAGGCGCGCGTCGCGCCCGAGCGCGTGATCGCCGCGACGAGGATGCCGAGGATGACGAGGAACACGAGGATGTTGACGTTGCCGCCGACCTTGTCCTCCATGACCGCGAACATCGTGAGGATCGCCTCGAGGACATTGCCGCCCGTGAAGAGCAGCGCCCCCGAGAAGATGCCGATGATGAGCGACATGTAGACCTCCTTCGTCCAGAGGGCGAGGGCGATCGTGATGACCGGCGGCAGGATGGACCATGCTGTTTGTGCCATAGATGATGCCTGCTTTCTTTCGGAAATTAGAAAACCACGGCCGCAACCGTGATTTCTTTTGGAAATCAAAATCAGTTGTTATTGTATAACAAAATTGTTATACAGGCAATGCTTTCCGCATGTATACTTGAAACGTTTTCTCCGCTGCGTCCTCAGCGCGCGGCAAGGTCGGCGAACGCGTCTGCGAGCGCCGCGAACTCCGCGAGCGAGAGCGTCTCGCCGCGCCGCAGGGGATCGATGCCGGCGCGCTCCATCGCGTCGCGCACCTGCTCCTTCGGGAAGCCGCCGCCCTTGAGCGCGTTCGCGAGCGTCTTGCGCCGCTGGCCGAACGCGGCGCGCACGACGCGGAAGAAGCATTTCTCATCGCGCACGGCGACGGCGGGCGTCTCGCGCACGCGGCAGGCGATGACGCAGCTGTCGACCTCGGGCGCGGGGAGAAATGAGCGCGGCGGCACGTCGAGCACGATGGCGGGCTCCGTGTAGTACTGCACGGCGACGGAGAGCGCGCCGTACGCCTTCGAGCCCGGCTCTGCGATCATGCGCTCCGCGACCTCCTTCTGCACCATCGTCACGAGATGCGTGATGGGGAGATGCTGCTCGAGCAGCGAGAGCAGGATCGGCGTCGTGATGTAGTAGGGCAGGTTCGCCGCGACCTTGAACGGCCCCTCGCCCATGACGGCGCGGATATCGGTCTTTAAGATATCACCGGGGATGATGCGGACGTTTGCGTAGCCCTTGAGCGTCTCGGCGAGCACGGCGGGGAGCTTCTTGTCGAGCTCGACGGCGCGCACGTCGGCGCCGGCCTCCGCGAGGCCCTGCGTGAGCGTGCCGATGCCCGGGCCGATCTCGAGCACGCGATCGCCCGGCTGCACCTCGGCCGCCGCGACGATGCCGCGCACGATGCCCGCGTCGATGAGGAAGTTCTGCCCGAGCCGCTTGCTCGCGTGCAGACCGAAGGCCTTCAATATATGCTGCGTGACCGCGCGGCTCGCGATGGTCGGATGGAGCAGATTCTCGTCTTCTTCGTTCATGCGTTTTCTCCCTTCTCGAGCGCGGCGAGCGCCTCCTGGAACTCCGCGCGCGTGACGCCGTAGTGGTTGAGCCGCTTGAGGAACGTCTTCGCGTTCGCAAAGCCGAGCCCGAGCACGGCGCCGAGGCGCGCGCGGCGCGCGGCGGCGTCCGGCGTGCCCGTGAGCCCCGCCGCGATGAGGTCGGCGCCGGTAAACTCCTCCGTCGGCTCGAACGAGAGCGTATGCACGCGCGCGAGCGCCGCGCGGATGGCGGGCGGCTGCGCCTGCTCGACGCCGATGTCGTCATGCGCCGTCGCCTCCTCGACGGGGATGAACGCGTGCTTCGCGTCCGGGAACCGCTTCGCGAGGAATTTGCGGATGCGCTCCCCCGCGGAGTCGGGATCCGTGAGGATGATGATGCCGCGCCGCTTGTATGCCTTTTCGATGTCGTCGAGCGTCTTCGGCTTCAGGCTGAAGCCGCCCGTGATGATGCAGTCCGCCTCCACGGCCTTGCCGATGGCGACGACGTCCATCTTGCCCTCGACGACGAGAACTTCTTTGATCATTTCGTTTCCTCCTGATTGCCGAGAACGGGCGCGAGCGCGCGCCAGACGTCCTCGTGGATGGCCGCGACGGGACGGGGCGCGCCGCCCTCGCTGCACGGGATGCGCGCCCAGCCGTATTTCTCCGCGAGCGCGAGATACGCCGCGTGGCAGCGGGCGAGGTACTCCTTGTCCCGCTCGTGGATGTCCTCCCGCGCGCCCGTCTTGGCGGCGCGTGCGGCGATGAGGCGGTCGGCGACCTCCGGCGCCATGTCGAGGAAGACGACTGCGTCCGGCACGGGCAGGCCCATCTTCCGGAACTCGAAGTCGTAGAGCCAGTCGAGGAACGCCTCGCGCTCCCGCGCGCCGCGGATCTTCACTGCCTGGTGCACCATGTTCGACGTCGTGTAGCGATCCGCGAGGATGATGTCCCCCGCGTCGTGCCATTTCTTCCATGTCGTGCGGTACGAGGCGTAGCGGTCGACGGCAAAAAACGCCGAGGCGGCGTAGGGATTGACGTCGTCCGCGTGGCCGCCGAACGCGCCGGATAGATACATGCGCACGAGCGCCGAGGACTCCGACGCGTAGTCGGGGAACGAGACGCGGTGCACGCGCCGCCCCTCGCGCTCGAGATGCGCGCAGAGCTCCCGCGTCTGCGTCGCCTTGCCGCTGCCGTCGCCGGCCTCGACGATGATGAGCTTTCCTTTCGTCATATCCGTTTTCGTTCCTCTCTCAATACCTTCAATGTCCGCAGCTGCGGATCCTCCGGGCCGACGACCTTGCGTCCGGCGCGCTGCATCGCGCGGATGTAGTCGATGGCCGCCTGGCGCACGCGGTCGCCCGGCGCGAGGAGCGGCACGCCCGGCGGGTAGAACATCACCTGCTCCGCCGCGATGTGGCCCGCAGCCGTGTCGAATGGCACGCGCTCCTTCGCCGCGAAAAAGGCCGCGCGCGGCGCGCAGGCCGTCTCCGGCACAGGCGGCAGCACGGGCATCTCGCGCTTCCCAGGCGTCCGCGCGTGCTCCCGCGCGAGCGCGCGGAGCGCCTCCGCGAGGCGCGCGACCTCGCGCTCCGTATCCGCGTAGGAAATGATGAAGAGCAGATTCTCCGCGTCGGAGAGCTCGCACTGCACCTTGTAAGTATGGCGCAGGAGCTGCTCGGCCTCCACCCCCGTGAGACCGAGACCGCGCACGCTGACCGTCACCTTCGTGACATCGAGGCCGCTCGCGCCCGGCCGCGTCATCGCCGCCGCGTCGAATGTCTCGAGCCCCGGGATCTCGCGCACCGCGCGTCGGAGCTCCCCCGCGAGGCGCACGGCGCGGCCGACGAGCGCGCGGCCCTGCTCGGCCATCTGCAGGCGCGCGATGTCGATAGACGCCATGAGCAGCTGGTTCGGACTCGTCGTCTGGAGCAGGCTCGCCGCCTCCCGCAGGCGCTCCGCGTCGATGCGCGGCCCGCGCGTGAGGAGCAGCGAGCCCTGTGTCATCGCGCCGAGCAGCTTGTGCGTACTCTGCGCCGCGACGTCCGCGCCGCAGTCGATGGCCTGCGGCGGCAGCGCGTCAGAAAAGCGCAGATGCGCCCCGTGCGCCTCGTCGACGAGCAGCAGCGCGCCGCGTGCGTGCGCCATCGCCGCGATGGCCGCGAGATCCGTCGTCACGCCGTAGTACGTCGGATAGACGAGCGCGACGGCGCGCGCCTCGGGATGCGCCGCGAGCGCGCGCCGCACCGTCTCCGGCGCGACGCCCATCGGAATGCCGTAGGCCGCGTCGAATTCCGGCTGGAGGTAGACGGGCTGCGCGCCCGCGAGCACGAGCCCGCCGATGAGCGAGCGGTGCGCGTTGCGCGGCACGAGCACGACATCTCCTGGCGAGAGCGTGCCGAGCAGCATCGCATGGGTCGCGCCCGTCGTGCCGTTCACCACGAGATAAGCATGATCCGCGCCGTAGAGCTCCGCCGCGAGCGTCTCCGCCTCCTTGATGCACATCGTCGGCTCGTGGAGATCGTCGAGCTCCTCCATGAGCGAGACTTCCTCACGCAGCCCCTCGGGCGTGATGAGCGCCCGGAGCAGCGGATGCGCGCCGAGCCCCTGCTTGTGTCCCGGCGTATGAAAAGCGAGAGCGCCGTCTCCCGCATAGGCCCGCATGGCCTCGGGTATCGGCGCCCTGCGCTGGCGCGGATCGGCGTCGCCAGCCTCCTTCATTTCCTGCTTCATTCGCTTTTCTTTCCACCTGACCTTCCTTGCGGCTGCCGCACAGCGACATCCTCCTTCTGAAACGGGATGCGCAGATGCACGCGCGTCCCCTTGCCCGGCTCCGACGCCACGCTGAACTCCGCGCCGATGATCTTCGCGCGCTCCTGCATATTCATGAGGCCGAAATGCGACGTCTCGTGCAGCAGCTGCGGCGCCTCTCCCTCGGCTGCGGCCTCCGTCGCGCCGTCCTCGCGCCCGATCGCTTCCTCAGCGGGAACCGGCGCCTCGGGATTGAAGCCTTTGCCGTTGTCCTCCACGAGGATGGAGAGCGCCGTCTTCGTGTAGAGCACGCGCACGCGCGCCGTCTTCGTGCCCGCGTGGTGCGCGACGTTCGCGAGCGCCTCCTGCACGATGCGGAACGCCGCGATCTCCACATACTTCGAGAGCTGCACCGGCTTGCCATCGAGCTGGAAATCCGCCGCGACCACGCCGCGCGCCTCGAGCTTGCTCACGATCTGCTGGAGCGCCGCCGCCAGGCCGATGTCATCGAGCGCCATCGGCCGCATATCGAAGATCACCTGGCGCACCGCGGACAGGCAATCCCGCACCTCCTGGCGCATGACCTGGAGATTCCTCTTCGCTTCCTCCGGATCATAGTCCACGAGCTTCTCGCAGATGCTCGTCTGAAAGATGAGATTCGCGAGATCCTGCGCCGGCCCGTCGTGGAGCTCCCGCGACATGCGGTAGCGCTCCTCCTCGACCGCCTTGATGATGCGCGCGCCCACGAGCTTGTCCTTCTGCACCGCCTCGATCTTCCAGAGCACGCCTGACACCTGCGTCGAGAGATAGCTGAGCACCGAGCCGATCGCGAGCGCCAGATGCTCCGCCTGCTGCAGCATCACCATGAGACGGTGCAGACGCAGCTCGAGCTTGTCCCGCTGCACGCGCAGGCTTTTCTCCTTGTCGCGCTCCACCGCGAGCGCGACCTGCACCTCCCTGACCGCGTCATAGCGCTTCTTGATGCGCTCCTCCGAGTAATCACTGAAATTCGAGCTCACCGTGACGAGCTCCTGCTTCGCCTGCTGCTCCTGCGCCGCGAGGGCATCCACGCGCTCGATCGTCTGCCGCGCCTGGAACTTCAGATCCTCGAGCACCTTGCGGCTCTGCGCGACCTCGTCCTTCGCCGTCTCATAGATGCCGAAAATCTGCGTCTTGTTATCCTCGATCGTCTCAATCGTATTGCTCAGGATCTTCTTCAGCGCGCCCTCCCCGAGCGACGACTCCGACCATGCCTCGAGCTGCTCATTTACTGCCATGTCCGCCCCCCCTGCTCCTAAGGAACCACTGATGCATCTGCGCTTCCTAAGCATCTTTCCCTATTCTACCCTAAAAGCGCCCGCGGTGCAATCATCCGCGCCGCCGCGTCCCGGAAAAGTTATCCACAGGCGCCATGCAGGAAATGAGGCTGCTTATCCACAGAACAATCCCCATATGCACCGTTCGGCGTAAAGAAAAGTGGATAACCTCGGCGGTTATCACCAGGTTATCCACAAGCATGGACTATTTCCTCTGCTGCCGCAGCCGCAGCCAGTTCGCCACGCCGATGAGCACAACGAACGCCGCTAGCGCGATGAGGATGAGCTTGCCGTCTCCCGACTGGAAGAGCGGCGTCCCGCCCTGTTCCTGCGTCTTCGCGTACGCCGCGAAAATGACGAGCGCCAGCACGAGAAGCGTCGAAATCCCCCGCATGTTTCCGCCTCCTTTCCAGGCGCGCCGACGATTGTCCGCGCGTCGCTTGCTTTTCTATACTAAAACACTTAGAATATATTGTAGCGTATTTTTCGCGAAGTGAAAAGGCGCCGCTCTCACCGAGCGCCGCCGATACTATGCAAAGGATGATTCTTATGAGCTTCTTATCGAAATTTCTGCCGAAGAAAAAACCCGTCGAGATAAAGAACAACATTCCAAAGGAAAAAAACTCCATCAAGAAGACCTTCGCCGTCTACTGCCATGCCCATCACGGCACCACGGGCGACAAGCTCTGCCCGAAGTGCACGGCGCTGCTCGCAACCGTCATGACGCGCATGAACCGCTGCCGCTACGGCATCACGAAGCCCATCTGCGACCGCTGCGAGTTCACGGCGCAGTGCTTCGGCGAGCGCCAGGCGCGCGAGTTCCTCACCATCATGAGCAGCAACCGCGGCCGCATGTACCTCAAGCACCCCATCATGAGCATTAAGCACAAATTCCTCAGCATGGGCGTCGACTACGCGCGCTACGAGCAGCAGAAGAAGCGCGACGACAAAGCCAAGGCAAAAGAAAAGGCCGCCAAGGGGCGGTCGAAGGAACAAAAGGAAAAGAAATGACCCAGCCCGCACGCAGGCGGGTGCCGATTGGACCAGCGATGTCAAACGCCGCGAAGCGGCAGGCCGCAAATCCCTGTATCCCGCACGCCTCAGGCGCGGCGCAGACGCCGCAGGGCCGGCAGCACGAGCAGCGCGGCCGCCGTATTGACGAGCCCCTCCATGAGCAGGCCCGGCGCCGAGGCGAGGCCCGCCGCTACGCTCGCGTAGAGCAGCGCGCCGAACGCCGTATACGCCGCCGCCATCCAGAGCGAGGACAGCAGGAACGCTGCCGCCGTCCGCACGAGCCCCGCAGGGACGCGTCCCGCCAGATGCCAGACGATCTCCGCCATCCAGAACTTGATGAAGAGCGTCGGCACGGCCCAGAGGAAGAAGCCGCCCATCACATCGGAGAGCGCGGAGCCGAGGCAGGCCGCGATGAGCGCCTCGCGCCGCCCAAGCAAGAGCGCGAGGAGGAAGATCACCGCATCCCCGAGATGCGCATAGCCGAGGGGGATCGGGATGCGCGGCACAAACGTCGCGAGGAACACGAGCGCCGTCATCACGGCCGTCACGCAGAGCTCCCGCGCGGAGAAAGCCTGCCGCCTGGTCACGATATCAGAATTTACCATAGTTCATCACTCCTTTTCCGCTATTCTACAGCGAAGACGCAGCGGGAAAAAGGCCCAGTTCGGTAACAAATTCTATGCCAGTTGACGCGAGGCGGCGCACAACTGGCATATTTCATGCAAACGCGGCGTCGCGCTGCGATGGCTGAGAAGATACCACCATACGGCACACAGCGCAGCGGCCCCATCCCTCAAATCATAATCCACAGATCACAGAAAGGAACCTCATCATGCATTACATCGTCACGCAGCTCGTCACGGAAAACGACAGCTCCGAATTCTCCCTCCTCGGCGTCACCGACGACAAGGCGCGCGCCGCGGAGATCGCCGCGAAAGCCTACGGCGCGTACAACAAGAAAGCCTCGTTCCAGAGCATCGAGCTCATCGCGGAATGGCTGCGCACGAAACTGCGCCACTCCTTCCGCCGCGACAAGGATCACCGTCTCCAGCTCGCCATCACGCCCGTAGACGGCGAGACGCCAGAGGGCGGCAGTGCCGTCATCTTCTCCGCCGCCAAGGAACAGGACGAGCTCATGCGGAAGATGAGCGAAGCCCTCTTCGAGGGCAAGCACGCCGCGGGACGCAGCGCCGACGGCGAGACCTTCTCCTGCCGCGTCAAGGAGTGACGGTAGTGCCCATACGTTTGAAGAACTGCAAAGAGCCTCGAGACATGCGCCGCCTGCACTGCCTCGAGGCTCTTTCTCTCGTCCTGCCGTCTGCTGCTCCCGTGCACGTTGAGCGGCCAGCGCTCGTCGCGCTGCCCCAGGGCAATGTCGCCCGCTCCGTCCGCCAGCCGCACTGCTCTCATCTTGCCGCCGTCGCGTCGCTCCCAACTTGCCGCCAGACGCACCGTCCGCTGCGTCACGGGCCGCGTTTCGCGCACTAAAAAAAGCGCCGCAAACTGCGACGCTTGACATTCGTGGTGGGCAGGGATGGATTCGAACCATCGTAATCCGAAGATGACAGATTTACAGTCTGTTCCCTTTAACCACTCGGGCACCTACCCACAAATGGTGACCCAGGAGGGATTCGAACCCCCGACCCTTTGATTCGTAGTCAAATACTCTAATCCAGCTGAGCTACTGAGTCATATTATATATGTAAGCTTCTATAAATTGGTGGGCCCACTTGGACTCGAACCAAGGACCGACCGGTTATGAGCCGGTTGCTCTAACCAACTGAGCTATAGGCC
>CAKPXP010000003.1 GCA_934202005.1 uncultured Selenomonas sp. | reverse complement strand
AAACCATTTTAACATAGGAAGTCGCTATGGATTTTTGTTTTTGATTAACTGTTCAACTTCATTTTACAACGAACCAACAAAAAACAGAGGGTTTCAACAGAGTTTCTCTCCCTCTTATACGATCCGGCGCTGGCGGCTGGGCGAATATATCCGGCTTTCCAAAGAAGATTTGAAAAAAGGAAAAGACGATAGCAACAGCGTAAAAAACCAGCGCGACCTGCTGAATGACTTTTACCAAAAGCACATTGAGGAATTTGAAAGCGTTTCCGAATATGTGGACGATGGACACACGGGGACGGATGCCAACCGCGAAAATTTCCAGCGGCTTCTGGCCGATGTAATGAGTGGGAAAATCAACTGTGTTGTGGTAAAAGACCTTTCCCGTTTTGCCCGGAATTATAGCGATGCGGGAAGTCTGATTGACAACCTGTTTGTGCAGATGGGTGTTCGTTTTATCAGTCTTGCTGAAAATGTGGACAGCTACCTCAACCCGGACAGCGTTTCCAGCATTATTGTTCCGATTACAAATGTAATGAACGATCAATACTGCTATCAGACTTCAAAGAAAATCCGCCAGGTGTTTGACTATAAGCGGCGCAACGGCCAGTACATCGGCTCCTTTGCCCCCTACGGCTACATAAAAGATCCGAAAGACAAACACCAGTTGATTGTCGATCCCGAGGCCGCCGAGATTGTAAAGCTCATTTATAAGAGGCTTCGGGCATGATTGTGGGTAAGTAGCCTCTGCCTCGCCCACTGTTTTTAACAAGCACATATTGAAAAGCCACCCTGACTCCTGTATAGTATCAGCGACCAAACATCAACGATAAAGGAGAATCAAGATGGCTTCTGCTGATACCTTATGCAAAAAAATTCTCAATGTCAAGAACACAGTTGTAGAATCTTACAACTTCTACAATGATGTGGATGGTGTCACACATCTTCGGATCAAGGCTCGTCCTACTGCTTGGCATCAGGATGACTGCCCTTTCTGCGGGAGAAGACACCTCCCCAGATACGATCGTCCGACCAAGAAAAATAAGATCTGGCGTGGACTGGACTTTTCAGGAATCATCGTTGAGATCGAAGCGGCTACCCATCGAATCATCTGCCCGGAACATGGTGTGATCACCGCTGCTGTTCCGTGGGCGTATGCCCAGAGCAATTTCACAAAGGATTTCGATCTGACAGTTGCATGGCTTGCCACATATTTACCGCGCAGCGCTGTGTCTAGCTACATGAGGATCGACTGGCAGACCGTTGGAAATTGCATGTCCAGAGCTTTGCGAAACCTGGAACCGGAACGAGCCAGGCGCTTGAACGGCTTGGTGAATATCGGTATCGATGAGACTAGTTACCGGAAGGGGCACAAGTACATCACGATAGTCGTAAATCACGATAACAGTACAGTTGTCTGGGTCGCCGATGGCCACGGCAAATCTGTGCTCGAACAGTTTTATAAAAGTCTCACTGACGATCAGCTCGCCAGCATCAAAGTTGTTACTGGTGATGGAGCACGTTGGATCACCGACTGCGTCAATGAGTTTACTCCTGATTGTGAACGCTGTGTAGATCCTTTCCACGTCGTCGAATGGGCTATGGAGGCGCTTGACGCAGTCCGTAAGGATCGCTGGCGTGTTGCCTATGAGAAGGCAAAGCAAATGTCCAGGGATAATCCACAGAAGCGAGGCCGTCCGAAGGCTGGTGACAAAATCGTCTCTGAAGTTCAGGCGGCTAGAGCCAATGCATCCGAAATCAAAAATTCCAGCTACACGCTTGGCAAAACTCATGAACACCTGACCGAAAAGCAGCAGATCCGGCTGGATATAATCCAGGCGAAGGATCCTCAGTTGTACAGGGCTTACTGTCTAAAAGAATCACTGCGGCTTCTGTTAAAGTCAACTGATGTTGAGCAGGCGGAGGCTGAGTTGAAACACTGGCTCTGGTGGGCGAGCCATAGCAGAATACCTGCTTTCAAAGCTCTCTACAAAAAGATCAAACGTCACAAGAAGCATATCCTTAATACGATCTGCCTCGGTCTGAGTAATGCGAGAATCGAAGCAACTAACAACAAAATCAAGCTGATCATCCGTAAGGCATATGGCTTTAGGAACATCCAAAACATGATGGATATGGTGTACCTGGTATGCTCAGATATCCGCATCCCACTTCCCAATCGAAAGTCGAATGTCCAAAATATGGCTTGATTACAAATGAAAGCGGCATTTCCTACCCACAGTGATGCCAGAAGAGCCCAAAATGCAGACAAAAATAGCCGTGAACCTTGATTTTGCAGGGCTCACGGCGTGTTTATATCTTATCCGGCTAAAGTTCCTTTTCTCAGTTCCCCTCCGGCGGTTGAGATTCGACGGGCACAGCATATTCTAACGAAAATTTTATTCTACGCAATTCCTTTATATTATACGCAGTTTTCGCATGAGCACGCTGCAATGCTTCCAGCTAATCCTTACGCCGAGACAATCTTCGTGAAATCCGCAACATCGCGGATAACAGCGTCAACGCTGCGCAGAAGCGCAAGACGGTTCTCTCTTATCGTTTCATCCTTATCCATGACCATGACGTTGTCAAAGAAAGCGTCAATCGGCGCAACAAGCTCGGTGAGGGCATCGATTGCGCCCTCAAAATCTTCCCCGCTGACAAGACTTTCCACCGCGCTTTTTGTCGATGTGTACGCCTGATAGAGCGCCTTTTCCTCTGCCATATGAAAGCGCTCGGGATAAATCGTCTCCGCAGCGTTCTTGCGCGCGATATTCGCAACACGGACGAAAGCCTGCATCGACCGTGCAGCATCTTTCTGACCAGTAAAAGCGGTCACGGCGCGCGCACGCAGAAGCACGTTATAGATGTCGTCGACATCGCCGAGGACAGCATCCACGGCATCGTAACGAATTTGCTCGACCTCGAGCACATTCCGGAGGCGCAGACGCAGGAATTCCGCCACATCCGCCTGCATCTTCGCGCGCTCCTCCGCCTCCGTGATACCATAGAGATCCATGGCCTTTGCGACGAGGCGCGAGATGCTCAGATGATACTTCGCCTCAATCACCATGTGAACGAGGCCAAGTGCCTGGCGGCGCAGCGCGAACGGATCCTGCGAGCCCGTCGGAATCTTGCCGAGATGGAACGTACCGACGATCGTATCGATCTTGTCCGCCGTGCTCACAATGCGGCCCGCCGTCGTCTGCGGCTGCGCATCCCCTGCAAAGCGTGGCATGTAGTGCTCATCAATGGCAATGGCGACCTTCTCGCACTCACCGTCGAGCTTTGCGTACTCGCGGCCCATGATGCCTTGGAGCTCTGTGAACTCCGTGACCATCCCCGTCACGAGATCCGCTTTTGAAAGAAGCGACGCGCGTCTCGCGTGCTTGTGTGCCTTCTCATCGGCACCGATTTCGTCCGCGATGAAGTCCGCGAGCTGCGCGAGGCGCTCCGTCTTCTCGTACATCGTACCGAGCCCCTGCTGGAATACAACAGTCTTGAGCTTGTCGCGGTGTTCCTCGAGGCTCTTCTTGCGATCCTCATCAAAGAAGAACTGTGCGTCGGCCAGGCGGGCGCGCAGCACGCGCTCATTGCCGTGCTGAACCGTCTCGAGATATTCCTTGCCGCCGTTGCGCACGGTGATGAAGAGCGGCAGGAGTTTGCCCGCATCATCCTTGACCGGGAAATACCGCTGATGATCGCGCATCGGCGTAATGACCGCCTCCGGCGGGAGCTGCAGGTACTTCTCCTCGAACCGGCCGCAGAGCGCCGTCGGGTACTCGACGAGATAGAGCACTTCTTCGAGCAGATCGTCTGTAATCTCCGCACGTCCGCCGTTCTCCTTGGCGACAGCCTCGATCTGCGCACGGATCATCGCCTTGCGTTTCTCCGGATCGACGATGATGTACTGCGCTTCGCAGTCTTTCTCATAGTCGTCAGCCTTTGCAATCGAGAAGTCTCCCTGGGAAAGGAAGCGATGACCGCGCGAAACGCGCCCGGAGGTGACATTGGCCACCTCGAACGGGATCACTTCGCTATCAAAGAGCGCAACGAGCCAGCGGATCGGACGGATGAACTTGAACTCCAGGCTGCCCCAGCGCATGTTGTTCGGGAACGAGAACGCGCAGATGAGTTCCGGCAGGAGCGTCTTCAGAAGCTCTGTCGTCTCCTTGCCCGTCTCATGTACGACTGCGTAGACATAGCCGTCCTTCTCCACGAGATCCTCCGGAGCGACATGCTGGCCGCGCGCGAAGCCCTGCGCCGCTTTTGTCGGTTTGCCGTCGGCGTCAAAAGCGATCTTGACCGACGGGCCACGGTTCTCGCTCGTGACATCCGCTTGCTTTTCCGCGAGATCCTTTACGAGCAGCGCCATGCGGCGCGGCGTGCCGAGCGTGCGCACTGACGCGAATGCGATGCGATTTTCCTGAAACGCTTTTTCCGCGCGCTCCTTGAGCTGAGCAAGGACGCCCGGCATCACATGCGCCGGGACTTCTTCCGTGCCGATTTCGAGTAATAAATCCTTCGCCATATTACTTCTCCCCCCTGTGAAGCATCGGATAGCCGAGCTCCTCACGCTGTTTCAGATAGCACTCCGCGCAGAGACGCGCGAGCTTGCGCACGCGGCCGATGAAGGCCGCGCGCTGCGTCGCGCTGATGGCACCGCGCGCGTCGAGGAGATTGAACGTATGCGAGCACTTGAGAACATAGTCATAGGCCGGATGCACATACCCCTTACCGATGACGCGCACCGCTTCCCTTTCGTACTTATCGAAGAGGTCGAAGAGCAGTGCCTCATCCGAGAGATCGAACGCATAGACGGACTGCTCATACTCATTCTGGTGGAACACATCACCATACGTATAATCGTCCGTCCACTGGATATCATAGACGTTCTCGACGCCTTGGATATACATGGCGAGCCGCTCGAGGCCGTACGTGATTTCCGATGCCACAGGCCGCACATCCTGGCTGCCGACCTGCTGGAAATACGTGAACTGCGTGATCTCCATGCCGTCGAGCCAGACTTCCCAGCCACGTCCCCAAGCGCCGAGCGTCGGTGACTCCCAGTTGTCTTCCACGAAGCGGATGTCATGCTGCTTCGGGTCGATGCCGAGGCGCTCGAGGCTCGCGAGATAGAGCTCCTGGATATTGTCCGGAGACGGCTTCATGATGACCTGGAACTGGTGGTGCTGGTAAAGGCGGTTCGGGTTGTCTCCATAGCGGCCATCCGCCGGGCGGCGGGACGGCTCGACGTAGGCGACGTGCCACGGCTCCGGGCCGAGCACACGCAGGAACGTGGAGGGGTTCATCGTGCCGGCGCCCTTCTCCACATCGTAAGGCTCGCCGAGAATGCAGCCCTGCTCATTCCAGAACTGCTTGAGCGTCAGGATGATTTCCTGAAATTTCATAGGGACATCTCCTCTGCTGAATGCTTGCAAGGCAAAACAAAAAGAGCCCCGCCCTGCAACAAAATCGTTACAGGGACGAGACTCGTCGCTGCGAGTTCCGCGGTTCCACCCTGATTGACTCCTCAAGAGGGAGCCCACCTCAAATTCTACGGTTGTAAGCTAAGCTCCAAGGTGCCCTTCACGCTTCTGACCGTCTCACACCCTCACGGCCTCGCTTCGGCAGCGCTACTTCTCCTCTTCATCGCTTTTTTCAGTCTAGCAAATCATATATCATCTGTCAATAGCGGGCGCGATACATCACTGTGCGGTCTTGGCAATGTCGACCCAGCCCGCCGCCCCCGCGAACGCATAGAGTTCCTCCGGTGTCAGTCGGATGGCGCTGTGGTCGTTTCCAGCCGCCGGATAGATGGTCGCAAAACGGCGCAGCGAGGCATCCAGATAGACAGGCACGCCGTCCTTGAGGCAGAACGGGCAAACGCCGCCCGGCGCGTGCCCGATATAGCCCTCCACTTCATCAAAAGGAATCATGCGCCCTTTCTTGTGAAACGCCGCCTTGAACTTGTGGTTGTCCACGCGCACATCGCCGGCCAGCACCACGAGAAGCGGCGCACCGTCCACGAGGAACGTCATGGACTTCGCGATCATGCCCGGCGTACAGCCCACAGCCGCGGCGGCTAGCTCCACCGTTGCCGTAGACTGCGCAAACTCCAGGATTCGCTCAGACGCTCCGAGCGACGAAAAATAAGCCTTCACTCTCTCAATCGACATCCGATCTGACCTCCCTATTTTCCACAGCCAGCGTCAAAGACGCGCGGTCCCACGTCACATTGCTCCGGCTGACGTTCAGATGACCTTCGTCGTCCAGCGCTCGATATTCCAGACAGTATCGACCCAGCCCTCGTAGAACTCTGGCTCGTGGGAGACAAGCAGCAGCGTTCCTTTGTACTCGCGCAGGGCGCGCTGCAATTCCTTTTTCGTCTCGACATCGAGATGATTCGTCGGCTCATCGAGCACGAGCAGGTTGACCGGCTGTTCAATGATCTTCGCGAGCCGCACGCGCGCCGCCTCGCCGCCGGAAAGCGCGAGCATCTTTGTCGTGATGTGCTCATTGGTCAGCCCGCAGGCGGCGAGTGCCGCGCGAACCTCGAAGTTCGAGCGGCCGGGATATGCCTGCCAGAACTCCTCCAGCGCGGTATTCTGATTCCCCGCAGGACTCTCCTGCTCGAAATAACCGACGGAAACAAAGTCCCCGCGCTCCACCGTGCCGGAGACCGGCGGCTGCATGCCGAGCAGTGTCTTGAACAGCGTCGATTTTCCCAGTCCGTTCGTGCCGCGGATGGCGATCTTCCTGCCGCGCTCTACGCGGATGTCTACGGGCGTCGTCAGCGGCGTATCGTAGCCGAGCACCAGTCGTTTCGCCTCGAGCACGAACCGCGACGGCGTCCTGTCCACATCGAAATGGAAATGCGCCTTCGGCCGCTGCGCGCGCTTCGTGAGGACCTCCATCTTGTCAAGGCGCTTCTGGCGACTGTTCGCCATGCCGCGCGTCGCAACGCGCGCCTTGTTGCGCTGGATGAAATCCTTCTCGCGCGCAATCTCCGCCTGCTGGCGCTCGTAAACCGCCGCCTCCTGCTTGCGCTTGAGCGCTGCCATTTCCTCGAAATGCTCATAGCTGCCCGTATAGCGCGTAAGGTTCAGATTCTCGACATGCCAGATGACATTCGTGACTGCATTGAGGAAAGGGACGTCATGCGAGACGAGGATGAACGCGTTCTCATAGTTCTGTAGATATGTCGTGAGCCAGGCAATATGCCCGGCATCAAGATAATTCGTCGGCTCATCGAGGATCAGGATGTCCGGATTTTCTAGGAGGAGTTTCGTCAGCAGTACCTTCGTTCGCTGTCCGCCCGAAAGCTCATCAACGCGCCGCTCCAGGCCCACGTCGCGCAGTCCGAGCCCTCCTGCGACCTCCTCGATGCGCGCGTCGATCGTATAATAGCCGCCCGCCTCCAGGAGGTTCTGGATATCGCCGACATCCTGCAACAGACGCTCCATCTCCTCCGGCGTCGCCTCACTCATCTTATCGTAGGCCGCGAGCATCTCTTTCTCCTGCTGCATCATCGTGTCGAATGCCGTGCGCAGCGTCTCACGAATCGTCATACCCGGCACGAGCGAGGCATGCTGGTCGAGATAGCCAACGGAGGTGCGTCGCGCCCATTCCACGGTACCGGCATCCGGCGTCAGCTTCCCCGTCAGAATGGAGAGGAACGTCGTCTTTCCCTCGCCGTTCGCGCCGACGAGAGCGACATGCTCGCCCTTGAGCAGGCGGAAGGAAACATCTTCAAAAATCTCACGTCCGCCATAGCTGTGCGATACATGCTGTACATTCAAAATACTCATGGTTTCTCCTTATCAAAAAACCGCCGCCGAAGGCATCAGCCCCCAGCAGCGGTCTTATCATCATCAATGGTCGGAACGACGGGATTTGAACCCACGACCTCTTCCACCCCAAGGAAGCGCGCTACCAAACTGCGCTACGTCCCGAACGAATGCTATTATAACACGGTCTTGAGAGAAACGCAAGATAAAATATTTGAGCGTCACATAATTTCTGCGTGTGTGGATAGATGCCGCTCTCCCACACACCGTCCATCCAGACACGCCCGCACGCTGCTCCCTCTGGCTCTGGCGTCCGTCACCTCAAAGAGACAGATGCGCCGTGCTGTTGACGAGCTCGACAGTGGTGCCTTCTTTTTCATAGCAAACGATATTCACCGCCGTGTTGAACTGGCGAATGGTCCATACATAGCGAAGATCCATGTGAAGCGCCGCCGTGAGGATGGATCTGAGAATAGCGCCATGGGCGACAACAACAATCGTCTCACCGTCATGCTGAGCGACGAATTCGTCGATGCAGGCAAGCGCACGTTTCTGCAGGATCTGGAAGCTCTCGCCGTGCGGAATATCCAGAAGATCGGGGCGAGCGAAGAAATCATGCAGCGCCTCCGGCCACCTCTCGGTGATCTGCTCATAGGTCAGCCCTTCCCAATCGCCAAAGGAAAGCTCCCGGAGCTCCGCGCGCGGCTGGACCTCGAGGCCCTTCACCTCCGCAATGCAGGCAGCCGTTTCCAGCGCGCGCTTGAGATCGCTGGAGTAGACAGCATGCACCTTTTCTACGGGGAAATGCGCGGCCAGCTTTGCTGCCTGCTCCCTGCCAGCAGCCGTGAGTTCCACGTCCGACTGCCCTTGATAGCGTCCCGCTGTGTTCCACTCCGTCTGTCCGTGCCGCACATAGATGATTTTTGTCATGATATCTGAGTCCTTTCCTGCAAGACTGCTCGCCACGCCGCAAGCAGCCGTTCATTTTCTTCCCGCTTCCGCACCGCAACGCGCAGGAATCCCCTGCCCATGCCCGGATAATTGCTGCAATCACGCACGAGGATGCCACGCCTGCGCAGCCCCTCCACGCTTGCCGCCGCGTCTTCTGCATCGGCGAACGACACAAGCAGGAAATTCACGCCGGATGGGTAAACATGCACACCTGGCAGTGCAGCAATCTCACGTGTGAGAAAGGCGCTCTCCTCCTCTACCAGCGCACGCGTTTCCTCCTGATAGGCCGTATCGCAAAGGGCAGCGCAGCCAGCGGCCTGCGCAAGCACGTTGACGTTCCATACATCCTTGTGACGCTCCAACCTGCGGACGAGCGACGGCTGCGCGACGGCAAAGCCGAGCCGCAGTCCCGGCAGTGCGAAAAATTTCGTGAGGGAGCGGATGAGGAGCAGATGCGGCAGACGCGCCGCCTCATGCCTCAGGGTATAACGTTCCTCATCGCGGCGAAAATCGAGGAATGACTCATCGACCACGAGGCCGCAGCCAATGGATGTCAGATGCTCTGAGAGCCACACGAGATCCTCCCGCAGGAACTTGGTACCTGTCGGATTGTTGGGATTGCCGAGTATGAGCACATCCGCCCCCGTGCGCTGCGCCCCATCAAAGAGCTCGGCCGCAGAGAGAGAAAAACCTCGTCCCGCAGGCAGCGGCAAATACTCGATCCCGCTCCCGGCCGCCAGCGCCGCCCGCTCATACTCACTGAAAGACGGCACCGGCAGGAGAACACGTCGCGGCTGCAGCGCATGGAAGTACAGATAAAAAAGCTCTGCCGCGCCGTTGCCGAGAACGAGAGCATCCTGCGACACCTCGTAATGAGCAGAGAGCGCCGCACGCAGTTTCCGCGCCTGCGGATCAGGGTAATGAACGACAGCCTCCACCTGAGAAAGGATGGCCGTGCGAACGTGCTCCGCCAGTCCGAGCGGATTGATATTGGCAGAAAAATCAAGCCACGACCTCCCCTCGCCGCATGGTTCATAAACATTCCCACCGTGGACAAAGCGTTCCACGCGCATCGCCTCTTTCCTTCCTGGACATACTATCAACTTCACGCAATTTCATCCGATACTTCCTGTCAGAGAAATGCCGCCGGAGATGAGCCGACTCCGGCCGAGGTACGCGAGATCCGGCAGCATCACGCGCAGCCTCTCTGCCGCTGCCGCTTCATCCTGCTGCGGCAAAATCACGCCGATGACCGTGCCGCTATGTGCGGCTACCATGCCGAGCGCACAGCTTCTGCGTACAACCGCCCGGATGGCCGCGAAATGCCGCTTGGGCAGAATCTCCTCATTCCAGCAGGCACTCAGCGTCGTCGCCGCCGCCAGCGCCTGCACGTTTTCCGTCAGGTGCCCGAGCAGACGTCCCCAATCATGCCGCGCCCTTTCACCTGAGCGGCGCATCTCCTCCGCATGGAAGGAGACCGTATCGACACAGCCTCCCGTATCAAAAAGCGCCAACGGCAGGGACGGCAGCTCGCCATACCTTCGGAAAACCCGCCCCGTAACCTGGTTGAGCGCTACCACGCCCGGAAAAAACGTCGCATCCGTCGGCTCGATCTGCACAGCGATGTGCAGAATCTCCTCTGGAGAGAACGACCTGCCAAGCGCCGCGCTCGCAGCGGCAACGACCGCGGCGATATCAGCACTCGATGATCCCATGCCCTTCCCTCTCGGCAGCTCGCTTGTCAGTTCCACCCCCCAAGGGAAGGTCTCCTGCCCCAAGGTATTCAGCGTGAGTCCCAACGCGCGCCGCGCCTTTTCACCGAGCCCCCGTAGCCCCTGCAACTCTCCTGATACGCGCACTCTGGTATAACGGTCGATCGGACACGTCACGAGGAACGGCTCGCCGCGCAGCCAGCCCTGAACGAGCTCGCCGCAGGAGCCGGGAACACGTACGGTCAGTTCCATAGAAGCAGCCATCCTTTCAGGAATGGTGCGCTCCCCCAGAATACAGCCGCGCCCCAGAAGAGCAGCAGCAACAGCGTCTCCGTGAGCTTTTCCGTCGCGCCGTAGACATCTCCCGTCAAACCACCGAGCTTTGATGCCGCGTAACGGTCAAAGAGCGTCGCCACGAAAAGCACCACCAGGCTGAGCAGGAGTGGCAGCGGCCCCCACGGCAGGATGCAGAGCGCCGCCGTGATTGCCGCGATGCTCCGCGTCCGCCCGTCCGCCGCTGCGGCAAATGCCTTCCCCATGCCCTCGGGCCGCGCATACGGGAAACAAGCAATGGCGCGCACCATCGCCATGCGACCGACAACAGGCATGAGAAAAAGGGCCGGCAGGAGCACCGCCGACGCCGCCAGCAGATCCAGCATGAGCGACCAATCGAGGAGCAGACAGACACCGAAGGCAACCACGCCGAAGGATCCCGTGCGGCTGTCTTTCATGATCTCGAGCATACGCGTACGGCTACGACCGGAAAAAAGCCCGTCCACCGTATCCATAAAGCCATCGCAGTGCAGACCGCCCGTCAAAAGGATCGGCAACAGGACGAGCACAGCGGCTCCCGTATGGGATGCCCCGCCGCACCAGGCACCAAGGAGCCATGCCGCCAGCAGATAGAGCGCGCCGAGTACAGCGCCGACGAGCGGGAAACAGCGCGTCGACCTGCCGAAGTCAGCCGCCGTCAGATCACGCTGCTCCACCAGATGGATGCGCGTGAGGAATTGCAACGCGATGAAAAATGAACGCAAACGTCTCCCTCCCATAGTTTCCTGAGCGATACGCAAAAGCCACAGCATCAAGTTCAATATTTCATGATCTCGAACACGAGGTACGCGGTGATGAGGAACAGCACTGTCGCCGTATACATCATGCGGATGCTCTCCATGATGTGATGTGGCGCCAGCTGTTCAATGGCATCCCCCATATAAGCGCGAAACGTCTTTTTGCCGAAATACGTATTGAAGCCGCCGAGGCGGATGTGCAGCGCCCCGGCCATCGACGCCTCCGCATAGCCGCCGTTCGGACTCGGGTGCTTCGCCGCGTCCCTTCGCATGACGGCGAGCGCGTGACGCACATCAAAGCCGAGGAATCCGGCGCTCACGACGAAAAGAAGTCCCGTGATGCGCGCGGGGATATAGCTCAGCACATCGTCGAGACGGGCAGCCGCCCTGCCAAAATAAAAATATTTCTCGTTCTTGTAGCCGAGCATCGAATCCATCGTATTCGCGGCGCGGTACAAAACCGCAAGCGGCATGCCGCCGATGGCGAAAAAGAACAGCGGCGCGATGATGCCGTCTGTCGTATTCTCAGCGATGGTCTCGACGGTCGCGCGAGAAATCTCGCCCGCATCGAGCTGCTCCGTCTCACGCCCGACAATCCAGCCGACGCGCTTGCGCGCGCCAGCGAGATCGTCACGCGCCAGCAGCACATAGATCTCCCTGCCCGCTTTCGCGAGGCTTTTCGGAGAGATTGTAAACGACAACAAGAACGCGGAGACCAGGCTGCTGCCCCAGGCAAACGGCAGCTGATAGGAAAGATACAGCATGCACGCCGCCGCCTCATAGGAAAGCAACAGCACGAGCAGCACGAGCAGCGCCCCGCAGGCGAATTTCCGCGCGTCCGAGACCTCTCTGCAGTACAGCAAGTGTTCGAAACCGCTGATGAGCTTCCCGATGAGGACGACCGGATGGAACCGCGACTGCGGATCGCCGATGATGGCGTCGATAAGGAAAGCGAGGATGGCAATCTTCATGCCCTTCCCTCCATGATGGCGGCCAGCTTCTCCATATCGAGGCTCTTGCGCACGGTCTCCGCCAGACGATCATAGGCGCGCTCCTTTTCCAAATGACGGTTGCGCTGGACGGGCAACGGCCGCAGTCCCCTGTGCAGCCGCAGCACATTGAGGAACTGGCGGCGGAAGCCGTCGTGATCAAAAACGCCGTGCAGATAAGTGCCAAAGATCCGCCCATCCTCGCTGAGCGCTCCATCCCAGATATTCACAGCATTCTCTCCCTGACGCGTCAGATGGAACGGATGACGCACCGGAGCGGTAAACTCCGTGCGCCCCATATGGATTTCATAGCCGCTGAGGCCTTTCCCCATCAGCACGCCATCATAGAACTCCATGCCGGGGCAGTCCGCCGTCACCTGTACCGTGCGCTTTTCTTCCGCGAAAACCGTCTTCATCGGCAGATACCCGAGTCCCTTGATCACATCGTGCGACGACTCCGTATGATGCGGGTCGGCAATCTCCTCGCCAAGCATCTGATAGCCGCCGCAGATGCCGATGAGCGGCGTGCCGCCGTCTACGAGCTGGCGGATGGCCTGCGCGAGACCGCTCTCGTGCACGTGGAGGAGATCCTCCGTCGTATTCTTCGAGCCTGGCAGCAGTATGACATCCGGCGCGGCCGCGAGCAGTTCCTCCGCGTCGCGCACGTAAAGCACCTCGGCATCCGGCTCATCCGCGAGTGCGTCGAAATCCGTAAAATTCGATATCTTCGGCGTTTCGACAACCGCGAGACGAAGTTCCTTCGTCTGCTTCTGCCGCTCTGCCTCATGCTCTTTCTCCTCCAGGGAGACCGAGTCCTCATCGTCAATGCCGAGATGCTCGAGATAAGGCACGATGCCGAGCACCGGCTTGCCCGTCTTTTGCTCAAGAAAATCGACGGCAGGCGTCATGAGCGTGACATCGCCGCGAAACTTATTGATGACGAGTCCTTTGACGAGCGCGCGCTCCTCTTCATCGAGCAGCTCGAGCGTCCCGACAAGCGCGGCGAGCGAGCCCCCGCGGTCGATATCGGCAATGAGGAGCACGGGCGCCTGCAGGTATTTGGCGACGCGCATGTTGACGATGTCATCCTCCTTGAGGTTGATCTCCGCCGGGCTGCCCGCCCCCTCGATGACGATGGTATCGAACTGTTGCTGGAGCCGGGTGAGTGCTGCTGTCACATGGCCGAAAAGCTGCACGGACTTCCCTTTGTGATACTCTCTCGCGCTCATGTTTCCGATGGGCTTCCCATCGACAATGACCTGCGAGCAGGAATTCCCCGTCGGTTTCAAGAGGACGGGATTCATATCCACCATAGGCGCGAGTCCTGCCGCCTCCGCCTGTGCGACCTGGGCGCGTCCCATCTCGCCGCCGTCCTTCGTCACATAGGAGTTGAGCGCCATGTTCTGCGCTTTGAACGGTACGACGCGACGGCCCGCCTGATAAAAGATGCGGCAGAGCGCTGTCGCGAGAATGCTTTTGCCGACATGGGAGCTTGTGCCCATGAGCATGATGGTTTCCGTCATTGCTGTTCCTCCGCCAATTTCCGAAGATTCACGGGAATTCCCGCTACCGTGAGATATACGGCCTCTGCCTCCTGGGCAAGTCTCTGGTTTGCCCGCCCTGCCGCGTCGCGGTAGAGACGTGAGAGCCTGTGCTCCGGCACGATACCGGCGCCAACCTCGTTCGTCACGAAGACGCAGCGAACGCCGCCTGCGCGGACAGCGGCGATGAGGCGGTCGATCGCCGCATCCGCCTGCGCGTGAACCAAGGCCTCATCTGCGAGCTGTTCCTCAGAAAACGAACAGAGCAGATTGCTCAGGTAGATCGTCACACAGTCGAAAAGAATCGTATCACGGTCCGACGCAGCCTTCGCGATGGCCTGTTCCGCGGCAAAAGGCGCCTCGTAGGTCCGCCATGTCTCAGGGCGCCGTCTCTTGTGCAGCTCCACGCGATAGCGCATTTCGTCATCGAACACCTGCGCCGTCGCGATGTAGGCGATTCGCCTCCCATGCGTGGCCACATAGCGTTCAGCGAATGCCGACTTGCCGCTGCGCGCGCCGCCGGTCACAAGTATGATTTCTCCCCGCTCCTGCTTCATCTGCCTGCCTCCTCCGCATACGCATGGCACTGCATAAGAAAATGCCGCGCCGCCTCCGGGCAGCCAGCGAAATGGATGTGCAAGTAGCTGCCGAGCGCCCTATATCGCTGCTGCCCCGCCTCATACTGTTCGCCGTTGCGCAGCTTCGTAAACACAAAGGGACGCGCTATCGCCGCCTGGCCGCTCTCTTTTGAGAAATGGAACTCATGGCCATGCAGAACCGTGCCCGCAGGGCCGAGGACGCTCTCCTGGCGCAGGCAGGCCTCCACATAGCCGACCATCTGCAGCCGCTGCTGCATTGCGGCGCGGCCTGGAAAGACGCCGCACATCGCATGCGCCGTGCCGGCAAAATCGACAAGCTCATCCATGAGATACATATAGCCGCCACATTCGGCGTAGATGGGCATACCAGCAACCGCTGCCTGCCGGATGCTTTGCCGCATGACAGCGTTCGCCGCGAGCCGCGCGGCAAACATCTCGGGGAACCCGCCGCCGATCAGCACACCGTCTATCGCTGGCAGCGCCTCGTCATGCAGCGGACGGAAGGGAACGAGCGTCGCCCCCATCTCTTCGAGCACACGCAGACTCGTCGGATAGTAAAAGCTGAACGCCTCATCACGCGCTATGCCGATGCGCAACCCACGCCCCGGCTGCAGAGCGCGAGTCGCAGCGGAAAGCACCTTCTCCGTCCCGCTGATGTCAAGGGGTGCCGCGGCCTCTGCCAAACGTTGGATGGCAGGCAGATCTAGAGAAGACGCGACCACCTCTCCCATGCGCCGCACCTTGGCCGCAGCCTCGAGCTCCGTCGTCGGCGTGAGACCGAGATGGCGTTCTGGCAGCACCAGGCCCGCATCGCGATGCACCGCGCCGTAGACAGGCAGATGGACGCCCGACATCGCCGTGCGGATCATCGCCTCATGCGTTGCAGAACCAAGGCGGTTGATCAGTACGCCCGCGAGCGTCACCTCCGCATCATACACACGGAAACCGAGCGCAGTCGCCGCTGCCGAAGCTCCCATAGACTTCGCGTCGATGACGAGGAGCACCGGCGCATCGAGTTCCTTGGCAATCTCTGCCGTAGAACTCACGCCCTGCCGCCCGCCGTCGTAGAGTCCCATGACGCCTTCAATGACAGCGATATCCGCATCTCCTGCTGTTGCCGCAAAGAGCGCGCGCAGGCGGGTTCTTGGAACGAGCCATGTATCGAGATTATGCGCCGGCCTACCGCTCGCGAGCGCATGGAATCCCGTATCGATGTAGTCCGGTCCCACCTTGTAAGACTGCACCTTGAGCCCCTGCGCCCGCAGCGCTGCCAAAAGACCTGTGACCAGCGTCGTCTTGCCCGCGCCGCTCTGCGTCGCCGCGATGACGAGGCGCGGAATCGTCCGCTTCATCATCTCACTCCTCCGCCCTCAAAAACGCGTATCATCGATGTCATACATGAGCGCATTGACCGCCGCCGCCGCGATGGGACTGCCGCCCTTCGTGCCTTCCACCGTGATGTAGGGCACCAGCGTATTTTTACGCAATGCCTCCTTGGAATCTGCTGCGCCGACAAAGCCGACAGGGATGCCGACGATGCAGGCTGGCCGCACATCCTCCTCCGCCACGAGGCGCAGCACCTCGAAAAGCGCTGTCGGCGCGTTGCCAATGGCGACGATGTTGCCATCGAGCGCCCGACCGAACTGACGCATCGCCGCCATCGAGCGCGTGATGCCCTGCTGCTTGGCAGCGGCTGCAATATCCTCATCTGCAATCAGGCAATGCACTTCTCCGCCGAAAGATGCGAGTTTCCGCTTGTTGATGCCCGTGCGGACCATTTCCACATCTGTGAAAATCGACGCGCCGCCGCGCAGTGCCTCCTGAGCAGCGGCAATGGCCTGCGGGTGGATATGGATGAGCGGCGCGTACTCCACATCGCCCGCAGCATGGATGATGCGCGAATAGATTTTCGTCTCGACAGGCCCGAGATGATAGGGCGCTAGATGCGGCGCAATGATCTCCATACTGCGCTGCTCGATTGCCATCGGCTTCTTGATATATTCCATCAGATTGCCTCCTGTTGCTTGAGGAAAGACAAGACCTCTCCATACGTATGTGCCAGATGCGGATAGGCAAGCTGCGGGCGGTCGATGAGCACGACGGGCAGACCAAGTTCCTTCGCCGCGGCGAGCTTCGTGTCTGTGCCGCCGACCTGACCGCTGTTCTTCGTCACGATGACCTCCGCCTGATAGCGCCGGAAAAGCTCCCGGTTGAGCGCCGTGCTGAACGGCCCTTGCAATGCGACAATCTGCGCCGGCGTGAGACCGAGCGCCTCACATAGAGCGAGCACCTCCGCTGTCGGCAGGACGCGCGCGATGAGCACTGCATCCGCAAGAGCCGGTGCTGTCGTGAACGCCTTCAGATTATGACTGCCCGTCGTGAGAAAGATGCGTCTGCCGAGCGCAGATGACTGCGAGGCAGCCTCCTCGTAGCTGTGGACGATATGGATCTCGCCAGATAGCTCCGTGAGACTGCGCTCATAACGCAGATAAGGGATGCCCAATTTCTTCGCTGCCATCATCGCGTTTTTCGATACATTGACCGCATAGGGATGGCTGGCATCCACGATGACCTGCACGTCATGTGACGCGGCATAGCGGATGAGCGCCGCCTCGTCGAGCGGCTCCTCATTGATGACAAGCTTTCCGTCGCATGCGGCGAGGAGCTCCGCTCCGTAGCGGCTCGTAACAGAGGCCGCCACCTGATACCCCGCCGCCAGGAGCTCCTGCGCGAGTGTGCGGCCGTCCGCCGTACCCGCCGCAAGGAAAATCATAGTCCGGCCTCCTTGGCGCCGTAACCGCGCGGCGTGATCATCCAGCCTTCGCGCACATACGTCTGCGAGTTGCCGATGATGACGAGCGAGAACATATTGATTTCCTCGTCGACGAAATCGCGCAGGGTGGAAAGCTGCTTCGCCTCTTCCTGCCGCGTTGCCGCCGTCACGATACCAACCGGCGTCGCGGGATCGCGATAGCGGAGCAGGATGTCGCGCACGATCTCGATATTCTTCACACGCTTGCGGCTTTTCGGGTTGTAGAGCGCGATGACGAAATCGCCCTCTCCCGCCATCCGCACGCGCTTCTCGATCAGTTCCCACGGTGTCAGGAGATCCGACAGGCTGATGACGGCGAAATCGTGCATGAGCGGCGCGCCGAGCAATGACGCCGCCGCATTGACCGCCGATACACCCGCAATCGTGCCACCGTATTCCGGACGCCGTTCTCTCGGAAGCTGCAGGATCAGCTCGAGTACGAGACCGGCCATGCCGTAGACACCGGCATCACCGCTTGAGATGACCACGGTCTCCCGCCCGTCCATCGCCGAGCCGACAGCCATGCGGCAACGGTCGACCTCCTGCATCATGCCCGTGCCGATGACATCCTTGCCGCCGAGCAGCGGCTGGATCAGCTTGATATATGTATGATACCCCGCGACAACCTGCGCGTGTTCGATAGCCGCGCGCGCGCGCGGTGTCATATCGAGAAGATTGCCCGGCCCGATGCCGATTACTGTGATTTTTGCCATACCAATGCCACCGTCACTTTCTCAAATTTCGTTTTTCCGAGCGCCATGCTGCCGCCGGACGCTCCCGCCGCCGCCAGGGCGGCCGCCTCCGCGACATTGCCGACGCCGATGGTCTTCCTCACAAAGGGCGACTCCCTGAGCTGGTAGCGATCCACCATCGACTGCAAGGCACCCCGCTCGTAAAATCGCAGGGGAATCCGACGCTTCTCCGCGACCTCCCGCAACCCCGCCTCATCTTTCTTCACCGTCGTCGTCGCGATGAGTTCCGGTGCCTCCGGCGGCAGTTCGATGCGCGCGAGCGCAGCGCACAGCGCCTGCTCGATTTCGCCCGCCTTCGTGCCTCTGCGGCAGCCGATACCTGCAATCAGGCGGCGCGGACACATGCAAAGGTACCGTCCATCCTGCACCGGCACAGAGGTGACCAGAACCGGTACCTGCCCGCCGGCCTCCGCACGCGCTACGACCTGCGCGATATCCCCAGCACACATCTGGACGAAAAGACCAAGCCGCCTCAGAGCGGAACGATAAAATGGCGCGAGACGAAGATGCGACTCCACACAATAAATGATCTCCCGTCCGGCAAGCAACGCGCGATTGACCGCGACAATGGCATCATGCGGCGTCGGCGAGAGTCCCAGGCACCCTGCCACGGCATCCGGCGCGAGCATACCCTCGACATCCGTCGCCGTCGTGATGACAGCATCGCTGCCGAGCGCCAAGGCCAGCTGCCGCGTGAGCATATTCGCGCCGCCGACATGACCGGAAAGCAAGCTGATGACATGACGCGCGCTCTCATCGAGCACGAGCACCGCAGGATCGACGAGCTTCCCCCGCAGGAGCGGGGCCACCGTGCGCACGACGATTCCCGTCGCCATGAGAAAGATCAACGCATCATAGCGAGAGAAATTCTCCCGCACGGCCTCTGCAAGCCGCAAAAAGCCCCGCGCCTCAGGATAAGATACGCGGCAACGACTGCTCACAAAGACATCTGCCTCCGGCAGAACCGCTTGCACGCGCCGCGCCGTCAGCGCTCCCTGTGCTGTCAGTGCGAAAACTACTGCCCTCATTGCTGCTGCGCCTTGCGGAACATGTGCGAGAACTCCGGTGCGTATAGACGGGAAAGCTCATAGTCTGCGTCAAGGCAGCGACTCACGACGATCATCGCCTGACGGTCGATGCCCGCATCCTTCACCTGTTGTGCGATGGTCGTGAGCGTACCACGCACCGTTTTCTCATCAGGCCATGAGGCGCGCTGGACGACAGCGACCGGCGTCTCCGGCGCATAGCCGCCGGCGATGAGCTCCGCCGCGACCTTATCAAGCATAGACACCGAGAGGTAGATGCACATCGTCGCCTGATGCGCCGCAAGTCGCCGCAGGCTCTCCGCCTCCGGCACAGGCGTACGCCCCGCACCGCGCGTGATAATAAGCGTCTGGCTGATGCCTGGCAGCGTGTACTCCTGCCGGAGCGCCGCCGCTGCCGCGAAACACGAGCTCACGCCCGGCGTCACATCGAACGCGACACCGCGCTTCGCAAGCGCGTCCATCTGTTCCTGGATCGCGCCGTAGACAGACGGATCTCCCGTATGCAGACGGACCGTCGTCTTCCCCGCGTGCTCCGCTGCCTCGATAACAGCGAGCACCTCATCAAGCGTCATACTCGCCGAATCATGGACCTCCGCGTCCTTCCTGCAGAGCTTCAGCATCCCCGCGCTCACGAGCGATCCCGCATAGATGACGACATCCGCCTCCCCTAACAGACGTGCGCCGCGCACCGTAATCAGATCTGTCGCACCGGGACCGGCACCAACGATATGAACCATAGTGCAGTGACCTCCTTATCATTCCTTTTGGCTATCCCTATTATACTAATCTGCCAAGAAGAAGTCTATAAAAAGGTTCCGGTGCAATGAATCAAGCGCGCTCAACACTCTGAGCCTTCTCCCAGCGGCGCGCGACAAGGCCGACGAGCACGACGCCTGCGGCGAGCGCAAGTTGCAGTACAGACACCCCCCAGCCGCCTACACTGCTCGAGAGCGATGCACCAATGATTTTATCATGCACAATCATCGAGCCTGCAGTCCAGCCGAGAAGTCCCGCACCCGCATAAAGGATGATGGAACACCGATCCATAAGTTTCCCAATCAGCGTACTGCCCCCCACGATGATGGGAATGCTGATGAGGAAGCCCAGAACAACCAGCAGAAAACTCCCATGCGACGCACCAGCGATGGCCAGGACATTGTCGACCCCCATCGCAGCATCCGCGATGATGATAGTCTTCACTGCGCCCATAAGATTTTCAGAGGCTGCGACCTGCGCCCCTCCCTTCTCCGGCAACAGAAGCTTCACCGCAATGGGCAACAGAACCAATCCACCAATTGCCTGCAGGTATGGAACAGAGAGCAACCATACCGCCGCCAGCGTCATCACAAGGCGGATGAGCACCGCGCCCCCCGTACCGATGAGAATGGCCTTCCTGCGCAAGTGCGGCGGCAGCTTGTTCGCCGCCATCGCAATCACGACGGCATTATCGCCGCCTAAGAGCAGATCGAGGAGGATCAACGTCCCCAGCGCCATAAAGAATTCCACAGACAAAATTTCCATCTCTTTTCCTGCCTTTCTCAAGAGAAGAGGATGCTGCTTTTCATCAGCATCCAACAAAAAAGAGACTCTCGCATGGTATCCCAAAAACGGGTATCATGCGAAAGTCTCACCTATCACTTATCCCAGCTACGCCTTGCGCATCTTCAAGATTCCACCATGATGCTGCTGCCAGCCGCGGATGCGGCATGTATGTTGACAACAGCCGAGAGGCTACTCCCCTTCGCTATTCTTTTCTATTTCAGTTTAACAAATCGAGCAACAGATGTCAATCTCGCTCCGTCCTCGACTCGATGTAATGGCTGAAGCTACCGATGACGAGCTGCGGAAATTCCTGATGCAGTGCGCGCAAAAAGGCTTTCGTGCCGAGCGGCTTCTCCTGCTGCGGCGGCATGATGGCGAGGAACGCATCCGGATCGATGTTCAGGTTCCTCACCTGGATCATCTGAACAGGCAACTCCCGGAAAAATGCCTGCCAGGCTACAAGTTCCTCCGGCCGATCGTTGAAACCGGGAAAATACAAGAGATTCAGCGAAACATAAACGCCACGTTCCAACGCATAGCGGATAGAGGCTTTGACATCCTCGAGGTGATAGCTGGCACGATAATACGCGTCATAGCTTTCAGCGCGCGCGCTGATAATGGAAACGCGCAAGCTGTCGAGGCCCGCATCGACAATCTCGCGAATGCCCTGCGTATAGCCGGCATTGGAGTTCATGTTGATCTGTCCCCGCTTGGTCTTCTCCCGTATGAGGCGGATACCCGCCGCTATGTTCGCGGCCGCCAGGCTGGGCTCGCCTTCACAGCCCTGTCCGAAGCTCACGATGCCATCCGGTGCGACGGAAAGATGATACACGCCGACCTCAGCAATCTCCTCCGGTGTCGGCCGGAACGTGATGCGCTGCTGCGGCGAGGGACAGCATTCTGCCGGCTGCAGAGAAATGCAGCCGAAACAGTTAGCATTGCAGACAGGAGAGGCCGGGATTCCCGCCTCCCAACGGCGATAGAAGAGATTCTGCGCCGTGCAACAATGCCACTTAAGCGAGCAGCCGGCCACCTGCTCCACGATACGATTGCCCGGCAACTCTTTTTTCGTCCGCTTGACGAGCTTCTTGAGCTCCGGCGTATTGTAATGCACAGGATCCCATTTATCATTCTCATCCGTGTAGATGGCCGCACAGCATAGTTCATCGTGATAGACGACGACCGCCGTATAGCCGTAGAGCGGCAGTCGCTGCGCTCCCTCCTCTCGCACATAGGCCGGGAGATAGAGACGCGTATAGCCGGCAGGCAGGATGGCGGCGACAGCCAGCCCCGTCATAGGGAGCACCTCTCCCTCCGCCGTCTGTCCGACGGCCTGATGCTGCGGCAGAAGCATGAGATCTGCACTCTCCGGCAGAGGAATGAGATCCTCCGGGCGGAGCGGGACATTCTCTCTGCCGAGGCGCCCCATACCGCGCAATCCTGCCGCATCGAGGATATTGCCCTCTTCGTCTGCATAGACGGCCGTAATGAGCTCATCAGCCTGCGTCATCGCGATACCTCCTCTGCCTGGGAGGGCTCGGCTGCCGTTCCCACATGTTCCTTGCTCTTGCGTTTCTTTTCCTTCTTGGGATTGTAACGGTTCATCGCTTTGTCAACATCTTCCGTCACGATGCATTCGATGGCAGGGACAAGATAACGGATGGCCTCGGAGACTTTCGCCGCATCCTCCGGAGGAAACGGCGCCAACACATGGTTCACGACCGTCCAGCCAGGCAGAGGACGGCCGATGCCGATGCGTATGCGAGCGAAATGCTCATCCCCCAGATGCGCAAGAATCGATTTGATGCCATTATGCCCGCCGGAGCTCCCTTTCTTGCGGATGCGGATGGAGCCAGCGGGAATATCCATGTCATCATGCGCGACAATGAGATCATCCGCCGCCAGCTTGTAAAAATTCATGAGGGGTGCAATCGCGCGCCCACTCTCATTCATATACGTCTGCGGCTTGACGAGCAAGACAGCCTCGCTGCCGATGCGTGCTCTCGCGATGAGCGCATCATACTTCTCCCGCCACTCAATGACGCCGAGATGCGCCGCCAGCGCATCCACCATGAGGAACCCGACATTATGCTTCGTCTGCGCGTACTCTCTTCCCGGATTGCCCAGGCCCGCAATGACCTTCATGAAAAGCCTCCTCAGTCGTTCGCTGTCGGATCACCGACCAAGAACATATACGCCGCTACGACGATACCGAGCGCGATGCGGTACCAGCCGAATACTTTGAAATCATTTGTCTTGATATAGCTCAAGAGAAACTTAATCGAAACGATCGATACGATAAACGCGGTTGCCATGCCGAGGACGAGGATGAGCACCTCTGCACCCGTATAATGGATGCCGAACTTCACCATCTTGAGGAAGCTCGCGCCAAACATGACAGGAATCGCGAGGAAAAACGTGAACTCCGTCGCAACATAACGACTCGCTCCAAACAAGAGACCGCCGATAATCGTCGAACCAGAGCGGCTCGTGCCCGGCACGAGCGAAAGTACCTGGAAAAAGCCAATGATGAGCGCTGTCTTATAGTCAAGATTCCGCAGATCCGTCACGCGCGGGCGACGATGCTTGTTATAATTCTCAACGACAATGAAGAGGATGCCGTAAAAAATGAGAGTTGTCACGACGACAGGCGCCGTCATCAAATGTTCCTCCATGAATTTATTCAGCATGAGACCGATGACAGCTGCTGGCAGAGAAGCCACGATGACTTTCTTCCAAAGTTCGACAGTCTCCCCTTTCTCCTGGCGCGTCTTCGCAGCAGAAAAGGGATTGAGTTTCTCGAAATTGAGCACGACGACGGCCATGATGGCGCCGAGCTGAATAACCACGAGGAACATGTCCATGAACTGCTTGGATACCTGCAACTTGATGAACTCATCTACCAGGATCATGTGTCCGGTGCTCGAGACAGGCAACCACTCCGTCAGTCCCTCAACCACGCCGAGCAGTACCGTCTTCAATAGGTCAGCAAACGTAACGTCCAATCTTATTTCCTCCTATACGGACAATATTTTGCAACAGCCATCATTATAACACAGTGACACGCTCTATGACAGGAAAATTTTAAGAAAGCGCTGAGGATGCGAAGTACACCGGATTTCTCCGAGACATCCACTTCCTTAGCGCTTCCTTACCATTCTTCATCCAGATAAGCCTTGCCGTTCATGACAAAAATGGCACGAAATTCCCATCGATGAAAACAGGAACCTCCCGCCCATCAGCGCGGCGTCTGCCCACGATGGAGAGATCTCTGCTACCGACCATAAAGTCCTCATGCAACAGAGAATCATTCACGCCGCGGCGCAGCAACTCCACGCTCTCAAGCGATGCACCATCCTTCAGGCAGGTCGGATACGCCTTGCCAAACGCAAGGTGGCAGGCGGCGTTCTCATCGAAAAGCGTATTGTAGAACAAAAGTCCGCTTTTTGAAATTGGCGAATCATATGGAACAAGCGCCACTTCGCCAAGATGACAGGCACCTTCGTCCGTTGCAAGAAGTTGCCGTAACTTCTCCTCACCGTGCTTTGCATGCGCCTCCACAACACGGCCTTGCGCAAAACGCAGGCGCATGTCTTCAATGAGACCTCCCTGATATACGAGAGGCTTCGTCGCGATCACCGTGCCGCTCACGCCATCTCGATCCGGCAGCGTGTAAACCTCCTCGGTCGGTAGATTCGCCACAAACGGCACACCCGTCTGGGAATCCTCCGATCCACCCGCCCAAAGATGTCCCTCTGGCAACTCGACGACCAGATCCGTACCCAGCCCATTCGTATAGTGCAGGCTTGCGAAATCTTGGGCATTGAGAAAAGCCGCGGCACGATGCAAGAAAGCGATATGTTCCTGCCAAGCTGCGACTGCGTCCCCGCCACCTATGCGCACTGTCTTCAAGATAGCTTCCCAGAGCCGCTGTTCCGCCTCTCCCGCCGCACAACCCGGAAAGACCTTTGCCGCCCAGGTCGGTGTCGGCACGGACACGACGCACCAGGTATTCTTGTTGCTCATGAGGCGCTCACGGTACTCGAGCAGAGCAGCCCCTGCCGCCTGCTGCGCAGAGGTCAGCCGCTGTGGCTCGATGTCACGGAAAATCTCAGGATCCCGCGCGACGACGGAAACAAACGCAGCGCCCTGTTCTGCATAGTCTGTGTAGAACCGTCGCTTCCACTCGGGAAATTCCGAAAAAACAGAACGCGGTGCCAGCGCATATTTGATGTGGTCAGACACCTCATCATTCCAGCTCATGACCACCTCGTGCGCACCAACGTGATACGCCTCTTCCGCGAGTAGACGCGCAAACGGTGCGCACGCGAGCGGCGTATTGACGACGAGAATCTGCTCCTTCTGTAGGTTTACGCCGATCTTCACGATCAATCGGGCATACGCCCGGAGCAATTTCGTATCCGGCATATCATGTTCCCCTTTCAAGATAGAAATGCTTTTTCGGAAAACATTATACCGACTCCACGACTAAATCGCAATCAGGCACTTCCTCACACGTTTCACGCTCCGCATGAGATCTCATATACTGATAGAAATCCTCCATCGGCATTGGGCGTGCGTAGTGGAACCCCTGTAGATACGTTGTATCCATGCGGTCAAGTGCAAGCGCCATCGCCTCAGACTCGACTCCCTCCGCCGTGATACTGAAACCGAGCTCGAGGAACGCACGGATCGTATCAGGAAGGAGCGTATTAGGCTGGCTGAAATGCGCCCGCACAAACCCCATATCGAGTTTAATATTGATGAAAGGAATCTGACGCACCATCATAAGATTGGAATACCCACTGCCATAGTCGTCGAGCACGAAACTGAACCCCGCCTCCCGCATGCGTGCAATCTGGTTCTGCAACGTGTTGAGATTGATGATGGATTCCTCTGTAATTTCTAAATGAAGCTTATGTGCCGACACCTGATACTCCTGCTGAATACCGATGAAGTCCTCCGCAAGATGCGAATTCATGCATTGGACAGGAGAGAGATTGATATTGACCCAATCGAGCTGGAGCATCCTGATGCGCGGCTCGCTCATGAAGGCACAGACCTTGCGGAACACCTGCATGCCAAGTTCCGTGATGCTGCCCGTTTTCTCCGCGAGAGGAATAAACTCGCCCGGCGCGATATAGCCCAGCTTTTCATCATAAATACGCGCCAACGCCTCCGCACCGACAATTTTCTGCGTATGCGCGTCGACGATTGGCTGAAAAAAAACACTGACATCATCCTTGGCAATCGCTCTCTTGAGCGCACGTTTGACAGACATTTCGTGATGTAATCCGTCGATATATTGCCCATCGACGCGAATAGGTTCCTGGCTCGGCACCACAGCCTGATCCTGCTGGCGATGCGCAATTTCCAAAACATCGAGAATATCATCCACTGACTCTACACAAATCGAACTGTCCATGATTGCGCAGCCGACTCCAACAAACATCTCCGCCTCACCGACCAGCCAACTCTCCCGGAAGCGCCGATAAACAGCAGCAACCGTCTCTGCCTGATCGAATGGTGAAAACGAAAGAATCACGAATCTACCATTGCGCAGATAGAACATTGACTTCTTTGGAAACGTCTGCTGCAACCACATACCGATGAGCCCTAGACACCGATCCATCTGCACCGCACCATAGAGTTCGCGCACCTCCCCGTAGGTGTGAATACAACAGGAAACGAGCCAGAACCGCCGATTCTTATTCTCCCGCATCAAACGTTCAAATGCCTGGCGGTTAAACACCCCCGTACGTTGCTCTAAAAAGCGCTCCGGATTTTGCGCACCAAAATAAAGTCCGAGGCTCGCGAGCAGGAACAAATAACTGAGGACATGAAGAACAAAACTATGTACAATAACCCCCGCCAGCGTCAAGCAAAGATTCGCCGCAATCACCGCAGCAAAAATCCGGCTCTGACGCAGCGGCGGATATTTGCGACGAAAATAAAAGATCACCAACAGGATCTGAATGGGCAGAACTACCGACGCCATCTCATAAGGATACTCTATCATCCAAGCCAAAATGCCCTCTCCCTTCCTGCGCCCATTACGGCCACAGTACGTTCCTACTTGAAAATTCATTCTTAGAAAAATATATACGCGCACAAACGGGACATTAGTACACACAATTAATCAGCGGTTCCTTAAAAATCCTTGCTGTATAGTATAGCATATTCCGTCAATTTTTTGACCGTATTTCCACAATTTTTCATTTTGGGGAACAGTTTTCTATTCGTAGGCCTTGAGATTACTCCCCTCCCTGTTCAATCTGACGAATCTCATCCCTGGAAGCGTTTTCGAGCGCAGCATCCTGGAACTCCTGATTATGCGGCAAATCCATCACGAACCGATCTGTCTTGTTGAGCAGCGCCTTGCCTCGCTCCATCTCGATATCGAATACATGCCCCCCACAGGTGCAGGCATCGTCGAGAAAATGGAAATGCCAGCCCGCTGTATTCACTCCCTCGAGATACTGCGGGAAATAAAAACAGACGAGCGAACCTGAAATATTCTCAAATACGAACCGGCGCTCATCCTTCGCGAGCACCTCGGCAAACTTCTTGAACGGAGGCTCCTGCTTGAGTTCTGTGCGCGCAGCAACGCGGCGGAAAGCGCCGTCCACACGCATAATGTAGAGATTGTTCGCGCCGAGCAACTCGACGCGCTCATCGAGAAGTCCGCGCAGCGCATCAAGGCTCTCCATGGCACCGAGGCTGATGGTATCTCCTTCCTCGAGGAACGAAACGCTTGCAAATGCCACACGATCTTCCATCGCCGCGAGCCGCGCACTCCCATCACCGAGGATTCTGTAACAGCGGTGGTTGAGCAAGATGAGCTCTCCATCGGCCGCATGGAACATCCCCAGACCGATATCTCCGAAGCGCAGGAGCTGTTCTACCGTTGTCGCGCCATAATAATTCCCCATGATCAGAGATTGCAGCGTTGAAATCTGATAGATGGGCTGCTTCTTCTTGAGATAACGGACGGGCGAAGTGAGAAAATCCATAGAGCATGCTCCTTTGTAACAATATGTCAGCCTGATGCCGCTGACAGCGATTAGAAAGCAGCATCGCATCGACAACAAAATTTATTATAACACGTGCTAACGATAATCCCAATAAATTTGTTTATTAAGAAAAGGAAAAAGCTCCTCTCAAAAAAGACAAATGCTTCTCGAGAGGAACCTTTTTGTAATATATATCAATGCAACCGTTCAAGTGCACGATGCGCGATATCCTTGCGGAACATCTTACCCTTGAAATCGATAGCGGAAACGCCATCATATGCTTTTTCCACGGCCTGCGCGACATCCGCCGCCTCCGCGACGACGCCGAGCACGCGGCCGCCGGCCGTGACGATCTTACCGTCTTTCTCTGCCGTCCCTGCGTGGAACACATGCGCGCCTTTGGCTGCCGCCTCAGCAAGCCCCGTAATCTCATAGCCCTTCCGGTAGGACTTCGGATAGCCGCCAGACGCGAGTACGACGCAGACCGCTGCGCCGTCACTCCAACGGATGTCGAGGTCCTTCAGACTGCCGTCACCGCGCGCGCATGCCGTCATGATTTCCGCGAGATCGCTGCGCAGCAGCGGCAAGACGACCTGCGTCTCCGGGTCGCCGAAGCGCGCGTTGAACTCGACGACCTTCGGGCCGTCCGCCGTAATCATGAGCCCAGCGTAGAGGCAACCCTGATACTTGCGGCCCTCCGCCGCCATCGCACGGATGGCCGGCTCGAGGATGGTCTCTTTCGCCTGCGCGACGAGCGCTGGCGTCATGACAGGCGCCGGCGCGTAAGTGCCCATGCCGCCTGTATTAGGACCTTTATCTCCGTCGTAGGCACGCTTGTGATCCTGTGACGAAATCATCGGCACGATGGTCTCACCATCGGTGAATGCGAGCAGCGACGCCTCCTCGCCCTCCATGAACTCCTCGATGACGACGCGGCTACCCGCCTGTCCGAACTCCTGAGCCTCCATGATGTCCGTGATCGCGCGCAACGCCTCTTCCTCCGTCATCGCGACGACGACGCCCTTGCCCGCAGCAAGGCCGTCCGCCTTAATGACGATGGGCGCGCCCTCCTTGCGAATGTAGTCCTTCGCAGCTGCCGCGTCAGTGAAGACTTCATACTTTGCCGTCGGGATGCCATATTTCTTCATGAGCCCCTTGGAAAAGGACTTCGAGCCCTCGATCTCCGCCGCGAGCTTAGTCGGGCCGAAGGCGAGGATGCCTGCCGCTTCGAATGCGTCGACGATGCCGTTCGTGAGCGGCACCTCAGGTCCGACGACGGCGAGGTCGATGCCATGTGTTTTCGCAAAATCAACGACTGCCTTATTATCCTCGATGGAGATATCCGGCACGCACTCAGCAATCTCCGCCATGCCAGGATTGCCCGGGATGGCATAGAGCTTCGTAGCTTTGGGGGACTGGGCAAGTTTCCAGGCAAGCGTGTGCTCACGCCCACCGCCACCGATCACAAGAATCTTCATGTATGCTACCTCCAAAAAAGGGCTGCGCCTGCAGCCCCTTCATCATATTCCGTTGCTGCAGCCGAAGCATATCGGCTATCGCAACGCTTCCTTACTTTTTCAGCTGTTCAGCGAGATAGTTCTGGATCATGTCATCGTATGCCGCCGTATGCGCAAAGGCCTCCTGCGCCAGCTCCATGCGCGTGCGGTCGTCGACACAGCCGTCTTTCTTCACCTGCTCAGCGATAGCCGCGTAACGGTCCGGATTTGTAACCACCGTGACGAACTTGAAATTCTTTGCTGCGGCACGTACCATCGCGGGACCACCGATGTCGATGTTCTCGATGGCTTCGGCGAGCGTGACGCCCGGCTTCGCGATCGTCTCCCTGAACGGATAGAGATTCACCGCCACGAGGTCGATGCCCGTGATCTTGTGCTCTTTCATCTCTCGCACATGCTCCGCGTTGTCACGTACGGCGAGGATGCCGCCGTGGATATACGGATTGAGCGTTTTCACGCGGCCGTCCATGATCTCCGGGAAGCCCGTGACATCGCTCACATAGGTGACAGGGATCCCTGCCTCCTTGATGGCCTTCATCGTACCGCCAGTCGAGACGATTTCAACGCCAGCCTCATGAAGTACACGCGCGAACTCGACAACGCCTGCCTTGTTCGATACGCTGATTAATGCGCGTTTGATCTGCATACTCGTTTCCCCTCTCTGACTACTTTCACTTAGGATTTCTCCGGCAGGACGCATACCTTGCGTCCCTCGACCTGCAACCTGCCTTCGCAATACCATTCGATGACCTGCGGATAGAGGCGATGCTCCTCCTTGAGGACACGCGCACCGAGCGTCTCCTCTGTATCACCGTCGAGTACTGGTACTGCCGCCTGTGCGATGATAGGGCCGCTATCCGTGCCCTCATCGACGAAATGGATGGTGCAGCCGCTGACCTTCACCCCGTAGGCGAGCACGTCGCGATGGGCATGCGCACCGGGGAAGCTCGGCAGAAGCGCCGGATGGATGTTCATGATGCGCCCCGCGTAAGCGCGGACGAAATACGGCGTGAGGATGCGCATGAAGCCCGCAAGCACGACGAGCGTCACGCCCGCGCGCGAAAGCTCCGCGAGGAGCGCCTTCTCGAAGGACTCCCGGTCCTCATATTCCTTGCGGTTTACACAGACAGCGGGGATTCCCGCCTTTTTCGCACGCTCGAGCGCATAGGCATCGGGCTTGTCCGCGAGCACGACGCCGATCGACGCATGCACCTCGCCGCGCGCGATCGCATCGATGATAGACTGCAGATCCGTGCCGCGGCCGGAGCAGAGCACGCCGAGCACCTGTTTCTCATTCACCATCGAACACGCCGCCTTTGATGGTCACATCGTGCTCTCCGCGCACGACGCGGCCGATCGTATAGACCTTTTCACCCGCGCCCGCGAGATGCGCCTTGACCTTCTCCGCTTCTTCCGGGCTCACGATGAGAATCATGCCGATGCCCATGTTGAACGTGCGGTACATTTCCTTCCAGTCCACATTGCCCCATTTCTGCAGCAGTTGGAAGATCACCGGCATCTCCCAGGCATCATCATTGATCTCTACCGCAAGATCATCGGGCAGTGCGCGCGGGATGTTGTCGAAGAAGCCGCCGCCCGTCACATGCACCATGCCGTGGAGGTCGAACTTCTCGATGAGCGGCAGGCAGACCTTCGGATAGAGACGCGTCGGCGTCAGCAGTTCCTCGCCGATGGTCTTGCCAAGCTCCTCGATGTATTCGTCTCCCTTCATGCCCTGGCGCTCGAAGACAATCTTGCGCACGAGCGAAAAGCCATTGGAATGGACACCTGTCGACGGCAGGCCGAGGAGAACGTCTCCCTCCTGCACGCGGGCACTCGTGATGACCTTGGACTTCTCCACGACGCCGACGGAGAAACCGGCGATGTCGTATTCTCCGTCAGGATAGAATCCTGCCATCTCCGCCGTCTCGCCGCCGATGAGCGCGCAGCCGGACTCCTTGCAGGCATTCGCGACACCCTTGACGACAGACGCGACCTGCTCGGGATCGAGCTTCCCGACCGCGAGGTAGTCGAGGAAAAAGAGCGGTTCTGCGCCCTGCACGAGGATGTCGTTCACGCACATCGCGACAGCATCCTGGCCGACCGTGTCATGCTTTCCCAGCAGGAACGCAATCTTGAGCTTTGTCCCAACGCCGTCCGTGCCGGAGACGAGCACCGGCTCCTTGTATTTGCCCGCCTGCAGCGCGAAAAGGCCGCCGAAGCCGCCGAGATCGCCGAGCACTTCCGGACGGTACGTCGCGCGCACGCTGTCCTTGATGAGCTTGACGGAGTAATTGCCCGCGTCGATGTTGACGCCTGCATCTTTATAGGTAAGTTTGTCAGACATTTCATTCCTCCAAAGTCGTTATCCGTTGCTGTCGGCTGCTGTCATTCCTCAGCACTTGCGCTGCTCAAAAACATACTTGCTGTCGCCCGCGGGCTTTTCTCCCTGCGCGACAGGATAGGCGCTGTTGAAGCACGCATAGCACATATCATCCGCGTGCACGCGGTCGACGCACTGCTTGAGCCCTTCGATGCTCAGGAAATGCAGGCCGTCCGCGCCAATGTACTCGCGGATCTCCTCGACTGACTTCGTCGCGGCGATGAGCTCCTTGCGAATGCTCGTATCGATGCCGTAAAAGCAGGGATAGCCAATGGGAGGACTGCTCACGCACATGTAGACCGCCTTAGCTCCCGCCGCGCGCAGCATCCTCACGATCTTGCCGCTCGTCGTGCCGCGCACGATGGAGTCATCGACCATGATGACTCGCTTGCCCTCGACTACGGAGCGGATGGCATTGAGTTTGAGCTTCACCGCCGTATCGCGCGCCTTCTGCGTCGGCTTGATAAACGTACGGCCAATGTAGCGGTTCTTGATGAGTCCCTCGACGAACGGAAGACCCGCCTCGTAGGCATATCCCGTCGCTGCCGTCGTGCCAGAGTCCGGCACCGAGATGACGATATCACCCTCGAACTTCGACTCCTGCGCGAGGATCTGCCCCATCTTGAAGCGCGCCGCATGTACGCTCTGCCCGTCGATCACGGAGTCAGGACGCGCGAAATAGATATACTCGAAGACACAGGAGGCAAGTTTCTCTCCCTCTCCGAACATATACGATTTTACGCCGTCGTCATCGATGACGACCATTTCGCCTGGCTTGATATCGCGCACGAACTCCGCGTCATTGACATCGAGCCCGCACGTCTCTGAAGAAAGGATCCACGTTCCGTCATCAAGCTTGCCGAGGCAAAGCGGACGGAACCCCTGCGGATCACGCGCGCCGATGAGCTTGTTCTCCGTCATGATGGTCAGGCAGTACGCGCCCTTGATCTTCTTGAGGCTCTCGATGATGCGTTCCTCGATAGTCTCCTTGCGCGAACGCGCGATGAGGTTCACGAACACCTCCGAGTCGATAGAGGTCTGGAAGATCGTGCCCTCCTGTTCGAGACTGTGCCGTATCTCCGCTGCATTCGTGAGATTGCCGTTATGCGCAAGCGCGATCTTGCCGCCCGCGTAATTCACCATGAGCGGCTGCGTATTCGCGAGCAGGCTCGATCCCGTCGTCGAGTAGCGCACATGCCCGATGGCGATGTACTGGTTCTCCATGTGCGGCAACTGATGACGAAACACCTCATTGACGAGGCCCATGCCGCGCGTGACATCCATCCACGCGCCGTCCGTGAGTGCGATGCCAGCGCTCTCCTGTCCCCGGTGCTGCAGTGCGTACAGACCGAAATACGTCATCTCCGAGACATTCTCCGTGCGCGAATAAACGCCGTAGACACCGCACTCTTCCTTCCATTTATAGTCCATTTCATACATAGTTGGCTCTGATTCTCCCCGCTTTATGCGATTAAAGCTGTGCCTTGACACGGGCGGCTTTCTTCTCGACGCCCTCGACCATCTCGCCGCGGTAGTCCGCGAGCTTCTTCGCGAGCTCCTTGTCAGAAACCGCGAAAATCTGTGCCGCGAAAATCGCCGCATTCTTCGCCCCATTGATGGCCATAGTCGCCACAGGGATGCCCGACGGCATCTGCACCGTCGAGAGCAGCGCGTCCATGCCGTTGAGCGCCGTCGCATTGATCGGTACACCGATGACCGGCAATGTCGTATAGCTTGCCACGACGCCTGCGAGATGCGCTGCCGCACCCGCAGCAACAATGAAAGCGCCGACGCCCTTACCCGGCGCCGCGAGTACGAAATCGCGTACCTTCGCGGGCGTACGGTGCGCCGACGCTACCTCTACCTCTGCGGCAATGCCGAACTGCTTCAAAAGCTCGACGGCCGGTTTCAGAATCGGCCAATCGGAATCGCTCCCCATGAGAACTGCCACTTTCATGAGACAATCATCCTCCCCATACTAAACTCGAAAGCAATCTCCCACCCCGTACTGTACGGAAGCACGAGGCAGGCTCTCCATGGCATAAGATGCAACTCATATCCATTTCACATCTTCCATGATAACGGCAAAGCCTCTGCCTGTCAATAAAAACAGGCATTTGTCCTTCAGGCCCGGATACATGCATAAAAAGAAGCGGAATGGTGTCCAAGAGCAAGATACGTCTCAGACCTGTGAGACCTCGATTCCCATCCGCTTCGCTTTGGCGATAAACGTTGCATCTGCGAACTTATCTGTCACGATTCCATCAATCTCGTGCAAATCACACACCTTGAGAAAAGACGAACCACCAATCTTTGTATGATCGATGGCGAGGATTTTCTTTTTCGCACGCTCGACGAGCACCTTCTTGAGCGCCTGCTCATAAAAGACCGCGGACATCACGCCATCCTCGGCATCGACTGCTGTCACACCGAGAAAAGCGATATCGATGCGGAACTGCCGCAGCATGCGCAGCGCAAGATCGCCAAAGAACCCCTTCGCGCGCGGCTCATAAATACCGGAAACAGAGATGAGCTGGATATTCTTCGCATGGGAAAGAATATTGAGAACAGGCAGAGAATGGGAGAGTACAGCAATATTCTGCTTGCCGCGCAGTGCATCGGCAATCTCCACCGTCGTCGAACCATTGTCAAGATAGACGGCACTCCCCTCGGGGATCTGCTGCGCGCAATACTCCGCTATCGCGCTCTTCTCCCGCCGCATCGTCTTCTCGCGCACCGTGAGCGCAGGAAGATAGGCGCCGCCCTCATTGTAAACAGCGCCGCCATGGACCAGCGTCACGATATCCTCATCTGCCAGCCGCCTTAGATCGCGGCGAATCGTCATCGTCGAAACCTCGAGATCCTTCGCCAGCCCTTCGATGGTCACGCGTCTCCTTTCCTTAAGCACCATGAGCACCTGCTCCCTGCGCTGTCTTGTCTGCACAATCCTTCCCCCTTTTCTGAACTTTGCACATGTGGATGTGAATTTTACATCTATTACTGTTGTATTTCACAAAACTACAAAAAAACCTCTTTTTTTCTGCAAAAATACGAAAAAACGTCTTGCGCAAGCCGCTGCTCGAACGTAAAATAAAAGTCGTCAAAGGGAAATATGACGTTAAGCGAATCCATCAGGTAGCTGTTGACCCCTCCTCAGTTACACATGATATCTACTTACCGTTATCCTCCATCCCCCTGTAACTTTTGATTCTATTGTGTGTGAGAAAGACCGCCGCAGGTTCCCCCCTGCGGCGGTCTTTCTGTTTCCCATACGGCCTGCGTAAATAAACATCACTTCCCTGCGCTGGGACGCTTACCCGTGCAGGAAGCGTCCCACGAGCCAGAGAACAGCAGCTGCGACACAGAGAACAGAAAGCACCGGCAAAGCAATGAAGAAAAACACCAAGCCAAACACAATTGCGCCCACCGCAAGACCAAGCTTCCATTTCCAGTGCGGCCCGAGAATCTGCCGCAGCGCGGCGCTGAATATATCTCCCGTGCCCGCTGTCTCGAAAACAACATGGGCGCGTCGCACATCATCCTCGTGTGGTGTCTCATAGGTATGTCCGTTCGCTGTCTCCTCAATTGTGATGCCATTGTAATCCGCGCTCTCCCGGTCCGACATCACACGCACCCGCGTGTGCTCCTGCGTGCCGCGTGCTCCGCTTGCATCATCTTTTGTAAAATCATCAGCCATTTTACCGCCTCCTGCCTTTTCAAAGTTCTCATGGTATTTTATAATATTGGTATTAAATTCCAAGGGAGTTCTGCTCGATGCGTTTACCATTCTCAACTGAAAAAATACTCGCGGTCACAGCCGTATCCATCGCCTTTGTCACCTGCGTCATCGGCGGTATCTCCGTCTCCATCTCCAATCACGACCGCGTCATCCTCGGCATCCAGTCAGAGGGAAAAACTCTCACCGGCATGTCGGAAACAGAGATTCGCCAATTTTTCCTCGAGAAGGCGCGCGCCAAGATGAAAAAGCCGGCGCTTGTCGTGACAAACGGTTCGCAGCGCTGGGATATCCAGGCAACTGATATCGAACTCACGCCAAACGTTGAACAGGCCGTCCAAGATGCCTACGGCACGGGACGCGGCGGCAGCCTGCTCACGAATACGCTCACGCAGATGCGTATCGCGCTCGTCGGCAAAGATGTACGACTCACCGCCACCTATAACGATGACAAACTGCAGGCAAAGCTCGTCGCCATCGCCACTTCCCTCTCTCGCGTACCAAAGAATGCCAGTCTCACACTCTCACCCAGAGGAAATGTAGAACGTCATGCAGCGCTCACAGGACGGCAGGCTGACGCGACAACACTTCACGATACCGTCGCGCCAAAGCTATCGGCCCTCGCGCTCACCGTGCGCACCGAGATTCTTGTCGAAGAGACTGAGCCCGTCATCACGGACGACACACTTGCCTCTATCGACGGCGTGCTCGCAAGCTACCAGACAAAATACAGCCCTGGTAACCGCGGGCATAACATTGCGCTCGCGGCAGGAAAGCTCAACGGCAGCCTCGTAAAGCCAAATGGCATCTTCTCCTTCAACGATACTGTCGGCCTGCGCACGGCGACCGCGGGCTATAAGGTCGCAGGCGTCATCCTCGACGGCCAGATGGCCGATGGCATCGGCGGCGGTGTCTGCCAGGTGAGTTCTACGCTCTACAATGCCGTCCTGCTCGCAGGACTCACACCGACAGCGCGGACATCGCACGCGCTACCCTCTGCCTACTGCCCGCCGGGACTCGACGCAACCGTCGCAGACGGCCAGATTGACCTGCAGTTCCGCAATCAGCTCGCGCACAGCGTCTATCTGCTCACGAGCGCCGACGGCCATACGCTCACCGTCTACATTCTCGGCACGCGAGCCGATCTTGGCGGCAAGACCATCCGTCTCGAGAGCAACGGCAGCCGTCTCCACCCAAGCGTCTACCGTCTCTACCTAGCAGGCGGCCAAGTCATCGAGCGCGAGTTTCTGCACACCGACAACTACGCAAGCTGAACATCGTGGCCTGACTGAATGGAAAGCCACTGGTTATCCCTGCAATCTTCTCAGGAATTGAGCTCGCGAATCACCGTTTTTTCCTCCTTGCCAAGCACCCATCCGAGCACTTTGGCCTCGGCATAGAGCATGGAAAGCTGTTCATGGTTTGGTGCGTCCATCTTGCGCAGATCCTGGTACTGCTGCCGTTTGAGATTGTAGCGTGCCGTCACTTCCGGCATGCTGCGCGGCTTCGCATAGCTCCGCGCATTGTAGTGGGCAAGCATTTCTCTCGTAGTATCATCCATCATATATCATCCTTCCTCAAACCGCTGGCAGATGCCAGCGTTTTTTCTCTCACTATATCTTTTCTCCGCCAAAAGAAAAACTCCTGCCACCTGTCCGTCACAGCCACTGAGCTTTACCAAGGCCCCAGCATCTAATGCATCTTTCCATGCAAAAATGACATGACCGTCCTGTCATAGCGTGCGGCATCCTTCTGTGAGGCAGCTGAGTGGATGGCCTCCGGCACGAGCAGCAGCTCCTTTTCCGAAGTGCATGCGGCATAAAGCGTCTCCGCCATGGAGGCTGGCACCAGAGTATCCACGGTCCCGTGGATGAACAGCATGGGCACGCGCGCATGGCGCACGGCCTCGATTGGCGCTGCCTCGCGCAGGGAGAATCCCGCCCGGCTCCTGCAGCGCCAATCGAGCAGATTCATCCCTGGGAAAGACGGCAGGCGGAACGATGTCTCCATCTGATAGGCGAGCAAATCGTAGGCACTCGTGTAGCCACAGTCCTCGACCACCGCCGCCACCTGAACCGGCAGTGCATCCGACGCTCCCGCCATCATGACGGTCGCCGCCCCCATCGACACACCGTGCAGCACAATGCGGGCCTCAGGATTGCGCGCGGCAATCTCCTGCGCCCAACCAACGATATCTCCGCTCTCGCGCAGCCCCATCGTCACGAACCGTCCTTCACTCTTTCCAGAACTGCGCAAATCCGGCGTGAGCACGTCGTATCCCTGCGCGAGATAATGTGAAGCGAGATAGTAGGAATTCTCCTGCGTACAGCCGTAGCCATGCACGATGATGGCCCAATTGCCGCGCGGCCACTCCGGACGGAAGTGCGTCGCCGTCAGATGCAGGCCATCTGGCGAGATGAGCCGCCACTCCTCGCTCGGAGCATCAGGACGCGTATAGTTCCATGTCCCCGGGGGCATGAGCAACGCATAGGCGCGCGGCGGCGCCTGCGGGTCGTCCGCTGAGCCGCGCATGAGGCCGAATCCCACGAGATAATTGCCGACGTAATAGCCGGCAGCTACAATGGCAGCGGAAAATGTCAACACAAATGTCGCAAGGAATGTCACAACGATTTTTCTCAAAAAAATCCTCCTTCCAGCAGAGCATACGCTAGTATACCAAATCCTGCTGAAAGGAGGATGAGATTCCCAGGAAACATCACGCTGCCGCAGACAGGAAAGACATGCCTGCTCAAAGCGCACTGCCGAAAAACGACGTGAGAACCATATAGGCAAGGCCGCCCAACGCAGCCGTGCAGGGAATCGTCATAATCCGAGCGACAACCATGATGACCATCTCGTTCACGGTACAGTTTCGTAAATCCTTGAGGGAAACGCTGATTAATATGATGCAGCACATTCACGCAACCTTCCCCTCAGGGGACGCATCAGCGCGGGATGCCAGTGGCATTCCCGGAAGTGTCGAGCGTAGCGATGGCGGAAAAGGTAATCTGTTTCGAATGATGCTTATCGACTCCCCCACCGTGCAACACCTCTTCCACCGCTTCGCGGTCCCCCTTCTCCTGAGGAGAAGGTATGTTCTCATCCACTCAACAGTAAGTGGTAAAATCCTTGAATTCATCAGCGATTCCTTAGGGAGCACGGTTCAGTCTTGCACGCAAAACGGCCGCCGTTTCTCCACGAAGAAGAAACGACGGCCGTTCTCATGGATCGGAATGCGGGTACACGATATTCGCACAATAGGATTCTGCTTGCAAAGCCACACGCAACGCCTACAGAGCGAACACAGAAGCGTATCATGCTACATCAAAAGCAACCCGGCAGGCATCAGCCTGCTTGAATGCCACAGAGGACGTGTTCTCACCCCTCGACAGCCCGCTGTGCTTTGAGCACCTTCGCCGCGATGCCCTTCATCTTCGCCGTCGACACGGAGCACGCAGCGATACGAACGCCGAGCTTGAGCGGCACAGCGAAGACAAGATCCTTGTGCAGCTCGTCGCAGACAGCTCCCGGATCCTTCGCCGGTACCGACAGGAAGAAACCTCCTTTGTACGGCAGAGCCTTCAGGCCGCAGGCTTTTGCTTCCTGCATGAAGATATCGCCGCGATGCTGGATGAGCTTGTAGAAATCGTCGCGCTCCTTCTCAAACTGCGCGAGCGCCGCCTTATCCTGCTGGATGCGCGTGAGCAGCGTCATCGCACCGCGGTTGATGTTCGACCACGTCGCGCGGCTCGTGTACTTGTTGATTTCCTTGAACTCGTCAATGACCGCCTGGCTCGAGGAGACGGCAATGATCGCGCCCGTGCGCTGGCCGTACATCGTATAGCCCTTCGACATCGAGAAAGAGAACATGATGAGCACATTATCCGGCAAACCGGCGAATTTGTCCATGAAGGCGCGCGTCTCGTTCTTCTCACCCGCGTAATCAATGTAGGCGATATCGACGAGGATGCTCATTTTCTTGCCCTGCGCCGCATATTTCTTCGTGAGTGCGAGCACAGCGTCCCAATCCTCTCCTGTGAGGCTGAAACCCGTCGGATTGTGCGCCGGCGTATTGATGATGACGAGCAGACTGTCCTGCCCCTTCATGAGCTCATCGACCTTCGCCGTATAGGCAGCGATGTTGAAATGCTGCTGCTCATCAAAGAGCGTATAATTCGCGAGCTTGCAGCCACACTCGTTACAGATGACATTATACGTACCCCAGAACCAGTCCGAGGTCAGTACGTAGGTACCACGCTCCGCATAGTTGGCGACGGCATGATGGATGGCGCCCGTGCCGCCTGCCGTCGCCACAGCCCCGCAATACCCCTCGGGCTTGTGGTCGGCGAATGTCAGGTCGATGACCGCATCGAGATAGTCCGGCAGACCGGAAATCGGCGCGTAGGCGATGATGTCCTCCATCGGCAGCGAACGATAGACGCGCTCCATCGTCGGCAGGCAGGCAAGTTTCCCCTCGTCGTCAATCATCGTGCCGATGGTCGCGTTCGTAACCTTCTCCGCTCCATATTTCGCCACAGCCTCACGGCAGGCAGCGCTCGCGCCGAAAATCGCATCCTTGAGTCTCTTGTCCCTTGCATGAGATGCAGCCATACTATTCGTCATCTGATAACTCCTCCTTAAATGCTCAACTTTTCTTATCATACGCCATAAAAGGACAACCGTCTATATTTCCAAATGCATGTATACAAAATTCTTATCTTGTCGCTGTCAGAAAGTCATTCGTACCGCGCTTTCTTTCCACCTGACTATTTCTCTTTTTTCTTGACAACGATGTTCACGCTGATCTCCGGATTGGTCACCGTGACGCCGTTCGGCAAATCGAGCCGCACCGTAAGCTTCTCCGAACCCGTCACCTTACTGAGGTCGATCTTTTCCGTATCGACAGAACTCAACGGCGCGAGCACCTTGCTTTCACCCGCAATCTCGAGCTTGATGGGATCCGTGCGAACCTCGCTGAGTGTCAGGTCATCTGGCAGACTGCCGTCAAGTACCGGATGGATGGTGACGATCTTCTTCGTGAGGCCTCTTGCGAGCTGGACCGTGACCTCCGTCGCCGACGGCACGACCCTCACATCATGCACCTCGCGGCCATCGGCATTGAGTGCCGTGAGCGGCACTTGCAAATCAAAATCCGCACTGTTTCCAGCAAGTCCAACATATCCCACGACACGCGTGACGCTCTCCACGGCCGACTGCGGCCCCTCGATTGTCACGATGGACGAAGCCTGTGTGACCTTGGCGACAGTCGTGCCGGGCGCGGAGTTCCCTGTCACGATGACATCTGCCCGCACCTGTTTCTGAATAATCTTATCGAGGTTGAACTCCACCGTCTCCGGCTGTACCTCGACGAGCTCGAACCCCTGCGGCAGGGCCGTCTGTACTTTGTGCGACTGTTTCCCCGCTTCAGCGCCGCCCAAGTCCACATAAGCGCGGAAATCATCTGCCGTCACGGAGACAAAGAGCGAGCGCGCACCGCGCACCTTGATTTTCACGGTATCTTCGCTCTTCGTGACCTTGTAGCCCTCCGGGCTGTTGACCACAGCCACCGGCACCGTGAACGAACCTTCGATGGCGGGATTCTGATCGCTCATCACAACGACCCAGAGCACGACTGCCACACCGAGCGCCACGATTTTCGCCGGCAGATTGCGACGAAAGATACTATTGATGCGATTCATCATTTCCCTTTCCTCCAATTCTCCCACATCTCACGGAGGCTCTGCCTCTTGGAGGAAAATGCCGGCTCTAATATGGCCTTGAGCGTCTCCGTATCAAGATGGCGCATGATATGGCCGTTCTCCGCGACAGAAATCGTTCCCGTCTCCTCACTCACGACAACGATGAGCGCATCGCACTGCTCCGAGAGTCCGATGGCAGCGCGGTGACGCGTGCCGAGCTCTGTCGACAGGGACCGGTTCTCCGTGAGCGGCAACAGACAGCCGGCCGCAATGAGGCGATTGCCGCGAATCACCGCGGCACCATCGTGCAGCGGCGTATTGGGAATGAATACATTGAGTAGGAAATCCGCCGTTATGAGGCCGTCGATCTGGATACCCGTCGCACTGATGTCATTGAGCCCCATCTCTCGCTCGATGACGAGCAAGGCCCCCGTCTTCGTCGAGGAGAGCGTGCGCACAGCCCGCGTGAGCTCATGCACCACGGAACGCGCCTGCTCGTCGTCGAGCAGCGTACCGTTGCCGAGGAACCGACCCTGCCCGAGATGCTCGAGTCCACGGCGCAGTTCCGGCTGAAAGACAATCGGCAGCGCCACGAAAATCAGCGTCACAGCCTTCTGCAGCAACCAGGAGATGACATGCAGCTCGAGCGCATTGCAGACGAGCGTGACGCCGAGCAGTACGAGCAGTCCCTTGACCAGCGTGATGGCGCGCGTATCCTGCAGCATTTCATAAATCTTGTAGAGAATGATGGCAACAATCAGGATATCGGCAACATCGAGCGGTCCCACCGTCGAAAGAATGCCGCGGATCGGCAGTGGAATTTGTGGTATCTGGAAATCGACCGGCATAAGCAAAACCCCTTAGAACGAACAAACACCTTTTCTTTTTCTATTCTCGCAGCTTTTGCTAAAATCCTTGTTACCTGAAGAAAAAAATAGTATAAAATCCTACAAACGAGGCCACAGGGATCTTTTCCCTCTAAAAAGGCAGAAGCATCCCGGGGCGGATCGCCCCGGGATGCTTCTGTGCAAAACTCGTTACTTGACTTCGTGCACCCAGCCTGCCGGCCCCTCGATCGTGCCGAGCTGAATGCCGCGCAGCGTATCATAGAGCTTCTGGAGCACTGGGCCCATCTTCTCCATGCCACTCGCGATGTTGTAGACCTTGTCGTGATCGACGACCTTGCCCACCGGACAGATGACGGCCGCCGTACCGCAGAGACCGGCCTCCGCGAAATCGCCGACCTCGGTGAGCTTCACCGGGCGGTGTTCCACCTTCATGCCGAGCATATCCGTCGCAATCGTAATAAGCGAGCGACGCGTGATGGACGGCAGAATGGAATCTGACTTCGGCGTCACGAGCGTGCCATCCTTCTTGACAAAGAGGAAATTCGCACCGCCCGTCTCCTCGACGTAGGTGCGCGTCGCCGGATCGAGGAACATGTTCTCATCAAAGCCATTCGTATGCGCCGTGATGTAGGCATGCAGGCTCATCGCGTAGTTAAGGCCCGCCTTGATGTGGCCCGTGCCGCGCGGTGCAGCGCGATCGAAATCACTCACGCAGATCGTGATTGGTTTGACGCCATTCTTGAAGTACGAGCCGACCGGCGTGCCAAAGAGACGGAACTGATACTCGTCCGACGGCTTGACGCCGATAACAGGGCCCGATGCGAAGAGATATGGACGCAGATAGAGCGCGCCGCCCGTCTCGAACGGAGGAATCCAGTCCTTGTTCGCCGCAACGACCTGGTCGACAGCCTCCATGAACATCTCCTCGGAAACCGGAGGCATCTCCAGCCGTTTCGCGGAGTCGATCATGCGTTTCGCATTCATGTCCGGGCGGAACGTAACCGTGCGGCCATCTTTCGTCTTGTACGCCTTGAGGCCCTCGAATACCTCCTGGCAATACTGCAGGATGCCGGCACATTCATTGAGTGTCACGTTCGGATCATCTGTCAGGCCGCCCTTGCCCCACTTGCCATCTTTATAGTTCGCCACATAGCGCTGGGAAATCGGCTGATACGAGAACCCAAGTTTTGACCAATCAACATTCACTTTTGACATAAATCCTGCCCCTTTTCGTTTCATGTACCTCTATTAGAGTGATTTCTATTCTAATGCAGCAATTTCCATATGTCAAGTTGTAACGTGCGGCACATCATTTTGCCGCCGCGCCCGTCTGACGACGGCGCAGATTCACGAGTGCGCGCGGCAGCTGAGCGAGAACGTCGGAGGCAATGAGACCATCGCCGCTGTGCGACGCCGCGAGATCACCCGCGAGGCCGTGCAGATAGACACCAGCGAGCGGCGCCAAAGCGCTCTCCATCTGCTGCATGAGTCCGACGACCGTACCTGCAAGCACATCGCCGCAGCCAGCCGTCGCCATGCCGGGATTCCCCTTCGTCGTGAAAAAAACTTCGCCGTTCGGGTAAGCGACGAGCGTGCACTCGCTTTTTGCGACGATGACGCTCTGCAGACGTGCTGCCGCCTCGCGGACGCACTTTAGCAAATCCTGGCGCACCGCCTCCACCGTCTCGCCCAAGAGTCCAGCAAGCTCGCCGAGATGCGGTGTAAGCACCGGCATCTGCTTGCATCGCGCGAGTTCCTTAAGGTGTCCGTGGAAGGCGAACAGTGCATCAGCGTCGAGCACCAAAGGCTTCTCGAGATACGCGGCAAACTTACGCACGACCTCACCCGTTGCCTCTAACCTGCCGAGGCCAGGTCCGATGAGCACCGCATCTTTTCCCTCGGAGAGCTCGAGGAGCCTCGCGAGTGCTTCATCGCCCCCCATGACGCCCGGCGCACATTCCGGTACCGGCACGGTCATGACCTCCGTCGTCTTCATCTCCATGAGATCCGCGATGCTTTCCGGCACCGCGAGCGTCACCATGCCTGCGCCGATCCGCAGCGCTGCAAGCGATGCGAGATACGCAGCCCCTGTCATGCCGCGTGAGCCTGCAACAACGAGCACATGCCCGCAACTCCCCTTGTGCACATCGAGCGGTCGCAACGGTAAGAGCGTCGTCGCCAGCGCATCGTCGAGCAATACCTGCCGCATCGATTTCTCCTCGAGAAGCTGGAGCGGCAGACCAATATCATCGACGAGCAGCTTCCCCGTCAGCGCAGCACCGGGGCAAAGGAAGTGCCCCACCTTTGGCAAACCAAACGTGAGCGTCACCGCTGCCTGCATCGCTACAGTCGATACCGCTCCCGTGTCCGCTGCTACGCCAGAGGGAATGTCGATGGATACCACAGGCTTTCCCATGCTGTTGACAAGTTCGATGAGCCTCAGCACAGGCTTTCGCAGTTCTCCTGCGACCCCCGTGCCGAGCACGCCGTCCACCACGACATCCGCAAAGCGCAGCGAAACTGTCAAGCGATCCCAGGTGCGGTCACTCGCGAGTTCATGAATCTCGATGCCCATCTTCTTCACCGTTTCGCAATTAGCAGCTGTAGCAGGTGAAAAATGTGCAACGTCACCAATAAAGAAAATCTTCAATCGCATGCCAAGATTCGCCAAATGACGTGCCGCCGCAAACGCGTCACCGCCATTATTCCCCGAGCCCGCGAGCACGATAACGCTCTTTCCCATCACAGGAGTTCCCAGAAGCTCAGCGACAGCCTCCGCTGTCCGATGGCCGGCATTCTCCATGAGAACAGCCGTCGAAAGGCCGTATGTCTCCGCCGCCTTTTTGTCAATGCCACGCATTTCCTCCGCAAGTGATATTCTCATTCTGTTCCCTCCATCACGCACTGTGCCGTTGCATACTCACGCGCATGGCTCAGTGAAATCACCACGCGCACAATCCCCCTCCGCTGTGCGAGCTCTGCAAAGAATCCCGATAACGTTACCTGAGGACAGCCAAGCTCATCTGGCAAGATCTCGATCTCTTGCAGTGTCCCCCCGCGCAGTCCCGTACCAAAGGCCTTGAGCACGGCTTCCTTCCCTGCAAATCTTGCGGCAAAGGAAGCTGTCATCGATGCTCCTCGCCCCTCGCAGTATCTGCGTTCCGCGGGTGTATAGACACGCTCGCGAAACCGCGGGTTAACGAGGGCCTTTCCCACACGGCTTATTTCTACAATATCCGTGCCAATTCCTGCTAGCATAAGCACCTCCCTTTCATATCATACGCACAAACGGCCTGCGCTCTTGGACTCTTGCATGAAAAAAGGACTGCACATAGCCATCTAGGCCATGCGGCAATCCCAGAAACACTCAGAATGTTGTTGTCGTCACATGCGAGCCATCCGCCACAGCAGCATTCGGCACCTGACCGCCCGTACTTGCCGGCGCGGCCTCCCCCGTATCCTTGTTCGGATTCTTGCCGCTCTCGTCCGGATTGAAGCGCAGATTGCGCGCGATGAGCACCTCGACACGGCGGTTCTTCATCCGCCCCGCCTCTGTACTGTTATCCGCAATCGGCCGATATTCGCTGTAACCGATCGCGCTGAACCGCTGTGGCTGCAGTTTAGGATTGAGGGAAAGCAGATACTTCATGAAATTCAACGCGCGCTGCGAGCTCAGCTCCCAATTTGACGGAAACTGCGCACTGTGGATCGGTACATTGTCCGTATGGCCAGAGATGACGACGCGCTCCGGAATGGAGGCAAGGAGTCCCGCGACGACAGGACCGATGTTCTGCGCCTGTCCGCCGAGCTCTGCCGACCCCGACGGGAACAACGCCTTCTCCTTGATACGGATGAGCAGACCATCCTCCGTGAGCTCCGTCGAGAGCTGATCCGTGAGCTGGTTCTGGTCGATGTACTCATCCATCTCCTTCTTCGCCTGCTCGAGCGACTGGTTCTCCTGGATATAGGCAGAATTGCCGAGATCCTGATCCGATGGCATCTCCGCACGACGTCCCGGATTCGGACCCATCTGGTCGAACATGGACGGGCCACCCATGTTGAACGCGGAACTGAATGCTTGCGCAAGGTCGGATACCTTCTTCTGATCCGTCTGCGAGATGGCGAAAAGCGATATGAAGAGCGCCAAGAGCAACGTCATGAGGTCAGAATACGGCAGCAGCCAAGCCTCGCTGGCCTCCTCCTCTTTCTGCTTGCCGCGTTTCTTACGAGCCATCCAATCACTCCTTCTTCACATTTTCGCGTTCCGACTGCGGGATGAATACCATGAGCTTCGCTTCGATTGCCGTCGGGGAATCGCCAGCCTGCAGGGAAAGGATTCCCTCGATGATCATACGCTTTTCGCTGACCTCCTCCTCCGAGAGCAGTTTCAGTTTGTTCGCGAGCGGCAACCAGAGAACATAAGCCGTGAAAATACCGAGAATCGTAGCGACGAATGCCGCGGCCACCGCGTGGCCCAGCTTGTTGATATCATCGAGGTTGCCGAGTGCCGCAATCAGGCCGACGACAGCTCCTAAAACGCCCAGTGTCGGCGCGTAGGTGCCAGCCTGCGTCAGCATCGAACGGCCCTTGGAGTGGCGCTCCTGCATGACGGCAAGCTCTGCGTCAAGCACATCGCTGACGAAGTCGGGATCCATGCCGTCGATGACCATATTAAGCCCCGTGCGGAAAAACGGATCGTCAATATCAGACACCTTATTCTCGAGCGCAAGAATGCCCTCTCTGCGCGCGATCTGCGAGAGCTCGACAAAGAGCTGCAGAAGCTCTGCCTTCGCGTGTGTCGCGGGCTTAAAAAACGTCATCTTGATAATCTTAGGCAGCGTTTTGAGCTCATCCATGCGGAACGCATTAAAAAGGCAAGCCACCGTACCACCAATAATGATGAGGAATGCCGCCGGGTTATTCAACGCGCTGAGCGGGGCACCCTTCAAGACCATGCCGAAGAAGATGCAGAAAAAACCCAAGCACAAGCCGATGACTGTCGATATTTCCAAATACAAGACCCCCTATATCCATCCTTGTGATACTCCGTTGTCTCTTAGTATAACATTCCCCATAAAAAAAGAAAATCCTACTTTCGCCGTGAAAAAATTTTCTCATCACGACAATAAATTCCCTTTATTTTATCATATTTCGCTTCAATCTATGGTATAATATCAAAAGATAAGTGAAATTTATAGAGAAAGAAGCGATTGTATGGAATTACGTCAGCTTGAATATTTCCAGATGGCCAGCCGACTGCGTAACATCACGCGCGCTGCCGAGCGCCTACGCGTCTCTCAGCCAAACATCACCGTCGCGATCAAAAAGCTAGAAGCCGAGCTCGGCATCCAGCTCTTCGACCGCAGCCAGAAACAACTTGCCCTGACGCCTGAGGGTGCTGTTTTCCTCAACCGCATCGAGCTCGCCTTGCGCAATATCCAGGACGCTGTCCTCGAGGTCAACGACTACAAGCAACTCCAGAAAGGCACAATCAAGATCGGCATCCCCCCGATGATGGGTGCCTATCTTTTCCCGAAGATCTTCTCCAGCTTCCAGAAGAAATACTCCCATCTCGACATCTACCTGCACGAGGAGGGCTCTATGTCCATCCGCGAGCAGCTCGAGCGCGATGAGCTCGATTTCGGCATCATCATCATCTCTGGCGCCTCGCATAATCTGCAGCTCCTGCCGATGACGACGAGCCAGATTGTCGCCTGCGTGCCAGAAAACAGCCCGCTCGCCGCCAAGGATCGCCTCACGAAAGAAGACATTGCCGCGGCCAATGTCATCATGCTCAAGGAAGGTTCCTTCTTGCGTCAGACCATTCTCGGCAAACTCAAGGAACAGAGCATCACGCCGAACATCGTGCTCGAATCCAACCAGGTCGTCACCATCAAGGGACTCGTCGCGAGCGGCGTTGGCATCTCGTTCCTGCTTGACATGGTGCTCGAAGACGCACCCGGCGTCAAGACCATTCCACTCGAGGAGCCACTCTTCGTCGACGTCGGTCTCGCATGGAAAAAAGACCGCTACATCTCGAAGGCCGCCCAATCCTTCATAGATTTCTGTCGCGACACCCTGCGCAAACATAAAGACAAGGAGGAAGATCTCTCACAGCCATAAGCGTATCCTTCATATAAAAATACGGAAGCATGGATGGGTAAAACGACCGTGCGTTTCAAAAAGTCGTCGGGAAATATGTTATCCTGAAAATTCGTATGCAGTTGACTGTCAACGATGTACTATATATAATGTTGACTATAGAGAGTGTCAGTGTTTTCTATTTATCCTTATTGAAAAAGCGAGGCCATCGAAATGAATCGAAACAACCGTACTCCCGACCAACTGGCAACGGATATCATCGCAGGCGACCGCATCCGCCGCTCAGACGATCTTTCCATCTTCCTCACCGCTCCCCTGGAGGAACTGCAGGAAGGCGCCGGCCGTCTGCAGCGGCACTTTTGCGGCAAGCATATTGATTTCTGCACCATCATCAACGGCCGGTCGGGACGCTGCGGCGAGAACTGCAAGTACTGCGCGCAGGCGGCATGCCATCATACGGGCATCGACGAGTACGGTTTCCTCCCCAAGGAAGAAATCATCCGCAACGCGCGTGCCAACCAGGAAGCCGGTGCGAACCGTTTCGCCATCGTGACCTCAGGGCGTGCGCTCACGGGTCGGGATTTTGACAAGGCCATCGAGACATACAAAGAAATGAAGCGAACACTCACGATCGACCTCTGCGCCTCGCACGGTCTACTCACGCGCGAGCAGCTGCACCGGCTGCATGAGGCCGGCGTCACGAGCTATCATCACAACATCGAGACGAGCCGCCGCTTTTTCCCGCAGATCTGTACGTCGCACACCTACGACGACCGCATCCGTACCATCAAGATGGCGCAAGAGGAAGGTTTCTGCGTCTGCTCGGGCGGTATCATCGGCATGGGCGAGACCTGGGAAGACCGTCTCGACATGGCGCTCTCCCTGCAGGAGCTCGGCATCGAGTCCATCCCCATCAACGCGCTCATGCCGATTCCTGGCACGGGCATGGAGGGGCGGCCCCAGCTGCCCGCGGAGGACATCCTGCGCACGATCGCCTTCTTCCGCTACATCACCCCGACGGCGAACATCCGCCTCGCGGCGGGGCGCAAGCTCCTGCCGCAAAACGGCGCGACGGCGTTCGAGACAGGCGCCTCGGCCTCCATCACGGGCAACATGCTCACGACCTCCGGCACAACCATCAAGGAGGATATGCAGATGCTCAAGGATCTCGGCCTCACGAACAAGGACGAGGACTGCACGGCCGCAACAGGCACCTGCGGCGCGCACTGACGCAACGCGACATGACGCACCTGACAATAAAACGTCAACCATATCATTCCCCAAAGCCTCGGCAAACGCCGAGGCTTTTGACGTACAAAGCTACATGCACAAACGTCCACTTCGTGGACATTGTGCATCGCCCTTGCAGAAAATCCGGCCAATCGCGCTGCGCCTCCGGCTTGCGCTCTTGGGGATTTACATAGTAAATTCCATACGGCTGCCCCTGCCACAGTCTTTCATCTGACACACTCTCCTCTCCGCGAAATCGGCACGCATCTAGACAAACAGAGATGGATATGGTAGCGTGAAAGAGAAGTTTTCTACTATATTCTATTTCACAAAGGAGTGTTTTCCATGTCTACCCGCCGCGCCATCGGCGTTGAGGAGCGCCTGCCGCTCCTCGAGACCATCCCGCTCTCCCTGCAGCATCTGTTCGCCATGTTCGGCTCTACGGTGCTCGTGCCGATCCTCTTCAAGGTGAACCCGGCCACCGTGCTGCTCTTCAACGGCATCGGCACCATCCTCTACCTCGTCATCTGCAAGGGGCGCATCCCCGCCTATCTCGGCTCGAGCTTCGCGTTCCTCTCTCCGGTCTTCCTCGTGCTCGCCCAATACGGTTATGAGGCGGCACTCGGCGGCTTCATCGTCGTCGGCATCGTCTTCTGCCTCGTCGGCCTGCTGATCCGCGCGGTCGGCACGGGCTGGATCGACGTCATCTTCCCGCCCGCCTCCATGGGCGCCATCGTCGCCGTCATCGGCCTCGAGCTCATGCCAACAGCCGCCGGCATGGCGGGACTCACGGGAGAAAAGACGGACGAGACCGCCATCTTCGTCTCCCTCGCGACGCTCGCCATCACGATCGTCGCCTCCGTCGCGTTCAAGGGCTTCCTCTCCATCATCCCGATTCTCATCGGCGTCGTCTCCGGCTACATCATCGCGGCCTGCACGGGCATCGTCGACTGGAGCCTCGTCGAGCGCGCACCCTGGTTCGCACTGCCCACATTCTACCATCCCGTCTTCGAGCCCGGCGCCATTCTCATCATCCTGCCGGCCTCGCTCGTCGTCATCGCCGAGCACATCGGCCACCTCATCGTGACGGGCAACATCGTCGGCCGCGACCTCACCAAGGATCCGGGACTCGACCGCTCCATCCTCGGCAACGGCATCTCGACCATCATTTCCGGCTTCTTCGGCTCGACGCCGAACACCACCTACGGCGAGAACATCGGCGTCCTCGCCATCACGCGCGTCTTCTCCACCTGGGTCATCGGCGGCGCGGCCGTTTTCGCCATCCTGCTCTCCTGCCTCGGCAAGCTCGCCGCGCTCATCCAGAGCATCCCGACGCCCGTCATGGGCGGTGTCTCGCTGCTACTCTTCGGCCTCATCGCGGCCTCCGGCATTCGCATCCTCGTCGAGGCGAAGGTCGACTACAACCAGCCGATGAACCTCCTGCTCACCTCCATCGTGCTCGGCATCGGCGTCTCGACGGCGAGCATCACGCTCGGCACCGTCACGCTCAAGGGCATGGCGCTCGCGACCGTCGTCGCCATCATGCTCTCCCTGCTCTTCCGCGTCATCGCCCTGCTGCGCGGCGAGCCCTTCGCGCCCGCGGGCCGCGCGCCGGAAGACGACGAATCGCGCGGCGGACAGCAATCGTGACGCGCCTCGTCGTCAAACTCCCGGCAGATTGCGCGGAGCTTCCCGCGCGCGCCTACCTCATCCGTCACTACGGCATCTCGAACTCCCAGTGGAAACGGCTCAAGCACACCGGGGACTTCCGCAAAAACGGCCTCTCCGCCAACGCCACGCACACCATGGTGCAAAATGGCGACATCCTCACCTTCGAGAGCGAGAAACCGCCCCGCCCTGACGCCTTCCCCATCGAGCCGCAGGACCTGCCGATCGACATCCGCTACGAGGACGACTTCCTGCTCGCCGTGAACAAGCCGGCCGGCCAGCTCGTCCACCCGCTCACCGTCGAGCCAACGGGGACGCTCGCGAACGCCGTCCTCGGCTACTACCGGCGCAAGGGAGAGGCGCATCACTTCCACCCGCTCCACCGCCTCGACCGCCAGACGACAGGCCTCGTGCTCATCGCCAAAGAGCCGCAGATCCAGCACATGCTCACGAAAAGCGGTGAGAAAAGATTCCATCGCATCTACCTCGCCATCGCACGCGGCACGCTGCCGCAGCCCGCAGGCATCATCGACAAGCCGCTCGGCTGCAGCGACGGTAGCTTCATCCGCCAGGAGGTGCGCGCGACCAGCGCGGGCGGCAAGGAGGCTCGCACACACTACGAGGTGCTCGCCGCCCGCGGCGATCTCTCCCTCGTACGCCTCGCACTCGAGACGGGGCGCACCCACCAGATCCGCGTCCACCTCGCGAGCCTCGGCTGCCCGCTGCTCGGCGACGACCTCTACGGCACACCAGACGCGCGCATCGCGCGCCAGGCCCTCCATGCGGCGCAGCTCTCCTTCCGCCATCCCATCACGCACGCGGACTGCCGTATCAATGCACCGCTGCCGCCGGATATGCAGGCGATTATCACTTCTTCTTTCCCGTTTGCAAGCATTTGACGGATTTCGAGAAAATTTGCACAAGCCCTATACACCTGTCCCGCGTTCTATGATATAATGAGATAAGTTCATGAATGGTTGAACACAAATTACTAGGGGGTAATGTAAAAATGCCATTAGTTGGAACAAAAGAAATGTTCAAGAAGGCTTACGAGGGCGGCTACGCCATCGGCGCTTTCAACATCAACAACATGGAGATCGTCCAGGGAATCACGGAAGCTGCTGCTGAGCTGAAGTCCCCGGTCATCCTCCAGGCATCCGCCGGCGCCCGCAAGTACGCAAAGGGCCCGTATCTCCGTCACCTCGTCGAGGCAGCCCTCGAGGTCAACGACATCCCTGTCGCCCTGCACCTCGACCACGGCCCGGACTTCGAGACGTGCAAGGCCTGCATCGATGACGGCTTCACCTCTGTCATGTACGACGGCTCCAAGTATGAGTTCAAGGAGAACATCAAGCGCACGCAGGAAGTCGTTGCCTACGCGCATGAGCACGGCGTCGTCGTCGAGGCTGAGCTCGGCAAGCTCGCCGGCATCGAGGACGATGTGAAGGTCGCTGCGCACGAGGCAGCCTACACGCAGCCGGAAGAGGTCGAGGAGTTCGTCCGCGAGACGGGCGTCGACTCCCTCGCCATCGCCATCGGCACGAGCCACGGCGCATTCAAGTTCAAGCCGGAGCAGTGCACGCGCAACGCTGACGGCGTGCTCGTCCCGCCTGAGCTCCGCTTCGACATCCTCGCTGAGATCGAGAAGAAGATTCCGGAGTTCCCGATCGTCCTCCACGGCGCTTCCTCCGTCATTCCGAAGTACGTGAAGATCATCAACGACAACGGCGGCAAGCTCGACGATGCAGTCGGCATTCCTGAGGATCAGCTCCGCAAGGCAGCGAAGTCCGCGGTCTGCAAGATCAACATCGACTCTGACCTCCGCCTCGCTATGACGGCCGGTATCCGCGAGCACTTCATGGCGCATCCGGAGCATTTCGATCCGCGCCAGTACATCGCTGACGGCCGCTCCTACGTCAAGGAGCTCGTCGAGCACAAGATCAAGGACGTCCTCGGCTCCAACGGCCGCGCAGATGAGATCCTTGCGCTCGTCAAGGCGAACAAGTAAGATCCCCTACCAGCAAGACAAAAGATGCAGTGCGAGTCATTCGCCTGCATCTTTTTTTGCGCTCTTTTTCAGGAAACGCCACCTTTCTGCCTTCACCGAGTCCTCCGAAAGATGCCGCCTGATGATCTCACGCAAAGAAATAGAGGTACCGCCCGGACATTTTCCAAGCGGTACCTCTAGGAACCGCTGATTAAATGAAGTGCCCTGAATTTGCGTAGATGCGCTGTATCTCTCTAGGAAACAAACCGGAGGCGTAGCAGAGCTACGCTGAGGATTTGTTGACGACGAGAGGACAGTGCAGATACGCAAAGGCAGAGTGCTGAATGAATCAGTGGTTCCTCTATTTTTCGCCGGGCCTCTCCCTCACTGCAGCGCCTGCTTCAGCACCTCCATATTCTTCCGCATGGCATCGAGATACGCGTCCATCGCGTTCGGCGTCGCCTCACCCGTCACCACGGGATCGAGCTCGTAGATTTTCGCGCCCGTCTCCCGCACGATCGTCTCGGCGGCGTTCGGGGAATACTGCGGCTCCGTGAAGAGCACCTTGACCGGCAGCTGGTTCACCTGGTCGATGGTCGTCTCAAGCTCCTCCGGCGTCGGCTCTGAGCCAGGCTCCCGCTCGATAACGCCGATGATATGCAGGCCGAACTCCTCCGCGAAGTACGGGAACGCCTCGTGGAACGTCACGATCTCCTTGTGCGGCACGCCGTCAAGCGAAGCGTGCATCTCCTGCTTGAGCGCCGTGAGTTTCTCGATATACGCCGCGGCGTTCGCTTCATACGCATCGGCGTGCTCTAGATCTGCTTCCTTGAGCTGCGCGGCGATGTTCTTCACCTGCTCGATGTCCTTCGAGATGCTGAGCCAGACATGGGGATTCTGCTCCCCCTTCTCCTCGAGGAGCGGGATGCCGCGCGAAGCGTCGATGACGACGAGCCCTTTCTGCGCCTTGATGACCTTGTCGAGGAAGCTCTCCATCCCCGCGCCGTTGACGATGAACGCGTCCGCCTTTTCAAGCGTCTTCATGTCCTCCGTCGTGAGCTGGTAATCATGCAGACAGCCCGTCTGAGGCTTCGTCATATTCGTCACCGTCACGCCGTCGACGCCGCGCGTGATATTGATGGCGTCGATATACATCGGATAGAACGACGTCACAATCCGGAAGCCGCCATCGTCCGCCCTCGTCCCCGCCTGCGTGCCGCAGCCCGCGAGCAGGAACGCTGCCATTGCCAGCAGCACCAGAAAAATATTCCTGAGTCTCAAAACGCTACCTCCTCGTCTCCTCAGCCGGGCGCAGCCACGCCCCCTGGAAATGGAAAAAATTCTCAATATGAATCATCATAACATAAATGAAAGAAAAAGGAAACACGGCCCCTTTAATATGGTATGATAGAAGCATCTGAAAACTCAGGAGGGATTCCCATGAAATTCGCCATACTCGGCGCCGGCAGCACCGGCGGCTGCCTCGGCGGCTATCTCGCCCACGCGGGAAACGACGTCACCTTCCTCGCCCGCGGCGAGAATCTGCGCGCACTGCAGACACGGGGACTCGTCATCCGCCGCGATGCCGCGGACGACCTCGTCCTGCCGGAAGTCCGCGCCTGCACGCTGGAGACGTACACTGACACCCCGGACGTCATCTTCGTCTGCTTCAAATACGGCAGCCTGCAGGCAGCCATCGACTTCGCCCGCCGCGCGGCGGACAAAGAGACGCTCATCATCCCCATCCTCAACGTCTTCGGCACGGGCGGCGTCATGCAGCAGGCGCTCCCCGGCCTCACCTGCCTCGACGGCTGCATCTACATCTGGGCGCGGCGGGAAGCCCCCGGCATCCTCGCCCAGTCCGGCAAGATCCTGCGCGTCTTCTTCGGGTTCCGCCGCGGGCAAGACGATTACCTGCGCGCGAAAGCCGCCGAGACAGAGCACATCCTGCGTGCGGCAGACATCCACGCGCACTTCACCGCTACCATCGAGCGCGACGCCCTCCAGAAATTCGCCTTTGTCTCCCCTATGGGCGCAGCGGGACTCTACTGCGACGCCGTGAGCGGCGACATGCAGCCCGGCGGCCGCGCCCGCGCTTCCTTCATCGCCCTCATCGAGGAGATCAAGGCCCTCGGCGCGGCCATGGGCCTCACCTTCGAGAAAGACCTCGTCACAGAGGGCCTGCGCATCATGGACGCCTCCGCCCCGATCCTCACCACCTCCATGCAGCGCGACGTCGCCGCAGGCCGCCCCTCCGAATTCTCCGGCCTCGTCGACCGCGTCGTCGCCCTCGGCGAAAAATACCACGTCCCCGTCCCGCTCTACGCAAAAATCAGCGCCTGGGGACACGAGCAAGGAATAAAATAAGAATCTGCGCGAAAATGCAGAATAGGCTGGATGCCCGGAATGAGCATCCAGCCTTTCCTGTCTTATGTGATATCCAAGGGAGAGAGGATATATGCCCGCATTCGCGGTTCCCCCTCAGGCATGCGGATGGCAGCTGCTACAGCCGCCATGACAGCCGGGACAGCCGCCGCAGCAGTCCTCTTTGCCCTCACGGAGATTCCGCACGACATGGCGCAGCGCGAAATAGAGCGCCACGAGAAGAAGTACGCCTACAAGCAACGTTGCCATCATTCATCCCTCCATTCTAAGGAACTACGGACTCATTCACAATATAAGCAGTCACTCAGAAGCCGACCAGGCGTCCCACCTGATAGACGAGCAGAGAAACCACCCAAGCAATCGCGAACTGGTAGACCGCGGAGAAGCCGACCCATTTCCAGCCGCCCGCCTCTTTCTTGATCGTGCCGAGCGCCGTGACGCAGGGCGTATAGAGCTGGGAGAAGACCATGAACGCGAACGCAGAGAGGCTCGTGAAGGCCGTCGCCATGCCCGTTTCCATCATCGTCGTCGCCGTGTCGGCTGCATCCTCCGCCTCCGTAGAGACGTCGCCAGCGCCGTAGAGGATACCGATGGTCGCGACGACGGTCTCCTTCGCCATGATGCCGGAGAGGATGGCGGCGCCAGCTTCCCAGGTATCGAAGCCCTGGAGCGTGAAGAGTTTCGACATCCAGTCACCGAGCGTCGCGAGGATGGAGTCCTCGATCTCGCACGGGCCGCTGAAGTTGTAGTTCGACATCACCCAGAGCAGCACGGACGCCGCGAAGATGATGGTACCGGCTTTGATGAGGTAGCCCTTTCCCTTATCCCAGGTCTCGAGCAGCACCGATTTCATGTCCGGCATGCGGTACGGCGGCAGCTCGAGCAGGAACGTCGAGCCCTTGTCCTTGAACATCGTCGCGCCGAGACCCTTGGCGACGATGATGGACATCACGACGCCGAGGATGTACATCGCGAAAACGATATTCGCCGCATCATCGGGGAAGAACATCGCCGCGAAAAGCGCCATGATCGGCAGCTTCGCGCCGCAGGTGAGGAACGGCGTGATGAGGATGGAGACCATGCGGTCCTTCTCCGAGTCGAGCGCACGTGCGCCCATGATGGCGGGTACGCCGCAGCCGAAGCCCATCATGAGCGGCATGATGCCCTTGCCCGTGAGGCCGCAGCGGCGCATGATCGGATCCATGATGAACGCGATGCGCGCCATGTAGCCCGTGCCGTCGAGGAAGGACAGGCAGAAGAACAGGACGAAGATCAGCGGCACGAACGTGAGCACTGCGCCCACGCCCGCGATGATGCCGTCGCAGACGAGCGAGACGAGCCAGTCGGCAACGCCGGCATCCGTGAGGAAGCCCGTCATAAAATCGAGGAAATCCGTATTGATGGCGTCATCGAGGAAATCAGCGATCGGCTGCCCGATCCAGGTGAAGGTAATCTGGAAGACCGCGTAGAGAATCAGGAGAAATATCGGCAGCGCGAGCACGCCGTTCGCGAGGTAATGGTCGATTTTCTCAGAGCGCGACGGGCCGACATTCCCGATGTCGACCGCATAGTCCATCACTTTGTCGATGAGCGCGTAGCGCGCCTCGGCGAGTTCCTCCTGCTGCTCCGCCTCTGACCTGCCGTTCGCGCGGATGGCCTCGACTTTCCTGATATGCTCCTTCACGAGGTCGCTCGGCTCATACTGCGCCATGACCGTCGACGTGAAGACGTCGAGGAGCCGACGCGTGCTCTTCTTGCTGCGGCCGACCGTCTCGACGACCGGCATGCCGAGCGCCTGCTCGAACTTCTTCGTATCGATCCGGATGCCGCGGCGCTTCGCGTCGTCCTGCATGTTGAGGTCGATGAGCAGGGGGATGCCCTGCTCGAGGAGCTGCACGGTGAGGAAGAGGTTGCGCTCGATGTTCGAGCTGTCGACGACATCGACAACGAGGTCGAGCTTGTTGTTCATGAGGAAATCGATGACGATCTTTTCCTCCGGGCTGCGCGCGTTGACGCTGTACGTCCCCGGCAGGTCGACGACGGAGATCGCGCGATCCTTATAGCGCGTATAGCCGACCTTCTTATCGACCGTGACGCCCGGCCAGTTGCCGATTTTCTGCCGCGCGCCCGTCAGTTCGTTAAAGATTGTAGATTTACCGGTATTCGGATTGCCGGTGAGTGCCACTGCTAATGTTGACATAATGAAAAATACGTCTCCTTTCGCTGCTCTCGCGGCAGGAACATCATCTCTCTAGAGAAAAAATCCGCCTGCTCTCGAGCCTTGCTGCGTTCAACCGGCAGATATCAGCCGACCTGCGCGACCTGGATCTTCGCCGCATCCTCGCGGCGCAGTGCCAAGTTATAAGAACGGATGCCGATGGCGATGGGATCGCCGAGCGGCGCAGAGCGCAGGACTTTGACCTGCGTACCGGGGATGAGTCCCATCGTCATGAGCCGATCCTTGAGCGCGGAATCACCGATTTCCAAGACCTTCACTTTCATGCCTGTCTTGCCATCCTTGAGTGTCAAGAGAAACGCCTCCTCGTATTGAAAATGATAATAGATTATTTCTACGCCATTTATGATAACCCATATCATTATCATTGTCAAATAAAAAATATCCCCCGCCGGTTCCACCAGCGGGGAATGATGACTTACGCCTGTTTCTCTCGTGATTTGCGCAATGTCTCACGGCAGCTCATCCATGCTACTGCTGCATCTCTTGGAAATAACGATACGTGCGGCGCAGTCCCTCTTCAAGGCTCACTTCCGGCTGCCAGCCGAGCGCGCGCCGCGCGCGCCCATTGGCGAGCACGGACTGATAGATATCGCCGGAGCGCGCCTCCTTGCAGGAGACGGGAATCTCATGCCCCGCTGCCTGCTCGAGGACAGAGACGAGCTCCTTGAGGCTCGTCTCCGTCTGCGTAGAGAGGTTGTAGGCGCGGTTGACCTGCTGCGTCTTGAGCGCAGCGTAAATGCCGCTTGCGATGTCGCCGGCATAGATGAAATCCCGCGTCTGCCCGCCATCGCCGTAAATCGTCAGCGGCTCCCCCTGCGCGACCTTCTTCGCGAAGATGCTGATGACGCCGCCCTCGCCGCCGACGCCCTGCCGCTCGCCGTAGACATTGGCAAAGCGGAGCACGACGTAGTCGAGCCCGTAGGCGCGCTGGTAGAGCGCGAGATATTTCTCGACCGTGACCTTGGAGAGGCCGTAGAACGAGAGCGGCGCGAGCGGCTCCGACTCGTCGATGGGCAGATGCTCCTCCGGCACGTCGCCGTAGCTGGCCGCCGTCGAGGCAAAAATCACGCGGGTGGCACCGTAACGGCGCGCCTGTTCGAGCACATGGATCGAGCCGACGACGTTCTGCATGCCGTCGAGCTCGGGATCCGCCATCGAGACGTGGACGGTCGTCTGCCCTGCCAGATGGACGACCGCATCGAAGTGTTCTTCCTCGAAGAGCGTTTCGAGCTGCGGGCTCGTCACATCCATTGGACGGCAGTCCGTCCCCTCCGGCAGGTTCTCCCGCAGTCCGGTGCTGAAATTATCGACGACCGTGACCGTCTCTCCTGCGTCCTGCAATAACCGAACGAGGTGCGAGCCGATGAAGCCGGCGCCCCCCGTGACAAGAATCTTCATAAAGAACCCCTTTCCCGCGCCAAGGCGCGGCTGATCCGCGAGGGCGCAAGCGCCACACGATCGGCGCAGCACCCCGGCAGAATACCAGCCAGGAGCATGGCTCCCAGCCCCTGATCTATGGCACACGGCGTCCACCTGCGCCTTTCTCGTGTATTGTAGCACGAAAGCATAAAAATTCCGTAACGATGTCACGCGCACAGGAGGATAATGATGCGCTCGAGCAGTTCATTCCCGCCCTGTCCCGTCTTCATGAGGTAATCGGCATCGACGATGGCAAGATAGGCGCTACGGAGCTGCGCGTCCGTGAAGCGCGCCGCTGCCTGCCCGAGCTTCTCCGCAATGAAGGGATTGAGCTCAAGGGGCTTTGCGAGCGCGCGGCCGCGCACGCCCCGCGCCATCAGCAGCCGCGCCTGCCAGAGCTGCCGCACGTGGCGCGCGAGCAGGGCGAGCAACACAGTGAAATACGTGCCGTCACTGAGCTGCCGCACGAGAAGCGCGAGCGCCTTTTTCGCATCCTTGGCGCTAACGGCATCGACGAGCGCGAAGACAGAGACCTCCGGCAGCCCGGCGAAGACCTCGATGATTTCCCTTTTCGTGATACGCGGTGCCTTGGAAAAAAGCGCGAGCTTATCAAACTCCTGATCGAGGTAGGAAAGCGAGATCTGCTGCATCATCGAGACGGCGTTGAGGAAATATTCGTAGGCGTCGCGGTCGAGCTCCTTGCCGAGCGCACGGAGCTTTGGGCGCAGCCAGTCGTTGATGTTCCACGCCCGCACGGGCTCCGCCTCGAGGATGAGTCCCGCCTGCTCGACGGCCTTTGTGATTTTCTTCCGCTTGTCAGGTTTTTCCTTCATGAGGAAGATCACATAGGAAAAGGAGGGCGGCGACGCGATCAGCTGCTGCAGCCGCTCCATCTTCTTGTCCGCCATCTTTTTGCCCTTTGCAGAATCTGTCGCTTGCGTGTCTTTTTTTTTCCCGCCCGCCGCCTTGAAAAAGGGCGGCTCCTGCACAATGATGACATTCTTGTCGGAGAAGAACGGCACCGTCTCGACGAGGCCGATGAGCTGATCGATGTCCATGTCGCCGGACAACCGCTCGATGGCGTCCTCGCCAGCCCCATCCGGGAAAAGGCGACGCTTCATGGCATCTACTGCCTTATCCACATAATAATGCTCCTCGCCCGCCAAAAGGCAGACATGCGGAATCTCCTTGCGCAGCGCTCCCATAAACTCATTGAATTTCATTCCCATCCCCCTCGGACATCCACAGTCCCTTGCCGATGCCGCAACGACACACACAAACGCGAATATCTTTTTGTTTTCTATCATCTTGTCGCGTATGAAGGCAATGTATGGTATAATAATACCAAACAAAATACACGGAAGAGGTGTTGATGATGTTCCCAATCACAGCTACGACAACCCTGCTCATGCTGGGACTTGCCCTGATGTTTTCGCTGCTTCCACAGCCGACGCGCATGGTAGCCGAAAAGCTCCCTGTCTGCCGCGACCGTGCTGCCTGCCCCTACGCGAAGCAATGCAACGGCAGGCATTGCCGTTGGAACTGAGCCGCATCTCTCGAAAGGAAAAGAGCCGGGACTTTCACTCTGTGCGTGAGAGTTTCCCGGCTCTTTTCTGTCTCACTCCTACGCCGTGAGCTGGGCCCGCAGCGTCTCCTTCATGAGCGCGCGATCCGGTTCCTGACCGAACCAGAGCCGGAACGCCTCTGCGCCCTGCCCCACGAGCATATCCTCACCGTTGCGTGTGGGATGGCCGTGCTCCGCCGCCTCCCGCAGGAACCGCGTCTGGCGCGGCGTGTAGATGATGTCGTAGACAAACGCCTCCGGATGCACCTGCTCCCAGTCGATGGGCGGCGCCACCTCTGTCCTCGGCGCCATGCCGAGCGGCGTCGTGTTGACGAGCAGCGCGGCCTGGGCGAGCTCGGCATGGAACCGCTCCTCCTCCCAGTGATAGACGGCAAGCTCCGTGCCAAGCGTCGATGCCTTGGGCGCGAATGCCTGGCGCAGCATCTCCGCCTTTTCCGGATGACGCACGCCGATGGTGACACGGGAAGCCCCTGACTTGATGAGGCCCCAGAGCACGGCGCGGGCGGCCCCGCCCGCACCGAGCAGAACCACGCGCTTCTGCGTCAGAGAGAAGCCTGCACCTGCAAGACCCGCGAGAAATCCCGCGACATCGGTATTGAAGCCCATGAGTCTGCCGTTTTCCTGCACGACTGTGTTCACCGCGCCGATGATCTGCGCGTCCTCGTCGATTTCATCGAGCAAGTCGATCATCGCCTGCTTGTGCGGTATGGTCACGTTCCAGCCTCGGAAACGCAGCGCGCGCAGACCGGCGACGGCCGCTGCGAGGTGTACCGGCTCCACAGGCAGCGCGGTATAAACGTAGTCGATCCCAGCCTTAGCGAGGGCCGCGTTCTGCATCGCAGGCGAGAGGGAATGCGCGATTGGCCAGCCCATGACACCGAGATTTCCAGTCTTTCCTGTCAGCATCTTCATCCTCCTCAGCCGTGCTGCTTGCGCGTCTCGTAGAGCAGTCCCATCTTCATCTCATAGTAGTCGGGTGTCATATCGAGGTAGTGGCGATGCGGGTTCTCGAAGCGCTGCTCCTCCTCCCAGATCTCCGTGTCGAGCTGCTGCCTGACGTAGTCGCGGATCGCATCGAGCTTCGGCAGCTCGACTGTGCGCTTGCCGGCCTTGACGTAGAGGCGGCGGAGGTTCTTGACCGTGCAGCCCTCGAAGGAACGGTTCTTCCACGGCTTCTGCGGGTCGACGTAGCGGAACGGCTCCGCCATATCGACCGGCTCGCCACAGAGGGCCAGGAGATCCGCGACGGCATGGCCGTCCGCGTCATAGACGCGGTAGAGATCCTTGAGCCCCGGATTCGTGATTTTTTCGACGTTCTCTGAGACCTTGATACGCGGCGCGAACTCGCCGTTCTCACCGACGGCCGCGAGCTTGTAGACGGCACCGAAGACCGGCTCGGACTTCGCCGTGATGAGCCGCTCGCCGATGCCGAAGCTGTCGATGCACGCTCCCTGCGAGAGCAGAGACGCCACGGTGAACTCGTCGAGGCTGTTCGAGACGACGATCTTGCAGTCCGGGAGACCCGCCGCGTCGAGCATCTTGCGCACACGCTTCGAAAGATACGCGAGGTCGCCGGAATCAATGCGAATGCCGAGCAGCCGCTTGCCCATCGGCTCGAGAATCTCGTGGGCGACGCGAATGGCATTGGGGATGCCGGAATGGATGACGTCATAAGTGTCGACGAGCAGTACCGTCGCATCGGGGTACGTCTGCGCGTATTTCTTGAACGCCTCGTATTCGTCACCGTAGAACATCACCCAGCTGTGCGCCATCGTGCCGCTGATGGGGATGCCGAACATCTGTCCCGCAGAGACCGTCGCCGTGCCGACGACGCCGCCGATATAGGCCGCGCGTGCGCCGTATGTCGCCGCGTCCATGTTGTGCGCGCGCCGCGCACCGAAATCGGAGACGGCGCGCCCAGCCGCCGCCCTGCAGATGCGGCGCGATTTCGTCGCGATGAGCGACTGGTGGTTGATCTGCGCGAGGATGGCCGTCTCGACGAGCTGTGCGTCGATGAGCGAGCCGACGACGGTGAGAATCGGCTCATCAGGATACATGACCGTCCCCTCGGGCATCGCGTAGATATCTCCCGTGAAGCGGAAGTCCCGCAGATAGTCGAGGAACGCCTCGGAGAACATGTGCTGCGCGCGGAAATACTCGATGTCGCGCTCGGAAAACCGCATGTTCTCCACATACTCGATGACCTGCTCGAGCCCCGCAAAGATGGCGAAGCCGCCCTCATCCGGGTTTTTGCGGTAAAAGACATCGAACGCGACCTTGGTATCCTTGTCATGATCCGCGAAGTAGCCGTTCGCCATCGTCATTTCGTAGAAATCCATCATCATCGAGAGATTTCTCTGATCGAATTGTGTCATGCTTGACCCCTCACTTATCCTCTAACAGCTCGACGAGCTCATCGTAATCCTTCTTGAGCTTAAAATATTCATCCGCGAGCTCGAGCGCCGAAAGAACCGCGATCTTGCGCGTATCAAGGCTGCGCGTCCGCTTCGCGGCACGCTGCATGTGCTTGTCCACAAAGGCCGCGAGCTTCTTGAACTCCTGGGGATCTCCATCCGTACGGAACGGATACGTATCGCCAAAGATCTCCACGTTTACTTTCTTGCGTGTCGTCTTGTCCATCCCATCACCCGCTTATGCACGAAGTTCGGCGTGGAACTGCTGCTCGACCGCCGCGAGGATCTGCTGGAAGGCCGCATCGGCTTCCTCGTCCTTGAGCGTGCGGTCCTTACTCTGGAACGTCAGATTGAACGCGAGGCTCTTCTTGCCAGCCGCGACCTGCTTGCCCGTATAGACATCGAAGAGCGTCACGCCCGTGAAATGCTTGCCGCCGTGCTTCGCGATGACGCGCTCGATGTCCGCCGCCGCTACATCCTCATCGACGAGCATCGCGAGATCGCGCGCGATGGCCGGATATTTCGGCAGAGACTCGAAATGGAAATTCTTCGCCGTGTATTTCATGAGCGTCTCGACATCCATCTCGAAGAGATAGACCTTCTGCTTGATGCCGAAATTCTCCGCCGCCTCCGGATGGAGCTCACCGACGACGGCGATTACCTCGCGCCCTTTCTTGAAGCAGGCCGTCTTGCCCGAATGGAGTGCGAAATGCTCTCCCGCCTCGACCGTATACTTGCTGATGCCGAGCCGCGCAAAGAGCTCCTCGACAATGCCTTTCATATCGTAGAAGTCCACCTGCTCATTGCCCTGGTTCCAGCCGACTTCCTGCCTGCGCCCCGTAATGAGGCCGACGAGCTTCGTCTTTTCCTCCGGCAGTTCCGTGAGCGGCAGCTGCTTCGGATAGAACACCGGTGCCACATCGAAGAGCCTGAGGTCCATGTTCTTGCGGGAGAAATTGCGCACGGCATTCTCCATGATGCTCGTCAAGAGGCAGGTGCGCACGAGCGGCGCCTCGTCCGTGAGCGGGTTCATGATGGGAATGGCGCGGCGAAGCTCGCTTTCCTGCGGCACGCGCAACTTATCGAGGAGCTCCGTGCTCGTGAAGCTGAAGGAAAGCTCCTCCGTCATGCCGAGCGCGGCAAGGGTCTGCTTGATGCGCTCGATGAAGGTCTGCCTTGCGCTCTGGCGTCCCTGCATCATGCGGCCGAACGGCGTCGTGCCCGCGATGTTGTCGAAGCCGTAGATGCGCGCGACCTCCTCGGAGAGATCCTCCATGTAAGTGCAGTCGTTGCGCCAGGATGGCACAGTCGCGCGGTAACGCTCCTCGCCCGTCTCCTCGATGGCGAATCCAAGCTTCGTGAGGATGTCCACCATGCGACTCCCGGGCAACTCCGTGCCAAGGCGCCCGTTGATCTGCGCCGCCGTGAAGTCGATGGTCACGGGCGTCTTCGGCTGCGGGTAGCAGTCCACGATGCCCTGTGTGACCGTGCAGGCCCCCATCTCCTGCAACAGCTGGCAGGCGCGTTCGAGCGCGCGCGGCGTATTCGTCACATCGACGCCGCGCTCGAACCGTCCCGATGCCTCGGAGTGCAGGCCGCAGGCGCGCGCCGTGCGGCGGATGCTTGGCCCATAGAAGGACGCCGCCTCGAAGACGACCGTCGTCGTCTTCTCCGTGACCTCGCTCTCGAGCCCGCCCATGATGCCGGCAAGGCCCGCGGGATGCTCGCTGTCCGCGATGACGAGTTCCTCTCCCTTGGCGACGCGCGAGCTGTCGTCGAGCGTGTGGAGGTTCTCCCCCGCCTTGGCGCGACGCGCCGTGAGCGTATGCCCCGTGATCTCATCGTAATCATAGGCATGCATCGGCTGCCCGAGCTCGAGCATGACGAAGTTCGTCACATCGACGACGTTGTTGATGGCGCGGATGCCGGCCCCCTCAAGGCGCTGCTGCATCCACTCAGGAGACGGCGCGACCTTGACATTCTTCACCATGCGCACGCTGAAGCGATCGCAGAGATCCGTTGCCTCGATGCCCGTCTGGATGAGGTCGGCCGTCTTGGCTGCATCGTCCTCCTCACAGCGAATAACCGGCCACTTCGGCTCGTTGCCCGTGAGCACGGCGATTTCGCGCACGAGACCGAGCACGCTGAAGCAATCGCCGCGGTTCGCCGTGAGCTCGAACTCGAGCACAACATCGTCGAGGCCGAGCACATCCTTCGCCGGCACGCCGACCGGCGTATCTGACGGCAGGATGTAAATGCCGTCCTTCTCCTCCTCTGTGAGCTTCGTGAGGTCGAGGTGCAGCTCTCCCGCCGAGCAGAGCATGCCGTTCGATGGCAGACCGCGCAACTTGCCCTTCTTGATGTGCATGCCATTCGGCAGATGCGCGCCAACCATCGCCACCGGCACGATCTGCCCCTGCGCAACGTTCTGCGCGCCCGTGATGATCTGGATGCGCTCTTTGCCGCCCACATTCATCTGGCAGACCTGCAGGTGGTCAGAGTCCGGATGCGGCGTGATTTCCTCGATGCGGCCCGTGACCACATGGTCGAGCCCCTCATCCGCGCGGATGACGTTTTCCACCGGCACGCCCGCCATCGTGAAACGATCCGCGAGTTCCTCCGCCGACCAGTCAAAATCAATATAATCCTTCAGCCATTTTATCGAAACCTGCATAGTTTTCTCCCTTCACTTGCCATGTTCCTGCGCGCACCGACGCGCAATACCGTCCCGACCGTTCAGAACTGGCGCAGGAAACGCATGTCGTTATCGTAGAACAGGCGCAGGTCATCCACGCCATAGGAAAGCATCGCGATGCGCTCGACCCCCATGCCGAACGCGAAGCCGCTCACGACCTTCGGGTCGTAGCCACTCATCTCGAGCACATGTGGATGCACCATGCCTGCGCCGAGAATCTCCAGCCAGCCCGTACCCTTGCAGACCTTGCAGCCCTTGCCGTGGCACATGACGCAAGAGATATCGACCTCCGCCGACGGCTCCGTGAACGGGAAAAAGCTCGGACGCAGGCGCACCTTGACATCCTCGCTGAAAATCTGGTGCAGGAACAGCTCGAGCGTTCCCTTGAGGTCCGCCATCGTGATGCCCTTGTCGATGACGAGTCCCTCGACCTGGGTGAACATCGGAGAATGCGTCGCATCGTATTCGTCGCGGCGATAGACGCGTCCCGGCGCAATCATGCGGATCGGCGTGTTCGGCTCATTCTTCTGCATCGTGCGCGCCTGCACAGGAGACGTCTGCGAGCGCATGAGGATATCCTCCGTGATGTAGAACGAGTCCTGCATATCGCGCGCCGGATGATCCTTCGGCAGGTTGAGCGCTTCGAAATTGAAATAATCCTTCTCGATCTCCGGCCCTTCCTCGACGGAGAAGCCCATGCGGAAGAAAATATCCTTGATGCGCGCGAGCGTCAGCGTCAGCGGATGAAGGTGTCCGAGCGGCTGGCGACGCCCCGGAAGCGTCACGTCGATCTTTTCGCTCGCGAGCTTATCGGCGAGCGCGCGCTGCCTGAGCTCCTCATTCTTCTCGGCAATCAGCGCCTCGATCTGCGCTTTGGCCTCGTTGACGACCTTGCCGATCTTCGGACGATCCTCCTTCGCGAGCGCGCCCATGCCGCGCAGGATAGAGGTGAACGCTCCCTTCTTGCCGAGGAACTTCACGCGGATCTCATCGAGCTCCGTGAGACTGCCCGCCGCCTGCTGGATTGCCTCGGCTGCCTGCGCCTTCAGCTGTTCGATTTTTTCTTCCATGTACAATAGCCTCCCAAAAATAAAACCCTCGCCTCTACTGCATACGCAGCAGGGGCGAAGGCATGTCTTCGCGGTACCACCCTGATTTATCGCTTTGCGGCCTTAGCGCGGCCAACGTCCGGACTACCACCCGCATGGGCTTCCCCCGGCTGCTCCAAAGGGAACTTCCTCCGCGCTCTGCCATCCCTTTCCAGCGACGGGACTCTCTTGCGGCAGCGAGACGGTCTACTTTCCTTCTTCATCACAAGTTATCTTGAATCATATCACAAACCAAGGAGAAATTCAAGGAAACGCTGATTAAATGAGGTACCCTGGATTTGCGTAGATGCGCTGTATCTCTCCAGGAGACAAACCGGAGGCGTAGCAGAGCTACGCTGAGGATTGTCGAGGGCGAGAGGACAGTGCAGATACGCAAAGGCAGGGTGCCGAATTAATCAGCGTTTCCTCAAGGAACAATATCGCCTCAGCGCCTGGAAGTACGCGCAAGCTCGAGCTCCCTCGCATACGCTGCGGTATCGCGTCCGTACACCTCGCGGAACGCCTCGCGCTCGCTCCCCAGGCGTCGCACCTGTTGGAGATAGGCACGATAGCTGCTCCAGCCGAAACGCGTCATGAGCTCGTCCGCAGCAAACTCCGCCAGCTCGTTGACGATGTCGTCACCATAGCTTTCCGATGCCTCGCGCATGCCATCTGCTGTCAACAGCTGCTCAAGAGACGGAACGGCACCTGCCCGGCGCACCGCCTGCTGCCAGCCGCGACGGTAATCAACATAGCGACCCTGCCCTGCCTGCTCGAGCGCACGGATGCCGGCGAGGTAGATCATGCCGCGATCCAGCCATGCCACTGACTCCTCTCTCTTGTCGGCGACCTGCGTCTCCAAGAGGCGCGCGCAAAGCGCACCCACGCTGAAGATGCGCTGTTTGCCGTCGCCAAGCTCGCCCGCTTGCACGACAATGGTGCTGCCGTCCTGGATCCAGAGACTGCCCGTGGCCAGCTCCCGCGCCTTGTCCTGTGTAACGGCGCAGTTCTCCGCAATCGCCTGGATAAAATCTGCCGCATCCGCCGCGAGGATGAGGTCGTAGCGTCCACAAAGGCGCTGGCCGTACATCCCGGCGAGCATAGGCTGCACCGCTGCCGCCTGCGTCTTCACGTCGGCGGCAAGCGCAGCAGAGACGCCAGGGCGTGCGATAACATGCGCCGCGAACGGCAGGTGACGTTCCTGAACATACCACTGTTGAAATTCTTGCAGAAACTGCGCGTGCGTCATGCCGAATGCCTGGGAGAACGCCTCCTCCCCGCTGCGCGTATCAGCGAGTGCCCGAAAATAGCGCACGATTGCGGCGAGCTCTGTTCCCTTCGCCTGCTTCTGCACGAGACAGATGACCATGGCATCCGCAAGCTGATACGAGTGGTATTTCTTCTCCATGAGCTGCATCCGCCGTTGGGGGCTGCAATGCACGAGTTCCTTCGCGTTTACCGTCTCCTGCGCCCTACGCAGGTCAAACATGGTGTCCTGCTCCCATTTGTGCAACGACTTGCCGCCGCACTGCTCCGCGACGAGCGCACCGACATAGTCAGCGCTCCCTTCCTCGAGCCAGAAGAGCGCCTGCTCTCCTGCATCATTGCCGTGGCTGAGGTCGTACTGGAGCTGATGGAACAGCTCATGCGCCGTCGTGCTCATGCGGCCGCTCCTATCCTGCATGACCCCCGCGGCACCATTGAGCGCTGTCTTTCCCTGTTTGCCGCCAGTCCAACCGCCTGAAATCGCGGAAATCTTCGCAGCCTCTTCCTCTGAATGGGAGAACTGCTGCGTCAGCACACGCTCATATTCCTCCTGCGTCGGTGCGACAAAGAGCGTAACGCCATGCGCGAGCGGCACACCTGCGTCAGCCGCCAAGCAGGAAAACCCCGCTGCCGCCTCTCTGACATCCGCCATAACATCCGCAGGAACATCCCCTGCCGGCTGAATTGCTACCCCCGGTTCGCTCTGCGGGGAACGCGGCCAGAAGGCATAGGTACAGGCGGCTGCCACCATGAGCAATGCCAGCAGGAAAAGCCCTGCAACAAAACGGCGTCTCATGCCACACTCCTCCTAAAAATACCGTCCACATGCACGCAGTCTGCTTGTCCGTGGATAAACGAGAGGCGCAGCAAAAGCTGCGCCTGGCAAAAAACTGCTGATATGTAAAACCGATGCCAGCAGCCAACGCATCAGCGCTGCAAGATCTTATCTGCAGCGAGCCGGATTCCATCTATGAGATACGTCCCCACACGGTCGATGACATCCTTGTGGTTTTCATAGGCATCCTGTGCGCCTGTGCGGACAGTTTCTGCCGCTTCCTGCAGCTTGCCGTTATGATCGAGCTGCGCGTTGACATCATCGAGCATCTGCTGCGCCTGCGCAAGGGAAGCATCTACCTGTTGCGCCGCCTGTTTGGCCGCGTCCCTTTCCGCCGTATTGGCTGCTTTCTGCTTCTCCCTGCCGCCCGTTACCTTGTCCACGAGCTTGCCGAGCAGCGAGCCACGATCCTCCGCTAGCTGCTCGTTCTTACCCTCTGCGCGCGCCGCCTGCAGCATGAGCTCCTGCTTCTTTTTCTCAAGTTCCTGCTTTTCCTGTTCCAATTCCGCCTTTTTCGCTGCCAGAGACGCAGCGTCCCTCGCCTGGTTAGCTGCCTGTTCCTGCTGGATACGTGCACGCGTAGCCTGTTCCTCTTCCTGATGCTGTTTGTAACCGGCAAAAAGAAAGCCGAGCAAGAGCGCGCAGAGAAAACCGCCCGCGAGAATGGCTTTTTTCTTGCGGCGCTTCGTCCAGAACGAGACTTTCTCCGGCTGCCTCTGCAGTCTATCCGGCGGCAAGGGATCAAGCTCATGTACCGTACCACGCCGCGTCTCCTGCGTCAGTGCAGGATCCCCGCCAGGCGGCTGTACCGCCGGCATGGATCGGGTATCCTCACTCCGGGGACGAGAGGGATTCACCTTTTTCAAAAGAACCGTCTCATCCAGATCATTCTTTCTCATGCGACCGCCCCCTCCGTTCCTCTTCTTTCTCTTGCGCAATCATGAAGGAATGTTCCTTCTGCATGGTCTCACAGAGACGCCGCAACGTCCAGAAAGAATTGAACGGCGTCACGACAGCCTTGTAGTGAAGACCTGGCCGGACGCTCTCCTGCAGGGCGGCGAGCACGGCATCGAGGCGTTTGCCCTTGATGTTGTCCAGCAAGAGGACCTCATGCGGGAAAATAAAGCCATCGACTTCCGCTGGCAGCGGACGGAACCCCTTTCTGCCGAGCAGGTAGCCGACCTTCTGCTGATAGGCATCCGGCGGTATGAGCCGCGTCTTGATGCCAAGCCGGTGCAGCGTCTTCTCCACAACGGCAATGCGTCCCTCATCCTTGAACTGATAGAGGAGTGCCTGTTCGTCTCGTTTCAAGATAGCTTACATCCTTTCCAGCAGTCAATGCATCATGCCGCGCATGAGCAAGTACGTCACAAGCTCATCCATCGACACGCCCTCGGACTGCATGCGCTGCACGAGTTCATGCTGCAGCGTGCGCGGCAGTCGCAGCACCAGAGTTCCTGGCTCCGCGGCCGCAGGTGCTACGGCCTGCTCAGCAGTCTTCTGCTCCTGTAGGCCATGCGCCTTCTTCGCAGCCGCTTCCTTCCCCTTGGTCTTGGGCTTTTCCCTGCCTTTTTCGTCCTGCGTCGCCTTATGGCTCACCCGCGGCTTCTTCTCCTCCGCGGGCGCTTTCTCGACCTTGGCACTCTTTTTCGTCTCCTTCGCCTCCGCTTTTTCCGCCGCGGCCTTGCGCGACGAACGCTTCGCCTTCTCCTGTGGCTTCTCTTCCTGCGTCTGATGCTCCGCCTTCGCCGCAATCTCTTCCTTCTCTGCTTTCTCATTCTTCGCCTTGCGTGCGGTCTTTTTCACCGGCTTCACGGGCTTCTCGGGAGGGTAGCAGAGGAACTCGTCATAGGCGTTGCGGAGTGTCTCGCTCGCCTGCTTCGTACCGACGCCGATGATATAGGATTTCTCCCCCTTATTCAGCGCCTCCGCGATCCGCACGAAATCGGAATCCGTCGTGATGATGAAGAACCGGCGCACACCGTCCTTGTAAAGCAGGACCGCCGAATCATAGAGCGCACTATCCAGGGAATTCTTCCCAAGATAGGTGCGCGTCACCGAGCGGAACGTGAACCCGGGACGGCGGCGCAGCCGTTCCCAACGCTTCTGATCCGTCGGGCACTTCTCCCAATCCGTGACAACGATGATGCGGCACGGCTGGAACCGCCGCGCCTTGCCGAGTGTATAGTCGAGCATTTCGAACGGTGCATTCTCGATGTCATAGAGGATCGCCACAGTATCATTACTAGAATCAAATGTCATAAATCTATTCCCTCTTTATCTTGCGGGAGGATGCCTCCCGCCGTTTCCATACATTATTTTCATTATATCCGACTGTCAGCGCTTTCGCAAGGCAAACTCCCCGCTCACGCAAGGCGTGTTGGCGGGCGCTGCGGGTAAGAGAACGCCGCAAGGAGATGCCTTGATACGAAAATTGCCTTTCCGCCAGGGGAAAGGCATCATTCAGGCTGTATGCGTGCGGCGCTATCTCATGACGCCAGCGGCCAGTCGATCAGCTCTGCGCCGAGCGGCTTTCTGACCTGGGCATTGTAGGCGAGACTCAGTCGCGTGGCGCGCTGAACCTCTTCCGGCGTCGACTGCGGGTCTCTGCGGATCTCATAGACACCATGAGACGCCTGCTTGATAGAAAAGGACTGCGGCGTATGCAGCTGCAGTTCCACCGGCACGCCCGCGGGGCTCACGAGCTGCACGTTGATGCCCTGATAGAACTTCCCGCCCCAGGCATTCCGGAATTTCACGACGCGATAGCCCGCGGCCTCAAGCTTCTGCAGCGCAGTGCGCACTTGCGCATTGTACTGTCCGGAGGATGCGATGAGCGTATAGCGCAAGACGTCACTGACGCCGCTTGCCGCCTCTTCATAGCCGAGGGACTTCCCTGCCGCATCGCTCTCAATCTTGCGCGCGAGGCTGTCCTCGCTTTTCAGACGGCAATCGAGCCCCGCGAGGCGGCTCGCCGCGTCTTCCAGGGACTGCATATCTGCCGTCACGTCTTTTTCTGCAGCTGACGCGCGGGCGATCAGCTGCTTTGCGAGCGCATGGCTCTTTATTTTCTTCGCTGTTACACTTTCCTTATCCTGAGCCGCCCTCTCTTCGAGCAGCTCATCCTTGTCGAGGTCATCCTGATTATAGAGACTGGCCATCTCCGCGAGAACCGTACGATCCTCCCTAGTCGGCATTGCAGCAAAGCAATGTACGAGCATATAAGGCGCAAAGACGCAGGCCAGCGTGAGAAGCGCCGTCGTGAGGAAGCGCAGGGCATGGCTGCCGCGCAGCTGCTTCTGAATGTTATTTCCCATGAATCGTCCCTCCAGTTTTCATCTACTGGGCAAGTCTGCGACGCAAGGGCATACCTGCTTCATACGAAGCAGGCCCCTGCATAGCGCAGCATTTGTTTGACAATCATAGGATAGCAGAGGTTCCTCAAAACTAGCTGACGATATGTGAAAACCGTCTGAAAGAGGATGTTTCGCGTGCAATCAATCCCCTGGCAAACGGCCCCTGTCGATGAGAGAAAGCTGCTGGACATCGAGCTGCGCCAGCGCTTCCTCATCTGTCGGCAATGACGGCAGATCCTCAAGGCTCTTGAGTCCGAATACCTGCAGGAAACGGTCGGTCGTCCCGTAAAGGATGGGGCGGCCGATGGCCTGCTTCCGCCCGACCTCGGCGATGAGCTCATATTCAAGCAGGCGCGCCAGCGCCTTTTCCGCACGCACGCCGCGGATGGCCTCGATCTCCGCTTTGGTGATGGGCTGTTTGAACGCAATGATGGAGAGCGTCTCCATCGTCGGCGCTGTGAGCCGGCGGTCGACGACCTGCGTGAGCTTCTCGATGGCGCCATAGTAATCAGGCCGCGTCACGAGCTGGTAGCCGCCCGCGACCTCGCGCAGCGTGAGGCCGCTGCCGCGCTCCTCAAGCCTTTCCTTCAGCTTTTCTGCCAGACGGCGAAGTGTCTCAGGCGGCTTAGCAAATATCTTTTGCAGCGCGTCGAGCCGTACGGGATCGCCGGCGGCGAAGAGCACTGCCTCCAGCGTGCCGAGTGCATCGCGTTCATCCATGCTGGCTCTCCTCCTGTTTCCTTCCCCGAACCTGCTCCATGGTAATCTCCTCATAGGCTCCCGCCTGCAGCACGCGCACCTCGCCGAGGCGTATGAGTTCAAGGAGCGCGAGGAATGTCACGATGAGCTCCGTCCGGTTCCCAGACGTGAATGCCTCAGAGAAATAGAGGCAGCGCGGCACACGTACGAGCAGCTGGCGAAGCTCACTCATCTTCTCCTGAACCGTGAACGATTCCGGCTGCACGAGCGCGTCAGGCAGGCGAAGCTCCTCGCGCACGGCGAGCACTGCCTGGAACGCCGCGAGGAGTCTGCTGAGCGGCAAGCGGTCTGCCAGCACATGATGCGTCGGCAGGTCAAGCGGCTCCCGCGCGCAGAAGCGCGCCTCTGAAACGGCCTGCCCTTGCAGGAGCTCACTGACCTGCTGGAACTTCTTGTACTCCAAGAGGCGCGCCACCAGTTCCTGCCGCGGGTCTTCCTCCACTGTCTCCTTTTCTTTCGACTGCTGCGGCAGCATCATGCGCGATTTGATCTGCAGCAAGGTCGCAGCCATGACGAGAAAGGAGCTCGCAATCTCCATATCGAGCTCGCGCATGCGGTTCAGATGCTCCATATACTGGCGCGTGAGCTCCGCGATGGGGATATCATAGATGTCGATCTTGTTTTTCTCAATGAGGTGCATCAACAGGTCGAGCGGGCCCTCAAATGCCGCGAGCTGGATACGGTAGTCGTCCATCTCAGAAAATCAGCTCGATGATGGCAGCGAACACCTGCCAGATCATCTGCTGCATCGGCACGAAGACATACTGCAGGATGGGCGTCATGATGAAGACAATCATGATGAGCAGACTGTAGCGTTCCAGGCTCGCGAACCGCCAGCCGAGTTCCCGCGGCAGGAGTTGCTGGAGGATATGTGCGCCATCGAGTGGCGGCACAGGGATGAGGTTGAAAATCGCAAAGTTGATATTGTAAATGATGATGAGACGGCAGACGAGGATCGTGCCCTGAGAAAGGTGGAAGCCCATCTGCGAAAATAATACGAGCAGGAAGAGCGTGACAAATGCCGTCAGGAGATTCGCCAGCGGGCCTGCAACCGAGACGAGGATGTCATCGCGCCGCGGCTGACGGAAATTGTTCGGATTGATGACGACCGGCTTCGCCCAGCCAAACCGGATGAGGAACAGCATGAGCAGACCCACAGGATCGATATGCGCGCGCGGGTTCAGTGTGAGCCTCCCCATGAGCTTCGGTGTGAAGTCGCCAAGCGCCACTGCGACGCGGGCATGTGCGTACTCATGGATGACCATCGCGATGATGAGGCCCGGAATGCCGGCCAAGAGCGAGATGAGACTGAAATCAAACATGCAGATCCTCCCAGAGCATAAGAATGGCAACAATAGATTTCGCGTCAAAGATACGGCCGTCACGCGTCATCTGCACCGCCTCCGCAAGCGGCACCTTCACAACGTTGAGGAACTCATCCTCATCAGGATGCTGCTCGCCAGGCATCAGCCCCTCGGCGGCATAGATATGGATATACTCGTTCGAGAAACCGACGGTCGTGCCGATTGTCGTGAGCTTCCGCAGCGTGTCCGCCGTGTAGCCCGTCTCCTCGCCGAGTTCGCGCTTCGCACAGACGAGCGGATCCTCATCCGGTGCGTCGAGCTTGCCCGCGGGAATCTCGAGCGTCACGCGTCCGACGGGATAACGATACTGACGGACGAGGATGATCTCCTGCGTAGGTAGCAACGGAATGACGGCCGATGCACCCGGATGCTGGATCCACTCCCGCGTCGCCTGCTCGCCATTCGGGAGCAGCGCCGTATCGCGCTTGACATGCAGCAGGTTTCCATCGAATACGTCTTCGCTCTTGAGCTTCTTCTCTATCAAATCCTCGTACACTTCTGATTCCTCCTCATGAATGATGGCAGCGCGCCTCAGCAGACAATTTGTTTCTATGGCGCGCTGCGGCAGCTTAGCGCAAATGCTGCTTGCGGCTACGGGCATGGGCGAGCATCTCCCGCGCGTTGTCGAGCGAGGCCGCCGAGACATCCGAGCCGGACGCCATGCGTGCGATCTCGTTGACCTCCTGCGCTTCTGCCAGACGGATGACCTCCGTGACCGTATGCCCCTCCTGCGCGTGCTTCGCGATGTAGAGATGGACGTCCGCCATACTCGCGATCTGCGGCAGATGCGTGATGCAGAGCACCTGCTTGTATTTTGCCACAAGTGCGATGCGTTCTGCAACCATCTGGGCCGTGCGCCCGCCGATGCCGGTATCGATCTCGTCGAACACCATGCTCGGCACTGAACGATCACGCGACGCGGAGACCGCCTTGATGGCGAGCGCGATGCGCGAAAGTTCGCCGCCGGAAGCAACCTTGGCGAGCGGCTTGGGAGCTTCGCCCTCATTGGCGGAAAACGTCATCTGCACGAGGTCAGCGCCGCGCGGGCCGAATTGCCCTGCCGCGGCAATCTCGATGGCAAAGGCAGCATGCGGCATGCCAAGGGATTTGAGCTGTCCCGCGATTTCCTCTGTCAGGATCGCCGCCCCCCGCCTGCGCAGCGCCGTAAGGCGCTCCGCGCAGGAGTGCACCTCCTGCTCCGCCTCGCGGATCGATGCCTTGAGCCTCTCCATATCGTCATTGTAGTTCTCGATGGAAGCAAGCTCTGCCTGCACTTTCTGCTGATACGCGAGTACATCCGCAAGCGTCGCGCCATACTTTTTGCAGAGTTTGTCGATCGTATCCATGCGGCGCTGCAGCTGGTCGAGCCGCTGCGGACTGAAGTCCATGGCCTCCCCGTAATCACGAATCTCATAAGCCGCCTCCTGCAGGGAAACGAACGCCTCATCGACGATTTTCTGCGCGTTGGCCAGGCTCGCGTCAAAGCGGCTCATATCCTCAAGGTTTTTCTTGATCTGCGAGAGAGCCGAGAGCACAGCCAAGGAGTTGCGCGCGTCGCTGTCGAGCAGATCATACGATTCCTTGACGTAATCGGCAATCTTCTCCGCGTGCGAGAGCTTCCGGATCTCCTCCTCGAGCGCCTCATCCTCGCCTTCCTTCAACTGCGCATCCTCGATTTCCTGGTTCTGCCAGCGCAGCATATCGACGCGCTGTGCGTATTCGCGGGCATCCATCTCCTTCTTTGCATACGCCTGCTTCCGTTCCGTCCACGCGGCATACGCCTTGCGGTAGGCGGCAAGCGCCTGTCCGATGGAAGGATTCTCCCGGTCGAGCAGATCGTACTGGCTCGCCTCCTTGAGCAGCGCGAGGTTCTGGTTCTGTCCGTGGATATCGACGAGCAGCATGCCGATCTGCTTGAGCACAGCGAGTGTCACGTGACAGCCGTTCACAAGAACCATGTTGCGTCCCGCGCGCGCCACCTGGCGCGTCACGATCAGCACATCCTCACTGACGTCGATGGCCTGCGACTGCAGCAACTCCTGCAGCGCCGGCTGCCCATCCAGTGTAAAGACAGCCTCGACGCGCAGCCAATCGCAGCCCGTACGGATGGCGTCAGTCGAGATGCGGTGGCCGAGGATGGCACCGAGCGCGTCGATGAGGATGGACTTGCCCGCACCCGTCTCACCTGTGAGGATGTTCAGCCCCGCATCAAACTCGATCTGGACGTGCTCCAGCAGGGCGAAGTTCCAGACTGTCAGCGATTTCAGCATATTCTCTCTCCTCTCTCACCGTTCGCCAGAACCATACGTCATATTGGCAAGCAGCTCCAGAACTTCCGGGACTGCCTTTTTCGGCTTGACGATGACGAGGATATTATCATCACCGGCAATCGTGCCGATTACCTGCGGCCATTTCGCATAATCTATGGCCGAGGCGACGGCATTGGCCGCCCCAGGCATCGTCTTGACGACAATGAGGTTCTCGCTGTAATCCATGCCGAGCACCGTATCGCGGAAGAGCCGCTCCATGCGGCTGCTCGAAAAGACGGCTTCCTTCGTCTCATGCCCCGCCGGATACGCATATCGATAGCGTCCCTGCCCCATCGGCACTTTGACGAGCATGAGTTCCTTGATGTCGCGGGAGACCGTTGCCTGTGTCACCTCGATGCCCTGCCGACGCAGCGCGTTGGTCAGATCTTCCTGTGTCTCTATGACCTGACGTGTGATGATGTCATGTATTTTGTCGTAGCGTTCCTCTTTCTTCACCGTCTTCATTTCGCTTCCTCTTAGTTCCACAGCTTCGTACGCAAGATCCGATAATAGTCCTGATCCTCGAACTTGACAATGCGCGCGGACTGCTGCGCCTTCCTGACCACGACCTCATCGCCCGGCAGCAAGTGGAAACTCTCCTGCCCGTCAAATGTGACGAGGATATCCTGATGTACCGCGGCGATGTGAATATGAATCACATCATGCTCATTGACGACAAGCGGCCGCATGTTGAACGTATGCGCGCAAATCGGCGTGACGAGCAACGCCTGGATCGTCGGGTTCATGATCGGGCCGCCCGCGGAAAGGGAGTAGGCCGTAGACCCCGTCGGCGAGGCAACGATAATGCCATCCGCCTTGTAGTCCATGAGATGCGTCTCATTGATGGACAGCCCAAGCCGCAACATTCTCGCCATGCCTCCCTTCGTGACGACGACATCATTGATGGCGTTGCCGAGGAAGCGCTCCCTCCCATTGCTTTTCACAAAGCCCGCGAGCAGCAGACGCTGCTCGATGTAGTAGCCGCCGACGAGGATTTTCTCCAATCGATCCTCCAGCTCATCGAGTTCGATGTCCGCCATAAATCCCAGCGTGCCGATATTGATGCCGCAGACCGGCACCGCATTGCGCCCATAGCGGTGACAGACCCCGAGGAGCGTCCCGTCGCCGCCGAGCGAGAGCGCCATATCGGCAGGCGCCTGCTCGATGTTTTCCACACCATACGTCTCGGCGCAGCCGAAGAAACGCGCCTCATCCATCGGAAGCATCAGCTGGACATCACGCTCAGAGAAAAATCGAAAAATCCTGTCGAGCACCGCGCCCGCATTCGGCTTATCCACATTGGGAAACACCGCAATCCGCATCTGTCCCATCGCCCGTTTGCCCCTTCCTCAACGATCCAGTTCCGCGTGCGCAGCTTTTACCGTCTCAGCGATGCGCGCTTCCGGCACGCCGTCTGCCGCCGCCCGATCCTTGGAGAGCCAGATCAGATATTCGATATTCCCTTCTGGCCCTTTAACCGGTGAGAAGGTCAACGCCCGCGTGATGAAGCCGAGCGTGCGTGCCAGCAATACGACCTTATGGATCACCGCCTCGTGGATGGCGGGATCGCGCACGACGCCCTTCTTGCCGACATGCTCACGCCCTGCCTCGAATTGCGGCTTGATGAGCGCCAGCACCTCTCCCATCTCTGAGAGCAACTGCCAGGCAACAGGTAGCACCTTGTCGAGCGAGATGAACGCCACGTCGATTGAGGCGAAATCCAGCGGCTTGCCGATGTCCTCCGGCGTCACATAGCGGATGTTCGTGCGCTCCATATTCACGACGCGCGCATCCGTGCGCAGCTTCCATGCCAACTGGCCGTAGCCGACATCGATGGCATAGACCTTCGCCGCGCCATTCTGCAGCATACAGTCCGTGAAGCCGCCCGTCGAGGCACCGATGTCTGCCGCAGTCTTCCCCTGCAGCTGCACGCCGAAAACCTGGATCGCCTTTTCAAGCTTGAGTCCGCCGCGGCTCACATAGGGAAGATCCTGACCAAGCAGGCGGATCTTCGCCTCCGCCTTGACCATCGTCCCCGCTTTCTCGATCTTCTGTTCATCGACGAGCACCTCGCCCGCCATGATCATGCGCTTCGCGCGCTCCCTGCTGCCCGCAAGGCCGCGCTCCACCAGGAGCGCATCGAGCCTGACCTTTGGCATTCAGTCATCCAGTCCTTTCCAAAAATTCTCAACGCGCGCCGCAATCTGCTGCGGTGTCAGGCCGCAGAGCGCGAGCAGCTCCTCCCGCGTCCCCTGCTCCACGAACGTATCGCCAATACCGAGACGCAAGATGGGAAGCAGCGCATTCTCGTCTGCGAGCGTCTCAAGCACCGCGGAGCCAAAACCGCCCGCGAGCATATTCTCCTCGAGTGTCACGAAGGCGCGCACTTCCTCATCATGCGCCCAGCGGAGCAAAAGCTCCGTATCAAGCGGCTTGACGAAGCGCATATTCGCCACGCGGGCAGAAATGCCCTCCGCCTCGAGCTGCTCCGCTGCCTGCTCCGCCGCAGGCACCATACTGCCGACAGCGAGCAGTGCGACGCTTCCCTGCGCGCGCAGGATTTCTGCCTTCCCGACAGGCAGAGGCGAAAAGCCCTCCCGGAGCGGCGCGCCAATGCCGCAGCCGCGCGGATAACGCAGGGCAACGGGTGCGCCAAGCGAAAGCGCCGTCGCGAGCATATCCCGCAGCTCCGCCTCATCCTTCGGTGCCATGACCGTCATATTAGGTAGTGGCCGAAGATAGCTGTAATCGAAAACACCGTGATGCGTCGGCCCATCCTGTCCGACAAGCCCCGCGCGGTCGAGCGCCAGGACGACAGGGAGCTTTTGCAGGCAGACATCATGGAGGATCTGGTCGTAGGCTCGCTGCGCAAACGTCGAGTAGAGCGCAACCACCGGCTTCTTGCCCGCTGCCGCGAGGCCTGCGGCAAGCGTCACCGCGTGTTCCTCCGCAATGCCCACATCGAAGCACCGGTCAGGGAACCGCTCTCCGAACGCCTTGAGCCCTGTACCCGATGGCATAGCCGCAGTGATAGCGACGATTCCTCGATCTGCAGCCGCCAGCTGCTGGAGCGCCTCGCTGAACACGGCCGTATACGTCGGCGCGCCCTGCTTTTTCGGACACTCGCCTGTCTTGACGTCGAAACAGCCGATGCCATGGAATTTTTCCGGCGCCTGCTCAGCGGGGAGATAGCCCTTGCCCTTCTTGGTATGTACATGGATGAGAATCGGGCCCTGCATCTGCCGCACCTGGGATAATGTCTCAATGAGCAAAGGCAGATTGTGTCCATCGAGCGGGCCCACGTAGCGGAACCCCATCTCCTCAAAGAGTCCGCCGGGCACGAGTGCTGTGCGCACGCCGTCTTTAATAGCAGATGCCGTGCGATAAACCTTGCTGCCGATATGTGGAATGCTCTTGAGCAGATGCTCCACATCGCGCTTGGCGCGATTGTACTGCGGTGTCAGTCGCAACTTCGACAGATACTCCGACATCGCCCCGACATTCTCGTCGATGGACCGACCGTTGTCATTGAGGATCACGATGAGGTTTCGCCCGAGATCGCCGGCGCTATTCAGTCCTTCGAACGCCTCGCCGCCCGTGAGTGCGCCATCGCCGAGCACGGCAATGACGGCGTTCTTCTTCCCGTCCAGATCGCGCGCGAGCGCCATGCCGAGCGCCGCCGAGATCGCCGTACTCGCATGCCCAACGCCAAACGCGTCATAGGGCGACTCGAAGCGGTTGGGAAACCCTGTGATGCCACCCTTGGTGCGAAGCGTTGCAAACCGATCCCTACGTCCCGTGAGGATCTTGTGCGTATAGGCCTGATGCCCGACATCCCATACGAGTTTATCCGTAGGAAAGTTAAAAACATGATAAAGCGCGAGCGTTAGTTCTACTGTACCAAGGCTCGGCGCGAGATGACCACCTGTCTTAGAGACATGCTTGATCATAAACGAACGAACTTCAGCTGCCAGTGTCTCCAGATCCCGCACTGTCAATTTCCGCACATCCTGCGGCGTTTTCAACTCTTGTAGTATCTGCGTCATAATAGCTTCCTTATTGCTTTCTGCCTAGCAAGGAACGCAACAGCTCCCGCAGGAAATCAGCCTCATCGCCGAACGGCTGCAGTGCCGCGATGCCCTGCGCCACGGTCTCCTCTGCCAGGCGCTGCGCCCGTTCGAGCGAAAGCAACGTAACATAGGTGGATTTATGGTTACGCTCATCGCTTCCGATCGGCTTGCCGATAGTGGCTTCATCGCCCGTCACGTCGAGAATATCATCCGTGATCTGGAACGCGAGTCCGAACGCCTCCGCATACCGCGTGAGTGCGGCGAGCTGTTCCGTTTTCGCCCCCGCAAGCAGCGCACCCGAGCGGATGGCAGCGCGGAAAAGAGCTCCTGTCTTACCGAGGTGCATCTGCCGCAGGCGCTTGAACGGAATCTCCTGTCCCTCTGACTCCAGGTCGATGGCCTGTCCGCCCACCATACCATCCCTGCCTGCCGCCTTGCTCATCTCCCGCACAACAGCGAGACGCACCGCATCGCTCACGCCTTGCTGTCGGAGCATGACCTCAAAGGAAAGCGTCAGCAACGCGTCACCCGCGAGCGTTGCCATGCCAGCGCCGTAGACCTTGTGGTTTGTCAGCTTGCCGCGGCGGTAGTCATCGTTGTCCATAGCAGGCAGGTCATCGTGAATCAGCGAATACGTATGGATCATCTCGATGGCGCAGCCCGTCGTGACGAACCGCGTGCCATCAGTGCCGACAGCATCTGCCGCCGCCATGAGCAGGATGGGGCGCAGGCGTTTCCCACCGGCGAGCAGACTATATGACATCGCTTCCTCGAGCGTCTTGTCAAGCGGCGCCGCTTCGCGCAATTCTTTTTCCAGATGAGACTCCACAAGTTTCTTTCTCGATTCCCACAATTCCTTCAACATATCATTTCCCCTGTTCCTTTTCTATCTCCAGCGGTGTCGTCATTGCTTCGCCGTCCTTATCCTGCAGCAGGAGATCCATCGCTTTTTCCGCACGCGAAAGGGACTGTGTACACTGGTTTGCAAGCGTGACGCCCTCTGAATATCGCAGGACGAGATCCTGCAGGTTCAGCTCGCCCTGTTCCATCTCGCCGACAATCTGCTCCAAGCGCGCGAGCGCTTCCTCAAAGCTTGGTTCCTTTTTCCTTGGCATGGCCTGTACCTCCCTCAATCTTCCTGACTTCCGCCTCGATGCGCCCATCCGCAAGGCGTAGGGAAAGCTCATCCCCGACAGCTGCCTCGGCAATGCGCACCAAAGGATGTCCATCTTTCTCAACCACGGCATAGCCGCGGCGCAGCACGCGCACGGGATTGAGCAATTCCAGGCGATCAAGCGTCGCCTTGAGTTGTTTCCGCTTCCCATCTGCCGCAACATCTGCGGCGCGTTTCAGGCGCTCTGCGAGGAGATCAAGCGCCTGCACCCTCGTGGCGAGCAAGAGCTCCGGACACTGCAAAAACGGCCTCTCTGTCGCATGGCGCAGGCGTTCCCTACGCAAAGAGATTCCATGCTGCCGCGCCTGCTGCAAGCGCGTGCGCAGAGAAAGGACATGCTGCAAAACCTCCTGCCTATCGGGTACTGCAAGCTCGGCCGCCTGAGACGGCGTCGCCGCGCGCACATCGCTGACCTCGTCTGCCAGCGTGAAATCCGTCTCATGCCCTACAGCAGAAATCACAGGGATGCGCGAGGCGAAGATTGCCCGCACAACGCACTCTTCATTGAATGACCAAAGGTCTTCCATAGAGCCGCCGCCGCGACCGACAATGAGCACATCGACAGGATAATGGCGATTGAAATAGCGAATGGCCGCCGCAATCTCCTCTGCCGAGCCCTCCCCCTGCACCTGCACGGGTAACAACACCAGCTGGACAGACGGATTGCGACGCTTACCGACATGATAAATGTCACGCAGCACTGCACCGGAAAGGGACGTCACAACACCGATGCGTTTTGGAAAACGCGGCAAGGGACGCTTGTGCTCGTCAGCAAAGAGTCCCTCCGCCTCGAGGCGCGCCCGCAGTTGCCGTAACGCAAGCGCCAGCTGTCCCTCTCCCTCCGGTGCCAGGCTGTTTGCATAGAGCTGATAGACACCGTCACGCTCGTAAACGGAAACACTGCCGCTCGCGACGACCTGCTGGCCATCCTGCGGCACGAAGGACAGATACTGCGCGCGGCTGCGGAACATCACGCACTTAAGAGCAGCGTCCGCATCTTTCAGCGTGAAATAGCAGTGGCCTGAACGGTACGTCTTAAAATTGGAAATCTCGCCCCTTACCATGATGCGCTGCAGACTCCCCTCGGCATCCAGCATTCCCTTGATAAAATGGTTGACCTCACTGACACTGTGGATGGCCATAAACGCCCCCCTTTCCCTCTAAATCCTTGCATAAAACCATTGTGCGCCCGTCCTTGCAATAAATCCAACCAATCGCGCTGCGCCTGCGGCTTGCACTTTTAGGGATTTCCATAGTAATAAGAGGCCAGACACAAGGTTCTGGCCTCTGTGGCTACGATTCAGGAACCACGGATTATTTCGCCATCGCATCCAGGATGCCGTTGATGAAACGAGCCGACTCATCCGAGCCATATTTCTTAGCCAGCTCAATAGCTTCATTAATGGCAATGTTCGGCGTAAGCACCGGCTCGGCAAATTTCATCTCATAGACAGCGATGCGCGCGATGTTGCGGTCTACAGCTGCCATGCGTGTGATCTTCCAAGCGCGTGACGCGTCCTCGATGTACGCGTCGATCTCACCAGCGTGCGCCCGTGTCCCCTCGACAAGTGACCTTGCAAACTCCCGCGCCGCTTGGGACACCTTTCCCTCTGCCTCCTGAAAGGCAGTATCAAGAGCGAGATTCTCGTACATTTCTTCCTGCTCCGCCGACTCTGCACAATTGATTTCCAACTGGTAGAGTGCCTGCAGAGCGATTTCTCTTGCTTGTCTACGACTCATATATCCTAAAACCTTTACTTTCTTTAGAAATCACTAATTTCCTGTACCCTGGTATCTCGCTGTTCCCGTCTCTCGATACAGGAAAGCCCCTGCGAAGATAAGACATTGCAAGACAGTTCCCTGCTTACGAACGCGACAGCCCTTCCTGTGCTTTGGAACATCTTACCCGCCAACGATCTTCCTGGAGTGACGGCACGTCAAAAACGATGCCAGTACTGAAGCCGGTCGGGAAGACGATCCCGTAGTTCCTCGAGGAAATCGCCCCTGTCGAGACGACTGCCAATGAAAAGGCCGATGCTACCGCAAAGAAGGACGAAAAATGTCCGCCAAAAGCCGAAAACCAGCACGCAGAGACCAAAGAGAACCCCGAGCACTGTGCCGAGGAATTTGCCACGGTGTTCTGTCCAGAGATAAAGAACCTCCTGCAGGAATTTCTCCTTCATTGCCATCACCTCAAGAAACCCGTGGCCGCTGTGGCAGCCTCTCATTGGAAATCTCCGCGACCTCGACCTCGACCCGCACATCATCCATGTCCAATACATGCGCGAATTCGCGACGGACGAGCTCAGAAACCGCATCCGCAGTCTCCCTGACCGATACGCCTTGGCGCAACGTGAGTCTCAGCCTGATCAGCAGCGTCTCCTCTGCGTCCTTGGCCTGCCGCAACGGCGATATCTTCGCTGCCACATCGCACACGCCAGGGACGCCGCGCGCCACACGCAATACGACAGAGTGGACGGCAGCGAGAGAGACATGCACCTTTCCAGACGCTTTCGTCAAAAGGCAGACCTCGGCGCTGTTTTTCGTCTTCTTCGTCGCAAAGGCACAGAGGAACAAATGCACGCCGACGAGGAAATACACTACGAGCCCTGCCAGGACTTCCGGCTGGCCGGTCACATACCTTACCTCATTCAGCCATTCCCGTTCCGGCAGAATCGGAACCAGGATTCCCGCCAGCGCCACGGTCAACGCCATCGTCGCCAATGCGTAGAGCGCGAGCAGCAAACGATTCCCTACTCCCATCGAATCGCCTCTTTCAACGGACGCGGACTTCTTCTTCCTTCGGGGCTTCTTCAGGGAATCCTACCCCCTGGACATGAACGTTCACCTCTACCACGGAGAGCCCGGTCATCGTCTCGATGGCCTGCTTGACATTCTCCTGTGCGGCGAGCGCAATATCAGGGATACGCACACCATATTTCACGATGATATAGAGATCGACCGCTGCCTCTTTTTCGCCGACTTCCACCTTGACTCCCTTGGCGAAATTCTTCCGGCCGAGCATCTCCGCAATGCCGCCGACAAGACCACCGCTCATGCCCGCGATGCCATCGACTTCCGTGGCAGCGAGACCAGCGATGATGCTGACGACTTCATCCGCAATGCGGATCGAACCGAGTGAATTATCATTTTTTACGACTTTTACCTGCGTTTCCTTTTCCATGGGAAGCCCTCCTTGTACATATATCAGCAACAGAATTCCTATCCTGTTTAATTATTCTTCCTGCAGGATACTTTTTCCTGCTTCCTGAAAAAGTATCCTGCAAGAAAGAAACGGATGAGACGACCATCCATCCCAGGCCTTCCTCACCCGCTTACTTCACACAACAGAAAAAATGCTACCGAATCAGGCACGCTCGATGTAGTTGCCCGTGCGCGTATCAATGCGGAGAGAGTCCCCCTCATTGACAAAAAGCGGCACGCGAACCTCGTAGCCCGTCTCGACTTTTGCCATCTTCGTCGCGCCCGTCGCCGTGTTGCCCTTGACGCTCGGCTCGCATTCCGTGACCTTGAGCGTCACAGAGTTCGGCAGAGAGATACCGATGACACGGCCTTTGAACGTCTGGAGCGTGACTTCCATGTTCTCGAGGAGGAAGTTCAGCGCATCGCCAAGCGTCTCTTTCGTGAGCTCTTCCTGCTCGTACGTCTCCGTATCCATGAACGTGTACATGCCGTCGTTCTCATAAAGATACTGCATCGTGCGCGTCTCGAGATGTGCTGCCGGCATCTTCTCGTTCGGGTTGAATGTGCGTTCAACGACTGCCCCCGTCTCGACATTCTTGATCTTCGTGCGAACGAAGGCTGCGCCCTTGCCCGGTTTTACATGCTGAAAATCGACAATCTGCCAAACACCGCCATCGATCTCGATCGTCAGGCCCGTGCGGAAATCTGTACTGTTAATCATGAACTTACGCCCTCCAATATTTGCATAGATAACAATACTATTATACCGAATCGCTCAGATAATTTCAATGAGTTTCTTCGTCGCCTTGGTCAGCGCCTCAGCGCCGTGCTCTGTCACGAGCACTGTATCCTCGATGCGCAGGCCGCCCCAATCCGCGAAATAGACGCCAGGCTCATCTGTAATCAACATACCGGGAACAAGCTGCTCACAGGTGCTGTGCGGAGAGAGGCGCGGCTCCTCGTGAATCTCGAGGCCGAGGCTGTGCCCGAGGCCATGACCGAAATATGCATCCAATCCATACTTTGCGAGGCATTGCCGCACAGCGGCATCCACTGCCTTGCCGGATGCGCCCGGCTTGATGAGATCAAGAGCCAATTCCTGTGCCTCGAGCACATGCGCATACGTCTCCCGCTGTCGCGTTGAAGCCTTGCCAACACAGAGCGTACGCGTAATATCTGAGTGATAGCCCTCATAAATGGCGCCGTAATCCATCGTCACGAAGTCCCCTTCTTCGATGATCTTCTGTGTTGGCGTGCCATGCGGCAGCGCGCCGCGCAGGCCGGAGGCAACAATCGTCGCGAAGGATGGTCCCTCCGAGCCCTGCGCACGCATGAAGTTCTCCATATGCGCCGCCACCTGGAACTCCGTGACGCCGGGGCGCAGGAAGGAAATGACATCCTCATACGCCGCATCGGCAATCTCGCACGCCTTGCGGATCTTGGCAATCTCACCAGCGTCCTTGGCCTGGCGCAGGTCATCGAGATTCAGCGAGACAGTGATCTCCCGTCCCGGCAAGCGCTTTGCAAGCTCTTGGTGCTGCAGATACGTCAGGTGGTTTCCCTCGAAGCCGATTTTTTTCGCATCTACCGCGTCCAAGACCTCCGCAGTGCGCAGCAGCAGTCCGTGCTTCTGCTCGACGAGTTCATAGAGCGGCGCCTGCTGCTTCGCCTGCTCCGTATAACGATTATCCGTGATGAGTATCAGCCGCTGCGGCGTAATGACGAGTGTCGTATCGTCTCCGCGAAAGCCACTGAAATAGAAAAGGTTGACTTCCTTCGTCACGACAACGGCATCGAGCCCCCGCTCTCTGAGCAGGGAGCGGAGTGCCTCTACACGCTGCTCGATCATGCCTCTGCATCCCCTTTTTCTTCTTTTGCCGCGAGCTTGCGGATCACGGCCTCCAGTGCCGCCATATAGCTGTCAGTGCCCAGGCCGCAAATCTGGCCGAGCACGACAGGAGCGAGCACCGAGGTATGGCGGAACGTCTCTCGCTTGTGGATATTCGAGATATGCACCTCGATGACAGGAATCTGCACGGCCGCGATGGCATCGCGCAGGGCAATGCTGTAATGCGTATAGGCCGCGGCATTGAAGATGATGAAATCGTACCGGCCGCGCGCCTCCTGAATTGCGTCAACGAGCGCTCCCTCGTGGTTCGACTGGAAGAAGTCGATGGCGACGCCCGCTGCCTGCGCGCGCTCCGCCATCATGCGATTGATGTCAGATAACGTCGTGCAGCCGTAAATTTCCGGCTCTCTCGTCCCAAGAAGATTGAGATTGGGGCCATGCAACACAAGAACTTTTCCCATAGCGCCCGCCTCTCAGTAACAAATCTTGAAGGTCGTCTCATCAGCAACGACAGGCATTGATTCAAGAGAGAACACATCCACCCGGATGAAATAATTGCCCTTGCGGATGATCTTCTCGAGTTCCTCCACCTTTTCCGGCGTGCCCTGCAGTTCCATGTCTACCGTGCCGTCCTCCATATTGCGAATCCAACCAGTGATACCAAGATCCTTCGCATGCTGCTGCACATACATACGGAACCCCACGCCCTGGACATGGCCTTCCGCTTTTCCTGCGTAACGAATCAATTCTGCCATCTTGAATCCCTGCTTTCTTTTCATTTCAATTCAACATCTCATATATGTCAACCAGCGCTCAGACCTTGCTGTCACGGCGCAGGATTGCATACGGTTCCACCGCCTGCTTCATGCGGATCCTGATGATCTGCTGCGGATGAGGCGCTGCCTCGATAGGAAAACCGTCCTCATCCTCCATCTCCTCGATGATCTGTCGGAATCCCGGTTGTGTCGGCTGGAAAATCTCGATCTCCTCTCCGCGGCGCATATGGTTGCGCTGCTCCACCGTCGCCCAGCCAGAGTCATCATACGCGCGGATGAGACCGACGAAATCCGATGTCTGCTCATACGATGAGGTGCCATAAATCTGATCAGCCGCTGTCGGCTGGTGAAAGACGAAGCCTGTCGTATACGCGCGGTGCGACACCTTGCCAAGTTCCTCCAGCCAAGCTGGAGAAACGGCGAAATGCGCAGGATCATCGAAATATCTGTCGATGGCCAGCCGATATGCTTTCGTCACGCTCGCCACATAATGCACACTCTTCATGCGACCCTCGATTTTCAGGCTGTCAACGCCGCTCTCAATGATGTCCGCGATCTGCGGCAGAAGGCAGAGATCCTTCGAGTTCATGATATAGGTGCCGCGCTCGTCTTCCTCTATGGGAAAATACTGCCCTGGACGCGTTTCTTCCATAAGCGCGTATTTCCAACGACAAGATTGCGCACAGGTGCCGCGGTTAGAGTCGCGCCCCGTGAAATAACTCGAGAGCAGGCAGCGGCCGGAATATGAGATGCACATCGCGCCATGCACGAACATCTCAAGCTCCACAGCAGAATGTGCACGTATCTCTCGAATCTCCGCGAGCGAAAGCTCCCGCGCGAGGACGACACGCTGCGCGCCCAAGCGCTGCCAGGCTGCAACTGCCGCATAATTCGTGACATTAGCCTGCGTGCTGACGTGAAGTTCCATCTCTGGAATTACCTCGCGACAGAGCGAGAAGACCCCCAGATCAGCGACCAGCAAGGCATCGACCTGGATTTCCTGCAAGAAACGCAAGTAGTCAGGCAGCTGCGCGATGTCTTCATTGTGTGGGAAGATATTCACCGTCACATAGACGCGCTTGCCGTGCGCATGTGCGAACGCGACGCCAGCGCGGAGTTCCTCGCGGCTGAAATTCCCCCCGAGCGCACGCAGACCGAAGGACTTGCCGCCGAGGTAGACGGCATCTGCGCCATAGAGCAGCGCCATCTTCATCTTTTCCGGCGTCCCGGCCGGTGCCAAAAGTTCAGGTTTCTTCCTCATAAATCCTCCGTGTAAGCGCCAGGCCATCCCCCTTTGCAAAAATCTCCGTTTGGAATGGCGGTGCCTGTACAAGCCGCAGATACATGCGCAGCCGCTTGACGATGGTCCGATAGCGGCGCGGCGGCTTCGCGTCTGACTGGACATAGCCGCGGAATAAGACATTATCCGCGAGGATGACGCCGTCTGGTGCAAGCAATGGCTGCACCTTGGAAAAATAGACGGGATACTGCCCCTTTGCCGCATCGATGAACACGAAATCAAAGGGCTGCACCTGCTGCATCGCCAACGCCTCGAGCAATTCCTCCGCGTCTCCCTGCAAGAGCTGCACTCGTGCCGCGCAGGCGCAGGTTTTGAGGAACGCCTGCGCGGTACGCCAGCGCTCCTCGCTAAGTTCCAGCGAAGTCAGCTGGGCATCCGGCCTCGTATGTGAAAGCGTCAGCAACGCGGAATAACCGATGGCCGTCCCGATCTCGAGGATGCGCTTGGGACGATATTGTTCGATGAGTTCAACAAATACGCGCCGCCCACCCGCGTTGATGATGGGAACGCGATGTGCCGCGGCATACTGCTCCATCTCTTGTAAAATCTCCGCTGCTTCCTTCATCACCGCACCTGCTCCACGATGGCCTGATGGTCAGCATAGTTCGTCGAATAGTGGTTATGTCCCTGCCGGTCGGCGACAAAATACAGGTAATCGGTCTGCGCGGGATGGAGCACGGCCTCGATAGCGGCCATTCCCGGATTGGCAATAGGGCCGGGGGGCAGTCCCGCATGCTGATACGTGTTGTAGGGAGAATCTATCTTCGTATCTTCGATAGAGAGATCTTCTTTCGGCTCGTCTCGCAGATATTGGAGCGTCGTATCCGACTGCAGCGGCATGCCGAGCGCCAGCCGTTTGAAAAAAACCTGCGCGATGATCGGCCGATCCTCCTCATAGCGCGCCTCTTTTTCCACGAGGGAGGCAAGCGTCACGAGCTCATAAATGGAAAGATGCTTTTCCTCCGCCTGCTGCCGCATCTCCGCCGTCAAGCGTTGGTCGAAGTCAGCCGTCATTTCCTTGAGGATGGTATCCGCATCAATGTCTGAGCCCAACTCATACGTATCTGGGAAGAGAAACCCTTCGCAGGCATATACCGTATGCACGTGGTGGCCGATATAATCGTACGGCGCATACTCCTTCGCCTTCTTCAGGAATTCCTGCTCATCGACGAGCCCTTCCTGCGCCAGACGCTTCGCGATATCGCGCACGCGAAACCCTTCGGGAATCGTAAACTTCACGTGTGCCGTCTTCCCCTCGACCAAGAGCGACAAGACTTCGCGCGGCTCCATGCCCGGATGCAGCGCATAATTCCCTGCCCGGATCTTATCCTCATAACCATTCAGTTTGGCCACGAGCCAGAACTTCGTACGACTCTCGATGACGCCATGCTGCTCTAGCTGCGCACCGATTTCGCGCGTCGTCATGCCAGGCTTGACGTGCAGATAGACCTTCGCATTCCCAGGCATCTGCTCCCGGCTCTCCGGGGCAGGAAGCAAAAAAAAGAGAAAGAGGCACGCCAGAACGATGACGGCCATCACACCGCCGCGCTGCTTCCAGCCCAGCGCCTCCCATCTCTCCCTGATGCCCGTGGCATAACCTTGCAGCGACTGCAAGACCTCATCCTTTTCCGGTAGCTTCATGAACAATATCCCATCTCCCGCCCCTGAGGAAACTTTGCTTTTTCCACGCTTCCCCTATGTCATCTTTTCTCATTATACGCAAATTTCTCCAAAACTGCAATCAGCAGACCGGCAGCCGCCTGACATGCGGATATGAAAAAGCTGCCACCGGTCAGTGGCAGCCCGAGGAAAAAAATCAATCTTTTCCTTCTTCCTCATCCATGAGCGCATCGTAAGCCTTCTGGACAAGGGCGAACTCCTCATCCGTCGGCTCTACATATTCCTCTTCTCCAGCCTCATTCGTGACGATCTTGGCAATGAGAACATCCTCATCGCCATCCTCACAGCCACAGGCGCACCCCGCCTCGTGGTCGTCCTCGTCATGAAGTCCGACGAGCAATGCATACTGATCATTCCCGACGGGGATGATCATCTCTTCCTCGTAGTAAAACGCATTGCCATCCTCATCCGTGAACTCGATAACCGTCGCATCTCCGTCTTCCAGGAATTCTTTCTCATCTGCCATTGCTATCACCTCTGCTATAAAATATAAAACGACATGCACGAACAACCGCTCTGCAGCGCTTCGTACCCATCTTTGCGAGTGCTGACATCTTTTTTGCGGACATCGCGTGCGCCTCACTGACAATAACTTCATCCAACAGCATTCTAGCGCACGCTGGCGTGCCTTGTCAACGGATGCTGTCGAGATATCCCTGCAGGATGAATACCGCCGCCATTTTGTCGATGACCTTTTTCCGCTTCCGTCGCGAGAGATCCGCCTCGAGCAGGGAACGCGTCGCCGCCACTGTTGATAGGCGTTCGTCCCAAAACATGACATGGATATCCGGATAGACCTTCTTCACCTCCTCGATGAATGATCTGACCACCTCGCAACGCTCCCCCTCCGAACCGTTCATATTCTTCGGATAGCCGGAGACGAGCTCGCGCGTCTCATACTGCTGCATGAGCTCACCCAGGCGCGCAATATCACGCGCGAGATTCTTCCTACGGATGGTCTCCACGCCCTGCGCCGTGAGCCCCAGCAAATCGGAGACAGCAACACCGATGGTCCGATCGCCGATGTCAAGTCCGAGATATCTTTTCATTTCTCCGTCTCCAGATAGGAACGCACGAGTTCCTCGAGAAGCTCATCCCGTTCAAGCTGACGAATCTTGTTGCGGGCATCCTTATGGCTCGTCACATAAGCGGGATCGCCGGAGAGCAGATAGCCCACGAGTTGGTTGATCGGATTATATCCCTTCTCCTCCATCGCTTGGCATACCTCGCGGATGATCTTGGCTGCTTTGTTCTCGTCCGTCCCGAAACGGAACATCATCGTCTCTTCGCTTACCATTGCAATTCCTCCAAAAGCACTATTTCTTTCCTATTGTATCATATCCGGAGGAAAAATCCTATCCTCACAAACAAAAGGAGCTGCATCGCAAAATGCAGCTCCAGGAACATCTTTATATCACATGTGCAGACATATCTCAGAACATGTCGTGCGCGATCATATACTCGGCAATCTGCAGGGCATTGAGTGCCGCACCCTTGCGAATCTGATCGCCGCATACCCAGAAATTCAGGCCGTGCTCGATGGACTCATCCTTGCGGATACGACCGACCTCGACATCGTTCTTGCCCGAGGTGAAGAGCGGCATCGGATAGACCTGCTCTGCGGGATTGTCCTTGACGACGGCGCCCGGGAAGGCATCGATGGCCTTGCGCGCCGCCTCGACGCTGACCTCATCCTCGAACTCGACATTGACGGACTCCGCATGGCTGCGGTAGACCGGCACACGCACCGTCGTCGCCGTGATGCGCAGGCTGTCATCCTCGAGGATCTTGCGCGTCTCATTGACCATCTTCATTTCCTCTTTCGTATAGAGGTTGTCATAAAATACATCGATCTGCGGAATGAGGTTGAACGCGATCTGGTAATGTTTCGGGAATTTCGCGCCCGGCAGGATATGCGCCTGCGGCTCGCGACCCGCGACGATGTCATCGACCTGCTGCTCGAGCTCCGCCATAGCCTCCTTGCCGCCGCCGGATACTGCCTGATACGTGGAAACGACGATGCGCTTGATCTTCGAGACATCATAGAGCGGCTTGAGCGCCATCATCATGATGATGGTCGAGCAGTTCGGGTTCGCGATGATGCCCTTGTGGCGCGCGATGGCCTGCGGGTTGACCTCGGGGACGACGAGCGGCACCTCAGGATCCATGCGGAACGCGCTGGAATTGTCGATGACGACAGCTCCGGCCTTCACAGCAGCCGGAGCGAACGTCTTGCTCGCGGCACCGCCCGCAAAGAGGGCGATCTGCACGTTCTCAAAGGAATCGTCCGTCGCCTCCTCCACTGTGTATTCCTTGCCCATGAAGGAGATCACCTTGCCCGCCGAACGCTTGGAGGCCAGCAGTTTGAGTTCGGCAAACGGGAAATCACGTTCCTCGATGAGACGGAGGAATTCCTGTCCGACAGCGCCCGTAGCGCCCAGAATCGCAACATTATATTTTTTCATCTATCTTCCAACCTTTCTGTATCAGAACTCCAGCAGCTTATCAAGACCGACGGTCAATCCCTTGAGCCCCCGCACCTTCTTGGCAGCGAGCACGACGCCCGGCATGAACGACTCACGGTTGAGCGAGTCATGACGGATGGTCAGCGTCTGGCCGAGCCCGCCGAAGATGACCTCCTGGTGCGCAACATAGCCCGGCAGCCGAACGCTGTGGATGTGCATGCCGTCGTAGTCCGCGCCGCGCGCGCCCGCGAGCTTTTCCTTCTCATCAGGGTTTCCCTGCACGTGCTTTTTGCGTACTTCGGCAATCATCGCCGCCGTCTGCACCGCCGTGCCGGACGGCGCGTCAAGCTTCTTGTCGTGATGGAGCTCGATGATTTCCACGTCCGGCATATATTTCGCCGCCTGCTTGCACATGACCATCATGAGCACCGCGCCGATGGCGAAATTCGGTGCGATGAATGCCGGCGTTGCCTCCTTCTCCGCAAGCGCGGCGATCTCCGCCTTTTGTTCCTCCGAAAGTCCCGTCGTGCCGACGACAGGGGAAACATGCGCAGAGAGCGCCTGCTTGACGTTGGAAAAGACGACATCCGGGCGCGTGAAATCCACCATGACCTCCGGCTTGCAGCGCGTAAGCGCCGCCGCAAGATCCGTTTCCACCGTGACGCCGCAGGCAGGCACCCCGACGAGTTCACCGGCATCCATGCCTCCCTGGAGATCCACCGCACCGACGAGCTTCAGTTCGCTGTCCTCCTGTACCGCTTTCAGGACTGCCTGTCCCATACGGCCACAGGCACCATTTACCAATACACTAACCAAGGTATCCGCCTCCAAAAAAAATATGTGTTCATTGTAGCGCATGTCCACCGTTCGTGTCAAGATGTACACGGTGAGAAATATATCTGGCACGGTCAGGTATCTGTAATATGTAAAAATTGTTCTTTATACTGGACAGCGAGGATCGGCAGCACGAAGCTCAGATCCTCGCTCCGCTCCAATGTCTCCTGCGCCGCCTGCCGCGCGGCGAGCAGGAGGTCCGTGTCCCTGAGCACATCCGCTGCCTTGAGATCCGGCAGGCCATGCTGCTGCGCGCCAAAAAACTGTCCTGGGCCGCGCAGCCGCAAGTCCGCCTCCGCGAGTTCGAAACCGTCCGTCGTCTCCGCCATGATGGCGAGGCGTTCCCTCGCGTTTTCTGTCTTGCTGTCAGAAACGAGGATGCAATACGACCGATAGGGACCGCGCCCGATACGACCGCGCAGCTGATGGAGCTGAGCGAGTCCGAAGCGTTCCGCATGCTCGATAACCATGAGAGAGGCGTTCGGCACATTGACACCGACCTCGATGACCGTTGTTGCCACGAGCAGCTTGATGCGGTTCTCATAAAACGCCTGCATCACCGCTTCCTTTTCCGCTGCCTTCATGCGCCCGTGCAGGAGACCACAGGAAATGCCGCGGAAGATGCCATGCCGCAGTTCCTCGTAGACCTCCTCCGCAGACGGGAGATCCACATCCTCGTTCATCTCGATGAGAGGGCAGACGACGTACGCCTGCCGCCCCGCCTCAATCTGCTTGCGCACATACTCATAGATGAGCGGGCGCCTGTCCGTCCCGCGCACAAACGTGCGGATTGGCTGGCGCCCCGGCGGCAGATGTCGGATCTGCGAGACGTCGAGATCGCCGTAGACCGTCAGCGTCATCGTGCGTGGAATCGGCGTCGCTGTCATCACGAGCACATCGGGAAGCGACGCTCCCTTCTTCTCGAGCGCCGCCCGCTGTGCGATGCCGAAACGATGCTGTTCATCCGTAACGACGAGGCCGAGCGCGGCGAACTGCACCTTGTCCTCGATGAGCGCATGCGTGCCGATGACAATATCCACCTCGTGACTGGCGATACGCTCATACATCTCCTCATGCTGTCTCGGCGTCAGATGGCCGGAGAGGAAACCCACGCAGATCCCCGTCCCGGCCAGCTGACGGGTAAACGACTCGTAATGCTGACGCGCGAGAATCTCTGTCGGTGCCATCAAGGCTCCCTGGAAGCCATTCTCCACAGTCTTGACGAGCGCCAGCAAAGCGAGAACGGTCTTTCCCGAGCCGACATCCCCCTGCACGAGCCGCCGCATGGGCACTGGCAGCTCCATATCGCGGCAGATTTCCCGCCAGACCGCGGCCTGGTCGTCTGTCAGCGCAAACGGCAGCCCCGCGATGACCTGCTGGCTGAGCCTCCCCGCAGCAAGATGGCGCACACCACGCTTCGATTCCCTAGCTTTTCGTTTGAGGAGCAGCAGACCGCACTGGATGAGATAGAGCTCCTCGAACGCCAGCCGTTTCCGCGCTGCCGCGAGCGCCGCCGCATCCTTCGGGAAATGAATGGCTGAAAACGCCTCCCTGCGCGGCATCAGATCATACGCCTTCTCCACAGCAGGCGGCAAGACCTCGCGAAGCGGCAGATCCAGCGAGAGCAACAGCGCCACCTCGCGGCGGAAAAATGCCTGGTTGAGCTTTTCCGTCGCAGCATAAACAGGCAGGATGCCAAGTTTGCCCTCAGGCTCCTCCTGCTCCGAGAGGATCTGATAGGAAGTGAGCTGGCTCATGGCAAACTGTCCCTGCCCGCCATAGGCATATTCCACTTTTCCAGTGGCAAAGAGCCGCCGCCCCGGCTGCAGCTGCTTCTTGAGGAATGGTTGATTGAACCAGCTGACCTGCAAGAATCCTGTGCCGTCACCTATGAGCGCTGTGAGAATCCTGAGCCTGCGCTTTCCCGCGACACGCTCCCGTGTGCTCATGACCGTTCCCGTGACCGTCGCCTTCTCACCCGCTTGCAGGTCGCTGATCGGCGTGAGCCGACTCTGATCCTCATACGCGCGCGGATAATACGTCAGCAGATCATAGATGCGATAAATGCCGAGACGCGCCATCTGCTCCGCCTTCTTCGGCCCAATGCCCTTGAGATACTGAATGGGATCCGTAAGCTCCATCGTCTCTCAGTCCTTGTACTCCGCAAAGGATGCCCGGACCAGTGCCGCGAGATAGCTGGCCGTCGGCAGAAGCGCGCACGGGTCTACGCGGAACTCCGCATTGTGATTGGCCGCAGATGCGCCCGTCCCCGTGAGCACGAAGCACCCCGGCAGGCGTTCCTGATAAAACGCGAAATCCTCTCCGGCAAGCGAGGTTGGCGCTTCCTCTACGGCCAGATTCTGCTCATGGGCGATTCTGCGCGCGAGCGCCGTCCACTTCTGCGTATTGTCCGTTGTCGGAGGCCCCTCATACCAATCTGTAACGGCCTCGGCACCATAAGCCGCAGCAATCTGCTCCGCGAGCTCATGGATGCGCCTGCGGATCAACGTACGGGTCTCCGCAGACAGACAGCGCGTCGTCCCCTCGACGAGCGCCTCATCAGGGATAACATTCCACGTATTGCCCGCCTCGACATGCGTGATGCTCACCAGTCCCGCCTCCGACGGCTCGATATTCCTGGTCACAATGGTCTGTGCCGCCTGAATAAACGCCGCTGCGACCGGAATCGGGTCAATGCCACGCTCTGGGTGCGCCGCGTGCGTCCCCTTGCCACGAAAATAGATGAGGAATCTGTCCACTGACGCCGTCACAGCCCCCTCGCGAATCCCCATCGTACCAACCGGCAGCAGTGGCGAACAATGCAGCCCGAAAATCGCCTGCACATCATCGAGCACGCCCGTATCCATGATGAGCTTTGCACCGCCTGGCGCCTCTTCCGCAGGCTGGAAAATCAGGCGCACCGTACCCGGGAGACTCTTCTGCTCGCGCAGCAGCATAGTCGCACCGAGCACCGACGCCATGTGGAAATCATGTCCGCAGGCATGCATAACGCCTGTGTTCTCCGACTGGTACGGCAGCCCCGTCTGCTCTGTAATCGGCAAAGCATCGATATCGGCGCGCAGCGCCATCACAGGCGTCCCCTCGCCAACCTCCGCCACAATTCCTGTCTTTAATGACAGGTCGAGCACACGGACGCCGTTCTCCACGAGCAAGTTGTACAGATGTGCCGTCGTCTCTATCTCTTCAAAAGAAACCTCTGGATGGCGATGCAGCCAATAGAACTCTTTGCGCAGAAAATTCTCCAGTGCTTCCATAGCTGTCACTCCTCCTCCCGCGTATACGGCTCCATGTACAAGGCATTGATGGCACCTTGCTCCGAAAGATAGCGCGGATCAAACAATATGCAGTCCAACACAGTCAACACATCATGTAGCCGTTCCAGCAAAAGACGCGACGTTGTCCGAAACAGACGGCACAACTTTTTCTCCTCGTTGAGTGGAATAGAATTAACGATGAGGAACATCGTGAGCACTGCCGCCAACGTATCACCACGCTTCTTCACCTGCAGCGACAGGGAAGACTGCTGCACGAAATCAACATAACACCTCTTGATGATGCCTCGCTCCTCCGCTCCGATGCCGAGTTCCAACGCATTGCGTTCCAAGCGCTGCAGCGGCGCCGCAAAGTTCTTCGGCAATTCTACAGAGCTTGATAGCTTGTGTCGCGGGCGCAACATCGGCACTACACGCAGCTGCGCCAGCGATGTCATGAGACGAACGACATGAAGAACCGCTGCCGTATTTCGCGCAAAAAAATCACCGATCGATGCCTGTGGGCAACGCCAACGATAGATATCGAACTGACGTTGGATCTCTTCCTTGATTCTATGCCGCAGTTTCTTCGTCGCCGGAACGGAGCAGATATGATTGAGCAGCACCGCACCACGCGCATGCATATGCCCATAAAGAAGCACCTTATCATAATCTGTCATCGGAACATCCGGCGGTGGCAATACCATATCCTCACCCGTGAACAAATCGCGGCAACGGACACGCTCCCCATCAATGGAGGCAATATAAAAAATCATAAAACGCGATTGCATGAGATCACGCACGACCTTCCGATCCAGCCGATCCATCTCCGCCTGCTTTTGCACGAAAAAAACATGCAATGGTGTATCATCATCTTCAATCATGTGATAGTCAAACAGGAAATAATCCCAAAATGACCGCCAAAACTCTTCTTTCGCCGTCTGAGATCCCAGTTCTTCCAGACTCATCTCAGGGCCGCAGAAACGAAAAATCGCGCGAGCGAAATCCAGGTAATACCTCTCATCCTTATAGAACCTTTGTACACTGCTCAAGATGTTATCGAGACGGCGATTGAGTTCTGCAATCTCCTCTTCTGACAATTCCTCATCCACCGGCAGAGGGAGCGCTTCTTCCCCGTCCCGCGGTAACAAATCATCTTTCTTTTCCAGACACATCTTGCGCGCGGCATCCAATATCTCGGAAAGTTCCTCCTCCGCCTCGGGCAAAGCGATCTTATAAAAATCCTGCAGCGCATCAAAAGCTCGTCCGATACCCGCGTCATCGAGTGGAAAATCATGCCACCGTTCCCGCGCACGGTAAAGAAGCATCTCATAATCCACCGGTGCCAATGAGTCAAACGAATAAAAACCGCCCTGGTCAATATACTCTATGAGCAGGGAAAGCAGGCGCCACTCCATCTCCATGACGTGACTGCTAGCAGCATGCCACGCACGGCGACGGAAATATTGCTCTACCTTCTCCTGTGGCACAATGGCCTCTGCCTCAGGGTTCTCCTGATAGAAAAACTCCACCCTGCTGTAAATGTTCGCCATGAATCAATTCGACTCCATTTCAAAAATTCATTTCATTATACCATAAACAAGATGACGAAAAAAGAGTGTGAAAAAGAGTCCTTGCTCCTCAGTGGAGAAACATTTTTCTGAAAAAATCCAGAGACAAATACGAAAAAGCCAGCCGTTCCTCTGCGAACAGCTGGCTTTTACAAAAGAGAGAACATCCTATCGGACACGAGGCACACACCTCAAACAGCAACGCTTCCTCACTTGCCGTATTCCGCTGCGAGTTTCTTGAAGAGCGGCAGCGAGCGGCGGATGGTCTCTGTCTTGATACAATAGGCAGCACGGAAATAACCGGGGCAACCGAAGTCAGCGCCGGGAACGAGCAGCAGGCCGTATTTCTTCGCACGTTCACAGAACGCCGCATCATCCTCCTCGAGGCATTTCGGAAAAAGATAGAACGCCCCCTGCGGCTTTACGCAGGTGAATCCTGCCGCGATGAGACCATCGTAGAGGAGCTTGCCATTCTCCACATATTTGCTGATATCCGACGGCTTGTCCACGCAGCGCGCGACGACATACTGCCAGAGTGAGGGTGCATTGACATGCGTGAGCACGCGCGCAGCGCCCGCAATCGCGCCAAAGACAGCACCGAAGTCCGCAACACTGTCCGGCACGGCAATGTAGCCGATGCGTTCGCCGGGCAGGGAGAACGACTTGCTGTAGGAATAGCAGACAAGCGTATTCTCATAATATTTCGGAACATAAGGAACCGTGTAGCCCTCGAAGGCAATCTCCCGATACGGTTCATCAGAAATGATAAAGATTGGATGACCGTATGCCTGCTCCTTTTGGCGCAGGATCTCCGCCAGCCGCGCGATGATCTGTTCAGAATAGACCGCACCGCTCGGGTTATTTGGCGAATTCACAATGACCGCCTTCGTATTCGGTGTGAGCAGCCGCTCGAACGCGGTAAAGTCGATCTGAAAATCCTCCGTGCGAGCTGGCACGACAACGAGCCTGCCGCCGACGGCCTCCACGAAGCAGCGATACTCCGGAAAAAAAGGAGCGAAGGCGATGAACTCATCCCCCTCTTCGCAAAGCGCCTTAAAACAGATGGTGATTGCAGCGGCAGCGCCTGCCGTCATGAAGATATTTTTCCCCTCATAGTCCATGTCAAACCGGCGGTTCAGACTCTCCGCCACTGCCGCGCGCACCTGGGGATGACCGGGCGCCACCGTATAGCCGTGGATCTCATTCGGAGCCTTCGTTTGCAGGATATCCACCGCTGCCTCGCGGATGAAATCCGGCGTCGGTACATTAGGATTGCCCAGACTGAAATCAAACACCTGATCCTCACCGACCTCGGCCGCGCGTTTCCTGCCAAATTCAAAGATCGTGCGGATTGTCGATTTTTTCGTACCCAGTTCATACATCTTCTCAGAAACCATATCTGCCACCCATCTTCATCTCTCAAAAAATACAGCAGAGCTGCATCTCATATAAAACGTCATTCACGCGAATATTTTAACATAATTACACACAAAAATCGAGTAGCTGCTATCCATGTCCGTTGGCCAATCTGAGTAACTGAATGACAGAATGAAATAATAATACATCACTTCCCTCTTTTCTCATCTTGTGATATAATTTAGGTAATCGGGAGGTTGCCTGCCTGTGACTAGCCCGGCTAGCCTCCCTTTGGTTACCTAAGGACGATGGCAACAACCAGACTTGCTATACTAACAAGTAGTGTCAGTACTTTGTATAGCGTGTCGTGCTCGTCCTCTTGCCTACCATTGATTACTATGATGTAGTAGTTAATGGTGGGCTTTTTACGTTTCATCGCCTCACATCTCTTATAATGTACTGCGCAACTATACAGGCCTTTATTACCGGATTTGCGATTTTCATTTACCAGAATACGCAATAGAAGCTTTTAGCGAGTGCTAAATAGTGCTTATTGGTGCTTATTGGTGCTTATCCACGCAGATAACGAGCAAAACGAGGCAATAATGAAAAGGCCCCGAAAAAGCGGCAACGCTTGTCGTTGCTGACTTCCGGGGTCTTTGAGCTCCTATGGTTATTCTTGAAAATACTGCATGGAAGTTTTCTTCCATTCTTTTTTCGAATAAAGCATGACACGACGCGATACATGATTCTCCTTGCCGAGACGCTCTGCAATCTGCTCACACTCCGCGCGACTGTGTGCATGAATCATCGTGTAGAGATTGTACGGCCATCCCGGCGCGACGTTCCGATCGTAGCAATGCGAGACAGACGCCGAGGTCGCCATCGCCTTCGCCACCTCGTCGAGGCGCTCCGGCGGAACAGCCCAGGCGCAGAGAACATTTGCAGAAAATCCAACCTCGCGGTGACGCAGCACGGCGCCCATCTTGCGGATCATCTTCTGCTCCGTCATTTCTTTCACGCGGGAGAGGAATACCTCCTCGCTCACGCCAGCCCGCGCGGCCAGTTCTTTGTACGGCTCCTCGACGAGCGGGAAGTCTCCCTGCAGGGCGCGGATGACATTCTTGTCCAGCTCGCTGACCTTTTTCCCTGGCTTCATCATAGGTTACCTCAGCTTGAACTGCACGTTGATCTTGTACTTCTTCCGCGACTTGAGATTCATCATGCCATGCACACCTGGAAGCGCGCGCACCTCGTGCAGGATGGTGCGTTCCTGTTCCGGCGTCTGCGTGAGCAAGGTGAACCAGAGATTGTACTCGCCCTCACGCTCGTAGTTGTGCGTGGCACCGACGTACTGATTGACAGCCTCCGCCACGGACTGCATGTGATCCTCGTCGACCTGGAGCGCCACGAGTGTGCCCGCGTAGCCGAGACGCGCGGAGTTGAAGAAGGTGCCGATGCGGCGCAGGTAGCCTGCCTGTTTCAACCACCTCAGCCGCGTGAGGACAGTCGCTTCATCCGTACCAAGCTGAGCTGCGAGCTCGGCAAACGGCCTGCTGCAGACGGGAAGATTTCCCTGCAGCAGATTCAGAAGGGCTTTATCGAACGTCGTCAGCTCCGTCATAGGTCATGCACTCCTTTATCGCACCGTCACCCACAGCAGTGAAAGCGCCTCTAGTATGAATCTGATTCATATTTTCCTTTATTGTAGCAGAGTGTCCCATATGACGTCAAGTAAATCTGAACGTCCTTCATTTTTTACAGAAGAATACGGCAGAACCGAAAGCTCCGCGACACCGAGCGTCTGCCGGATAAGCGCGACTTGTTTTGCACAGGCGTTCTTGCCGAGCTTGTCCGCCTTGGTCGCGATGACGAGCACGGGGATGCCGTTCCTCACCAGCCAGGAGAACATCTCGATATCAGAGCGCATCGGCGTATGGCGGATATCGATGAGCTGACAGACGAACTGCAACTGCGGCGAGTGGAGCAAATAGACCTCGATGAACGCGGACCACATCTTCCGACGCTCCTTTCCCGTCTTCGCATAGCCATAGCCAGGGAGATCGACGAGGTAGAAGCTCTTCCTGTCCGCCGTCCCCTCCCCTTTAGCGCCTAGTGCGTAGAAATTGATGGTCTGCGTCTTGCCCGGCTGCGAGGAAACGCGCGCGAGATTCTTCACGCGCGTGAGAGAATTGATGAGGGAGGACTTGCCGACATTCGAACGTCCGATGAAAACAATCTCCGGCATCTTTTCCTCCGGATACTGCTCCCGCTTGACGGCCGAAGCAACGTAGACGGCCTGTGTGATGATGACGCGTTCCTGCTCAGGCATGGTTGTCCTCCTTCCCCTCTTCCCCTGACATCAACGCTGTCTTGAGTACCTCATCCATGTGAGCGACGGGCACGAACTGCAGTTTGCCGAGGATCTCCTTCGGGATATCCTCGATGTCCCTCTGATTCTCTTTCGGCAAGAGGATCGTGCGGATCCCCTCCCTGTAGGCTGCGAGGACTTTTTCCTTCAGCCCGCCGATGGGGAGGACATTGCCGCGTAACGTAATCTCGCCCGTCATCGCCACATCACTGCGCACCTTGCGTTGCGTGAGTGCAGAGATCATCGCTGTCGCCATCGTGATGCCTGCGGACGGCCCGTCCTTCGGTATGGCCCCTTCAGGCAGATGGATATGGATATCCACAGTTTCATAAAAATCATCGGCGAGCCCGAGCTCCTGTGTGCGGCTGCGGATATAGGAAAGTCCGGCCTGGGCCGATTCCTGCATGACATCACCGAGCTGCCCTGTGAGGATCAGCTTGCCCTTCCCCTTCAGCACAGAGACCTCTGTAGGCAGGATGTCGCCGCCTACTTCTGTCCAGGCCAGGCCTGTCACGACACCGACCTGCGGCTGCTTCTCCGCTTTCGTGCTGAGGAACTTCGGCTTGTCGAGAAAAGTGACGAGATTCTTCTTCGTCACACGGATTGGTGTCTCCGCCCCCTCTACGATCTGGCGCGCCGCCTTGCGGCAGATACGTTCAATCTGGCGCAGGAGCTCACGCACGCCGGATTCCCGCGTGTACGCGGTGATGATTTCGCGCAGCACGCCAGCCCCGAACCGGATGTCCTTCGCCTTGAGCCCATTCGCCTGCCGCGCACGCGCGACGAGGTATTTCTTGGCAATGGCGAGCTTTTCAAACTCCGTATAACTGGAAAGCGTGATGATTTCCATGCGGTCGCGCAACGGACGCGGGATATTCCCCAGATTGTTCGCCGTAACGATCCAGAGCACCTCGGAAAGATCGAACGGCACATCGAGATAATGATCGACGAAGGCCTTGTTCTGCTCCGGATCGAGCACCTCGAGCATGGCAGCCGCCGGATCACCGCTGTACTCCTGCGCCATTTTGTCGATCTCATCGAGGAGGAATACAGGATTTTTTGTACCGGCTGTGCGAATCCCCTCGAGGATGCGCCCGGGCAGCGCACCGACATACGTCCGACGATGGCCGCGGATCTCCGCCTCATCGCGTACGCCGCCCAACGAGACATGGACGAATCTGCGGCCGAGCGCACGGGCGACAGATGATGCCAGCGATGTCTTGCCGACACCCGGCGGCCCGACGAGGCAGAGAATAGGAGCTGTCTTCGCCTCAGCGAGCTGATGGACGGCCAGATAGTCCAGGATGCGTTCCTTGACTTCCTTCAAGCCGTAATGATCGCGCTCGAGCACCGCCTGTGCTTGACTGATCTCCACCGTATCTTCCGTTTCCTTTGACCAAGGCAGAGCGAAAATCCAGTCGATATAGCCGCGTACGACACTCGTTTCCGGCGACAGCGTGCTGAGTGCATCGAGCCGATTGATCTCCTCCGTCAGCTTCTTGCGTACGACATCGGGGAATTGCTGCTCTTCGAGCCGTTTCCGATATGCCTCGACTTCTTCCGCCTTGCGGTCTTTCTCACCGAGTTCCTTGCGGATGGCCTTGATTTTTTCCCGCAGGTAGAAGTCCTTCTGCACCTTATTCATCTGCTGGCGGACTTCCGTCTCGATTTTCTTTCCGAGCTCGAGAATCTCGAGCTCATGCGCGAGAACGCGGTAAAGCAGGTCGAGCCGCTCCCGCACATCAATACAGGCGAGGAGTTGCTGACGCACCTGCAGCTTGAGACTCAGATGGCTGGCGATGAGATCCGCCATCTTCCCCGCGCTGTCGAGGATGGCAATGGAGACGAGCGCTTCCTCCGGAATCTTGCCGCTGAGCTTCACCCATTTCTCGAAGGCATCCACGACACTGCGAACCAGCGCGTCAAGCTCCAGAGATTCCTTGTCCTCCGCGGGATCATCGACATGCTCGAAGGCGATGGCCTCGGCATACTTCTCGAGACTATGGCACTCCGTGATGGTCGCACGACTGAGTCCCTCGACGAGGATGCGCACGGAACCATCCGGCATCTTCATCGAGCGGCGGACCTCCGCTATCGTTCCCACCTCGTAGAGATCCTCCTGACCGATCTCCTCCTTTTCATCATCGCGCTGTGCAACGAGCAGGATTTTCCTGTCCGCGAGCATGGCCTGCTCCAGCGCCGCCACGGAGCGTTCCCTGCCGACATCTAGATTCACCATCATCGCGGGAAAAACCACCATGCCGCGCATGGGCAAAAGCGGCAGACACACCGTCTGTTCCGGCATTCCATTTCCCTCCTTGAAAACTAAAGGAACCGCTGATTAAATGAAGTGCTCCGGATTTACGTGGATGCACTGTATCTCTCTAGGAGACAAACCGCAGGCGTAGCCAAAGCTACGCTGAGGATGGCAGGGCGACGAGAGGACAGTGCAGACACGTAAAGACGGAGTGCTGAATTAATCAGTGATTCCTAAAAACAAGGCGCTGCACTCCGGCAGCGCCCCATGTAATCTCCATTCATGCAGAAGCTTCTTGGTTCTTTTCTGATTTTGTTTTCTTATCAAGCGTCAGCACGGGATCTTTTTTCTTTTCCACGACCTCTTTTGTGACGCGGCAGGCGGAAACGCCCTCCACGGAAGGCACATCATACATGACATTGCGCATGATGCCCTCGATGATGGAACGCAGTCCACGCGCTCCCGTCTTGCGCTTGAGCGCCTCCTTCGCGATGAGCCGGAGCGCCCCCTCGTCAAAGGTGAGCCTGACGCCGTCCATCTCGAGGAGCTTCTGATACTGCTTCACAAGCGCGTTGCGCGGCTCCGTGAGTATGTTTACGAGCGCGTCCTCATCGAGCGCATCGAGCGTCACCACGACGGGCAGACGACCGATGAATTCCGGAATCAATCCGCTCTTGAGCAGATCCTCTGGCAGGACATGGCGCAGAACCTCGCCGATGTTGCGCTCCTTATGCGATGTGACATTGGCGCCGAAACCGAGCTGTTTCTCGCCGAGACGCGACTCGATGATCTTCTCGATACCGTCGAACGCGCCGCCGCAGATGAACAGGATGTTCGTCGTGTCGATGGAGATGAGCTCCTGATGCGGATGCTTGCGGCCTCCCTGCGGCGGCACAGAAGCCGTCGTTCCCTCGAGAATCTTGAGGAGCGCCTGTTGGACGCCCTCGCCTGACACATCGCGGGTGATGGAAGGATTTTCCGATTTACGGGAAATCTTGTCGATCTCATCGATGTAGATGATGCCGCGCTCCGCACGGTCGACATCGTAGTCGGCCGCCTGGATGAGCTTGAGCAGAATATTCTCGACATCCTCGCCGACATAGCCGGCCTCCGTGAGCGAAGTCGCATCGGCAATCGCAAATGGCACGTTGAGGATCTTCGCCAGAGACTGCGCGAGCAACGTCTTGCCGCTGCCCGTCGGGCCGATCATCAGGATATTCGACTTCTGCAACTCCACATCGTCTGCTGCTTTCGTCTGCCCCTTGTTAATGCGCTTGTAATGGTTATAGACCGCAACGGAAAGCGTTTTTTTCGCCTCATCCTGGCCGATGACATACTGGTCGAGGATGGCGCGGATATCTTTCGGCTTCGGTACGTCCTTGAGCTCTACCTCTACATCCTCACTGAACTCTTCTTCGATGATCTCGTTGCAAAGTTCGATGCATTCATCACAAATGTAGACGCCCGGGCCAGCTACGAGTTTCCTTACCTGATCCTGCGTCTTGCCGCAGAACGAGCACTTCAGCTGCCCCTTTTCATCGCCGAACTTCAACATGATACCACCTCTCAGCTCTCCGCTTTCGTCTTCGAGGACTTAGCCGCCTTCTCCTTGCGCGTGATGACCTCGTCAATCAGGCCATAGGCTTTCGCCTCAGCCGCCGTCATGAAGTTATCGCGCTCCGTGTCCTCGATGACTTTCTCGAGCTTCTGCCCTGTCGTCTTAACGAGGATCTCATTGATGACCTCGCGGATGCGCAAGATCTCCTTTGCCTGGATCTGGATGTCCGTCGACTGCCCCTGCGCGCCACCGAGCGGCTGATGAATCATGATGCGCGACATTGGGAGCGCGAAGCGCTTGCCCTTGGCACCTGCCGTGAGCAGGACGGAGCCCATGCTCGCCGCCTGGCCGATGCAGATGGTCGAGACATCAGGCTTGATGTACTGCATGGTATCGTAGATGGCAAGGCCAGCCGTCACCACACCACCCGGGCTGTTGATATAGAGGTAGATATCCTTGTCCGGGTCCTCGGACTCGAGGAAAAGGAGCTGCGCCACAACGGTATTCGCCACATTGTCATCAATCGGCCCGCCGAGGAAGATGATGCGATCCTTGAGCAGACGCGAATAGATATCGTAAGCGCGTTCCCCGCGGCTTGACGTCTCCACGACCATTGGTACATAACTCATAATTGATACCCCCAAAGGGAATTACTCAGCGAGATTGTCAAAGATGAACTGCATCGTCTTGTTGCGCAGGACGGTAGCAGCCAGATCGTTGAGCCTTCCCTGTTCAGCAATGATTTTCTTGACCTGCTTCGGCGTAGCGCCGTAAGCAGCAGCCATGACCTCGACCTCTTTGTCAAGATCCGAGGCCTCCACCTTGATGTTCTCCGCCTTGGCAACTTCCTCGAGCATGAGGCCTGTGCGGACGTTCTTCTCCGCCGTCTCACGATACTGCTCGCGGAGCTTTGCAATATCCGTGCCAGCGAACTGCAGGTACTGTTCGAGCTGCATGCCCTGCTGCGCGAGGCGCATCTCCATCTCACGGAGCATGCGCGTCACTTCGTTGTCAACCATGACCGGCGGGATGTCGACGGTGATGTTCTTGCTCGCCGTCTCGAGCGCCTCTGCCTTGCGGTCGTTCTCTGCCTTGCGCTCCGCGTTCTCCGTGAGGTTCTTGCGGATGTCAGCTTTAAGCTCATCGAGCGTCTCGAACTTGCTGGCCGCCTTGGCAAACGCATCGTCGATGGCCGGCAGTTCCTTATGCTTGATGCTGCGGATCGTGCACTTGAACGTCGCGTCCTTGCCCGCAAGCTCCTTGGCATGGTACTCCTCGGGGAACTTGACGTTTACATCCTTCTCCTCGCCGACCTTCGCGCCGATGAGCTGCGTCTCAAAGCCCGGGATGAAGCTATTGGAGCCAATCTGCAGCGGGTAGTCCTTGCCCTCGCCGCCTTCGAACGCCTCGCCGTCGACGAAGCCCTTGAAGTCGAGCGTCGTGAAATCGCCGTCCTCGACAGCCGCACCTTCCGGAGCCTCGACCATCTTCGCCTGATGATCTGCCATGCGCTTAAGCTGGTTGTCGACATCCTCATCCGTGACCTTGACCTCATCCTTGGCGATCTTGAGGCCCTTGTACTCGCCGAGTTTAACCTCGGGACGCGGCACGACCGTAGCCTTGAATACGACATCCTTGCCCTCTTCGAGCGTCACCGTCTCGATATCCGGACGCGTCACGATATCTTCCATCTTCTGGTCTTTCAGAGCCTCAGCGAGTGCCTCCGGTGCGATGAAATAGTCAAACGCCTCCTGAAGAACCGTCTGCTTGCCGACGTGCTGCTCGACAATCTTGCGCGGCGCCTTGCCCTTGCGGAATCCCGGGATATTCACCTGAGATGCGAAGCGCTTGCAGGCACGCTCCTCGGCCTTGTCGAGCTCTGCCGCTACGACCTCGATGGTCAGGACGACCTTCTGGTTCTCTATTTTTTCTGCTGAAACTTTCATTGTCTGAAAAGACCTCCTGTTTGATTTCTTTCGTCACGACAGCACACCTCTAGAGTATGCTATACAAAGCACATAATATCACAAACGGCACGGAAACACAAGAAAAACGAATCACATGGGAAACGGCATAGAACCGCTGATGCAAGAAGCGCTCCCGCTCTATGCGCACGCCGCCCCTCAAAGCAGCTGCTTCATGCGCGCGAGCGGCTGCGTCAGATCCATGTGACCGCTCAGGGACTCGATGGCCTTGCCGTCGATGAGGATCTGCACGCGCTTCACTTCGGGAAATTCCGTGAGCGTATCAACGATGGAGCCGACGAGCATCTCTTCCCCCGTAGAGCCGCCGACGAAATTCTTCGCGAGCTCCCTGCTGAAGCTCACCTTCGCCGTGCCGTCCGCGACCTTGACCGACTGGAGCTTCGCCTGCTTCGGGATGATGACGGTCTGCCCCTTTTCCTGCGTGCCCGCGAGAAGAGACCGCATGACCGCCGTATACTTATCCTCCTTGTCCGTCTTGATCTTGCGCGAGACGGCGACGAGCTTCGTCCCGTCATCGTTCGGATAGTATACCTTGACCGTGAGCTCCTTCGCGGCAGTCTCCTTCTTTTCCCCTGAAACAGGCTGCCCCGCCTTCGCGCCACTCTCCGTTACAACAGAGGCATCACTGCCGTCCTGCGCGCCTTTCGTTGCCGTCTGCGCGCCGCAGCCCGCCACGAGCAACAGGCCGCAGCAAAGCACGAGCGGCAGTAGCGCGCCACGAGCACCACGCAATATCTTCATCATCATACTCCCAACTCCTATCTAGCCGATTCGCTGAAATATCGTCCGATGCCTTTTGCCAGCGCCAGGGCGAGCTCCCTCTGATACGCGTCGGAGGCGAGCAGCGCCTCCTCCTCCGGATTCGTGATGAACGCGAGCTCGACGAGGCTCGCCGGCATCGCGGAGTGCTTCATGACGTAGAAATTCGCCTGCTTGACGCCGCGGTTGAAGCGGCCGCCCGCTGCCGCAAGCTCCTCGTTCAGCAGCTCGGCCAGGCGCTCATCACAATCCGTCTTCGGATAGTAATATGTCTCCATGCCATGCGCCCCCGGATTGGAAAATGCGTTGCAGTGGATGCTGACGAAGATTTCCGCCTCCGGCGCATATGCGCCGACATTCACCCGCGCCTGCAGTTCCTGCCGATCCGTGGCATACGGCCCATAGACATCGACATCCGCATCGCGCGTCATCACGACGCGCGCACCAGAATTCGTAAGGATATCCCGCAGATCGCGCGCCACTGCCAGCGTGACAGATGCCTCTGTCACACCATCCGGCCCGACGGCCCCCGTATCGCTGCCGCCATGGCCCGCGTCAAGCACGAGGGCGTGACCTGCCACGCCCTCGACGTTCCCCGCTGGCGCAGCCTGCGGCTTCTCGAAGATATCGATGGCAATGCGGCTAGGTTTGCGTGCCCTGCGGTCAGGATCGAGCCGCGTCACCTGGTAGGTGCAGCCCGCGCCCGCCTGCGTCAGGAGCACGCGCACCAACGTATGCCGCGCCTCCAGTTCCTCGATATGGACAGCGGAAACATACTTGCTCTTCTGTGCGATCTGCGCCGCAAGCTGGCCGCGCACCGTGTTCGTCAGGTCGAGGACGAGCTCCTTGCGCAGGAAAGTCTTCTCCCTGAGCGTATACTCGGCATTCGCCCGGCTGACGCCGATCTCGATGTGCCATGCCGGCCGGCCGTCCACCGTCGTCTCATACGCCTGAAAATAATTCAGTTCATTGACAGGCAGCTGGCGCGCTGCCGACGCTGCCGGCAGTGAAAAAAGCAGCCCGCACAGACAGCAAAAACAAAGCCGCAACACATATTTTATCTGGTCTTGCATAAAAATCTATCCTTCCTCGTGCAGCAGCGACAGCGCCTCATCCTCCGCCGCCTCTGTTCTTTCCTTGTCATAGCGGATATCGATGGTCACATAATCGCCCTCCCGCAACCCGGACGGCAGATAAGCACGGGGGAAATTCACTTTCTTCATCTCATCGCCGAGCAGCAGGACGGCCCATGCCTCCTCGAAGCGATCCAAGTAAGCAGAAATCATGATTTCTCCTCCTTCACCTCATAGCTCTTGCCGTCAGACGTTATGGTAATCGTGCCGTTCTTGTCCGTCTCGTAGGTCTTAGCATGGATGGCCGCGTATTTCTTCAGCGTCTCCTTGTGCGGATGACCGTAGTCGTTACCCGCGCCGCAGGAAATCACGCATGTCTCCGGCTGCACGAGGCGGAGATATGCAGCGCTCGACGATGTCTTGCTGCCATGATGCGGCGCCTTGAGCACCTGGCTCTTCAGCTCACTGCCGTAACGAGCAGCAATGGACGCCTCGGTCTCCTTCTCGGCATCGCCCGTAAAGAGCATCGCGAACTGGCCGAACGTCAACCGTCCGACCACCGACTCATTGTTCGGATCATGCTTGTAGCCTTTCTGCTGCCCCTTCTGCACGAGACTTTCCTCAGGACTCAGCACCTTGAACTGCGCACCGCCACCGAAATCCAGTGCATCCCCGGCTTTGAGCGCCTGGTGCGAGATGCCTCTGGCCTTCGCTTTTTTCATGTAGCTGAGATAGAGCTTGGAGGTAGACGGCATGCCGTTGTCATAGATACTGCCAATCTCATAACTGCCGTCGAGCAGCACCTCCATGCCGCCGATATGGTCGGCATGCGGATGCGTGAGGATGACCTTATCGATCTTCTTCACGCCGGCTTTCGCAAGCTGGGCGCGCAACTTGTCGCGCTCGTCCACATCGCTCGTATCGATGAGGACCGTCTGTTCCTGCGTCTGGATGAGGATGGCATCCCCCTGTCCGACATCGAGGATCTTGATGCTGATGGTTCCCTGCGGCACGCTCGTCTGCGTCGTGGCCTTCGCACTCCCCTGTGCGGAGGAGGATGCCGATGCGGCGGCATTGTCTGCCGTCTTGGCAGCGCCGCAGCCTGCAAGCAGCAGCGTCAGGCTCAGCAACAGGCCCACCCACCATTTCCAACGTTTCTGCAAAACGAATCCCTCCTAAGAAAAATGACATATCACTCGTCACGATGCAAAATCAAATGCGAAATTCCCCAGGCGACGCCGTCCTCGTCGACGCTCGGAACAGTGTAACGCGCAATGGCCTTGACCTCCGGCTGCGCATTGCCCATCGCCACGCTGGTGCCGACAGTCTGCATCATCTCGATGTCGTTGAGCCCGTCGCCGAACGCGATGCTGTCGCATACGGGGATGGCTAGCGCCTCCAATGCGCGCAGGATACCGCTGCCCTTCGAGACATCCGCGGCATAAAGCTCCATATTCTTCTTATGATACGGATCCATGAGCCCCGTGAGCCCCGGCAGCGCGAGCAACTGCCGAAACGCACCGCCCCCCTCCGCCTCGAACGCGAGGAATTCCAGCTTGCAAACATCGATATCCTCCAGCGAGAACGAGCGGACGAACCGCCCCACATCGATGCCGATGCCCCGGTAGAACTCCTCCAGGCCGTGGAACTCCGGCCTCAGGTACACTTGCCGCGGTCCCTGCAGGATATACTCCACGCCATACGCCTCAGAGAGCGCCACGATCTCCCGCACACGCGCCCGCGGCAACGGCTGCTCGTAAACGCAGTGCCCATCAACGAACACCGCTGCTCCGTTCATGAGCACATAGCCATCGAAGAGCCCCTGCGTCGTGAGCTCGTCATCGAGATACACGAGCGGCCTCCCACTCGCAATCAGCGTCCGATGCCCCGCGCGCCGCAGCTCCAAGATGGCCTGTCGCGTGCGCTCTGTCATCTGCGGCCGCTGCCGCATGATATTGATGAGCGTCCCATCAATATCGAAAAAAACTGCCTTCCTCGTCAAAAACAACCTCCGTCTGCTGTTCGCCACCCCATCTACAAAGATACTGTAACATCTCCCAGCGCAGTCCGCGGATCAGCACGCTAAAAATCTCATAAGGCGGCGGCACATGGCATCCGCCACGCGGACGCCCCAGCGTATGTTCACCGTCTACGATTATAGCAACGCCGGGGATTTTTTTCAAGAAACTGCCGCGCCGCGCTGTCTCAGCGCACGATGCGCACCTGGCACATCTTCATGGCTGCGAGCGCATTCTCATGGCTATCCGGCGTCACCCCGGCGCAGCAAGAAGCGTCGACCGAGATAGGAATCTCGGGGAATGCCGCCTTGAGGATCATCGCATTGGCGATGACGCAGATATCCGTGCAAAGCCCCGTGAGCTCTATCGCCTCCGGCCCGAGACTGCGCACGGCCTCCGGAAGCGCCAACGAGCCGAACGCCGGCTTCTCGATGACAGCTGCCGCCCGCGCGACATACGGAGCCAAAGCCGGTGCGATTTCCCAACCCTGTGATGGCTTGATACAATGCGCCACCGACAGTTGCTTCCCTTCCTGCGTCTCTAGATAGGACGCATCATGCGTATCCTGCGTGAAAATCAGCGCTGCCTCGCGCTCACGTGCCAACTTCGCCACCAGGCGCGGCAACATGGCCTGCGCCTCCTTCGTGCCTAGACTTCCATCGATGAAATCATTCTGCATATCAATGACGACAATGACCTTTTTCATTTTCCTCTCTCCTCTTCCTCTGCCCGCGAACAGGCACTGTCTCTCCTCTATACCATTCGACAAGTGATGGTATTTTCCTGTCATGAATGAATCAGTGGTTCCTTAGAAGCAGTAAATAAAATCAGACAAAAAGACCACCGCACAGCTTTTCGCCATGCGGTGGCCTTGATGATACTTCTTATTCAGATTTGTTTTTCTCTAGCTGCTTCAGCCATGCCTTTCTCACTTGCGAGAAGTTCCTTGGCTGCCTTGAGCTGGAGGCTGACTTGCTCGTAGGAAGTGCCGCCGTAGGAGTTGCGGTTCTTGACACAGGTCTCGGGGCGGATGGCTTCTTTGATGTCGGACGCGAAGAGCGGCGAGAGGGCCTGGAACTCCTTGAGGGACATGTCCTCGAGATATTTTCCCTGCTCGATGCACTGGTGCACGGCCTGTCCCGCGACGGCGTGGGCCTTGCGGAAAGGCATGCCCTTCTTCACGAGGTAGTCCGCGAGGTCGGTGGCGTTGGAGAAGTCCTCGGTCACGGCCTTTTTCATGACTTCGCGGCGGACTTTCATGCCGCGGATGAGCTGGGCGTAGACAGCGAGGCTGAACTTCACCGTGTCAATGGCATCGAAGATGCCTTCCTTGTCCTCCTGAAGATCCTTGTTGTAGGCGAGCGGCAGGCCTTTGACGGTCGTGAGCATCGCCATGAGATGGCCGATGACGCGTCCTGTCTTGCCGCGCACGAGCTCGGAAACGTCCGGGTTCTTTTTCTGCGGCATCATCGAGGAACCTGTGCAGTGCGCGTCGTCGAGCTCGATGAAGTGGAACTCGCGGCTGCACCAGAGAATGGTCTCCTCGGAGAGACGTGAAAGATGCACCATGAGGATAGAGGCCGCTGAGAGAAACTCCATGATGTAGTCACGGTCGCTCACGGCATCGAGGCTGTTGCCATAAATCTGCTCGAAATGGAGCTGGCTCGCGACGTAGGCGCGGTCGATGGAGAACGTCGTGCCGGCGAGCGCGCCGGCGCCGAGCGGCATGATGTCCGCGCGGCGGTAGACGCCCTCGAAGCGCGCGAAGTCGCGGGAGAGCATGGAGAAATAAGCGAGCAGATGATGCGCGAAGAGGATGGGCTGCGCGCGCTGCAGGTGCGTATAGCCTGGCATGATGACGTCACTGTACTTCTCCGCGGTCTCGACGAGTGCCTGCTGGAGGTTTTCGATCTCCTTCTGCACCTCCGTGACCTGGCGGCGGATGTACATGTGCGTATCGAGCGCGACCTGGTCGTTGCGGCTGCGCGCCGTGTGCAGGCGGCCGCCCGCCTCGCCGATGGCCTCGGTGAGGCGCTTCTCGATGTTCATGTGGATATCCTCGAGGTCGACGGAGAAATCGAACTTCCCATCCTCGATCTGCTGCTCGATGTCCTCGAGTCCCTTGACAATCTTATCGCGATCCTCCTCCGTGAGAATGCCGCATTTCGCGAGCATCCGCGCGTGGGCAATGGAGCCGCGGATATCCTCATGATACATGCGCTTGTCGAAATTGATGGAGGCCTGGAACTCATTGATCATCTCGTCAGTGCTTTTCGAGAAGCGGCCTCCCCACATTGCCTTGCTCATTTCTGCGTCTTCTCCTGCATGAGCGCGCGCACCTCGAGCGGCAGGCCGAAGAGGTTGATGAAGCCCGTCGCATCTGCCTGGTTGTAGACATCGTCATGCTCGAACGTCACGAACTCCTTGCTGTAAAGGGAGTACGGGCTCTTGCTACCCGCGGAGATGATGTTGCCCTTGTAGAGCTTGAGCTTCACAGAGCCCGTGACCGTCTGCTGCGTGCTGTCGACGAAGGCGGAGAGCGCCTCGCGAAGCTGGCAGAACCACATGCCGTCGTAGACGAGCTCGCCGAAGCGAATGGCTGCCTGCTGCTTGAAATGGAACGTCATGCGGTCGAGGCAGAGGTACTCGAGCTCACGATGCGCGTAGTAGAGGATGGAGCCGCCCGGGTTCTCATAGACGCCGCGGGACTTCATGCCGACGAGGCGGTTCTCACAGATATCGACGATGCCGACGCCGTTGCGCGCGCCGATCTCGTTGAGCTCGGTGAGGAGCTCGACCGCGCTAAGCTTCTTGCCGTTGACGCCGACAGGAATGCCCTTTTCAAAGTCGATCGTCACATACTCCGGTTTGTCTGCAGCATCCTCAGGCGCTTTCGAGATGAGGAACATGCTGTTGTGCGGCTCGTTCGCCGGATCCTCGAGGTCGGAGCCCTCATGGGAGAGGTGCCAGATATTGCGATCCATGGAGTACGTCTTGTTCTCCGTCGCGATGGGGATGCCGTGCTTCTTCGCGTACTCGATCTCAGAGGAACGGGAGTCGAGGTCCCACTCGCGCCACGGAGCGATGAGCTTGATGTGCGGCGCGAGCGCCTTGACCGTGAGCTCGAAGCGCACCTGGTCGTTGCCCTTGCCCGTCGCGCCGTGGGCGATGGCGTCAGCGCCCTCTTTCTTCGCAATCTCGACGAGCTTCTTCGCGATGAGCGGACGCGCAAACGACGTGCCGAGCAGATATTTCTCCTCGTAGACAGCGCCCGCCTTGAGCGTCGGCCAGACGTACTCCTCGAGGAATTCCTGCTTGATGTCCTCGATGTAGACCTTCGAAGCGCCGGACTTCAGCGCCTTATCATGGACGATATCGAGCTCGTCGCCCTGACCGACATCGGCGCAGACCGCGATGACCTCGCAGCCGTCGTAGTTCTCCTTGAGCCAGGGGATGATGACGGAGGTATCGAGACCGCCGGAATATGCGAGTACTACTTTTTTGATTTTGTCTGCCATAGTGAGTAACCTCTTTTCTTATTTCAGTCGCCCATGGTGAGCGCCATGATGGCTTTCTGCGTGTGCAGGCGGTTCTCCGCCTCGTCGAAGATCACGTCGGCATTCGCCTCGAGAACCTCGTCGGTGATCTCCTCGCCGCGGTAAGCGGGCAGGCAATGCATGACGATGACGCGCTTGTCCGCGCCCTTGAGAAGTTCCTTGTTGACTTGGTAAGGCGCAAAGATCTTCTTGCGCATCTCGTGCTCTGCCTCCTGCCCCATGCTCGCCCAGGTGTCCGTCACGACGATATCGGCATCCTTGACGGCTTCCTGAGGATCCGTGACGAGCGAGAGCTCCGCGCCCGTCTCCTCCGCGTCCTTGCAGGCGTTCTCAAAGACGGTCGCGTCGGGACGGTAGTCCTCCGGCGTCGCTGCGACGAAGGTCATGCCGACCTTGGCGCAGCCATAGAGATAGGAGTTCGTCATGTTGTTGCCATCGCCTACATAGGCCATCTTGAGCCCCTTGAGGTTCTGCCCCTTGTGCTCGCGGATGGTCAGCAGATCCGTCAGAACCTGGCAGGGATGCAGGAGATCCGTCAGCGCGTTGATGACGGGAATATCCGCCCATTTGGCGAGCTCCTCCACGCGATCGTGGCCGAACGTGCGGATCATGATACCATCGAGGTAGCGCGAGAGCACGCGCGCCGTATCCTTGATGGGCTCGCCGCGCCCGAGCTGCAGATCGCGGCTCGAGAGGAAGAGCGCCTGCCCGCCGAGCTGGTACATGCCAGTCTCGAACGAGACGCGCGTGCGCGTCGATGATTTCTCGAAAATCATGCCGAGCGTCTTGCCTGCGAGCAGGTGATGCTCGACACCGGCCTTCTGCATGGCCTTGAGTTCTTTGGCAAGGGAAAGGATTTCCTCGACCTCTGCGACGGAAAGGTCATGGATGGATAACAGGTCTTTGCCTTTGAGCATGCCATTACCTCCAAATCTTGATATGTTCCATGAAGGAACCGCTAATTAAATGAAGTGCTCCGGATTTACGTGGATGCGCTGTATCTCTCTAGGAGACAAACCGCAGGCGTAGCCGAAGCTACGCTGAGGATGACAGGGCGACGAGAAGACAGTGCAGACGCGTGAAGACGGAGTGCTGAATTAATCAGTGGTTCCTGAAATCCCAGGAGCGCAGACAACGCGCCGCGCCATCGGCGGATTTCAAGTAAAGGTGAGCGCGCAAGGCCCGAAGACAGGACATTCCTGCGCGCATTTGTTCACCATTGCCCTTCATTATACAACATTGCTTCATGCCTGACTAGGGCCAGTCAGCAGTATTTCGGCAGGACATCGTCGAGCTTCGCGAGGACCTCGTCGACCTGCTGCTCCGTGATGATGAGCGGCGGGATGAAGCGCAGGACGTTGCCCGCCGTGCAGTTGATGATGGCCCCCTTCGCGAGCACGTCGTTGACGATGTCGCGGCCGGGGCGCGTGAGCTCCGCGCCGAGGATGAGCCCCGTACCGCGCACTTCCTTGATGAGCGCGGGATATTTCTGCTGGAGGCCCAAAAGCTGCGCCTTGAAGTAGCTGCCTACCTTCTCTACATGCTTGAGGAATGCGGGCTGCGGCACGGTGTCGAGCACGACGTTCGCCGCGGCACAGGCCAGCGGATTGCCGCCGAAGGTCGTGCCGTGATCGCCCAGCTTCATCGCGGCTGCCGCTTCCTCGGTCGTGAGGAAGGCACCGATGGGCACGCCGCCCGCGAGGCCCTTCGCGAGCGTCACGATGTCCGGCTTCACGCCGTATTTCTCGTAGGCGAAGAACTTGCCGCTGCGGCCGATACCTGCCTGGATCTCGTCGAAGATGAGCAGCGCGTGGTATTTGTCGCAGAGCGCGCGCACCTGCTCGAGGTAGCCGGGCGCCGGTGTATAGACGCCACCCTCGCCCTGGATGGTCTCGAGCATGACGGCGCAGGTCTTCTCACTCATCATCTGGGCGAGCGCGTCAATGTCATTGTAGGGAACGTAGTCAAAGCCTGCCGGCAGCGGGCCGAAGCCCTCATGGTAGTGCGGCTGTCCCGTCGCCGTGAGCGTCGCGATCGTGCGGCCATGGAAACTGCCCAGCGCCGTGATGATCTGCGATTTCTCCGGGTCGAGAGAATGCGCGTATTTGCGCGCGACCTTGATGGCGCCCTCGTTCGCCTCCGCACCGGAGTTGCCGAAGAACGCCCGGTCGAGTCCCGAGAGCTTCACGAGTTTCGCTGCGGCATCTGCCTGCGCCTCGGTATAGTAGAGGTTCGAGCAGTGGATCATCTTGCCTGCCTGACGGCTGATGGCCTCGACGAGCGGTGCGTAGGCGTGGCCGAGCACGTTGACGGCGATGCCGCCGAGGAAGTCGAGGTACTTGTTCCCGTCCACGTCATAGGCATAGGCTCCCTCGCCGTGGTCGAGAACGATCTTGTAACGGCTGAAGACCGGCAGATAGTCCGCCGCATCCTCAGCAAAAACTTTCTCATCTATTTCACTCATAAAACAAAACTCTCCTATCTGACGACCTGTGTACCGATGCCCTGCGGCGTCAGCACCTCGAGCAGGATGGAGTGCGCGAGACGGCCGTCGATGATATGCGCCTTGACCGCGCCGGCGTCGAGCGCCTTGAGACATGCCTCGATCTTCGGGATCATGCCGCCCTCGATGATGCCGGTTTTGATGTACTCCCGCGCCTCCGCCTGATGCAGCGTGGAAATGAAGGTATCCTTGTCATGATAGTCCTTGTAGACGCCCTCGATATCCGTGAGCAGCAACAGCTTTTCCGCGTGGAGCGCACCGGCGATCTCCGCAGCGACGTAGTCTGCATTGATATTGTAGCTCGCGCCCTCCTCATCGACACCGATCGGCGCGATGACGGGGATGTAGTCATGGTCGATGAGATCGTCGAGCAGACCGGTGTCGACTTTCTCCACCTCGCCGACATAGCCGATATCGACCTTTTTCGCATCATCGCCATCGTAGACGGTCGCGAGCTTCTTCTTCGCGCGGATGAGGCCCGCATCCTTGCCCGAGATACCGACGGCCTTGACGCCGCGGTGATTGAGCAGGTTGACGATCTCGGAATTCACCTTGCCGTCGAGCACCATCTCCGCGATCTCGACGGTCTCCTCGTCTGTGACGCGCAGGCCGGAGACGAAGGATGTCTGCTTGCCGACCTTCTTGAGGAAGCCGGTGATCTCCGGACCGCCGCCGTGGATGATGACGGGGCGCACGCCGACGTACTTGAGCAGCGCGATATCCTCCATGACCTTTTCCTTCAGGGTATCGCTCACCATGGCATTGCCGCCGTACTTGACGACGATGGTCTTGCCGTAGAACTTCTGGATATAAGGCAGCGCCTCGATGAGGACGGATGCCTTGTCCTCTGCTGAAAACATCGAAGCCCCTCCCATCAGGTGTGATACTCCCCGTTGATCTTGACGTACTCATAGGAGAAGTCACAGGTCCAGACCGTCGCCTCGCTGTCACCGTCCGCAAGATCGATGTCGATCGTGATGTCGTGCTCCGCCATGACCTTGGCAATCTTCTCCGTATCCGTCTGCGCGCCGACGCCATGCGCATAAACCGGGATGCCACCGAAGCTCACAACGGTCTTTTCGGGATTCATCGGAACGCCGGCATAGCCGACGGCGCAGATGACGCGGCCCCAGTTCGGATCCTCGCCGAAGAACGCCGTCTTGACGAGCGGGCTGTTGGCGACGGCCATGCCGACCTTCTTCGCGTCGGCAAAGGACTTCGTCCCCTTGACGTGGATCGTGAGGAACTTCGTCGCACCCTCGCCATCCGCAGCGATGCGCTCCGCCATGCCCTGGCAGATGGCGTGGAGCGTCTCGACGACCTTGTCGTAGTCCGCACCCTTGGCCGTGATCTTCTCATTGCCGGCCTCGCCATTCGCGAGGACGATGACCATGTCGTTCGTACTCATATCGCCGTCGATGGAGATCATGTTGAACGTCGTCTCAACAACGCCGGAGAGAGCCTCCTGCAGGAGCTTCTGGTCGATGGCGAGATCCGTCGTCACGTAGCAAAGCATCGTCGCCATGTTCGGACGGATCATGCCCGAGCCTTTCGCGATAGCGCCGAAGCGGACTTCCTTGCCGCCGAGCGTAATGGACGTCGCGCACGCCTTCGTGTGCGTATCCGTCGTGATGATGGCGTTCGCCGCCTTCTCGCTGCCGTCCGCGGCCAGCTCGCTGACTGCCTGCTTGACACCTTTTTCGACCTTTTCCATCGGCAGCGTTACGCCGATGACGCCCGTCGAGCCGACGATGACATCGAGCAGCTCACAGCCGAGTGCCGCTGCCGCGACCTCCTGCGTCTTCGCCGCGTCCGCGTCACCCTGCGCGCCCGTACAGGCATTCGCACAACCAGAGTTCGAGACGATGGCATGCGCTGTGCCCGTCGCTACGACCTTCTTCGACGCGTAGACCGGCGCCGCCGCGACCTGGTTCTGCGTGAACGTGCCAGCGACGACGGCTTCCTTCGCCGTATAGATGACGGCGACGTCGGGATTGCCGCTCTTCTTGATACCGGCCTTGACGCCCGCCGCCTGGAACCCTTTCGGATACGTTACGCCTTTTTTCGCATTTTCTTCACTGAACATGTTGCATGCCTCCTGGAAATCTTAGGAAGCGCTGATTAAATGAGGTGCCCTGAATTTGCGTAGATGCGCTGTATCTCTCTAGGAGACAAACCGGAGGCGTAGCAGAGCTACGCTGAGGATTTGTCGACGACGAGAGGACAGTGCAGATGCGCAAAGGCAGGGTGCCGAATTAATCAGTGATTCCTTTAGTGTATATCAGCTATGATTGCTGGTGCATCATGGGTACATCGGAGCAACATCGAGCGCGGTCTTCTCGTCGAAACCGCACGCGATATTGAAGTTCTGCACAGCCTGCCCGGCTGCGCCCTTGACGAGGTTGTCGATAGCGGAGAGCGCGATCACGCGGTGCGTGCGCTCATCGACATGCCACGCGATGTCGCAGAAATTCGAGCCGCGCACCTCCTTCGTCGAGGGATAACCGCCGCGCCCGAGCAGTCGGATGAAGAACTCCTTGTCGTAGAGCTTTTCATAGGCCGCGTCGATGAGCTCCGGCGTCACGCCCTCCTTGAGATCGGCATAACAGGTCGCGAGGATTCCTCGCCCCATCGGCACGAGGTGCGGCGTAAAGTTGATGAGCGTCTCTTCATCGGAAAGATCCGCCACCGCCTGCTCGATTTCCGGTGTATGCCTGTGATGCGCGACATTGTACGCACGAAAATTATCGTAGAGCTCGGGGAAATGGTTCGTGAGCTTCGGCGAGCGCCCCGCGCCGGTGACACCGGACTTCGCATCGACAATGATGCTCTTCGTATCGATGAGATGGGACTTGGCGAGCGGCGCGAGCGCGAGGATGCTCGCCGTCGTGAAGCAGCCCGCATTGCCGATAATCTTCGCGGATCGCACCGCGTCGCGGTAAAGTTCGGCGAGCCCGTAGACGCGCGGCGCGTCCGCATATGTATGCTTCACATGGTACCATGCCTCATAGACCGCCGTATCATCGAAGCGAAAATCAGCGCCGAGGTCGATGATGCGCACCGGCAGATCGGCAAGCGCTCGCGCGACCTCCATCGCGTGCCCGTGCGGCAGGCCGATAAAGATGAAATCGCTGTCCTCGCCGATGGACCTGATGTCCTGCATGCTCTCGAGCTTCATGTCGTAGAGTCCTCGCAGATGCGGATAGAGCGAGGCGATTGGCTCGCCCGTATGGCTCTCCGACGTGATATGCACCACATCCGCCTGGGGATGCTGATAAAGAATGCGCAGGAGCTCCGCTCCCGCATAGCCCGTAGCACCTAAGACACTAACCTTCATTCTGGTCCCTCCTGAAAGCGGCCTGCGCCGCTTCTTGAATCTGATGTTTATAATTATACGACTTTCATGCATAAAAATGCAAGAGCTTTTTCCATATTTTTCGCTATCCTTCCCTTATGCTATAATAGAAGGGAATCCAGCAAAGGAGCATCGTCTATGAAAAGAAACAAGAGACGCCGACCGCGGCCGCTCCGCTTTCTCATCTTTCTTCTGCTCACCTTCTTCCTCACCTTCTCCCTCTCTGGAGGACTCAATATCTTCCTGCCGCGCACCTGGCAGGGCATCGGTGATTTCCTGCCCAAGCTGTCATACCAGCCGCCGGCGGGGCGTTCCGATACGGAGTACAGCCAGATTTCCACACTAGACCGCCTCAGTCGCCTCGTCTTCCTGCGACGCGCCGTCAATGCTCGCGTGCCCAGAGACGACTACGTGCCATTCGCCAAGCTGTCGCCCGACCTCATCCATGCCGTCGTCGCCGTAGAGGACCGGCGATTCTACGAACATCACGGCATCGACATGGAGGGCATCGTGCGCGCCGCACTCGTAAACCTCCAGTATGGCAGCATCGAGGAGGGTGCGAGCACCATCACACAGCAGCTCGTGAAGAATCTCTTCCTCAGTCACGAGCAGACCTTTGGCCGCAAGGCGGAGGAGGTCCTGCTCGCCCTCGACATGGAGGCCAATTACTCCAAGGACGAGATTCTCGAGCTCTACCTCAACACGATCTATTATGGCAGCGGCTACTACGGCATCGCCGCCGCCGCGGACGGCTACTTCGGCAAAGCGCCGCAGGATCTCGCACTGCCCGAGGCCGCCATGCTCGCGGGTATCCCGAACGCCCCCTCCGTCTACTCGCCCTACGTCGATTTTCTCATGGCGAAAAAGCGGCAGTTCGTCGTGCTCGACGCAATGAAGGACACAGGCTACATCAACAGCGAACTTGCGGAAGAGGCAAAAATCAAGCCTCTAACGCTCGTACAGACGAGGAAGTAAACGGCTTCAAGAACCACCATGCTCCACAGCGCAATCCCCCGTCGCGGCATATCATCCTGCCGGTCATCGCACCTGTCATAAGACAAGAAAAGAGAGTCCCATCATCTAGTGGGTACTCTCTTTTTCTATCTCATTTTTTCTTGTCAGCCTTCGCGTCTTTCTTCTGCTGCTCTCCGATGAAGCGCTCGAAATTCTTGTAGAACTGCTCGCAAAGGTTCTGGTACGTCGTGACATTATCCTTTTCCGAACGGTTCGCCTGAATCTGATACGAGTAAAGAAGCTCGTTCGAGCCTGCCTTGTAGACATCGAAGAAGAACGACGTGCGGCTGTCGTTCGCGACAGTCAGCACGACATAGGCATCCGCATACTTGCCGGCATTCTCCTTGAACACCTTGGCGGCCTGATGGCGGTCGAGCGCCTTGATATCGACCTTCGTATCCGTCTTGACGCTTGCCGCGACTGTATCGTACGGAATGACATACATGCGCGCGACTTTGCTCGCCTCGCTCTCAATCTGGATAAGCTGGTCCATCGTCGGCGCGAGTTTATCCGTCTGCATGTAGAGCGGCTTTGCGAGCGCGAGGCGATGGATGCCCGTGATGTCCGCGCCCTCCACCAGTGTCACCTTATCCGAGTTTGCGAACGCCACCTGCGTGCTGAAGACAACGAGGCATAGAACGAGCAGCATCTGCATCAACTTTTTCATGGAAGTACCCCCTGCTTTCAATTTTCACCACTGCGAGGAATTCCGCGGCGCGCAGACGCCGACAGGCTTCTCTACCGCAAGACCGCTGGCTGCTTATCACCGGAAGATTCCTCGTTCTCTTGGTACCATCAGCGAGTGCTGGTTCAGCTGATCTCTCACCAAACCAGTACTTCTTTTCTTTATTTCTCCCCTGAAGAGAAAAATCCTGCTTCCTCACGAAAGTTTTAGGAACCGCTGATGAAATGGAGTACTCCGGATTTGCGTGGATGCGCTGTATCTCCCTGGGAGACAAACCGGAAGCGTAGCAGGCTACGCTGAGATTTGTCGACGACGGGAGGACAGTGCAGACGTGTGAATACGGGGTGCTGAATTCATCAGTGATTCCTTAGGCTATCAGCTGTGCGACGGATAGATCTGCGCGGCGAGTGCCCTACCTGTCTCCGTCGCCGCGAGGCCGCCCTCCGCGGTCTCCTTGAGTGCATGCGGCATCATGCGGCCAATGGCTGCCAGTGCCTCGATGACATCGTCGATGGGGATCACGGATTTTACGCCCGCAAGACTCATATCGGCCGCGAGCATCGCATGCACCGTACAGAACCCATTGCGCTTGACGCAGGGCACCTCGACAAGGCCCGCCACGGGGTCGCAGGCGAGGCCGAGCAGATTCTTTATCGCGAGTGCGCAGGCATTGCCAACGGCCGCGGGCGTGCCGCCTGCAAGCTCGACGAGCGCAGCGGCTGCCATGCCGGCCGCCGTGCCACACTCCGCCTGACAGCCGCCTTCCGCGCCTGCGATCGACGCGTTCTGGTCGATGACCATGCCGATCCCCGCCGCTGTAAAGAGTGCTCCAACGATGGCCTCCTCTGATACACAGCGCTGTTCTCGCGCCACATAGAGTGCCGCCGGCACGATACCGCAGCTGCCGGCCGTCGGACAGGCGACGATGCGCCCCATGACGGCGTTGACCTCGCTGACACCGACGGCATACGCCGCCGCGTGCAGAACACGTGTTCCGAGGTAGCCACGCTCCGCATAGGCGTAGATTTTCTCCGCGTCACCGCCCGTGAGGCCGCTCACCGAGTGCTCTTCGTTCTCAATGCCGCGTTCGGTGGCCGCCTGCATGACCTCCCAGTTTTTCTTCATCTCGTCGAGCAGCGCCTGCCGCGTTCTCTGCGCGTCGTGCATCTCGTGTGCGATGACGATTTCATGAATGGGGACATCCTTCTCCTCGGCAAGCCGGACAAGCTCGCCAACCGTATGAAAACTGACCATCTAGACCTCCTAACCGACGGGCGGAATGCTGAACGCATTCTCCACATCGCAGACTTCCCGGCACGCTTCGACGACCTCCTCCGCAGGCACGTCATCGAGCTCCATGATCATCATCGCTGTCTCACCGCGATTCCGCCGGGAGACGCGCATGAACGCGATATTGACCTCATAACGTGAGAGAATCTGCGTCACCTGCGTGATGACGCCGGGCCTGTCGCGATGGATCGTAATGAGCGACGGATAGGCACCCGTGAGCTCCACCTCATACCCATCGATGTTCGTAATAAGGATATTCCCGCCGCCGACCGACGCGCCGCGCACGCGCGTAACGCGCCCCGACTCACCTGTGAGCGTGAGGATTGCCGTATTCGGATGCGCCTGTTCCAGGCTGACAGGCGCGAAACGGTACTTCATCCCCTGTCGCGTCGCGATCTGCAGGGCATCGCGGATGCGCTCATCATCCGGCGCGAAACCCAGGATGCCAGCGACAAGCGCCTTGTCCGTGCCATGGCCGCGATACGTCCGAGCGAACGAGCCGTGCAAGAGAATCTCCGCCTTGACCGGTGCCTCTCCGAGCACCTGCCGCGCCATGAGTCCGAGGCGGACAACGCCCGCCGTGTGAGAACTCGAAGGACCGATCATCACCGGTCCGACGATGTCAAAGACACCATGCATACATCATACACCACCTTGAGAGTATCTCCCTGCTGCGGAGCTTGCCCCACCCCGATGAACATCTAACCAGGCACGCTGTGCCTGTATCCCATATCCCTGGGAAGCTGCTACTGAAATGCGGCGTTCCAGAAGCGATTGCTGCGTGTACAAGTGTCCATTACGGTCACACAGAAAGAGGCTTCCATATGTGGAAGCCTCTTTGCTTGCATATAGAACACAACGAACGCCCATTTTGTAGACATCGTCCGCCCGTCCTTACAGTAAATCTGACATCTTATTTGAGCAACCCATGTTGCCGGAGCGCGGTTTTAAGCTTCTCCTCATGTACCGGCTCCATCGGCGAGAGCGGCATGCGGAGCGGGCCGGTCTGATAGCCGAGGAGCTGCATCGCCGTCTTCACGGGGATGGGATTGACCTCGCAGAAGAGCGCATCGATGAGATCGCAGTAATCAATCTGCATCTTCGCAGCTTCCGCCGTCTTGCCCTCAAAATAGAGCTCGCACATCTTGTGCGTGTCCTGCGGCGCGACATTGGAAAGCACGGAGATGACCCCCTTGCCGCCGAGCGAAAGAATCGGGATGATCTGGTCGTCATTGCCGGAATAAATCGTGAGCGCGTCGCCAACCGCTGCGCGCAGGCGCAGGATCTTTGAGAGATCGCCGTTGGCCTCTTTAACCGCCGCAATGTTCGGATGCTGCGCGAGCTTCACATACGTCTCCGTCTGGATGCCCACGCCCGTACGAGATGGTACATCGTAGAGGATGAGCGGGATGTTCACGCTGTCAGCAATGGCCGTGTAGTGCGCGACGAGGCCATTCTGCGTGCATTTGTTGTAATACGGTGTCACGACGAGCAGCGCATCGGCGCCGACGCTTTCCGCGTACTGAGAGAGCTGGATGGCATACGCTGTCTCGTTCGAGCCCGTGCCGGCAATGACGGGGATCCGGCCCTTCACCTGTTCGCAGGCGAACTTGATGACCGCGCGATGCTCCGCATCTGTCATCGTCGCAGACTCTCCCGTTGTGCCCGTGATGACGATGGCGTCTGTACCGCCGGCAATCTGATCCTCGATCACGCGGGCAAGCTCATCGAAATTGATGCCGTCCTCCGTGAACGGCGTAATGAGAGCGACAGCTGCGCCCTGGAAAATCTCTTTTTTCACAAATAGCCCTCCCTATCAGCTTCGCGCAATTTACAATGGAGCCATACCGCATGACGGCGCGTCCATGTAAGGGCATGCAGGCGGAGTGCGCCCGCAAAGTTTCCTATATTATTGCATGACGAGACTTGAAAGTCAAGGAAGCGGCACGCGCTTCCGCCTCAATCCATCACGCGCGTCAACCGCCCGAAGAGCGCGGCATTTTCCTTTACCTTCTCCTCCGCGCCGAAGACACAGATGGCATTCTCGTGCATGCAAGCGTCGATAAGCGGCGCGAGCGCGCGGATATCCTCCTGCCGTGTGCTGAGAATCTCGTCGCGCGACTGCTGACGATCCTCGTAAGTGATGCCGCGCAGGTAACACTCCGCCGCGGCATCGCCCTTCATCCTCGGTGTCAGCGGCATGTCGACGCCGCTCATCGTGCCGATGATGGACTTGAGCATCTCACGGTCTGTTGCCTCGAAATGGCGCACGACCTCTGCCGTCCCGTCAAAGACGTCGAGCGTCTCCTTGAGATTCGGATCGCGGTAGGAACCGAAAAAGAGCTGCCCGTCGCGCCGCAAGCGTGTGAACGCGCCGTATGCGCCGCCCTGCACGCGGATCTTCGTCCAGAAATAGCCGTAACGCAGCAGCGTCTCGAGCACGCGCATCGCGCCCGTATAGGAAAAGCCGAGCTGCTTGAAGTTCGCACCCTTGCCGACGTACTGAACCTGGCTTGCGGAGAGGAAACCGTCATTTTCCTTCTTGAGCGGGAAATGGTACTCCTCTTTAGGATACGCCTCCGCCGGCAGCTGTTGGAGGAAATGCCCGAGCTCTGCCTTGGCGGCTGCCGCATCGGACGCAGAGATTGTCAGACTGACGACGAGTTCCTCGCCGCCGAAGAGACGCGGCAACAGGCGTGACGCAGCCTCGCGCAGGCGAAGGAGCGAGGCATCGAAATCCTTGAGGAACGCCTTGACGAACTCATAGTACGGCAACGCGCCCTCATCCTCATAAGCACCTGCCTTCGTGAAATACGCGGCGAGGCGCGAGGCCACGACGTTGTGCGCGCTGCGCTGCATGTTCATCTCGATGGAGACCTGCTCCTGCTCGAGGAGCTCCTTCAGGCGCTTCGCGTCCGTAAACTGGCTCTCCAGGAGGATTTCCCGCAGCAGCGAGAAGAGCTCCGGCAGTTTGCGCGTGAGCGCCTTTGCCTTCACGCGCAGCTTCGGCAGGAACGTCTCCGGCGCGTCCTTATAGGTATAGGCACCAAGGTCGAAGCTCATGCCGCCCGTATGGAGGTTCGCGAGATTCGCAAGTTCCATATAGGAGTGCTCCTGCGTATCCACGCTGCCGAGCAGGGCACAGAGCAGATAGGCGTACGGCAGATCCGCCTGCGCGACCCGCGAGGCGTCGAAATAGAATGTGAGGTAGGCGATGCCGTTCGTCTCCACGTCGCTCTCGAGCAATTTCCTGCCCGCGATCTCGCTGACCGCCAGCGGCAGCTCGTAGGCCTTCCTGCGGATGTCGCCGAGCTTCAGCACAGGAATCGTCGCGAGCGCCTCCGGCGTATCCGGCGTCTGCTGGCGCAGCTTGAGCGCCTTCGTCCCCTCGATGACGGACTGTATTTCCTCCTCGCTCATCGCCCGCTTGCGCGCCGCGAGCTCCTCTGTCATCACGCGCTCTTTCTCCGCTGCGAGCGTCGTAGACGGCGCGAGCGTCAGAAGTACTACATGCGGATTATCGAGCAGATATGTCTCTATAAGCCGCTCGAAATACCCCTGCGCGAGGCCATCGCGCAGTTCCTTGAGCGTATCCTCATAGAAGAGATAATCCAGCGCATCGCCGTCATAGAGCCAGCTCCGCAGGCAATGGATATTATAGATGAGCCCTTTCGGCGCCGAGCCGAAATCCGCCTCGCGCAGCTTGAACTCAAAGCGGTTGAGTGACGCCTCCATGAGCGTACGGTCGAGCCCATCTGCTACGAGGCGGCGCAGCGTCTCCATGACGGTCGTGTAGAATTTCTCCTGACGCTCCGCCTCAGAATTGTTGATGATGATGGAGAAAAAGGGCTCCATGAGATCCGTCTCGAACTCCGAATCAACATCCTTGCCGAGATGTGCGTCGATGAGCGCCTTGCGCAGAGGAGCCGCCGGCGTACGGAGCAGGGCATGCTCGAGAATCTCGAACGCGAACATCGTCTTGGCGTCCTGCGCCTCGCCGACCTTCCAATTCAATGAAAGGAAGGTCTTTTCCCGTGTCTCCTCCCCCGCGCTCACCGGATATTCCTGCGCGGCATGGCGCAACGCGTCGAATGCCGGCTGACGATCGATGTGCGAGGGCACGGGGATGCGGTCGAAGTGCGAGAGATACGCCTCGTCGAGATAGCGCAGCTTCTCATCGATATCCATATCGCCATAGAGGTAGATATAGCTGTTCGACGGGTGATAATACCGCGCGTGGAAGTCCGTGAACATCTGCTGCGTGAGCTGCGGAATCGCCGCCGGATCGCCGCCGGACTCATAGTGGTACGTCGTATCGGGATAGAGTGCGGCCATAATCTTGCTTTCGAGCAAGTCATCCGGCGAAGAGAGCGCGCCCTTCATCTCATTGTAGACAACGCCGCTATAGGTGAGCGGTGCCTCCGGGCTTTCGATTTCATAGTGCCAGCCCTCCTGCATGAGCACCTGCGAATTCTCGCGCATCGCGGGATAGAATACCGCGTCGAGGTAGACATCCATGAGATTCTGGAAATCCTTGTCGTTGCGGCTCGCGACAGGATACATCGTCTTGTCCGGATACGTCATCGCATTGAGGAACGTATTGAGGCTGCCCTTGACAAGCTCGACGAACGGCTCCTTGAGCGGATATTTGCGCGAGCCGCAGAGCGTCGAATGCTCGACGATATGCGCGACGCCCGTGTCATCCGTCGGCGGCGTGCGGAATGTGATTGAGAAGACCTTGTTGTCGTCCGTCGTCTTCAGGTAGAGCAGGCGCGCGCCGCTCTTTTCGTGCGTGAATTCGTACGCCGTCACAGATGCCTCAGGCACCGGCGTCTCTCGCAACAGGCGAAAGCCGTGACAAACCTCTTGTATCTTCATAATGGAAATTCCTCCTTGCTGTCACTTCAAAACGTATCTATTATATCATAACACGAGCGAACAAACTACATACCATCAAAGAGAGCGCGCCTTCGCGCCGCTCGGATGCTTGCCCGATGTTTGCTTTTTTTTTGACGTCAAAGTATAATGAAGAAGAAATATTTTGACAAGGAGTCATCAGTATGCAGAAAATCGCCATTTACGGCAAGGGCGGCATCGGCAAATCGACGCTCACGAGCCATCTCGCCGCCGCGTTCGCGCGGCTCGGCAAGCGCGTCATCCAGATTGGCTGCGATCCGAAGGCCGACTCGACCTCCAACCTGCTGGGCGGCCAGCCGCTCACCTCGGTCATGGGCTATCTGCGAGAGCACGACGAGCCGCCACAGGATCTCGCGGCGATCTCCCGCACGGGCTTCGGCGGCGTGCTCTGCATCGAGACGGGCGGACCGACGCCGGGGCTCGGCTGCGCGGGCCGCGGCATCATCGCTACGTTCGACCTGCTCGAGGATCTCTCTCTCTTCGAGACGTTCGCGCCGGACATCGTACTCTACGACGTGCTCGGCGATGTCGTCTGCGGTGGCTTCGCCGCGCCGATCCGCGAGGGCTACGCGGAGGATGTGCTCATCGTGACGTCAGGCGAAAAGATGGCGCTCTACGCGGCGGGAAATATCGCCGACGCAGTCGAGAACTTCCGCGACCGCGGCTACGCGCGCGTGCGCGGCATCCTCTTCAACCGCCGCAACGTTCCGGACGAGGAGGAGAAAGTCCGCGCGTTCGCCGCGGCGCGCTCGCTGCCCATCCTCGCGGATTTTCCGCGCAGCGACGCCATCAATCGCGCGGAGGAGGAAGGGCGCACCGTCATCGAGGCAGCGCCGCACCTCCCCATCAGCGAGAAATTCCTCGCGCTCGCGCGATCATTGCTCACCAGCGAGCCGCAGGAGTCATGATTCGAGGCAGCAGGCAGCCGCACAGCGCCCGCTGCGCTTGGAAAAGAACAGACCGCGTCGACTGCCAGAAGGAGCTTCCCCACCGCCAGAACCGGCATCAGGAAAGGAGCCGCACCATGAATGACACACGCGCAGGCGCAGAGCCTGCCGCCTTTTCTCGTACGGCGGCGGAGCTTGCCGCCGCGGGGCCCGCGGGGATTCCCGCGGAGCTCACGACGAGCGGCCACCTCATCTACAACTCTTCCGCCGCGCTCGATTTCAACTCGCCGGGCGCGCAGGGCTTCGGCGTCAAGCGCGCGGGGCTCAGCGTCCCCGGCTCCATCATGCTGCTCATCTCACCGCCGTGCTGCGGCCACAATACAGCGGCGCTCTCCGGCCCCGGCCGCTACGGGGAACGCTTCGCGTTCTACGAGATGGATGAGCGTGACATCGTGACGGGCCGCCATCTCGCGCGCATCCCAGAGGCCGCCACCGCGTTCGTCGCGAGCCGCCGCGAGCCGCCGTCCGCCGTCATGCTCTGCTGCACCTGCGCGGATGCACTGCTCGGCACCGATATGGAGCGCGTCGCCCGCAAGTCGGAGGCGCGCGTCCATCTACCCGTGCGCCCTTGCTATATGTACGCGCTCACGCGCGAGAGCATCCACCCGCCGATGGTGCAGGTGCGCGAGGCCATCTACAGCCTGCTCGCCCCGCGCCCGAAGGTCGCGGCGAGCGTGAACCTGCTCGGCAGCTTCGCACCCTGGGCGGAGACATCGGAGCTCTACGCGCTACTGCGCGGCTCCGGCGTGAGACAGATCCGCGAGATCGGCCGCTGCCGCACATTCGCGGAGTTTTCCGCCATGGCGGAGGCGAATGTCAACCTCGTGCTCGCGGAGGAGGCGCAGGCCGCGGCCGCGCTGCTCGCAAAAAAACTCCGCATCCCCTTCGTCGGCCTGCGGCGCTTCTACGCACCCGGCCGCATCCATCACCAATATCAGGCACTCTCCCGCGCGCTCGGCGTCACGCTTGACGATGCGCCGCTTTACGAGCGCGCCAAAGACCGCCTCGCGGCACTCCGTGAGGCGCTCGCGGGGCGCCGCGTCTGCCTCGCCGTCGGCAGCCGGCTGAACGCAGATCCCTTCGAGCTCGCGCTCGTGCTCAGCGGCGCGGGCTTTACCGTTACGAAAATCTTCTCCACCGTGCAGCCGCAGGATCTCTTCTTCCTGCGCGCGCTCGCCGATTGCTCGCCTCTGACGCGCATCTACTCGAATCTCTCGCCGACGATGGCCGCATTCCCGGATGATGAGGACGCACCCGATCTCGTGCTCGGCGCGGACGCACACTTCTACTATCCCTCGCTCCCCTGCATTGCCTGGAACAGTGAGGAGCAGCCATTCGGCTATGACGCGCTGCTGCGCCTCACGGATGCGCTCCTCGAAAAGCTCGGAGGTGTCTCATGAAAGGTCTGCGTCTCTTCCTGCCGCCCTTCGCTCCGGATGACGCGGGAGCGGCCTCGGTCCTCTTCCCGCTCGGCGGGCTCGTCGTCATCGTGGACGCCGGCGGCTGCGCGGGAAATATCTGCGGCTTCGATGAGCCGCGCGCACGCGACAATGGGCCACGCAGCGTCGTCGTGAGCGCCGCTCTGCGCGACATGGACGCGATTCTCGGCCGCGACGACCAGCTCGTCGCGAAAATCGCCCGCGCTGTGCAGTCGTTCCGCACGAGCGGACGATCCTTTCCTTTTATCGCGCTCATCGGCACACCGGTGCCCGCCATCATCGGCACGGACTACCGCGCGCTCTGCCGCCTCACGGAGCAGGCGACGGGCGTGCCGACCATCGCCGTAGTGACGGACGGCACGCATCTCTATGATGTTGGCGCTTCCGCTGCCTATCTCGCACTGCTGCGACGATTCGCAAACCTGCCTGCCACCGCGTCCCGTATCGCGCGCGGCACACTCGGCGTGCTCGGCGCAACGCCCATGGATCTTGCGGACACGACGGCGGTGCGGCTGCGCGCGCGCCTCAAGGCGCAGGGCTGGCAACACCTCCGCTGCTACGGACTCGACCACCGCCTCTCGCAGTACGCCGCGGCCGCGGAAAATGAGGAAAATCTCGTCATCGCCCCCGCTGGTCTCGCGGCCGCGCAGTGGCTCGAAAAAACGTTCGGCACGCCGTACCGCATTGGTTTCCCTCTCATCGAGGAAGACCTCGCCGCCAGCCTTGCGGACAGCGCGCTGCCCGCGCAGGCGCAGCGCATCCTCATCGTGCACCAGCAGTGCAAAGCGAACGCGCTGCGCAGATCGCTCGCGCGGCGTTATCCACATGCCGCCATCACCTGCGCGACGTATTTTACGCGCTGTGGCGCTTACAGCCAGCCGCAGGACATCCAGCTACGCGAGGAGGACGACCTGCCCCGCTGCGCCCTAGAGGGCCATTACGATCTCATCATCGCCGACGCGATCTACCGGCGGGCGCTGCCCGCGTACCGCGGCGCCTTTTTCGACTTGCCGCACTTCGCGGCAAGCGGCCGCCTCGCGCCCGCGGACGCTCAGTAGTTTCTTAATCGCGTCGCTTTTCAGAAAGAGGTGCTCCCGTGTCCCTTTACCACAGCAAGATTTACGGCATCGTGCAGGGCGTCGGCTTCCGCCCGTTCGTCAGCCGCCTCGCCGCAAAGTTCGGCATCCGCGGCAGCGTCGCGAACAAAGGCCCCTATGTCGAGATTTTCGCGCAGGGGAGCGACGTCGCCTGCCAGAAGTTCCTGCATGCCATCGAAAACGAGCCGCCGGAGCGCGCCGTCATCCTGCGCGTGGAGACGCAGGCGCTCGCCGCCTGTGCCGCTGACACGGCGTTCTCCTCGTTCTCCATCATCGAGAGCGCGAGGGAGCGCGGCGATATCTTCGTATCGCCGGACATCGCGACGTGTGAGAAGTGCCGCGCGGAGCTCTACGATCCGGCGAACCGGCGCTACCTGCACCCTTTCATCAACTGCACGGCCTGCGGGCCGCGCCTCACCATCCTCGAGGCCATGCCCTACGACCGCGAGCGCACGAGCATGCGGGAGTTCCCCATGTGCGACGCCTGCGCCGCCGAGTACCACTCGCCTGCCTCGCGGCGCTACGACGCGCAGCCTGTCTGCTGCAATGACTGCGGCCCTGAGGTCTACCTGCTGGACGCGCAGGAGGTACGCGGCGGCGCAGCCATCACGCGAGCGCGCGAAGTGCTCGCGCGCGGCGGCTGCATCGCCGTCAAAGGCATCGGCGGCTTCCACCTCGCCTGCGACGCGACGAACGAAGCGGCGGTCGCGGCGCTGCGCAAGGCCAAGCACCGCCCGCGCAAACCGTTCGCCGTCATGGCGCGCGACCTCGCCGCCGTCCGCCGCGCCTGCCGCATCGAGGACGCGGTGCAGAAGGCGATGCTCACAGGGCACCAGAAGCCCATCCTGCTGCTGCCGCGCCGTGAGGAGGCGCAGCTCGCGCCCTCCGTCGCGCCGGGCAATCCGCGCGTCGGCATGATGCTCCCCTACGCGCCGCTCCAGATGCTGCTCTTTTCCTATCCCGACGGACTCGACAGCGCGATGCCTGCGTACCTCGTGATGACGAGCGGCAACCCGTCGGGCGCGCCGATCTGCCATACGGACGCGGAAGCGCGCGCGGCGCTCACGCCCATGACGGATCTCATCCTCACGCACAACCGGCGCATCCGCCTGCGCGCGGACGACAGCGTCATGGACTGGCACGCGGGCCATCCCTACCTCATCCGCCGCAGCCGCGGGCTTGCGCCGCTGCCCTTCTTCGTCTCCGCCGCAACTGGCGGAAAGCGCAGACAGGTGCTCGCCATCGGCGGCGAGCTCAAGAACAGCTTTACGCTCGGCACGGGGGAGCTTTTCTACCCCTCGCCCTATATCGGCGACATGAGCGATCTGCGCACGGTGCTCGCGCTCAAAGACAGCGTGCACCTCCTCGCCTCCCTGCTCGAGATCACGCCGGAGGTCGTCGCCTGCGACCTCCATCCGCGCTACAATACGACGGCGATTGCCCATGAGCTCGGCCTGCCCGTCTTCCCCGTCCAGCATCACTACGCGCATATCCTCGCCTGCCTTGCCGAGCACGATGTATCCGGTCCCGTGCTCGGCATAGCGCTTGACGGCACGGGCTACGGCACGGACGGCACCGTCTGGGGCGGCGAGATCCTGCGCGCGGACTACGCGGGATTTACGCGGCTCGGCTCCATCGAGCCATTCGCGCAGGCGGGCGGCGACAAGGCACCGCGCGAAGGCTGGCGCATCGCGGCCGCGCTGCTGCAGTCAGCCTTCCCCGGCAGCGATGAAGGGGCCACCGATTGGCAGGCCCTCGCCGACTGCGCCGTTCACGAGCTGCGACTCTGCACGGAGCAGGAATTCGCCGCACAGGCGTTCCTGCTCCGCCGCCAGCTCAACTGCGTAACATCGACGAGCGCAGGACGCCTCTTCGATGCCGTGAGCGCGCTGCTCGGCCTTTGCACGCACTCAACCTTCGAGGGCGAGGCGGCGATGGCGCTCGAGTTCGCGGCAGAGCGCTTCGAGGCAAAAGGAGGGACGGCCGCACCGCTCTGTCTCCCGCTGCGCGATGCGGCGGACGGACGGTTCCTGCTGCCGACGCAGGCGCTCTTCCTCACGCTCCTCGCGCGCAGACGAGAGGGCGTGCCATCCGCGCATCTCGCCTATCTCTTCCACGCGAGTCTCGCCGCGCTCATCTGCGCGGGCTGCGAGGAAGGGCGGCGGCGCACGGGGCTCGATGCCGTCGCCCTCTCAGGCGGCGTCTTCCAGAACCTGCTGTTGCTGCGCCTCACGGAGCAAGCTCTGCGCGCGGCGGGCTTCGACGTCCTCACGCACAGTCTCGTGCCGCCCAATGACGGCGGCATCAGTCTCGGTCAGGCCGTCGCCGCCATGTACGCGCTCGGAGAGGAAAACGCCTAGGCCGCCCACTCCACGCGCCGGTGCTGTCATGGTTATCTGTGTAATAATATAAGAAAGAAGTGTGATTTCATGTGTGTCGGAATCCCAGCAAAGGTCGTCAGCGTCGCGCACGGAACGGCGATCGTCGATGCCTCTGGCGCGCGCCGCGAGGTGTCCGCGGAACTGCTCGCTGCGCTCGATCCCGGTGATTATGTGATGGTGCACGCAGGGCTTGCCATCGCGAAGATCACCTCGGACGATGAGGCGGAATCCGCGGCCCTCCTCGCGGACACCGCCTCCGACGGAGGCCAGCGATGAGCGCGGCCGCACAGGCGCGCCGCGCGCGAGATGCCGCGCGCGAGATCGTCACCTCCTACCGCGGGCCGCGTCTGCGCATCATGGAAGTCTGCGGCACGCATACGCATGAGATTTTCCGCCTCGGCCTGCGCGCGCTCCTGCCGCCCGGCATCGAGCTTATCTCCGGTCCCGGCTGCCCCGTCTGCGTGACGCCTGTCTCCTTCATCGACGAGGCCTGCTATCTCGCGCGGGAATGCGGCGTCACGCTCTGTACTTTCGGCGACCTCCTGCGCGTCCCTGGCACGGCAGGGAGCCTCGCCGACGCGCGCAGCCAGGGCGCGCGCGTCGAGATTGTCTACACGCCGCTCGACGCCGTCGCCTATGCCGCGGCCCATCCTGCGGAAGAGGTCGTCTTCCTCTCCGTGGGCTTCGAGACAACGACGCCAGCAAGCGCCCTCGCCATCAAGAAAGCCGCCGCGCAAGCGCTGACGAATTTCTCCCTGCTCGCTGCCAACAAGACCATGGATGCCGCCTATCTCGCGATGCGTGATAGCTGCGATGCCTATCTCTACCCTGGTCACGTCTGCGCCATCACGGGGGCGCGCGTGCCGCGCGCGCTCACGTCACGCGGCATCAGCGGCGTCGTCGCGGGCTTTACGGCAAGCGAGCTGCTCACGGCACTCGCCGTCATCCTCCGCCGGAGCAGCGCGGCGCCCTTTTTCGTCAACTGTTATCCGCGCGTCGTGACAGAGGAGGGCAGCCCGGCCGCACGCCAGCTGCTCGAGACATATTTCACACCCGTCGACGCCGAGTGGCGCGGCCTCGGTGTCCTGCCGCAGAGCGGCCTCGTGCCCGCGCCGGCCTACGCGGAGTTCGACGCACGCAGGCGCTATACCATCCCGCTGCAGGAGGGCCGCACCAACCCTGCCTGCCGCTGCGGCGACATCCTGCGCGGCGCCTGCACGCCCGCCGACTGTCCGCTCTACGGCAAAACCTGCACGCCGGAGCACCCGGTCGGCGCCTGCATGGTCTCGCGCGAGGGCACCTGCGCCGCCTGGTACCAGTACCGCGGCACAAGTGCCGCATCCTCAGGAAAGGAAGACCTCCATGGATAACGAACGCATCACGCTCGCGCATGGCGCCGGCGGTCAGCAGACCGCCGCGCTCATCGAGCGCCTCTTTGCCCGCCATTTCAAGAATCCCGACCTCACGGCGGACGACGCCGCCATCCTCTCGCTCGACGGCAAACGCATCGCCATGACGACGGACGGCTTCATCGTCTCGCCGTGGCAGTTCCCCGGCGGCAACATCGGCAAGCTCTCCATCTGCGGCACGGTCAACGACCTCGCCTGCATGGGCGCGCGGCCGCGCTATCTCACCTGCGCCTTCCAGATTGAGGAGGGCTTCTCCCTGCACGACCTCGATGCCATCGCCGCCTCTATGGGGGAAACAGCGAAAGCAACAGGCGTCACCATCGTCGCGGGCGACACGAAGGTCGCCGGCCGCGGCCAGGTGGACGGCCTCTTCATCACGACGACGGGCGTCGGCGAGCTCCTGCCGGGCGTCAGGACGGGCGGCGCACTCGCGCGGCCCGGCGATGACATCATCGTGACGGGCGACGTCGGCCGCCACGGCAGCGCCATACTGCTCGCGCGCGGCAGCTACGGCATCGACGCCGCGATCACGAGCGACTGCGCGCCGCTCTGGCCGATGGTCGCGGCACTCTTCGCCGCGCTGCCGCAGAAAGACGTCATCCACACCATCCGCGATGCCACACGCGGCGGCGTCGGCACCGTGCTCTATGAGATTGCGCGGGAGAGCGGCGTCAGCATCGAGCTCACAGAGACGGCCATCCCCTGTGCGCCCGCCGTGCGCGGCCTCACGGGACTGCTCGGCCTCAATCCGCTCTACCTCGCCTGCGAGGGCCGTCTCGTGCTCTTTTGCACGCCTGAGGCAACCGCGAGCGTCCTGGATGCTCTGCACCAGACCGCGGACGGCGCGAGCGCCGCGCGTATCGGCCGGGTTGCCGCCGCGCCTGCCGGCCGGGTTAGCCTCACCACCGAGCTCGGCACGACCGTCCTCCTGCCGCCGCCGAGCGGCGAGCTCCTGCCCCGCATCTGCTGACGCACGCTGCGCGCGCACGTATCACAGCGTGCGACCTACACTCCCCCTGCCATGCAGCCGCCGCAATTCTCACTGCCGATTCTGCACGTCTTCCCCTCCAAACGAACAGACGCGCAGGATTGGCGATGTCTCCACCAGTCAAGAGGATGATTTCATGCTCCAACACATCCAGCCGCCAAAGAACCTCCCTGCCCTCCCCATCGCGGAGGCCGCCTATCCCGCGCCCTTCGCGCCGGGACTCGAGTACTCCCCCGCCGCGCGCGGCACCTGGAACATCGTCCACACGGGCATGCTCCTGCCGGAGTCTCACCAGATCTACATCTGCGCGGCCGGCTGCCTGCGCGGCGTCGTGCTGACTGCGGCGGAGATGGGAGACGCCTACCGCCGCCGCTTCTCCGCGCTCGAGCTCCGCGAGGACGACCTCTACCGCACGGACCATGAGACGTTCCTTATCGAGGGCATCACGGACATCCTCCGCCGCCTGCCGCGTCTGCCGCGCGCCGTCCTCGTCTTCACGGCCTGCGTGCACCATTTCCTCGGCTGCAACCTCCGCTACGTCTACCAGACGCTGCGCGAGCGCTTCCCCAGCGTCGCCTTTGCCGAATGCGTCATGGATCCCATCCGTCAGACGAAAAGCCTCACGCCGGAGGAACGCGAGCGACGCGAGATCTACCGCCTGCTCCCCTCCGGCAGGGAAAAGAACCGCCGTCTCGTCAATCTCATCGGCAGCAACCTCGCCCTCACGGCCAAGAGCGATATCAAAGAACTCGCACACGCCTGCGGCCGCGAGCTCCTCGACCTCACGGAGTGCCATAGCTACGACGATTTCCTGCGCATGGGCGAAGCCAGCGCGAACCTCTATACGAACCCCTTCACGCACGTCGCGGCCCGCGACATGTTGCGGTGCCTCGGCCAGGATGCGCTCTTCCTGCCACAGGTCTGGCGCTACGAGGAGATCTGCGACGCACTCACGCAGCTCGCCGCTTTCCTCGGCGGCAGCTGCCCGGATCTGCGCCCGCGCATTGCCGCCTGCGAGCTCGCGCTCGACGCGCTCCGGGGGCAGATCGGCGCACAGCCCATCGCCATCGACTTCACGTTCACCTTCCTCCCCATGAGCCTCGCGCGCCTGCTCATCTCACACGGCTTCCATGTCACGGAGATCTACGCCGATGCCATCGCCAGGGAAGACGAGGCGAACTTCCGCTGGCTCCAACACCACGCACCGGACATCCTGCTCTATCCGACGAAGCATCCCGCCATGCGCCGCAAGCCGCGCGCGCAGGCGGACGGCGCGCCGCCACTGCTCGCGCTGGGGCAGAAGGCCGCCTATTTCACCGGTACGCGCTATTTCCTGCCCGCCGTCGAGGGCGGCGGCCACTACGGCCTCGAGGCCATCTCCTGGCTCGCCGCCGCCATGAGCCGCGCCGCCCTGCTGCCGCAGGACACTGAGCAGATCATCCGCCGCAAGGGATGGGGAGGTCCGTCATGTCTCTCATGAAAAAAAGCGCGCAAAAAGCGCGCGCCCAGGCCTGCTGCCTGCTGCCAACCTACTCCGCGGACACATTCGGCGTCTGCTCCGCCCTCTTCGAGCTCGGCGGCATGGTCGTCATCCACGACCCATCCGGATGCAACTCCACCTACACCACACATGACGAGCCGCGCTGGTATGATACGGACAGCCTCATCTTCATCTCCGCGATGAACGAATACGACGCCATCCTCGGACGCGATGACCGCCTCCTCTCGAACCTCATCGAGACTGTGCGGGCGGAACGCCCCCGCTTCCTCTGCCTCATCCCCTCGCAGATCGCCTACCTCATCGCGACCGACCTCCAGGCCATCGCGCGCGCGGTCGAGCGCGCGACCGGCGTACCGAGCTTCACGCTGCCGACGAACTCCATGCACGATGCCGAGCGCGGCATCTACCTCGCGCTGGAGGAAATCGCGCGGCGGATTCCACCAAGCTCCGCGCGCACGGGGAGCAGTCGGCTGCGCGTCAACGTGCTCGGCGTCACGCCGCTCGACTTCCCCCTCGCGGGAACGCGTCAGTCCCTCGCTGACTTTCTCGCGCAAGCAGACGCTACGCTCCAATCCTGCTGGGCCATGGACTGCACCTATGAGGAACTCTGCACGGCTGCAGCAGCCGACGCGAGCCTCGTCGTATCCTACGGCGGCCTCGGCGCCGCGCGCGTGCTCCAAGAGCGCTTCGGCATCCCCTACGTCATCGGCGCACCCATCGGCCCGCTGAAAGCACCACTGGCCGCCGCCTTGCGCGAAACCGCCCGCCATCCCTCCTGCCGCGCCCAGTCCGGCGCCAGCGCAAACGCTTCCACGGGCGTCCGCGCAGCTGCCTTCGCCGAGCCCGGCGCAAGCGATTTCCGGCAGGCCGCCCTTTTGCGGGGACCATCCGCCGCGCGCAGCTGGGAAGACATGTGGCCGGAGGCCCTCCTTCCCCTCCTCCGCGCAGACAGCGACGGCTCCAGCGTCTCCGCCGTCCGCATCGTCGGCGAAAGCATTCTCGCCGCCTCCCTTGCCGCCGCGCTCCAGGCAGCAGGCGGCAGACATGCGCGCCTCATCGTGCCCGTCTCGCACGAGCGCTGCCTCCTGCCGCCGGACGCCTGCGTATTTCCCACTGAGACAGCGCTCACCGCGGAGCTCGCCCATAGCCCCGCACTCCTCGCGGATCCCCTGTACCGCGCCCTCTGCCCGCCGGATCTGCCATTCCTCCCGCTTCCCCACACCGCCTGCTCCGGCAGGATCTACGAAGCGCAGCAGCGCGACCTCCTCGACGACGACGCCTTCTCCGCGCTCCTCCGGGAACTCCAGCAGAACGTCCCTCTACAAAACGATTGAAAGGAAACCTATGCTCTTCACCATCGCCCAGACATTCTTCTACGCCCTCTGGCAGGCCTTCGGCTACAGCATGGCCACGCTCGGCCTGCACCGCGCGGGCCTGCTGCGCCGCCAGCGCCGCCTGCGCGCCTTCCTCTGGCTCCTCGCCATCAACCTCTGCGGCACCCTCACCTTCGGCGCCACCTCCTGGCAAAGCGCCTCCCAGCCCGCCGCCATCCTCCTCATCTGCCTCGGCATCGGTATTTTTTGCATCTGCCACCTCTGGCTAGTCTGGAAAAGAATAAGAAATCATTCATGAGATATGCACACCGCAAATATCACAAAACTGCCATTTGCTTTGTTCCCAGGGAGGTTTTCATGAAAATCAACATTCCCCAGCAATATTTCTCTAAACTCATGCGCGCCGTCGTCGAGTTCGAGATGATCGAGGACGGCGATCATATCCTCATCGGCGTCTCAGGCGGAAAGGACAGTATCTTCCTCTGCTACGCGCTCGCCATCCTGCGCGAGCGGCTGAGGAAGGACTTCCGCCTGTCTGCGCTGACCATCAATCCGATGTTCCCGGATACGCCGTTCGATACGGCGCGGATCCGCACGTTCCTCGCGGGACTTGAGATTCCCTACGATGTCATCGATGTCGATATCGCGGGGGCGATTGAGGCGCAAGGCGGTAAGACGCCTTGCTATACCTGCGCCTTTTTCCGCCGTGGCGCGATGAACCGCTACGCGAAGAAGCACGGCATGAACAAGATCGCCTACGCACATCACAATGACGACGCCGTGGAGACGTTCCTCATGAGTCTTCTCTACTCCGGGCAGCTCACGACGTTCACGCCTGTGACGTATCTCGACCGCACGGATCTCAAGGTCATCCGCCCGCTGATCTATTTCCGCGAAAGCGAGACGCGGGCGGCGGTGCGCTATCATGGGTTCAAACCGGTGCCCTCGCCCTGCCCGCACGATGGGCACACAATCCGCCAGGAGGTCAAGGAGCTCATCGCGCGGCTCTCGCCGGAGATTCCCGACCTCTACGAGCACCTCGCCTCCGGCATGCGCGAGGGCGCGCTCGGCGAGCTCTGGCCCGCGACCAAGACGCGCGATGAGATGAAGGAAACGTATCTGCGCTATATGGGAAAGAGCGCTGCTGCACACGCAGACAGCCGCAAAAAGTGACCGCCTTTCTTCCCCATCGTACACAGAAACCTTGATGTAGATGGTGACTTCTATCATAATGTGCATCACGTGCCCAAAACCATCGCCGCAAGGATTGCAGCGTTCCCATGGAAGCGATCGCATGCAGACAATATGCAGACAAAAAGAGACCTCATACCACTGATTTCCGTGGCATGAGGTCTTTTATCTGCTATGTCACATCTCGAGGAGCAAGGTCACCGGGCCGTCGTTGACGGAGGCGACTTGCATGTCGGCACCGAAGCTGCCATGCTCCGGCGGGAAGCCGAGATCGCTGAGACAGGCGAGGAAGTATTCGTACAGCGGCTCGGCGCGCTCCGGCGGGGCGGCGTGGGAAAATCCAGGCCGACGGCTCCTGAGATCGGCGTAGAGCGTGAACTGCGAGACGACGAGGATACTGCCGCAGGCAGCGCTGATGTCTCGGTTCATGCGTCCCGCCTCGTCTTCGAAAACGCGCAGGCGGACGATTTTCTCCGCGAGCTTTTCCGCGGTCTCCCGCGTATCCTCCGGGCCGATGCCGAGCAGGACGAGATATCCCTGGCCGATGGCGCCTGTCTGCATTCCCTCGATGGTGACGGACGCCTGCTTGACGCGCGTGAGGACAGCTCTCATTATTTCCCTGCCTTCATGCGGTTGACGGCGCTGAAGAGCGCCTGCAGCGAGGCCGTGATGATATCCGTATCCATGCCGGCGCCCCAGGTGATCTTGCCATCGGTGCCCGTGATGCCGATGTAGGCCATCGCGCGGCTCGACTGGCCGATTTCGAGGGCGTGCTCGCTGTAGGTGAGGTCTTTATACGTCACGCTGAGGTTCTTCTGAATGGCGTTCGAGACGGCATCGAGACGACCGTTGCCGCGCGCGAGGAACGTCTCCTTCTTGCCGTTGACCATGACGTCGACCGTGCCGGAACGCGTGCCGTCCGGCTCCTTCTTGAGCAGGAAGTCGATGAGCTCATAGGGCGTATCGACATTGACGTACTCGTTCTGAAAAATCTGGTAGAGCTCATCCGGCATGAGTTCCTTGTGCTTGTGATCCGAGACACCCTTGACGCAGTAGCCGAAGTCCTCGCGCATCTTCTTCGGCATGTCGATGCCGTATTTCTGCTCCATGATGAAGCCGACGCCGCCCTTGCCGGACTGGCTGTTGATGCGGATGACATCGCCATCGTACTCGCGGCCGACATCCTTCGGGTCGATGTAGAGGTACGGCAGCGTCCACTTGTCCGGGTTCTTCTCCTCTTTCCACTTCATGCCCTTGGCGATGGCATCCTGGTGCGAGCCGGAGAATGCGGCAAAGACGAGCTTGCCTGCATACGGCTGGCGCGGGCTGACCTCCATGCCCGTGAGGCGCTCGTACGTCTCGACGAGCTCCGGCATATTGGAGAAATCGAGCTGCGGGTCGATGCCGAGCGCAAACATGTTCATGCCGACCGTCACGATGTCGACGTTTCCCGTGCGCTCGCCGTTCCCGAAGAGCGTGCCCTCGACGCGGTCAGCGCCCGCGAGCAGGCCCATCTCCGTATCAGCGACGCCGCAGCCGCGGTCGTTGTGCGGATGCAACGAGAGCACGACGCCGTCGCGGTACTTGAGGTTCTTGTTCATGTAGGCGACCTGCATGCCGAAGACATGCGGCATGCTCATCTCGACCGTCGCGGGCAGGTTGATGATGGCTTTGTGGTCAGGCGTCGGCTGCCAGACGTCGAGCACGGCGTTGCAGACCTCGAGAGCATACTCAGGCTCCGTGCCCGTGAAGCTCTCCGGCGAATACTCGAACCGGTAGTTCGCGCCCGCCTCCTCGGTGAGCTCTTTCAGGAGCTTCGCGCCGTCGACGGCCATCTGCTTGATCTCGTCCTTTGACTTGCGGAATACCTGCTGGCGCTGCGCGACCGAGGTGGAGTTGTAGACATGGACGATGGCGTTCTTGACGCCCTTGAGCGCGTCGAACGTCTTGCGGATGATGTGCTCGCGCGCCTGCGTGAGCACCTGGACCGTCACGTCGTCAGGGATGAGATCGTCCTCGACGAGGCGGCGCAGGAACTCATACTCCGTATCGGAAGCCGCGGGGAAGCCGACCTCGATTTCCTTGAAGCCGACTCTGAGAAGCATCTTGTAGAACTCGAGCTTCTGATCGAGGCTCATCGGGATCACGAGCGCCTGGTTGCCGTCACGCATATCGACACTGCACCAGATGGGGGCATGATCCGGTGCGTCCTTCTTGAGCCAATCAATGTCCACCGTCGGCGGCAGAAAATAGCCTTTGCTGTATTTCTGATAGTTCTTCATCAAACATCTCTCCTTCCAAATGAAAAAGCCCTCTCATCTCAAAGAGACGAAAGGGCGTGCCTTCGTGTTACCACTCAATTTCCTGCCAAACTGGCAGGCACTCTGCGGATACCAACATATCCTGTCCTTCGCTAACGGGGGACGCTCCGGCGCCGCCTACCAGACCATGCCTTCAGCGGGCTGCTTCGAGGTGAGTTCCGACACGTCTCGCTGCAGCCTTCCACCAGCCGACTGCTCTCTCTCCGCTCCGCGCGTCCTACTATTCCTCTGCAACGCATTTACTGTGTAAACTTGTTTCATTGGTTGATAGAATAGCACAACTTATCTTTTTTGGCAAGGGGTATCATCAAAAAATCATTTCATCACTAAAAAATCTCCTGCAGGAACGGCAAACTCTATTTCCTCTGACAGGATATTCTTTCCTCTCTGTCGAAAAACACTCATAGGGATACAAAACATTTTTGAGGAAGCGCTGATTAAATGAGGTGCTCCGGATTTACGCGGATGCGCTGTATCTCCCTAGGAGACAAACCGGAGGCGTAGCGGGCTACGCTGAGGATTTGTCGACGACGGGAGGACAACGCAGACGCGTGACGACGGAGTGCCGAATTAATTAGTGATTCCTTAAGGATGAAAGGAGTGGTACCATGACAGCAAAATCCTGGCGCAGCTGCCGCGTAACCATCAACGGGCGGGTGCGAAAGCTCTCCTACAGCGACGACGCCATCAAGAAACTCTTCCTGCCGTTCCTCCAGCATCTGTCGGATCTCTCGCGCCGCGAAAGGCGCCGTATCGTCGTCTATCTCACAGCCCCCGCTGACACAGGTAAGACAACGCTCGCGCTGTTCCTCGAGCGGCTCTCCCTGCTCGGCGTCGCGAGCGGCCTATTGCCGCTCCAGCGCCTTGGGCTCGAGGGATTCCAGCGGCAAAAGGAAGAGCTCGACGCGGACGGCAAGCCTCTCTCCCCCTACGGTCCCCAGGCATTCGATACGGAGGAGCTCGCGCGGAAACTCGCCGCCCTCGCTGCCGGGGACGATCTGCGCTGGCCCGTCTTCGATCGCTCGCGCCATGAGGCGGTGCCTGACATCACGCCTGTACGCAAGCCCATCGTGCTCGTCGAGGGCTGCTGGCTGCTGCTCAAGCAGGACGGCTGGGAAAACCTGCGCTCCTTTGCCGATTACACGCTCGCCATCATGGCACAGCCGGAGAGCCTCGCCGCGCGCACGACGCAGCGTCTCATCGCCCGCGGGCTCACGCCGCGCGCGGCGCACGAGCGCTACGACCGCGACTACCGCCCCGCCATCATGCAGGTACTCACGGACTCCTGGCCCGCGGACGAAACCTGGATCTACAGCGCGGACGGCGACTACCAGCCGCAGCCAGACCGCCTGCGGAACTACCGTGCGAAGCAGAAACAGACGCAGATGGATTTCGACTCCGTGAAACGGAAAGACGAGCCGATCTTCCGCGCCTACGAGGAGCAGATGACGAAGAGCGGCAGCCAGACGTTCGCCCTCGGCTACCAGCAGGGACTCGAGACGGCGCGCCGCAACATCCTGCGCCGTCTCGCAGGCGCCGGCGGCATGGGGCGTGAGGCGCTCATGGAGACGTTCCACATTACGGAGGCAGAGCTCGACGATCTCCTCTCCTGACAACAGACAAAACGAGGCGACTTCCCCGCTTTTGAGGAAGCCGCCTCGTTTTGATTTGTATGGGGCCCTTTCACGAACCGCTGCTCACGCCGCAGCGCGCTGCGCCTTTTTCCTCTGCCACTGCGAGACGAGTACGAGCGCGAAGAGCACGAAGCCAGCGATGTCCGTCAGCATGCCCGGCTTGATCATCATGAGCCCGCCCGCGATGAGGATGATGCGCTCATAAGCGCGGCAATTGTCCACGAGGTAGCCGATGAGCGCCGAGGAGAGCGCTACCATGCCGACGATGGCCGTCACAGTTGCGAGCAGCACGTTGCCGACGGTCGCGTCGACCATGAGGATGACCGGCGAGAGCACGAACATATACGGGATGATGAAGGCCGCGATGGCGAGCTTCGAGGCGTTGATGCCCGTTTTGAGCGCGTTGCCGCCCGCGATGCCCGCGCCGGCGAACGCCGCGAGTGCGACCGGCGGCGTGACATCCGCGATGATGCCGAAATAGAACACGAACATGTGCGCCGCGAGCACGGGAACGCCCATCTGGATGATGGCCGGCGCCGCGATCGTCGAGGTGATGACATAGTTCGCAGTCGTCGGCACGCCCATGCCGAGCACGATGGCCGTGATCATCGTGAAAAAGAGTGTCGGCAGCAGCAGGCCGCCCGAAAGCGCGAGCAGGCCGGACGCGAGCTTGAGCCCGACGCCCGTCTTCGTGACGACGCCGATGACAATGCCTGCCGAGGCGCAGGCCACGAGCACGGAAAGCACGTTGCGCGCGCCCTTGTCAAGGCCGCGCACGATCTCGATGGGCTTCATGCGCGTCGATTTCCGAAGCGCCGAGCAGACGATGGAAAGCACGATGGCGACGAGCGCCGCGCGCATCGGCGTATAGCCTGAGACGAGCAGATAGACGATGACGACGAGCGGCAGCGCGAGGTGGCCGCGCTCGATGAAGAGCCTTCCGAACTTCGGCAGCTGTTCGCGCGGCAGGCCCTTGAGGTTGCTGCGCTTCGCCTCGAAATGCACGCCGAGCCAGACGCCTGTGAAGTAGAGCAGTGCCGGCACGACGGCAGCCTTGACGATATCGATGTACGGCACGCCGACGAACTCCGCCATGAGGAATGCTGCGGCACCCATGACTGGCGGCATGAGCTGGCCGCCCGTCGAGGCCGCCGCCTCGACGGCGCCCGCGAAGTTCTTATGATAGCCGAGCTTCTTCATCATCGGGATGGTCAACGATCCCGTGCCGACGACGTTTGCGACCGAGCTGCCGGAGACCGTACCCATGAGGCCAGACGAGAGCACGGCGACCTTCGCGGGGCCGCCGCTTGCCCACCCCGCGATGCTGTTCGCGAGGTCGATAAAGAATTTCCCCAGCCCCGTCGACTCGAGATACGCGCCGAAGAGGATGAAGAGGAAGATGAACGTCGAGGATACGCCGAGCGGAATGCCGAAAATACCCTCCGTCGTGAAATAGAGATGCCCTACGAGCTGGTTGAGCGTGAGACCGCGATGCGCGAGCACGCCTGGCATATACGGCCCCGCGAACGCATAGGCGATGAAGCAGAGCACGACCATCACCATCGGGATGCCGACGACGCGCCGCGTCGCCTCTACGACGAGCAGGATGCCGATCAGGCCGACGGCGAGATCCGACGTCGTCACCGTGCCCGAGCGCAGCACGAGCTGCTGGTACTCCAGCACGATGTAGGCGGGCGACGCCGCGCCGAGGATAGCGAGCACGACATCGAGCGGATGCACCTTCGTGCGCGACCAGCGCTTGCGCGACGGGTAGAGCAGGTAGACGAGCGCGAGGCCGAAGCCGAGATGCACGGCGCGCTGCAGCTGCGCATCGAGCACGCCGAACGTTGCCGTGTAGAGCTGGAAGATGGAAAACGTAATCGCGAGCGCCGAGACGAACTTCGCCATGAGGCCCGTGTACTGCATCGTATCGGCATCGCTGTCGTATTTCTTGAGGACCTCCTCCGCGAGCTCTTTCTCTGATTTTTCACTCATACATAACATCCTTTCAGAAGGAATCTTTTCAAAAACACCGCTGCATGCTCAGTGCAGCGCCTCGTAGCCCGGCGCGATACATAGATCCACGCGCGTTCCCGGTGGGAACATCTCGTAGAGGCGCAACGCCCCCGCCTCCGTATAGAGCGTGAGCTGCGTCCCGACGCCTGTACGCAGGGAGACGCTCCTGTAATGGCGATCCATGTGATCGAACACGAAGAAGTCTCCCTCCTCGTGAAACTCTCCCTCGCTGAGCCAGAACGGCAGGCCGACGCCGAACGACTGGTAGCGCGTCGAGCAGAGGCGCAGCTCCCGCTGCTGCCCATCCGCCACGAGATTCTCGAGCACCGGTGTCTTCTGCACGGAGTGCATGAACCATATAGAAAACGGTTGCGGGCGCTCAAGCGGCAAGGCGAGAAGCGTATGCCCCCCGCCTTTCACGAGGAAGACCGGCTGCAGGAGCTGCACGAAGATGAGCAAGCAGCCTGCCGCGAACGCCGTGAAAATCTTTCTTTTTTTCATGGAGAAAGGGCGGGCAAGCGCCCGCCCCTGCCTTCTTTCTTTAGGAAGCGCGAATCAGCGCTGTTCCTTTACTTGCTTTCCTCGAAGAACTTCTTCGCACCGGCATTCATGTCGAGCGACATGCCCTTCTCCGCATTCTCCTTCGAGATGAGCTTGCCGACGGAGTGCGCCGCCTGCAGACGGTCGAGGTTCGAGAAGATGGCCTTCGCAATCTCATAGCCGAGCTTGTCATCCACCTTGTCGTTCACGACGAGCATCGACATGACGGAGATCGTCGGAACCTCCTCATCAAAGCCCGCATACGTGCCAGCAGGAATCTTCGTCTTCGTATAGAACGGATACTTCGCGATCAGCGCATCCGCCTTGTCGCCGTCGATCGGCAGCAGGCGGATCTTGTTCTGCGAGGAGATATCCTGCACAGATGCCGTCGGATAGCCTGCCGTGAGGAAAGCCGCGTCGACGTTGCCGTCCTTGAGCGCGCTGGCCGCCTCGCCGAAGGAGAGGTACTGCACGTTGATGTCATCATAGGTGATGCCGTACGCCTGGAGGATCTGGCGGGCGTTCGCCTCAGCGCCCGAGCCGGCGGCACCGACAGCCACGCGCTTGCCCTTGAGGTCGGCGATTGTCTTGATGCCCGAGCTGTCGAGCGTCACGAACTGGCAAGTCTCAGGATAAAGCGTCGCGATGCCCTTGAGGTTCGTGACCTTCTTGTCCTGGAACATCTCCGTGCCGTTCACCGCGTAATAGGTGAGATCGTTCTGTACGATTGCCATGTCGACCGAGCCGTCCTTGAGCATGTTGATATTCGCGACCGTCGCGCCTGTACTCTGCGCGCTCGCATTCATGCCCTCGATGTTGTTATTGAGAATCTCCGCGATGGCACCGCCGATGGGGTAGTAGGTGCCCGCCGTGCCGCCTGTGCCGATATTGAGGAATTTCTTCTGGCTTGCCTGGTCACCGCCGCAGCCTGCCAGGAGCGCCGCCGAGACGACGACCGCCAGGCCCGCAGCCAAGACTTTTTTCATGGAACCGAACTTCATGGATATCCCTCCAAATCATTCATGTAAATTTCTTATGAAATCTATACAGATTATAGCATAGTACAGTGTACACCCGCAAGGGATATTCCAGTTATTTTTCATAAAGTGTTCAGTTATATTGTATACACGCGTACAACAAAACCGTTTTGTTCATTTTATCTCAAATGAACCGAACCGCGGTCTTCCCCTTCGCCGCGCTTCAGCGCGAAACCGCTCAGCCGCGCTCCTCGCGCGGCATCGCGAGCTTGAGCGCCTCGCCGATGGTCGCCGCGCCATAGAGCATGATGCCGGAAACGCCGTCAGCGAGCTGTTCGTAGTTCTTGCGCGGCAGGACGACATGACGGAAGCCGAGCCGCTTCGCCTCATGCACGCGCAGCTCCGCCTGCGAGACGGCACGTACCTCGCCGGAAAGGCCGACCTCGCCGAAAACGATGGTCTTCGGCCGCAAGAGGCGTCCCGCGAAGCTCGATGCCATCGCGACGCAGATGCCAAGATCCGCCGCCGGTTCGTCGATGCGGATGCCGCCCGCGACCTTTACATAGACGTCACAGGCGCCGATCTGCAGGTGGACGCGCTTCTCAAGCACGGCGAGCAGGAGCTGGATGCGCTTGATGTCGACGGCGTCCGACGTGCGGCGCGGCGGCACATAGGGCGTCGGTGCGACGAGCGCCTGCAGCTCGACGAGCAGCGGTCGCGTGCCCTCGACGGTCGGGATGATGACCGTGCCGCTGTCCGCCTCGCGCTCGGAGAGAAAGAGCTTCGACGCGTCCGGCACATCGACGAGCCCCGCCTCGCGCATCTCGAAGAGACCGAGCTCGTTCGTGCTGCCGAAGCGGTTCTTCACCGCGCGCAGCACGCGGTACTCTGCGTTGCGCTCTCCCTCGAAGTAGAGCACGGTATCGACGATATGCTCGAGCACGCGCGGCCCCGCGAGACTCCCCTCCTTCGTCACATGGCCGATGAGGAAGGCCGCGATACCATGCGTCTTCGCGATGCGCAGGAGCGTGCAGGCGCACTCGCGCACCTGCGAGACGCTGCCGGGCGCCGAGGCGATATCCGGGCGCAGCATCGTCTGGATGGAGTCGATGACGAGCAGCGCGGGATGCGTGTTTTCGATATGTGCCTCGATGGTCTCGAGATTCGTCTCGCTCACGACGAGCAGCGTATCCGCGAGCGCGTCGAGGCGGTCGGCGCGCATGCGCACCTGCCGCGTGCTCTCCTCGCCCGTCACATAGAGAACGGTCTTTCCCTGCCGCGCGACCTTCGCGCACGCCTCGAGCGTGAGGCTCGACTTGCCGACGCCCGGATCGCCGACGATGAGCACCATCGAGCCCGGGATCACGCCGCCGCCGAGCACGCGGTCGAGTTCCGGCGAGCCCGTCGTGAAGCGCGGCAGGTCGCGCGTCTCGACCTCCGCGATGGGCTGCGGCTTCTGCGCGTCCGAGAGCCCGAGGCGCACGCCGCCCTTCCCCGCGCCCTGCGTCTCCTCCGGCACGATCTCCTCCACCATCGTATTCCAGCTGCCGCAGCCCGGGCACTTGCCGAGCCACTGCAGGCTGTCATAGCCGCACTCCTGACACACATACCGCGTCTTTTTCTTCTTTGCCATCTATTGCCTCCTGCCCCTGAAAGGGCCCTCTGCATCCCCTTTCAGGGACGGTAAGCTCCATATTACCATTATCATACCAGACACAACGCACGAACGTCCACAGCGCAGATATTACCTCTCCTCTCTCATGTACAGAAAAAGCAGCCTTCCTGCCAGCCATAGCAAGAACGCTGCCTTTTTTAAGGAACCACCGATTCATTCGGCACTCCGTCTTCACGCGTCTGCGCTGTCCTCTCGTCGTCGACAAACCTCAGCGTAGCTTCGGCTACGCCTGCGGTTTGTCTCCTAGAGAGATACAGCGCATCCGCGTAAATCCGGAGCACCTCATTTCATCAGCGGTTCCTTGACATCATCTTTCGCGCCTCATGCGCCGCACACGGCGCACGCAGGCGCGGCCGAGCCAGACGAGCGACCAGAGGAGATTCGCCGCAAGATTGCCGAGGCGCGCGGTGCGGCCGCGCGGCGCGAGGTGATTACGCCTCCGCATGGACGCCCCCGGTGCCTGCCGGCTCCTTTCCGGCAGTCCCGCCTGACGCGCTGCCGCCTTTGGCATGCGCGGCCTTCGCGTGCGTGCTGCCAGCGGTGGCTTTGGCCGCCTTCGCCTTTTTCACCTTGGCGACGAAATCGAGCGCATCGCCGGTCTTCTTGACGTAGATGGTCTCTCCCGCCTTGAACTTGCGCGCGAGGAGCTGCTCGGCGAGCGGATCCTCGATGAGGCGCTGGATGGCGCGCTTGAGCGGGCGCGCACCGTACTTGAAGTCGGTGCCCTGCTCGACGAGCTTGTTCTTCGCCGCGGGACTGATCTCGAGCGAGAGGCCGCGCTCCGCGAGGCGGTCCTTGACGCCGCGCAGCAGGATGTCGACGATCTTCGCGAGCTCGGCACGGCCGAGCGGATGGAACACGATGAGCTCGTCGATGCGGTTGAGGAACTCCGGCTTGAAGATGCGCTTGACCTCCGCGAGCACGCGCTTTTTCGCGCTCTCGTTCCTGTCCTCGTCCGTCTCCTCCTTCGCCGCGAAGCCGAGCGCCGGCGGCGCCTGCCGCAGGAAGTTCGCGCCCGCGTTGCTCGTCATGATGATGACCGTGTTGCGGAAGTCGACCGTGCGTCCCTGTCCGTCGGTAAGACGGCCGTCCTCGAGCACCTGCAGCAGCAGGTTGAATACATCAGGATGCGCCTTCTCGATCTCATCGAGCAGGATGATGCTGTACGGCTTCCTGCGCACGGCGTCCGTGAGCTGGCCGCCCTCCTCGTAGCCGACGTAGCCCGGAGGCGCGCCGACCATGCGTGAGACGGAGTACTTCTCCATGTACTCGGACATATCGAAACGCAGGATGCTGTCCTCGCTGCCGAAGAGCACTTCGGCGAGCGTGCGCGCGAGCTCGGTCTTGCCGACGCCCGTGGGGCCGAGGAAGAGGAAGGAGCCGATGGGGCGCTTCGGGTCCTTGAGGCCCGCGCGCGCGCGGCGCACGGCCTTCGAGACGGCCTTGACGGCCTCCTCCTGTCCGACGACGCGGCGCGTCAGCACGCGCTCCATGTGAAGCAGCCGGTCGGACTCCTTCGCCGCGATGCGACGCACGGGAATGCCTGTCCAGAGCGCGACGACGTCCGCGATGTCGCTTTCTGTGACCGTGATGGGACTTTCCTCCTTTTTCTCCCAGCGGCTCTTCGCCGCTGCGAGTTCCTCCTTCAGCTTCTGCTCGGCGTCGCGCAGATGTGCGGCGCGCTCGTAATCCTGAGAGGTGATGGCGGCCTCCTTGTCGTTTGTGAGGCGCGAGAGCTTTTCGCCGACCGCCTTGACCTCCGGCGGCTGCTCGACCATCTTCATGCGTACCTTGGACGCGGCCTCATCCATGACGTCGATGGCCTTGTCCGGCAGGAAGCGATCCGTAATGTAGCGATGGCTGAGCTTGACGGCAGCCACGATGGCATCGTCCTGGATGGTCGCGCGATGGAACGCTTCATACTTGTCACGCAATCCCTTGAGAATGGCGATGGCATCGTCGACGCTCGGCTCCTCGACCATGATGGTCTGGAAACGGCGCGAGAGCGCGGCATCCTTTTCGAGGTGCTTCTTGTACTCATCGAGCGTCGTCGCGCCGATGATCTGAATCTCGCCGCGCGAGAGCGCGGGCTTTAGGATGTTCGCGGCGTCGAGCGCGCCCTCGGCAGCACCCGCGCCGACGAGCGTATGCATCTCATCGATGAAGAGAATGACGTCGCCCGCACGACGAATCTCGTCGATGACGCCCTTGAGGCGCTCCTCGAACTCGCCGCGGTATTTCGCGCCCGCGACGAGCGAGGCCATCGAGAGGGACATGACGCGCTTATCCTGCAGCATATAGGGCACGGTGCCCTCGACGATGCGCTGCGCGAGCCCTTCGGCGATAGCGGTCTTGCCGACGCCCGGCTCGCCGATGAGGATGGGGTTGTTCTTCGTGCGCCGCGAGAGGATCTGGATCACGCGCTGGATCTCCTTTTCCCGTCCGATGACGGGATCCATCTTCTCCTGCCGCGCCATGTCATTAAGGTTCCGCCCGTAGCGGTTGAGCAGCGGCGTCGCGTTCTTCCTGCCGCCTGGCGCCGCGCCCTGCACGTCGGCGTCTGGGTGCTTCGCGTCGAGCATGTTGTAGACGGTCGTGCGCAATTCCTCGAGGTCGACGCCCATCGACTCGATGACGCGCGCGCCAGCGCTCGACTCGTCGCTCAGGAGGCCGAGCAGGATATGCTCCGTACCGACGTAGTTATGGCCGAGCCGCTGCGCCTCGCGCATGCTCATCTCCATCGCGTGCTTCGCGAGCGGCGTGTAGTACGGGTTGTCCGACGGATACTGCTCCTCCTGCTCGAGCACGTTCTCCACCTGCTGGCGCACGGCGGCGAACTCGAGGCCGACGGCACCGAGTGCCTTGGCCGCGATGCCCTCCTTTTCATGCAGGAGGCCGAGCAGGATATGCTCCGTACCGATATAGTCCTGCTGGAGCTCCTGCGCCTCATACTGCGCGAACTCGATGGCATGGACCGCGCGATTCGTAAATCTTCCCTGCCTCATGCCTGCTGCCTCCCTTCGCCCGGATGCGCGGCGAGCGCCCTGCGCACCGTCTCCGCGCGCAGCTTGTCGAGCTCGCCGCTCGACATGTTCTCCGTTCCCGCAAGGATCTCGAGCCAGCTCGTGCGGCTGCCGATGAGGATCTCCGGATAGCAGTCGGCGGAGATCTCTTTGATGAGGCACATATCGATGCCGAGCCGCACCTTGGAAAAGAGCGTGAGGACCTCCTTCTCCGTGAGCAGCCGCGCATAGCGCAGCGTGCCGTAGGCGCGCCAGATACCGTCCTCGAGATGCTCCTTCATGTAGAGCGAGAGCGCCTTGCGCGCGCGACGCTCGTGCGCGATGATCTCCGTCACGGCGCTCTTGAGGTTGTCGATGATCTCCTCCTCGCTGAAGCCGAGCGTGAGCTGGTTCGAGACCTGGAAGAGGTTGCCTACGACCTCCTTGTCGTCGCCGTAGAGCGCGCGCAGCGAGAGACCGAGCTGCTGCGAGATATTGATGATGTTGCTGATGTTGCGCGTATAGACGAGCCCCGGCAGATGGAGTACGACCGATGCGCGCAGGCCCGTGCCGAGGTTTGTCGGACACGATGTGAGATAGCCCATCTTCTCGTCGAACGCGAGGTCGAGCTGCCCTTCGATAGCGTCATCGATAGCGGAAGCGAGCGCATAGGCCTGCTCGAGATCGAGCCCCGCGCGCATGCACTGGATGCGCAGATGATCCTCCTCGTTGACGAGCAGGCTCACGCTCGCGTCATCGGCGAGGAACGCCACGCGGTCCTGCGGGTTCTTCACAAGATTCTCCGTGATGAGACGCTTGTCGACGAGCACCTCCCGCTGCAGCTTCGTGAGCTTGTCCATCGCATAGCGGCCAAAATGCCTGTGCGCCGCGGCCGCCACGGCCGGGATCGCGCCGTCCGTGAGCTGCAGCACCGCCGCGAGCTGCTCGAAATCCGCCCGATTCGGGAACGGGATCTTGCGGAAATTCCGCGCGAGCCGGATGCGGCTCGAGAGTACGACATCGCTCTCCGGTGCCTGGCTCGTGAGCCATGGCAGGCGGTTCGCATGGAAAACATCCTGCGTGACCGTATTATCTTGCGGCATCTGCCTCGCCCCCTTCCTCCTGCATGAGCTTCTTCTCGAGCGCGCGGATCTGGTCGCGGTACTCCGCCGCCTGCTCGTACGCTTCCTTTGCTACGGCGTCCTTGAGCGCCGCGCGCAGCACCTCGATCTCGTGCTTCGTCTCGAGGCGCCCGCCCGTGCGGTGCGGGATCTTGCCGCTGTGCACACTCGAGCCGTGAATGCGCCGCAGCAGCGGCTCGAGTTGCGCGCGGAACGTATCGTAGCAGACGCTGCAGCCGATCTTGCCCGTCTGCTGGAAATCGCGGTAGCGCATGCCGCAGTTCGGACAGACGAGCTCCTCCGCCTCGGGCGTGTCCTCCTCGCGCGGGCGCGGCGTATTGCTGAACACTCCTTTTAGAAAATCATTCACCGACATCGCGCGCTCCTGCGGCGCGAACATCGTATTGCCGTATTTCTGGGCACAGTCCTCGCAGAGATTCTTCTCCACGCGGCCGTTCGGTCCGATCTGCACGATATGGACCACGGCCTCCTTCTTGCCACAATCATCACAAATCATTCGATATCCTCCCTCTGCGAGCTGGCATTCCCTGCGGATATTGCCGCACCTAGGAAACCACTGATTCATTCAGCGGTTCCCTACGAGAATTTCTCCAGCGTCAGGAAAAGCGACTGGATCATCTGCACTTTCTCCGCGACATCCATCGTCGGCGAGTGGAACAGGCCATCGATGACCTGCATGCAGAGCGCCGCCTCACGCTGCGTGATGAGCTCATGCTGCTGCAGGTAGTGGAGCATCCCCTCCACCTCGCCATACGTCGTATCACCTGTGATCTTGCTGCGCATATCGGCATAAATGAGGTTCTTCACCTGCTGCCGGTCCGGCACCTGCACGATGCGGATATAGCCGCCGAGGCCGCGCCGCGACTCGACGACGAACCCCTTGTCCTGCGTGAAACGCGTTGACAGCACATAGCTGATCTGCGACGGCGCGCAGGAAATCTTGTCCGCGATATCCGTGCGCCTCAGTTCCACCTTGCCATCCTGCTGCTGCGCAAGCTGCTGACGGATGTATGCCTCGATCAAGTCTGCTATGTTGCTCATACAACCACCTTCTATTTTAGATTGACTATTTGACTTTTGCTCGACTCTATTATATGAAACATACACCCATTTGGCAAGAGAAAAATGCAGGCCGCCCCCTCCGCAGCCGAAAGCCTGCGGAGGGGCGCAGACAGACAGAGGGCGCCTCGTATGCAGAGGCACCCTTGAAAAAGGAAAGCCGATGCAGCAAGCGCTGCATCGGCCATCTCGATATTTCGCCAGAGGTTGCTGAGGGATAGCTGCTGCGGCGCGATGTGCTGCCAACAGCCGCGTCCCTCAGGACAAGCCGAACAGGCCGCCGAGACAGCGGACGAGGAACGCCACGCACCAGGCAATCACGCACTGCGTGACCACCGTGTAGAGCGCGTTTCTGCCACCGGACTCACGCTTCACGGTCGCGATGGCCGCGACGCAGGGCGTATAGAGCAGCGTGAACACGAGGAACACAAGCGCCGTGAACGGTGTAAAGAGCGCCTGCAGCGCGTGGATATCCTCGCCCGCGAGCACCGTGAGCGTAGAGACGAGCGTCTCCTTGGCCGTGAAGCCCGTGAGAATGGCCGTCGCGACACGCCAGTCGCCGAAGCCGAGCGGCGCGAAGAGCGGCGCGACCAGGCGACCAATGGACGCGAGCAGGCTCTCGTCCGGCGCCGCCGCGGGATTGAGCTGTCCGTCAAACATCTGCAGGAACCAGATGAGGATGGATGCCACGAAAATGATGGTGAACGCCTTGACCACGAAGCCCTTCGCCTTGTCCCAGACGAGGCGCACGACGCTTTTCATCGAGGGGATGCGGTAGTTCGGCAGTTCCATGACGAACGGCACCGGCTCGCCGCGGAACTTTGTATGATCGAGCACGAGCGCGTAGAGAATGCCGCAGAAGATGCCGAAAAGATAGAGCCCGATCATCACTGCCGCCTGCAGATGCGGCGGGAAGAACGCCCCGATGATGAGCGTGTAGATGGGCAGCTTCGCGCTGCAGCTCATGAACGGCGTGAGCAGGATCGTCATCTTCCTGTCGCGGTCGCTCGAGAGCGTGCGCGTCGCCATGATGGCCGGCACCGAGCAGCCGAAGCCGACGAGCAGCGGCACGATGCTGCGCCCGGAAAGCCCGATTCTGCGCAACAGCCTGTCCATGACGAACGCCACGCGCGCCATGTAGCCCGTATCCTCGAGAATCGAGAGGAAGAAATAGAGCGTCACGATGGTCGGCAGGAAGCCAATAACCGTACCGACCCCCTGCAGCACGCCGTCGATGAGGAGCGCGTGCATGACGGGATTGACGCCCGCCGCCGTGAGTCCCGCGTCGATGGCATCCGTCACGCCGCTCACGAGCAGCTCCATGAGCGAGGTCAGCCATGCCCCAATGCCGTTGAACGTCATGAGGAAGATGAACGCCATGATGCCGAGGAAGATTGGGATGGCCGTATAACGTCCCGTGAGCAGGCGGTCCATCTGCATACTGCGGCGATGTTCCCGGCTCTCATGCGGCCGCACGACCGTCGTCCGGCAGAGGCGCGTGAGAAACGCGAACCGCATGTTCGCGAGCGCGGCCTCCGCGTCGAGGCCGGACTCCTGCTCCATGACGGCGGAAATCTTGTCGTAGATGACCTTCTGCTCGGGCGGGATGGCGAGCTTCGCCTCGATGAGCGGATCATGCTCGATGAGCTTTGTCGCCGCGAACCGCACGGGAAGCCCCGCCTTCTGCGCGAGCGGCTCTATAAGATGCGCCATCGCGTGGATGCCGCGGTGCACGGCCGCCACGGGATCGGCCGGATTCTCGCTGTCCGCGCAGAAATCGATGCGCGACGGCTGCTCGTGGTTGCGCGCCACATGCAGCGCGTGCTCTACGAGCTCGTCGATGCCCTCGTTCTTCGCCGCGGAGATCGGCACGACCGGGATGCCGAGCGCCTGCTCTAGCTCGTTGATATGCACCGAGCCGCCGTTGCCGCGCATCTCATCCATCATGTTGAGCGCGAGCACCATCGGAATGCCGAGCTCCATGAGCTGCATCGTGAGGTAGAGATTGCGCTCGAGATTCGTCGCGTCGACGATGTTGATGATGCCGTCGGGATGCGTGTGCAGCAGGAAATCACGCGTGACGATCTCCTCATTCGAGTACGGAGAGAGCGAGTAGATGCCCGGCAGATCCGTCACGCGCGCCTCGGGATGCAGGCGCATCTGCCCATCCTTGCGGTCGACCGTCACGCCGGGGAAATTCCCCACATGCTGGTTCGCGCCTGTGAGCTGATTGAAGAGCGTCGTCTTGCCGCAGTTCTGATTGCCGACAAGCGCGAACGAGAGCGGCGCTCCCGCAGGGATCTCCGTCGCCTTGTCATGGCGGTGATAGCTCGGGGCGCGGTCGAACTCCCCGCGGCCCGGATGCGGGATCGAGCGGCGCGTCTCGCGCGGCGCCTCCTCCGCCTGCCGCGTCGCCGCGCGCACATCGCTCACGACGAGCAGCCGCGCCTCATCGAGCCGCAGCGTCAGCTCATAGCCGCGCACCTTCACCTGGATCGGATCCCCCATCGGCGCGCGCTTCACGAACGATACCTCTGCGCGCGGCGTGAGCCCCATATCGAGCAGATGATGGCGCAACGCCCCCGTACCCTGCACCAGCGCGATCACCGCAGCCTGCCCCGGCTGCAATTCATCGAGTGTCATCAATCCCCTTCATCCTTTCCCCTGCTGCCGCCATCAGTTGCGGCATACGAACCTTCTCTGCTTATTCCTATCATAAAACATCTTTATCCCGCCTGCAACCCGCCGCAGCAGCGAAGGAAAGCCCGCTGCTGCCAGGACGCACGCCCCGTTATTTGACCGCCTCCCAGTGCGATGTTATACTTTTCTATAAATGAAAAACACGAAAGGAAGCACTGATGCCATCAGCGCTCCCGGAAGAAACGAGGAAGATACCCTATGAGCCTTGACGGTTTCTCCATGCATGCGCTCGTCAAAGAACTCAGCCGCGCCCTCATCGGCGGGCGCATCGACAA
>CAKPXP010000002.1 GCA_934202005.1 uncultured Selenomonas sp. | reverse complement strand
GCGCTGTACTCTTCGGAGACAAACCGCAGGCGTAGCCGAAGCTACGCTGAGGATGGTCGAGGGCGAGAGGACAGTGCAGACGCGTGAAGACGGAGTGCCGAATGAATCAGTGGTTCCTCAAGGAATAGGAAGTGTAAGAGATGAGTACAACAACGATCGCCGTCATCATCTTTGTGGCGGCGTACGCGCTGATTATTTCGGAAAAAGTTCACCGGACGATTGTCGGCATCTTTGGCGCGATGCTCATGATCCTCTGCGGCGTCATCGACCAGCAGACAGCCATCAGCCATATCGACTTCAACACGCTCGGCCTGCTCATCGGCATGATGATCATCGTCAACATCACGAGCGAGACGGGGCTCTTCAATTTCCTCGCCATCTGGGCGGCGAAGAAGGTCAAGGCGCGTCCGATCGCGCTCCTCGTCGCGCTCTCGGCGCTCACGATGGTCTGCTCGGCCCTGCTCGACAACGTGACGACGGTGCTCCTCACCGTGCCCATCACGTTCAGCATCACGGCGCAGCTCAAGGTCGATGTCAAGCCGTACCTCATATCGCAGATCCTCGCCTCGAACATCGGCGGCACGGCAACGCTCATCGGCGATCCGCCGAACATCATGATCGGCAGCGCGGTCGGCCTGAATTTCATGGATTTCGTCTGGAACCTCACGGGACTCTGCATCTTCATCTTCATCGTCGTCGAAGCGCTGCTCATCGCTATCTACGGGAAGGCGCTCAAGACGCAGCCGGAACTGCAGGAGAAGGTCATGCGCCTCAACGAGCGGAGCCAGATCGCGAATCCCGCGCTGCTCAAGAAATGCCTGTTCGTCATCGCTGTCACGATCTCGATGTTCGTGCTGCACGGCACGCTCGGCCTGCAGACGGCGACGGCTGCGCTCTCTGGCGCGGGACTGCTGCTGCTCATCACCTACACGCGCAACGAGTCGATGATCGCGAAGGTTCTCTCGAAGGTCGAGTGGCTCGCCATCTTCTTCTTCGCTGGTCTTTTCGTGCTCGTCGGCGCGCTCGTCGAGACGGGCGTCATCAAGATGCTCGCCGTCGAGGCGATCAAGCTCACGAACGGCAGCGTCAACGCGACGGCTATGCTCATCCTCTGGATGAGCGCGTTCGCCTCTGCGTTCATCGACAACATCCCGTTCGTCGCGACGCTCATCCCGCTCATCAAGGATATGGGCCAGCTCGGTCTCACAAACCTCGACCCGATGTGGTGGAGCCTCGCGCTCGGCGCCTGCCTCGGCGGCAACGGCACGCTCATCGGCGCGAGTGCGAACGTCGTCGTTGCCTCGATGGCGGCGCAGCGCGGCAAGCAGATCTCCTTCCTCGGCTTCATGAAGATCGCGTTCCCTGTCATGGTGCTCACGGTCGCGATTTCGAGCGTCTACGTATACATCCGTTATCTCTGATAGGATAGAAAGAGAGTGAAATATGGACAGAAATGAAGCATTGGACAATGCGCTGAAGAAAATTGAAAAAGACTTCGGCAAGGGTGCCATCATGCGCCTCGGCGATGCCAAAGCGAACATGAACATCGAGGTCATACCGACGGGGATCCTGCCGCTCGATGTCGCGCTCGGTGTCGGCGGCGTTCCGCGCGGCCGCATCATTGAGATCTACGGCCCGGAGTCGTCCGGTAAGACGACCGTCACGCTGCACATGATCGCGGAGGCGCAGAAGAACGGCGGCATCGCGGCCTTCATCGACGCGGAGCACGCGCTCGATCCCGTCTACGCGCAGAAGCTCGGCGTCGACATCGACAACCTGCTGATTTCCCAGCCGGACAGCGGCGAGCAGGCGCTCGACATCGTCGACGCGCTCGTGCGCAGCAGCGCCATCGATATCGTCGTCGTCGACTCCGTTGCGGCGCTCGTGCCGAAGGCGGAGATCGAGGGTGAGATGGGCGACAGCCACGTCGGACTCCACGCGCGCCTCATGAGCCAGGCCATGCGCAAGCTCACGGGCATCATCAGCAAGACGCGCACCGTCGTTGTCTTCATCAACCAGATCCGCGAGAAGGTCGGCGTCATGTTCGGCAGCCCCGAAACGACGACGGGCGGCCGCGCGCTCAAGTTCTACTCCTCCGTGCGCCTCGACGTGCGCAAGATCGACACGCTCAAGCAGGGGCAGGAGATCATAGGCAACCGCGCGCGCATCAAAGTCGTCAAGAACAAGGTCGCGCCGCCGTTCAAGCAGGCGGAGTTTGACATCATGTACGGCGAGGGCGTCTCGAAACTCTCGAGTATCATTGACATGGGCGTCGAGCTCGAGATCGTCGACAAGAGTGGCGCCTGGTTCTCCTACGACGGCAACCGTCTCGGACAGGGCAAGGAGAACGCGAAGCAGTCCCTCAAGGACAATCCGCAGCTCGCGGAAGAGATCGAGGGCAAGATCCGCGCGAAGCTCATCGAGAGCCAGCAGCCGGCGGAAGATGCGACGGCGCAGCAACAGGAAAAGGCGCAGGAATCAGCCGCTGTGACACATGATGAGTGAAATGCTGCAGGGTGAGCAGGCGGCGGAAGCAAAGACCGCGAGGAAGCCGCGCGCGAAAAAGACCGCGCTCATGTACGCCGTCGACCTCCTCGCACGCCAGGAGCAGAGCAGCGCGAAGCTGCGGGAAAAGCTCCTGCGCAAGGGCTACGCAGAGGAGGAGACAGAGGCCGCCATCGCGCGCCTCATCGAGAAGCACTACCTAAACGACGCGGACGCCTGTGCGCGCCAGTTCGCCTATCTCTACAACGAGAGCCGCAGCTCCGTGCGGCAGATCGTCGTGAAACTCCTGCAGCGCGGCTTTCCGAGCGAACTCGTCAAGGCCTGCGTGCCCGCGGATACCTACGAGCGGGAGAAAGCGGCGGCACTGCGCGTGCTCGCGCTCAAGTATAAACGCAGTGCTGAGCCGCGCAAGATGATGGCGAACCTCTATCAGAAAGGCTTTGAGAGCGCGGTCTGCCGCGCGGCCGTCGAGGAATACGCCGAAGCTGAGGGCTTTGCATAAAGGAGAACCTATGGCACTTTACAATATCACGCGCAGTGACATCACGATGGAGAACATCCGCCGGGGATTTTTCAGCTGCGAGGGCAGGCTGAACCGCAGGCGCTATATTGAGCGCTTCCTTGCGGTCTCTGTCATCTGCCTCATCCTCGCGCTCTTCGTCTATTCTATTGTTTTCTACGCGACGGGCGACAAGACCGCGGCGGCAGGTATCACGTCCTCCGTCTCCGTGCTCGAAACGGTCGCCGTCTACACGCTCGTCGTGCGGCGTCTGCACGATCTCGGCTATGGCAAGACCATCGGTGTCGTCTATCTCGTCTACGGTTTGGGGCAGAGTGTTGCCGGCCACTTCCTCGAGGGACTCGAGCCTGACAGCGCGCCGGTCGTCGCCTATGAGCTCGTCTGCCTTGCTGCGATGGTTTTCCAAATCTGTCTCATGGCTCTGCGAGGCGTGCAGGGAGATAACCAGTACGGTAAAGATCCTCTGGCGCGCGGTGCCGCCTAAGGAATACTGCTTCATTTCGTCGCCCCCCAAAAAATCCTCAGCGTAGCTCTTGATTTGTTTTCTAAAGAGATACAGCGCATCCGCGCAAATTCCAGGGCAATTCATTTCATCAGCGCTGCCTGATTCATAGAAATGGTTATGGCCGAGAGATATATCCCGCCAGACAGCTGAAGTATTTTGGCTGTCTGGCGGGATTTTTGCATGGATGAGGACGGAGATCTTGCCTTGGCATGGATTCATGTTGCTGTCTTGCTGACGGCTGCTTCAGAGACGCCGGCGCCCGTGCGAGATCAGCGACTGCGGCGGGCAAGCGCCAGGACGGGCGCGGTTGAGATGAAAGGACAACTTTAGGGAACCACTGATTAATTCGGCACTCCGTCTTCACGCGTCTGCACTGTCCTCTCGTCGTCAACAAATCCTCAGCGTAGCTTTGGCTACGCCTGCGGTTTGTCTCCTAGAGAGATACAGCGCATCCACGTAAATCCGGAGCACCTCATTTAATCAGCGGTTCCTTAGCTGAAATGAGGGCGCGAGGATTTGCTGTTTGCGCTCCCTATCCTTCGTCTCTCGTATATTTTTGCAAAGTTGATAAATTTTTATAGGAAATAAGAAGGAAATTGTTGTTCATTGTAGAAATATAATAGCATGAGAAAGATGCAGAGACATTTTCAAGATGGAAGGTTTCGTCTTGTGCGTGCGGTTCGGTGAGGCCGTAAGAAAAGGTGTCGTTTCATCGCGACTTTTTGAAATTGACAGAAAATTACATAATAAATTGGCAAATGGATGTAACAAAATATGAGTGGATGGCGCTGGATTTGATGATATTTGCAAAGGCGTGTATACCTTTCACGTAATATCTGCTATGATATGGCCAATGACAGCATTTGTCCATAGGGTGCAGGAAGCGATGTGCCGCTGCGCGTCGTTTTTGATACCATGGGGGGTAATTGTTATGAGAAAGACTGAATGCTTGGCAATGATTTTGGCGGGCGGCCAGGGAAGCCGCCTGGGAGCGCTGACGAAGAACATCGCGAAGCCAGCGGTGCCGTTCGGCGGCAAGTACCGCATCATCGACTTCCCACTCAGCAACTGCGCGAATTCCGGTATCGACAAGGTTGGCGTGCTCACGCAGTATCGCCCGCTCGAACTGCATAACTACCTGGCCTCGGGCAGTTCGTGGGATCTCGACACGAAGGACGGCGGCATCTTCATCCTGCCGCCATACGCGCGCGACAAGGGCGCGGACTGGTACCGCGGCACGGCGGACGCGATCTATCAGAACCTCAACTTCATCGATCTCGCGGATCCGGAGTATGTGCTCATCCTCTCGGGCGACCACATCTATACGATGGATTACTCCTGGATGCTTGAGGCACACAAGAAGAACAAGGCCGAGGCGACGATCGGCGTCATCGAGGTGCCTTGGGAGGAAGCGCCCCGCTTCGGCATCATGAATACGGATGAGGAGGGCCGCATCGAGGAATTTGAGGAGAAACCCGCAAAGCCGAAGAGCAACCTCGCTTCTATGGGCATCTATATCTTCAACAAGGCGTTCCTCGAGAAGTACCTCATCGAGGACGCGAAGGACGAGACGTCGAGCCATGACTTCGGCAAGAACATCATCCCGAAGATGCTCGCGGACAAGGCACGCCTCTACTCCTATGCATTCGAGGGTTATTGGAAGGATGTCGGCACAATCGAGAGCCTCTGGCAGGCCAATATGGATCTCTTGCAGGATGAGCCGCCGTTCGAGCTCAACGGCGAGTGGAAGATCTATTCGTCGAACGCCTCGATGCCGCCGCACTACGTCGGTCCGGACGCCAAGATCAAGAATTCGATGGTCAGCGAGGGATCGATGGTGCTCGGCGAGGTGGAAAACTCCGTGATCTTCCCCGGCGTGCGCATCGGCAAGGGCGCAAAGGTCAAGAACTCCGTCATCATGCCTGATACGACGGTTGGGGAGAACGCCGTTGTCGACTACGCCATCGTAGCGCAGAATTGCGAGATCGCGGCGGAGGCGCGCGTCGAGGGCGCGAAGGGAGCCATCACGGTGGTCGCGGAGGGCGAGTCCGTCCAGCCGGAAGCCGGTTCCAAGCAAGCGGGCTGAGCAAGCCGCGTCGGCTGTGAGGATGAGATTTCTAAGTGGGGTGACGACATTGAAAACGGTCATGGGAATTGTCGATCTTCAGGAGAAGAAAAGCCTGATCCGCGAGCTTGCGGATCAAAGAGCGGTCGAGTCGATTCCTTTCGCGGGGCGGTACCGCCTTATAGATTTCGCGCTTTCGAGCATGGTGAATTCCGGCGTACGGAACGTCGGCATCATGCTTCCGGACGAGCCGCGTTCCGTGCTCGACCATCTGCGCTCGGGCAAGGACTGGGATCTCGCCCGCCGTCATGAGGGGATGTTCTACCTCCCGTATGCGAAGGACGACGAGGATCAGCGCAAGGGGGATCTCAAGAATTTCTACCACAACCTCGACTACATCGAGCACAGCAAGGAGCGCTACGTGCTGCTCGCGCGCGGCAGTTTCGTCTACAATATGGACTTCAATCCCGTCCTGCGCTTCCACCAGAACACGGGGGCGGACATCACGATGGTCTATCATACGGCGGCGGAGGAGTCCATCGGTAAGAACGTCGTGCTTGAGACAGCGGACAATGGGCTCGTAGAGGATATTTCCGAAAAGCCTGCCGTCTACGACGGCTCGAAGGTCTCGCTCTCGATCTACCTCATGGAGAAAAAGGTTTTCGTCGAGATGGTGCGCTATACCTACGAGCACGGCGGGCAGGAGCTCCTCATGGACGGCATCATCCGCCGTGCGAACGAGTATACGATCTACGCTTATGAACATGATGGCTATGTCGCGCACATCGACTCTACGGCGGCCTACTACAAGGCAAATATGGACATCCTGCAGCCGGAGGTCTGGGAGGAACTCTTCATGGGCGAGAACTCCATCTACACGAAGGGCAAGGATGAGGCACCCGTGCAGTACAAGGAGACGGCGGAGGTCAAGAATTCGCTCGTAGCGAACGGCTGTATCATCCGCGGCGAGGTGGAGAACAGCATTCTTTTCCGCGGCGTGAACGTCGGCAAGGACGTGAAGATCAAGAACTCCATCATCATGCAGAAAGGCGACATCCAGGATGGCTCGCTCGTCGAGAATGTAATTTGTGACAAAAATGTTACCATTTCTAAGGATAAATGGCTCAAAGGAGCGCCGAATTACCCTTTGATTGTGACGAAAAACGTGGTAATCTAAAGACATGGGCCGCTGGGAGGTATGGCTCCTGGCGGTCTTCCACGTTTTTTGTATCAGCAAGTGGGGAGTGTTTTATTTGACAAGGGAGAAAAAGGACGTTCGCAAGGATAGAGAGTATGAGGCGCTCAAGGAGTCGCTCCGCCGCCGTTTCATCAATGCCGCGCATGTGATGTGGGGGCGGGAGATCAACGAGCTCACCAAGAACGAAGTCTACCAGACCGTCGCTGCGACAGCCAAGCAGTTCATTACGGAGAATTGGATCAAGACGAACAGCGCGTACATGGAACGGGGAGAGAAGCAGGTCTACTATTTCTCCATCGAGTTCCTGATCGGCCGCCTGCTGAAGTCGAACCTCATGAACCTCGGCATCCAGGATGCTGTAAAGGATGTGCTCGCTGGTCTCAAGATCGACCTGAGTGAGACGTATGAGGAGGAGCCGGATGCCGGTCTTGGCAACGGCGGCCTCGGACGCCTCGCGGCCTGCTTCATCGACTCTATGGCGGCGCACCGTCTGCCGGGACATGGCTGCAGCATCCGTTACCAATACGGCCTCTTCGAGCAGAAGATCGTCGACGGCAACCAGGTTGAGATCCCTGATAACTGGCTCAAGAATGGTTTCGCCTGGGAGTATCGCAAGCCGGATAAGGCCATCGATGTCAAGTTCAACGGCAATGCCTATATGAAGAAGATGGACGATGGGTCGCTTCAAGTCGTCTATGAGGATCCGCTCACAGTCATGGCTGTGCCCTACGATGTGCCGATCGTCGGCTATCATAACAGTACGGTCAACACGTTGCGCCTCTGGAATGCGGAGGTCAATCATGATTTCTCTGATTACAGCATGCTCACAAAGGAGCAGCGCAAAAAGAAGAGCGAGTACCGTGAGTTCGTCGAGTCCATCACGCAGTTCCTCTATCCGGACGACAGCACCTATGACGGGCGCCGCATGCGTCTTATCCAGGAGTACTTCCTCGTCTCCGCTGGCGTGCAGAGCATCGTGCGCCATTACAAGAAGGCGGGGCTCAACATCCACGATTTCGCGAAGAAGATCGCCATCCATATCAACGATACGCATCCAGCGCTCTGTGTCGCAGAGCTCATGCGCATCCTCGTCGATGAGGAGGGGCTCGAGTGGAACGAGGCGTGGGCCATCACGAAGAACACGATGGCGTACACGAATCACACGATCATGCCGGAGGCCCTTGAGAAGTGGCCGGTCGAGATGTTCAAGACGCTGCTGCCGCGCATCTATATGATCGTTGATGAGATCAACCGCCGCTGGCTCATCGATGTGCGCGAGCGCTATCCGGAGAACGAGGGCAAGGTGCATGCGCTCTCCATCATCCAGGATGATATGGTTCATATGGCGCGCCTCGCCATCGTCGGCAGCCACAGTGTCAACGGCGTCGCAAAGATCCATACGGACATCCTGAAGTCGACGACGCTCCATGATTTCTACGAGTACAATCCACGCCTCTTCAACAACAAGACGAACGGCATCACGCACCGTCGCTGGCTCATGGGCGCGAACCCGGAGCTCTCGGCGCTCATTGACAAGACCATCGGCAGCCATCGCTGGCACCGCCATCCGGAGCAGATGGATATCCTGAACGACATGGTAGACAACAAGCCGTTCCTTGCCGAACTTGAGAAGATCAAGAAGCTCCGCAAGGCTGCGCTCGCCGCTTATATCGAGAATCACAACGACATCCGCGTGGATCCCGATACGATTTTCGATATCCAGGTCAAGCGCATCCATTCCTACAAGCGCCAGCTCATGAATATCCTGCACATCATGTACCAGTACCACAGGCTCAAGACGGATAAGACGTTCTCCATGCTGCCGACGACGTATTTCTTCGGCGGCAAGGCGGCACCCGGTTATTTCATCGCGAAGGAGACCATCCGTCTCATCAACGCCGTCGCGGCAAAGGTCAACGCCGACCCTGAGACGAACAAGACGCTCAAGGTCGTATTCATCGAGAATTTCGGCGTCTCCATCGGCGAGCTCGTCTATCCGGCAGCCGATGTCTCTGAGCAGATCTCGACGGCATCGAAAGAGGCCTCCGGCACGGGCAACATGAAGTTCATGATGAACGGCGCGATCACGCTTGGCACACTCGACGGCGCGAATGTCGAGATTCGCGAGGCGGTTGGCGGTGATGCGAACTGCGTGATTTTCGGGCTCAAGGCGGAGGAGGTCCTGAACTACTACGCGACGGGTACCTACTCTGCGTGGGATGAGTACAATACCAACCCGGATGTGCACTTCGTGGTCGATCAGCTTACAGACGGTACTTACGGTGACTTCCACTCGCTCTTCGACTATCTTGTACATGAAAATGACGAGTTCTTCATCCTTAAGGATTTTCGGGCGTATGCGAAAGCGCATGAGGAGGTCTATCGCCGCTATAAGGATCGTTATCACTGGCTCAGGAGTTCGGCCGTTAACATCGCGAATTCCGGCGGGTTCTCCTCCGATCGCACGATTGAAGAGTACGCGAAGGAAATCTGGCAGGTCAAGCCGGTCGTTATCGGCTGAGCAGGGGAGTAGGAAAGGTTCTCTGGGTGCAGATAGCTGTGCAAGAGAGCCGTGGAAGCAGCCGCCCGCTGGTGTTGGGGAGCGGCTGCTGATGAAGATGAGATGACACATGATAGATGAAGCTTTCGCGAGTGGGGACGAGAGCAGGGGGGAGTCCTATGAAGACATCAGATCTCAGTGAGTTTGACTTATATCTTTTCCATCAGGGGACGAATTATCACGCTTATGAGATGCTTGGCTCGCATTTTCTGACGCAGGATGGCAAGGATGGTGTGCGCTTCGCCGTATGGGCACCGCACGCGAAATCCGTGAGTGTTGTCGGTGATTTCAACGATTGGGACACGCGCCGTCATCCGATGCAGCGCATCGGCGACGGCGAGATTTGGGAGGCCTTTATCGAGGGACTGAAGGAGGGCGATATCTACAAATACGCCATCGAGCCGCAGTGGGGTGGCCCGCACATCATGAAGGCGGATCCCTACGGGTTCTATGCGGAGAAAACGCCGAACACGGCGTCGCGCCTCTACGACCTCAACCACTACGCGTGGCAGGATGGAGCCTGGCAGGAAGAAAAAAAGACGGAATCCAGCTACGAGCGACCGATGCTCACTTATGAGGTGCACGCGGGCTCGTGGCGGCGGACGCTCGACGGCGAGTACCTCTCTTACCGCGATCTCGCGGATCAGCTCGTTGACTATGTCAAGCAGATGCACTACACGCACATCGAGTTCATGCCGCTCTGCGAGCATCCCTTTGACGGCTCGTGGGGCTATCAGGCGACGGGCTACTACGCGGTGACGAGCCGCTACGGCACGCCGGACGATTTCCGCTACCTCGTTGACAAGGCGCATGCGGCGGGCATCGGTGTCATCATGGACTGGGTGCCGGGGCATTTCTGCAAGGATGAGCAGGGCCTGCGCCATTTCGACGGCTTGACGCTCTATGAGTCGGACAACGAGCAGCGTGCGGAGAACTGGGAGTGGGGCACGACGAACTTCGACTACGGCCGCACGGAGGTGCAGAGCTTCCTCATCTCGAACGCGCTCTTTTGGTTCGAGGAGTTCCATATCGACGGGCTGCGCATCGACGCCGTGGCGAACATGCTCTACCTCAACTACGGCCGCAAGGACGGCGAGTGGACGCCGAACAAATACGGCGAGACGGGCAACCTCGAGGCGATGGACTTCATCAAGAAGCTCAACGAGACAGTGTTCAAGTATCATCCGCAGGCGCTCATGATCGCGGAGGAGTCGACGGCCTGGCCGCTGATCTCCCGCCCCGTCTACATGGGCGGCATGGGCTTCAACTACAAGTGGAACATGGGCTGGATGAACGATATGCTCAAGTACATGAGCCTCGATCCCATCTACCGCAAGTGGAACCACGACAAGGTAACGTTCTCGTTCATGTACGCGTTCAGCGAGAATTTCGTGTTGCCGCTCTCGCATGACGAGGTTGTGCACGGCAAATGCTCGCTCATCGGCAAGATGCCGGGCGACTACTGGCAGAAGTTCGCGAACCTGCGCGCCTTTTTCGGTTACTGGATGGCGCATCCGGGCAAGAAGCTGCTCTTCATGGGCGGCGAGTTCGGGCAGTTCATCGAGTGGAAGTACGACGACAGCCTCGACTGGCACCTCGTGCAGAAATACCCGATGCATACGAAGATGCTCGAGTACAGCCGCGCGCTCAACAAGTTCTACTGCGAGAACAAGGCGCTCTGGCAGGTCGATTTCGATTGGAACGGCTTCCAGTGGATTGATCCCGATGACAATGAGAACAGCGTCATCTCTTTCATCCGCAAGGCGGAGGATGGCGACGACTTCCTCATCGCCGTCTGCAACTTCACGCCGGAGGTGCGTCATGGCTACCGTATCGGCGTGCCGAAGAAGGGCGTCTACTACGAGGTGTTCAACAGCGACGACGAGGCCTATGGCGGCAGCGGCGTGAAGAACGGCGATCTCGCGAGTGAGGACGTGCCATGGCACAATCGCTCGCAGTCCATCGCACTCACGGTGCCGCCGCTCGCGACCGTCTACCTGCGCCTGCGCGGCACGGCCGCCGCGGGCCGTGGGGATGCACCTGCCCTTGAGGAGGTCGAGGCCAAGGGCGAGAGCAAGGAGGCATCCGAGGCAAAAACGGTTGCCGCCGCGGCAAAGCCCAAGCGCCGCACTGCCGCCAAGACGACAAAGTCCGCCAAGGCGACGAGAACTGTCAAGACGGCCAAGAGCGCCAAGACGACTGCGAAAACGGCCAAGAAACGGGCGGTGACAAAGTCTGCCAAGCCGGTAGCAGAGGAAAAGACCGCCGGTGCTGCTGTCGCAAAAAAGGCAGCAGCAAAAGATACAGAGAAAAAAACGCGCACGCGTACGACGCACAAGAAGGCAGCTGACGCAGGGGAAACGGCAGCGAAAAAGCCTCTCGTGAAGCGCACGCGCGCAGCGTCGAAAAAGACGGCGGACAAAGCGGAAAAGAGTGAGCAAACAGAAGCAACAGAGACTGCCCGCAAGCGCACGACGCGGACGACAAGGAGGAACACGGCAGCTCAGGCCGCGAATGAGTGAGGAGGATGTGTGAGATGAAGATTCTTTATGTTGCAGCAGAGGCTGTGCCGTTTGCCAAGACGGGGGGGCTGGCAGATGTTGCAGGCTCCCTGCCGAAGGCACTCAAGGCCGATGGCGTGGATGTGCGGGTCATCATGCCGAAGTTCGGCAAGATTCCCGAGGCGTACAGGAACGCGATGGAGCACGTCTATGACGGCGAGCTCCCCGTGGCCTGGCGCAAGAAATACGTCGGCCTTGACAAGTACGAGCTCGACGGTGTGACGTATTACTTCGTCGACAACGAGGAATATTTCAATCGCGAAGGGTTTTACGGCTACGACGACGACGCGGAGCGTTTCTCTTTCTTCAGCCGCGCGGTGCTCGACCTCCTGCCGGCGATGGACTTCTGGCCGGATGTCATTCACACAAACGACTGGCATGCGGGACTTGTGAATGTGTTTCTCAAGCTCGAGCATATGGGGGATGCGCGCTACGAGCGCATCAAGACCGTCTACACCATCCACAATCTCAAGTATCAGGGCGTCTTTCCGAAGGATGTCATGCCTGATGTGCTCGGCCTCGATTGGAAGTATTTCAACAACGGCGATCTCGAGTTCTACGACGCTGTGAACTTCATGAAGGGCGGCATCATCTATGCGGACGCCATCACGACGGTGTCAAAGACGTACGCGAAGGAGATCCAGTATCCGTATTTTGGCGAGCATCTTGACGGCCTGCTGCGGAGCCGCGAGCAGGATCTCTCGGGCATCGTGAATGGCATCGACTATAGTGTCTACAATCCGCGCACGGATAAGTACATCTTCGAGACGTACGACGAGGAGAGTCTCGATCGCAAGCTCGATAACAAGATTGCGTTGCAGAAGTCGCTCGGCCTGCCCGAGCGTCGTAATGTGCCGCTCATTGCCATCGTCTCGCGTCTCGTTGAGCCGAAGGGCATGGATCTCGTCGTGCGCATGATGGATGAGATCCTCCAGCATGAGGACATCCAGCTCGTCGTCCTCGGCACCGGTGAGAAGCGCTATGAGGACTGGTTCAAAGGCCTCGCTTGGCGCTATCCGAAGAAGGTATCGGTCAATATCTATTTTTCCAATGAGCTTGCGCAGCGCATCTACGCAGGTGCGGACATCTTCCTCATGCCGTCGAACTACGAGCCGTGCGGTATCGGCCAGCTCATCGCGCTGCGCTATGGTACGATTCCTGTCGTGCGCCAGACGGGCGGCCTCAGGGATACCGTTCAGCAGTACAACAAGTATACGCAGGAAGGCAACGGGTTCGTCTTTGAAAACTTCAATGCGCATGAGATGATGTATGCGCTCAAGCGTGCACTCAGCTTCTACGGCAGCTACGAGATCTGGCACAAGATCCAGTTCAACGCCGTACAGGCTGATTACAGCTGGAAGCGTTCGGCAAAAGAATACGAAGCACTCTATGAAAGACTGACCGCAAAGTAAAACAGTTGCCAGGTCAGAGAGCCCGGCACATGGTGCCGGGTTTTCTTCATGATAGTCCATGATTTGCACCATAATCCGAAGGAAGAAATTCATTCCAGACAAGGGGAGAGAGCCATGATTGAGCGAGAGCAGGCAGAGCATAATTCCCAGAATATCTATTATCGTTCCACCATCGGAGCTGTCGAGGCCGGCAGCATCCTGCAGCTGGGGCTGAGACTCAAGACGCGCGAGGACATCCGCCAGGTGCTGCTGCGCCTCTGGCAGGAGGGGAAGGGCGAGAAGCTCTATCCGCTCGCGACAGACGCCGATATGGAGGTGGAGGAGAAGTTCTATAAGACGAAGGTTCCCATGCCGGAAACGGGCTGCCTGCTCTGGTATTACTTCATCATCGTGACCTCGACGGGCACGCAGTTCTATGGGAATAACCAGGAACAGCTTGGCGGCGAGGGTGCGCTCTATGATCAGGTGCCGCCGTCCTTTCAGATCACCGTCTACGACAAGGGCGCAAAGACCCCGGACTGGTTCAAGCACGCCGTCATGTACCAGATCTTCCCCGATCGTTTCTGCCGCATCGGCGACAAACTCATCGAGAAACGCGGTGCGGTCTACCATGCCTCCTGGCAGGACGATCCCTGCTACTACAAGGATTCCGATACGAAGGAAATCGTCGCCTATGATTTCTTCGGCGGCAATCTCAAGGGCATTGAGTCGAAGCTGCCGTATCTCAAGGAACTCGGCATCAACACCATCTACCTCAACCCGGTCTTCGAGTCGGAGAGCAACCATCACTACGACACGGGCGATTATCTGAAGATCGATCCGATCCTCGGCACGAACGAGGATTTCCGCCATCTCGTCGACGCGGCGAAAAAACAGGGCATGCACATCCTGCTCGACGGTGTGTTCAGCCATACGGGCAGCAACAGCCGCTATTTCAACCGGCAGGGCCAGTACGATACGGTCGGCGCCTATCAGTCGAAGGACTCGCCGTACTATGAGTGGTATAATTTCCGCAACTTTCCGAACGACTACGAGTGCTGGTGGAATTTCAACACACTCCCCGATGTCACGGAGACGACGCCCTCCTACATGGACTTCATCATCCACAGCGAGGACAGCGTGCTCCACCACTGGATGCGCGAGGGCATCAGCGGCTGGCGCCTCGACGTCATCGACGAGCTGCCCGCGGCCTTCTCACAGGCGTTCTACAAGGAGCTCAAGGCGACGGATCCCGACGCCGTGATGATCGGCGAGGTCTGGGAGGACGCCTCGCACAAGGTCGCCTACGGACAGCAGCGCGAGTACCTCTGCGGCCACGAGATGGACTCCGCGATGAACTACCCGCTGCGCAAGCATCTCTTTGACTTCCTCATGGGCTACATCGACGGCGGCCTTGCCATGCGCCGCATGGAGAGCCTGCGCGAGAACTATCCGAAGGAAAATTTCTACGCGATGATGAATCTCATCGGCAGCCACGATGTCGTGCGCGCGCTCACGTTCCTCGGCGAGGCACCGTTCTACGACGGCATGCCGGCTGTCGAGCAGTCGCGCTACCACATGGACGACGATCACTACAACCTCGGCACGGCGCGCCTCCTGATGGCCGTGCTCTTCCAGATGACGTATCCTGGCGTTCCCTCCGTCTACTACGGCGACGAGATCGCGATGCAGGGCTTCAAGGATCCGTACAACCGCCGCCCCTATAACTGGGAGTACGGCGATACCTATGTGCAGTCGCGGTTCCGCCGCTATATCAAGGAGCGCAACGAGCACGCGGCGCTCCAGACGGGCGAGCTCCTGCCGCTCTATGGCGATGGCGATCTCCTCGCGTTCGCGCGCCTCATCCGCAGCGGTCATGACGTCTTCGGGGCGAAGGCGGAAAACGATGCCTACATCGCGATTTTCAATCGCCACCGCAGCGAGGAAAGGACCGTGACGCTCGATGTCGGCGACTTCGCGGAGGGCGTCTTCGTCGACGCGTTCCATCCTGAGCGCCGTTACGATGTCGTGCGCGGGCAGGTCACGGTGACCGTGAAGCCCATTCATGGCATGTTGCTGCGCGAGCAGGTCGAGCCGCAGCGCTACGAGCGTGCGGCGGGCGTGCTGCTGCATCCGACCTCGCTGCCGACGAAATACGGCATTGGCGACCTCGGCAAGGCGGCCTATGCGTTCCTTGACTTCCTCGCGGAGGCCGGGCAGAAGGTCTGGCAGATCCTGCCGCTCGGCCCCGTGGACTTCGGCTACTCTCCTTATCAGTCGCCGTCGGCCTTCGCGGGCAATCCGATGCTCATCGACCTCGACGACCTCGTGGAGAAGGGCTGGCTCCAGGCCGCGGAGACGAAAATGCTCTACCAGGGCGGCGGTTCGTTCGTCGACTTCACGCGCGTCTGGACGTTCAAGCAAAAGTGCCTGAAGAAATCGTACGCGCGTTTCCTCAAGGCGGGCGGTGAGGAACTGCCGGAATACCAGGCGTTCTGTGCGCGCGAGGCGGCGTGGCTCGACGACTATGCGCTCTTCGTCGCGGCGAAGGCCGATTTCAAGCATGAGGATTGGACGAAATGGCCGGAGGCCGTGAAGCGCAGGGAGCCGAAGGCCCTCGAAGAACTCGCGGCGCGTCTCGAGGAGCATGTGGGCTTTGCGAAATACATGCAGTTCCTCTTCGACGCGCAGTGGCAGCGTCTTCACGACTACGCGGCCAAGAAGGGCATCCGCATCCTCGGCGACATGCCGATCTTCCTCTCGCAGGACAGCGCCGATGTCTGGGCGCATCAGCCGCTCTTCGACCTCAACATCGACGGCACGCCCAAGACGGTCGCGGGGGTTCCGCCCGACTACTTCAGCGCGACGGGCCAGCTCTGGGGCAACCCGCAGTACAACTGGCAGGCGATGAAGGACGAGGGCTACGCCTGGTGGATCGCGCGCTTCCGCAAGCTCTTCTCGCTCGTCGACATCGTGCGCATCGACCACTTCCGCGGCTTCGAGGCATTCTGGGAGATCGACGGCAAGGCGAAGACCGCCGTCAACGGCCGCTGGGTGAAAGGGCCGGGCAAGGAGCTCTTTGATGCCGTGCGCGCGGCGGTCGGCGACCTGCCCATCGTGGCGGAGGACCTCGGCATCATCACCGACGAGGTCGAGAAGCTGCGCGACGACTGCGGCTTCCCGGGCATGAAGGTGCTTCACTTCACGCTCTTCCTCAATGACAAGGGACGCATCGGCTTTGTCGCGCCGGAGAACAGCGTCATCTACACGGGCACGCACGACAACAACACGACGGTCGGCTGGTTCACGAAGGACATCAACGAGCCGACGCAGGCAGCCGTCGCGCAGCTCATCGGCGCGGACAAGGAAAACCCGCAGGACGTCACGAAAAAGCTCATCCGCTTCGCCTACGCGTCGCGCGCGCGCCTGGCCATCGTGCCGATGCAGGATCTGCTCGGCCTCGACAGCCGCGCCCGCATGAATACGCCGGGCACCATCGGTCTCAACTGGAAGTGGTGCCTGAAGCCGGACTACCTCATGGCGCTCGACGCGAAGGCGCTTCGTGCGCTCGCGGAGGAGTATGGGCGCTATTGAGACGGCTTGGCCAGTCCGCGGAAAGACAAACGTCACCGAAAACGATGTGCTCTGTGCGATGGCTCATAGGTCATCAAAGCAAGGGGAAGGAGCTGTGCGAGCGCACGGCTCTTTTCTTTTTAAGGAATCTATGATACGATAATGGAACATCTAGGGAAGGAGCATGCATGCATGGGGGAATATACATTTGTCGTTGAGAAGCCGTGCCCGATCTGCGGTGAAACGACACGCGTCATCAAGCTGAAATCGCGGATCATCGCGGAGAAGACGGACGAGGATTTCTGCGTTCACTATAAGGGCATCAATCCCTACTATTATCATATCTGGTTCTGCGAGCACTGCGGCTTCGCGGCGGACGAGAAGCATTTTCTCACGCCGCTCCCCGCGCGCAATAAGCAGAAGATCCGCGAGTTCCTGAGCAAGCGTCAACTCGCGCTCGAGTTCACACCGGTGCGCGGCGTGCCGGAGGCCGTCGCCTCCTATAAGCTCGCCATCTACTATGCGGAGCTCATCGACGCTTCGCTCGCGCACCGCGCGGGGCTCTACCTGCATCTCGGCTGGGTCTATCGCTCGGCAGGAGACGAGGCGCATGAGCAGGAAGCGATGCGGCATGTGGCGGAGCTCTATGACCAGTCCATCATGAAAGAGCACTATCCGCAGGGCGCGATGACGGACAACATGGTCATCTATCTCATCGGTGCCATCTATTATCGGCTCGGTGAGACGGAGAAGGCGACGCAATATCTCTCCCGTATCATCGGCGACCAGAATCTGCGCGTCATGGATCCGAAAATCTACGACCATGCGCGCGATCTCTGGCAGGAGATCCGTGAGAAAAAAGACGCGGCGGGGGCTTGAGGCACGCGGCAGTCTCTCATCGGTGCGAGACCCGGCGGGACGACACGGGGCGCACGATCTGCATGCTTTCGTAAGGAGGAGATAGCTTTATGGATATGCCGGCAAACTGGCAGCAGGCGCTCGCGAAGATCGACATCGCGAAGGTCGAGCAGGCCGTCAAGGACTACGGCCCGGCGCTCCAAGTCGTGCGCGACACTTGGGATCACGCGACGCTTGAGCAGATCGCGGACGGCAAGCTCTTCCTATCGGATGAGATGATGAACGATGCCATCGCAAAGTCGCTCGCGGACGCAGGCGACAAGGCGCCTGTCAAGGGGCTCAGGCTCCAATCGCTCGCGAACGGCCGCCTGAAGATCACGGCGGACACGCGCAGGGTCGGCCCTGTGGAACTTACAGGCACCATCGAGGATTTCGTGCACGACGGCGACAAGTCGTACATGAAGTTCCGTGTGCGGGAGAAAAATATCCCGCAGCACGGCCTTATGAGCTGGGTCTTTTCGCGCCTCTCGCTCTCCATGGCGGAGCGCATGGTCGGGCATCTTGAGATGCCAGAGAATCTGCCTGTGACGATCAAGCACAATACGGTCTTCGTCGATTACAGCAGCGTGCTCGCGGCCTCGCGCTTCGGTCAGACAGAGGTGCGCGGTCATCGCCTGCTCGATATGATAGAGATCAAGAGCGCGACGCCGCAGGAGGGAGGTATCCTCTTTGAGACGCGGCTCGATGTGCCGGACGATGTAAAGGCATCGTTGCTTGAAATTGTGAAGTGATACGAGAGAAACGGAGGGAGGAACCTATGAAACGATGGCTCAGATGTCTCTGCGTGCTGCTCTGCGTGCTGTTCGCCGCGTTGCCCAGCGCGGGCGCGCGCCACAAGGAAAAGGCGCCGGACAAGATCATCTTCATCCCGCACGACAACCGGCCGATTTCTGACAAACAGACGGCGGCCGCCGTCGAGAAGCTCGGCTACGATGTAATCGTGCCGCCGGAAAATCTGCTCGGCAACCGTCAAGACCTCGGTCATCCAGACGAGCTCTGGCAGTGGCTCGATGAGAACGCCAAGGATGCCCGGGCGGCCGTTATTTCCTCGGACGCCATGCTCTACGGCAGTCTCGTCGGCTCGCGCAAGCACGAGTACACGGAGGAGCAGATTCTCGCGCGTGCGGAGAGGTTCACGGCGTTCCGCAGGGAGAATCCGAAGCTCTCGCTCTACGTCTTCGGCTCCATCATGCGCACGCCGCGCTCCGGCGAGGCCTCGGGCCACGAGGAGCCGGGCTACTATCGGAACTACGGCGCGGATATCTTCCGCTACACCGTGCTCAAGGACAAGGCGGAGGTCGAGGGACTCACGCGCCGCGAGAAGAAGGAGTACGCGTTCCTCGAGAAGCTCATCCCGCAGAAATCCCTCGCGGATTGGATGGGGCGCCGCGCGAAGAATTTCGATGCGAACAAGCGCCTCATCGACCTCACGCGCGCGAATGACTTCAACTACTTCGTGCTTGGCCGTGACGACAATGCGCCATACTCGCAGACGCACCTCGAGAGCCGTCATCTCGCAGACTATGGCAAGGATCTCGGCAAGACGCGCTATCAGGCCATGGCGGGCATCGATGAGATCGGCATACTGCTTCTGACGCGTGCCGTCAATGACATCGAGCGTCAGGTGCCTTTCGTCTTCGTGCGCTATAACTGGGGACGCGGCGGCGCAACGGTTCCATCCTATTCCGATGAGCCCATCAGCGCGTCCATTGCCGACGCCATCGCCGCAGCGGGCGGCATGGCAGTTGATGCACCTCCTAAGGCTGACTTCGTGCTGACGGTCAACACGAATCCGAACGGCAAAACGTATGAGGCGAGCGACCGCGCGAACGACGGGACAGCGCGCGAGGGCACGAAGTTCATGGCGAGCATCGTCGAGGATTATGTGAACGCGGGGTATCCTGTCGGCGTCGCGGATATCGCCTACGCGAACGGCGCCGACAACGCGCTCATGCAGGAGCTCAAGGCGCGCGGACTGCTCTTCAAGCTCCGCGCCTACGCGGGCTGGAATACGGCGACGAATAGCACGGGCTTCGTGCTCGGCGAGGGCATGCTCACACATCGCATGAAAAATGACGCCGTCGATGATCTCCTGCTCACGCGCTATCTCGATGACTGGGCCTATCAGGCCAACGTGCGCAGTGTCCTCGCGCGCCAGCTCACCTGGCTGCGCGGAGAGGGCGTCTACGGCAGTCTCGACAGCAAGCGCGAGGCAGTCGAGAGCCGCGCGCGGCGCTTCCTGATCCGCTTCGCAGAGGAGAATCTGCCGCCGTTCAATGGTCTCGCGGATCTTACGGTATCGTTCCCGTGGAACCGCATGTTCGAGGCGGATATCACGCTGGGGAAATAACAATACATGGGAGTACCCAAGGTATCAGTGCTTCCATAAAAAACGCCGTTGCGGATCAATGATCCGCAACGGCGTTTTTATTTATGAGGATGCTTTGCCCTGACAGGTGCAATGGCTCTCTGTGAGTCCTTGAGGTTGGGGGGGCATCTCTATTTGAACCCCGTGCTGTTCGAGTTGGTTGCGCGTGTCGCAGCGCGGCTGCGCGTCCGTATAAATGCAGTCAATCTTATCGAGAGGGAACTCCTGCACGAGACTCTTGCGGTCGAGCGTCGCTGTCTCGGCAAGCAGGATGCTCTTGTTCGCGTTCTCTGCCATGGCACGGCTGGACTCCGCTCGCACGAGGTTCGCGGACATGGAGCCCTGCTCACCGAAGCCGTCCGGGCTCACGAAAATCTTGTCGGCACTGAACTGGGAGGCGCACGCCCTGACGAGCGGTCCGACGAGCACCTGTGCGTCATTCTGGTAGTCGCCGCCGAGCAGGATGACATGTGTCTTCGGATATTTGCGGATAAAGGCGGCTAGGAATGCGGAATTCGTGATGATGGTCACGTCGTTCTTCTGGATGGCGAGTTCCTCGGCCAGCAGCGTGCAGCAGGCGCCGGAAGTCAGCATGACAGTTTCACCATTTTTGACGGACTCAGCTGCACGCACTGCAATACGTCGCTTTCGTTCATAATTGAAAGACAGTTGATGTAGGGCTTCGTTTGAAGCACTCATGACGGCGTAGCCATGCTCCCGATGAAGCAGCCCCTTCTGCTCCAGGGCGGTGAGGTCTTTGCGGATTGTGACCTCTGAGACATTCAGCGCCTCCGCAAGATCCGTCACGGAAACCTTTTGCTCGCGGTTGACGATATCGAGTAGTTTTGTCTGTCTTATATGCCGATATAATCACCCTTTCCTGCATATAACTAGCATTATTATACAAAAAAAGGCGCAAATAAACAAGGAAAGAGCGGTCTTTGTGGAGAAACTCTTTCCTTGTTCTGGACTGCTTTCTGTTTTTAGGAAAATAGTCGTCTTATGACCATCAGGCGTGCGTTTTCTGGAAATCCTCCATGAAGGATGCGAGCTTGTCGACGCCCTCATAGGTCATCGCATTGTAGATGGAGGCGCGCATGCCGCCGACGCTGCGGTGGCCCTTGACGCCGCCGAGACCCTGCGCGAGCGCCTCGGCCACAAACGTCTTTTCAAGCTCTTCACTCGGCAGACGGAACGTTACGTTCATAAACGAACGGCTTTCTTTTTCCGCATGGCCGCGATAGAAACCGTTCGAGGCGTCGATGACGCCATAGAGGCGGTCGGCCTTTTTCTTGTTGCGCTTCGCCATCTCCGCGAGACCGCCCTCGGATTTGATCCAGGCAGCGACCTTGCCGACCATGTAGATGTTGAAGGCCGGCGGCGTGTTGTAGAGGGAATCCTTCTTGAAGAAGGTCTCGTACTTGAACATCGTCGGCAGCTTTTCCGGGCTCTTCTCGAGGAAGGATTTCTTCGCGACGACGAGCGTCACGCCCGCGGGACCGAGGTTCTTCTGCACGCCGGCGTAGATGAAATCGAATTTCGAGAAATCGATGGGACGCGAGAGCATGTCGCTCGACATGTCGGCGAAGAGGGGCACGCCCTTCGTGTCCGGGATGTAGTGATACTCCGTGCCGTAGATGGTGTTGTTGTAGCAAAGGTGGACGTAGGCGGCGTTCTCATCGATTTTGAGCTCGTCCTGCGTCGGGATGTGGCGGTAGCCGCCCTCCTTGCTCGAGGCGACGATCTCGCCGATGCCGAGATGCTCGGCCTCCTTGTAAGCCTTTTCGGCAAAGCTGCCGGAGAGGACGTAGCTGCCCGGATGCTCCTTGGAAGCGAAGTTCAGCGGGAGAAAGGCGAACTGCGTGCTCGCACCGCCCGTCATGAAGAGGACCTCGTAGTCATCGCCGAGCCCCATGAGCTCCTTGATGTCAGCCTTGGCCTCCGCCTGCATGGCAGCATACTCCTTCGCGCGGTGGCTGATCTCGAGGATGGACATGCCGCTGCCGCGGAAATTGAGGAACTCCGCCTGCGCCTCTTTGAGCACGGGCAGGGGCAGCGTCGCAGGCCCCGGGTTGAAGTTGTAGATACGATTTGCTTCCAAGGGAAAAACCTCCTCAGTATGGATAGAGATGGAGCGGAGACACGGTGGAATCTCCGGCTGTCAGTTTGTTCTATTCTAGCGCGAAAGAATGGGAAAAGCAAGCATTCAGGCAAAAGATGTTTTTTTCATGCGCACACTTGACGGCTCAAAACGGATGACATATAATAAATGTATTCAAGATACACAGCAAAAGCGCGATGCAGAGGAAACGTCTGGAAACGTCTCAAGAGAGTCGGCGGCAGGTGCGAGCCGATGGCGCGACCAGATCGCTCCGCCTCGAAGCGGTCGGCGATGAGCCGGACGGGACCGCCCGTTATAGCGGAGATGAGTTGCATTGTTGCATGTAAACTGGGTGGTACCGTGAAGCGAAGCTTCGCCCCAATGGGGCGGGGCTTTTTTTGATAAGACGCCGCGCGGTGCCTCCCGCAATGTCCACCAAAGGAGAGATTTGACAATGAAGGTTTTAGCAGCTGATGGTATTTCCCCGAAAGGCATCGAGCTCCTGCAGAAGGAGTTCGAGGTGGTCGTCAAGGACAAGCTCCCCGCCGAGGAGCTGCTCGAAATCATCCCGCAGTTCGATGCCATCATGGTGCGCTCTGCCTCCAAGGTGACGAAGGAGGTCATTGACCGCGCGACGAACCTCAAGATCATCGGCCGCGCCGGTGTCGGCGTCGACAACATCGATATCCCCGCCGCGACGGCGCGCGGCATCATCGTCATCAACTCTCCGGGCGGCAATACGATCGCGGCGACGGAGCACACGATGGCCATGATGCTCGCGATGTCCCGCAACATCCCCATCGCGAACGAGACGATGCAGAAGGGCGAGTGGAACCGCAAGAAATACGTCGGCGTCGAGCTGCGCGGCAAGACGCTCGGCGTCATCGGCATGGGCCGCATCGGCTCGGGCGTCGCGAAGCGCGCGCTCGCGTTCGAGATGAACGTGCTCGCCTACGATCCCTACATCAACGAGGAGCGCGCGCAGGCGCTCGGCGTCAAGGTCGCGACGTTCGACGAGGTCATCGAAAACGCCGACTTCATCACGGTGCACATGCCGCTCACGCCGGATACGAAGGGCATGATCGGCATGGAGCAGATGAAGAAGATGAAAAAGGGCGTGCGTCTCGTCAACTGCGCGCGCGGCGGCATCATCGTCGAGGAGGATCTCGCGGAGGCCGTGAAGCAGGGCATCGTCGCGGGCGCGGCCATCGACGTCTACACGAAGGAGCCGGTCACGAAGGATCATCCGCTCGTCGGCGTGCCCGGCATCGTGCTCACGCCGCACCTCGGCGCCTCGACGGTCGAGGCGCAGATCGGCGTCTCCGTCGACGTCGCGAAGGGCATCCTCGCGGCGCTCCACGGCGAGCCGGTCGCGACGGCCGTCAACATGGCGCCGGTCTCGCCGGAGGTCATGAAGGTCATCTCGCCGTACCTCAACCTCGCGGAGCGTCTTGGCTGCACGGTCACCTCGCTCGCCGCAGGCCCCGTCGACAGCGTCGAAGTCAAGTATCAGGGCGACATCACGGAGGTCAATACGAACCTCGTCACGACGGCTGCCATCAAGGGCATGCTCAACCCCGTCATGGAGGGCGAGGTCAACTACGTCAACGCGCCGAGCCTCGCGAAGGAGCGCGGCATCAAGGTATCCGAGAAAAAGGAAAAGGACGCGGGCAGCTTCGCCAATCTCATCACCGTCACGGCGAAGTCCGGCGATACGGAAGTCGCCGTCGCGGGCACGCTCTTCGGCGATGAGGGCCGCATCGTGACCATCAACGACTTCCGCGTCGACGTCGACCCGCACGCGCGCATCCTCGTCATGCCGCACATCAACCGCCCGGGCGTCATCGGCACGATCGGCTCCATCATGGGCAATTCCCATATCAACATCTCCGGCATGCAGGTCGGCGGCACGAAGGATCAGGAGACGAATCTCATGGTGCTCACGATCGACGACGACATCCCCGAGAAAGTCCTCGCCTCCATCAAGGCGCTCGACGGCATCTTCGACGCGAAGCTCGTCAACTTCTACGCCGTTTGAGAAAGGCTCCTATATTAGATAGGTAGAAAACAGCAAATATCATCCAGATAATGTCAAAGGGCTGCCGTGCATCGGCAGCCCTTTACATGTATACAGAATAATCTTTGCAATTTTTCTCTGCCTGCCATATAATAGTCCTCAAACGGAAAACGCAGGGAGGAAACATCATGCAGGGAGAGGAAATGCGCGCTGAGCGCGTGCGGATCATCGCGCTGAGCAGGACGCGCCAGCTCATCGAGGCGGCGGCGAGGACGCCGGCGGCGTACAAGCGGGAGACAGCGGAGTACGCGCGCGCCATGTACGAGATTCTCGATGCACTGCCGAGCGAGCGCCTCGCCTCGCAGGTCGCAGCGCTCGCTGAGAGCTACGGAGCTTTCGGTATGGCGGAGGATGCCTATATCGCCGACTCCCTCATGAATATCGCCCTCTCACTCTATCAGGACGAATGCGGAGAACAGACCATCTGCGAGAGCGGCTGGGATCGCCTCGTCGAGGATTATTTCCGCAGGGACACGGCGAGTGCCTGAGGTTTTGTTTCACTTCCTTATCGCACGCCGCGCAGTCAGCATGACTGTGCGGCGTCTTTGTTTTGGATGGTCAGTATACAAAGATAATTTTATACAATACAATTTTCAGAAATTCTCTTTACGGACGTTCCATATTTTGCTAAAATAAAAGTAGCATAGAATAAAAGTAAGAATCCGTATCAGTACTTTCCGCTGATGCGCTGGAAAGGAATCCTCTATGGCAAAAGAAAAAGAAGACCTGCTGCTGCTGGATAAGCAGCTTTGCTTTCCCATCTACGCCTGCGCGCGCAAGATTGTCGCGGCCTACCATCCCTTCCTCAAGGAGGTCGGCCTGACGTATACGCAATATGTGACGATGATGGTCATCTGGGAAAAGAAGACCGTCTCCGTCCACGATCTCGGGCAGCGCCTCTACCTCGATTCCGGCACGCTCACGCCGGTGCTCAAGAAGCTCGAGCAGTTCGGCTATATCGAGCGCCGCCGCAGCGCGGAGGATGAGCGCGTCGTCCTCGCCATCCTTACGGAGAAGGGGCAGAAGCTCAAGCAGAAGGCCGCGAGCGTCCCTGAGGAGATGGGCTGCCACCTGGCGGAGTCCGGTGTCGTCCTCACGCCGGAGGAGGTCACGGCGATGAAGGCAGAGCTCTATAAGATCCTCGAGGGGCTTCGGTGAAAGAAGCACAACAGGGCCGGTGCCACGCACGAACTGCGTGGCACCGGCCCTGTGTTATCACGGTAGGAAACGGTGGCGTCCTTCAAGTCGCGGCCTTCAGGCAGGCCGCGACGCCTGCCTCTACCTCGGACATCGCCGTCGTAGGCTCGAAGCGCGCGACGACGGCGCCCTCACGGTTCACGAGGAACTTCGTGAAGTTCCACTTGATGTCCGGGTTGTCCTGATAGTGCCAGTCGCGCTGGCACATCAGGAGGCTCATGCCCATGGCCTTGAGGCCCGAGCCGAAGCCGTGGAATCCCTGCTGGGATTTCAGGTATTTATAGAGGGGGAGTTCATGCGCGCCGTTGACATCGGCTTTTTTCATGCGCGGGAAGGTCGTATGGTATTTCAGGCTGCAGAAGCTCTGGATTTCCTGATCGCTCCCGGGGGCCTGGCTGAGGAACTGGTTGCAGGGAATGTCGATGATTTCGAGGCCCTGTTCCTTGTATTTCTGATAGAGGGCCTCGAGGGCCTTGTACTGTGGCGTGAATCCGCAGCGCGTTGCCGTGTTGACAATAAGCAGTACCTTGCCGCGGAATTTGCGGCAGGGGACGCTGCGGCCCTTGTTGTCTGTCAAAGTAAAATCGTAAATCGTCATCTGGTACATCTCCTATGGTATCATGATGGTAACTAACGCATAGCGGCAGCAAAGCCGCAGCCACGAGCTCCGCGCGGCTGCGGCTTTGCTTTTGCTGGCGCCTCCGTGGTAGGTGCGAAGGCATCAGCAGTTGAGTTTCTTAGGGAGGTGCGAAAAGAATCAGTGTTTCCTTAGAGGAGCTTTTCGATGGCGTCGCTCATGAGGGAGGGCGATGCCGTAGGTTCGAAGCGCGCGACGACGTTGCCCTCGCGGTCTACGAGGAACTTCGTGAAGTTCCATTTGATGGAGTCGCCTTCGAGGTAGGAGGGGAAGTTCTCCTTGAGGGCTTTCGTGAGCATCTCCGTATAGGGATGCGTGGGATTGAAGCCCTGGAAGCCCTGCTGTGCCGTGAGGTACTGGAAGAGCGGCTGCGCGTTCTCGCCGCGCACATCGCCCTTGGCGAAAATCTGGAAGGTGACGCCGTAGTTCAGGCGGCAGAATTCCTGCACCTGCGCGTTGCTGCCCGGCTCCTGCCCGGCGAACTGGTTGCAGGGGAAGCCGAGGATCTCGAGTCCCTTGTCCTTGTACTTCAGGTAGAGCTCCTGCAGTTCCTTGAACTGCGGCGTGAACCCGCACTTGCTGGCGGTGTTCACGATGACGAGAACCTTGCCGCGGTAGTCAGCGAGGGATTTTTCCTCGCCCTTGTTCGTCTTGACGATGAAATCATAGATGCTCATGGGAGTACCTCCTTATGTTTCCTTATTTCTTTTCTTTGAAAACGCTCTTGGGCTGGCCGCAGATGGGGCAGACGTAGTCGTCCGGCTCCTCATTGATGTCGCCCTCGTGCTTATAGCCGCAGACGGGGCAGATGTAGGTTTTCTTCGACTTGGCGGGCTCTGCGAACTGCGGATATTTGTCGAGAATCTCCCGCATCATGACGCCGTGATGTCCTTCCTGACGCGCGAAGACTTCCATCTCATCGGCTGCCTCCGAAAGACCGGCTGCGCGCATCTTGTCCGCGATGGCCTCTTCACCTCACCGCAAGTCTCAGCCTTCTCGAGGCCGCGCACGAGGCTCCAGAAGTTCTGAGGGTATTTGCCGATCAGCGTTGCGTAGAAGCCGGCATGCACGGCCTCCTGGTTCGCAGCCTCGATGAAGATGGGCGCGATGTCATCGTAGCCCTGCTCCTTCGCGAGACGCGCCAGCGCGTAGTACATCATCGTGCCGTTGGCCTCAGCCTGCATCAGATTCCGTGCGAGATCCTCGAATTCTGTTCCTTTGGCGATGTTAAAAATGCTCATGATTTTTCCTTCTATATACTCGTATTGCTCTCCTGAAATATTTGAAAGCTGGGGGGCGCTGCCTCAGTTCTCCGGCTGGCTGAAGGCGCCTGCGCTGAAATGGATGATGTACTCCTCGGCACCGGCGACGGGCATCCAATAGCCGAATGCCTTGCCGGATGGGCCGTCGTACTTCGTGCAGACCGTGCGCGCTTCATCGACGGCCCGGTTGCACAGGCAGCACTTGTGGCGCTCAGGAGCGCCGATGCTGCTGCACTTGATCTGGTCGCTCAGGCCGAGCGAGGCGGCCTTGGGATTGACTGCATAGATCTGCCGGTTCTTCTTGATCAGCATGACGGGCTCCGGGAAGTGATCCCACATCGCGTGGAATGCGCAAATGACGTCTGATCGTTCCATGATAATCTCTCCTTTTACTGCAAGGGCGATGCACAATGTCCGCGAAGTGGATGTTTGTGCAGGTAGCTTTGTGGGTGGGAATAGGTATTGTTACGCTGCTAGGCGCGTGATGGTTTGCTCAAGACGCCAGCAGGGCATCAATCTTTGCCTTGTCGAAGCCGAGGATGTAGTCCTTGTCATTGGCGGTGATGATGGGGACGAGGGTGTCGCCCGTGAGCTTTTCGCAGGCAAGGCGGTCGTCATCGTTTTCCTCGATGTTGTGCACCTCAAAGTCGATCTGCTTGCTCTTGAGGTACTTCTTCACCTTGTCGCACCAGGGACATTCGTTGATGGAATATACTTTTACCATGTTGTTTCCTCCTTTATCTTGACAAGCCTGCTTAGCGGCTGTTTGCGCGTTTGATCTGTTCGATGTATTTTCCGGCGAGGAGCGCGGCGGTCGTGCCGTCGGCGGCTGCCGTCGTCAGCTGGCGGATCTCCTTCTCGCGAACATCTCCCGCGGCGAAGACGCCGGGGATGTCCGTCCGGCAGTCCTCGCCGGCGCGGATACGTCCCTCTGCGAGCGGCAGTTCCTGCGCGAAAAGCTCCGTGTTCGGTACGACGCCGATGTTGACGAAGATGCCGTCGACGGCGAGGGAACGCGTCTCGCCGGACGCCTTGTCGCATACGTCGATGGAGCTCAGCCAGCTCTCGCCGTGCAGCGCCTGCACCTCCGTGCCCAGCAGGATCTCGGCCTTGGGATTATCCCGCAGGCGCTGGACGGATACCTCGTCGGCGCGGAACGTGGAGCGGTGGATGAGGTAGAGCTTCCGCGCGTATTTCGTGAGGAAATTCGCCGCGTCGACAGCGGCGTTGCCGCCGCCGATGACCGCGACGGTCTTGTCCTGGTAGCGCTGGCCGTCACAGAGTTCGCAGTAGTGGACGCCGCGGCTCGCGTAGCGGCGTTCCTCCGGCAGCGGCAGGCGCCGCCGGTTCATGCCGGAGGCGATGATGACGGCAGAGGCCTTGTAGATATGGTCGGCCGTCTCGATGATTTTGGGCGTCTCCTTGAGGGAAACGCGCTCGATGGTATCGAACTCATCGAGGATGGCGCCGAAGTGTTCCGCCTGCTGCGTGAGTGTCTCGATGAGTTCCTTGCCGCTGACTTGCAGGAAGCCGGGGTAGTTCTCGATGTTCGTCGCGTTGGCGATCTGGCCGCCGACGATGCCGTTTTCGAGTACGAGCACGGAGAGCTGCAGGCGGCTCGCGTAGAGAGCGGCCGTGAGACCGGCCATGCCGGCACCGATGATGATGACGTCTTTCTGGAGGATTGGTTTCTTCATAGCATACATCCTTTCTCCTGTCCAGCGCCTTTTGCGCGGTTGGTTATCTCAGTAGGATTCGTTTGGCGAACGCGTAGGCGTCCTCGATGTCTGCCGTATTGGGGCGTCCTCTGTGCAGCAGCTTGAACTGGCCGCGGCAGTAGAAATTGTCCTTTTCGACGCGGATGCCTTTCTCGGTGAGTGCTTTCGCGAGAGAGGGATAGGCGCGCTCCGCGAGGGTGGAGTTGGAGAAGATGGCGACGCGGCTGACTTTCTTCTGGTCGAGCGACGCGATGAAATCTTTGACCCTCCGGTCGATGCCTGCCCAGTAGATGGCTAGGAGATCGGTCTTTTCCGCTATGGGAGTGTCGATCGTCAGCGCCTGTGTGTCAGCGGCGGCGGCGATGGCGTCGGCGAGCCTTTTTGTGTTGCCCGTCTGGGAGAAATAACGTACTTGTGTTTTCATTTTCGATGTCTCGCTTTCCTTAGTTTGATTCTTGATGACACCGCCGCCGCGGAGGATTCCGCTTTGTTTGGCCGCTTCATATCGTATGACTTTATTATATTTGATAAAATAGATTTTGTCAAATATAATTTTGAAAAAATCATCGATGAAAAGATTTTAGGATTTTAGGAAGCGCTGATTCAATGAAGTGCCCTGGATTTGCGCGGATGTGCTGTATCCGCGTGAAGACAGGGTACTGAATGAATCAGTGGTTCCTTAATGCAGGAGATAATGCAGGCAGCGTTTTTTATTTTCGTTTGAAGGATTTTGGGAAGTTTGAGCGAATAATATAGAAGAAAGAAATGTCCCGTGGAAAGCCGCAGGCTGTTGGGAAGCCGCGGTTTGTGATGGGGCGATTATATGAAGTGTATGGAATTGAGGGAGTTGTTGGCATGAAAAAATGGAAGACAGTTTTCCTGCTCGTGTGCGCGGGTGTTTTGGCGCTCGCTGCAGCAGGTTGCGGCGGCAGCGGTGGCAATGATGGGAAAACGATTGCTTATGTTGCGCATGACAAGCAGACGGGCTTTACGAGCGTGCTCTACGAGGCGGTCAGGGCCGCGGGAGAAAAGAGCGGTCTTACGATCGACTTTTATGAAGGCAACCAGGATACCAGTGCCCAGATCGACCGGATGAATGAGGTCATCGCAAAGAAGCCGGCGGCCATCATCCTGTTGCCGAACGATGCGGCGGCGCTGACACCGTCAGTCGAGAAGGCGAACAAGGCGGGCATCCCCGTGCTCGTGACGAACCGCGACATCGCGGGCGGCAAGACGGCACAGGTGCACTCAGACGAGCGGCAGGCGGGACGTCTGCAGGGCGAGTATATGGCGAAGCACCTCAAGCAGGGCGCGAAGATCGTCTATTTCTTTGGCGACACCACGCTGGTGGCAGCGCACGAGCGCTGGGAGGGATTCAAGGAGGCCTGCCTCGACAAGCGCCCGGATATCGAGCTGCTCGCCTCTACGGATGCCGCCTGGAGCAAGACGGAGGCCATGAAAGACATGACGTTCTGGCTCAGTGTTTTCCCGCAAATTGACGCCATTATCTCAGGCAACGATGATATGGCGCTCGGCGGTATTGCCGCGATGAAAGGCGCGGGTCGCTTTAACAGCGATGTTCTCGTCACGGGAATCGATGCGAGCGACGAGGCAGTCAAGGCGGTTGCTTCCGGCGAGATGTCGCAGACCATCAAGCAGGATGCGGATGGCTCGGCGGTCGTCATTGTTGACCTTTTGCAGAAAATGCTGCAGGGCGGCCAGGTGACGGATGATGAAAAAGTGCCGTTTATCGAGATCACGAAGGCGAATGTCGCCCAGTTCGTGAAGTGAGCAGGAGGTGTGTCTGTTGAAGAATCTCAGTGTCAGGATCAAGGTTCTGCTGCTCGCCGCCATCATGCTCGTCATCACCTGCATCGTGGCTGCGGTCGGTATTTTCTCCAATCATCAGTCGAAACAGGCGGTTGATGATATGTACAACTACAACCTCATGACGACGCAGTATCTCAACGATGCGACGACGCAGATGAGGTTCATCGAGAGCGATATCAACTATCTCCTGCTCACCACCTACCCGCAGGAGAACAAGAAAATCATCTTCGAGGATATGACGGGGCGGACGAAGTCCATTCAGGCGGATATGGACAAGATCAAGGAGATCGACCGCAGCGAGCGCGCGCAGAAGGCGCTCGACGCCCTCGCGCAGGATACCGACGCCTTCCTCGCGGGCATCGAGGCGAGCGCGGGGCTCACGGACTCCGCGGAGGATCGGGCGAAGCTTTTGCAGAATCTCGATAAGGCGAAGGCGATCAATGCGGGGCTTTCCGAGCTCACGCCGGACAATGTGCAGCAGGGCAAGCAGCTCTTCGAGCAGAGCAACGCCGTCTATGACCGCACGATCAAGATTTTCCTCGCGATTCTCTTCGCTGGTCTCATCATCGGCGTGGTTGTGGCGCGGGGGATCGCGCGCGGCATCGCAGGGCCGCTCGGCGAATCGGTTGAGCTATTGGACGCTGTGGCGGACGGCGACCTCACGCGCGAGGTGCCGCAGGAGCTCGCGGAGCGCCGGGACGAGATCGGCACGATGATCGCCGCGCTCGACAAGATGCAGCAATCCCTGCGCTCCTTCCTGCATGACGTGCGCACGGAGGCGGAGCAGAGCGCCGCGATGGTCGAGGAGGTCCAGGGCCTCGTCGGCGAGCTCAACGACGGCGCGCAGGATATGTCCGCCGCGACGGAGGAGATGGCGGCAGGAATGGAGGAGACGGCGGCCTCGACCTCGAACCTCCAGCATCTCTCCGACACCGTGAGCCAGAGCATCCTCGCCTCGGCGGAGGACGCGAAGAAGAGTGAGAGCTACACGAATGAGGTCGCTGCCCGTGCGAGCGAGCTCAAGAAGAAGATGGACGCGGCACAGGCGAGCGCCCAGAGCGTCTACAGCTCTACGAAATCTTCGGTTGAGCAGGCCATCGAGGCGGCAAAGGTCGTCGATCATATCGAGGCGCTCACGAACGACATCACGGAGATCGCTGAGCAGACGAACTTGCTCGCGCTCAACGCAGCCATCGAGGCGGCGCGCGCGGGCGAGGCGGGACGCGGCTTCTCCGTCGTTGCCGAAGAGGTGCGCAAGCTCGCTGAGCAGAGTCAGCAGACAGCGGAGAAGATCCAGTCCCTTACGGGCCGTGTGACCGGATCGGTGCAGGATCTCTCCCAGGGCGCGTTCGGTCTTCTGCAGTTCATGGAACAGAACGTGAGCAAGGATTACGAGCTCATCAACAAGACTGCGGACCAGTATCGCGATGACGCCGACTACCTGCGCGATTTCGCGCGCAAGAGCAACGCCTCGTCGCAGGAGCTCGCGGGCGACGTCGAGACGATGAACAACGCCATGGGCGAGATCGCCAAGGCGACGCAGGAAGAGGCGACAGGCAACACGACCGTTGCCGAGAAAGTCACGCAGGTCGCGGAGAAGGCGAACGCCATCCTCGCGAAGGTCCATGCTTCGCAGGAGGGTGCCGACAAGCTCAAGGCGCAGGTCGAGCGGTTCAAGGTGTAAGCAAGGTCACGAGGAGGTGTGCCGCGTCCCGCAAGGGGACAGGAACTGCCTCGGAGGCAGTAGGGCCGTCTCTTGGAAGCATCCCTTAGGGGGAGACTTTCGGGAGGCGGCTCTTTCTTTCTGGCCACTGATTCACGATGTTGTGTGTCCAGTGCTGGAACACTTTGAAGGCAGTGATAGCCCGACCGTGGCTGAGGAGCCTGCGCAGGCCTATGAAATATTTGGCTGCGCCGGGGGGATGGTTCCCTGGATTATCTGCTGAAGCTGCCGGATTAGAACTTATGACCTGATCGGATGACAACGATGAGACGTTTTCAAATCATTCATGGTGGATGACAGGCGCGGTCATGAGCTCATCGACGATTTCGTAGACTTCTACAATCTGCCGGGCTCGATATTTGCGGTAGCTGCTGCGAAATAATAATGTTGTTTTAGAACATAAAATAATTATCTAAAATCTAATTTGATATAATGTATTACGGAGTGTATCATATAACTGGATAATTTATAGGAGCGCTGCCTGAAGCAGTGCTTTCCTGAACGACAGATGCAATAGGAGGATTTTTTGATGGTTGGAAAGAAAAGGATACGTCGTACGATCAGTACCGCGCTGGCATTGATGGTTTTGGGAGCGGGCGGCAGCTTGGCAGGCGTGACGGTGCTGGGATGTGGCGTGCAAGCGCAGGTGGCGTCCGCCGCTGCTAAAGTGAAGCCGGACAAGGACGGCTATGTCGCCAAGGTGACGCCGATCGAGCCGCAGACACCGCTCGACATCACAAAACTCAGCATTCGAACGGCGATGTGGTAAAGCGCATCCTGCCGGGCGGCGACCTCAACGAGGTATTCAACGGCTATCTGGATCTCGTGGCTGAGTTTGACAGCGAACTGCAGGCGGCGGATGTGCCGTTGCTGTTCCGTCCGTTCCATGAGAACACGGGCAGCTGGTTCTGGTGGGGTGCCGGCCACGCGACGCCGAGCGATTTCATCGCGCTGTTCCAGTATACAGAGAAATACCTGCAGGGGAAGGGACTCCACAATATGCTCTATGTCTACTCGCCGGGAGGTGGGGAGCTGAAGAGCGAGGGCGACTATGCCCTGACCTATCCGGGCAGTTCCTATGTGGACATCGCCGGCTTCGATATGTATCACCGCGATGGTGAGAGAGGCGACGGTTTCCTCGAGGAGGATTTCTCAAATGTCATGGATATCGTGAGCGGCTTCGCCAAGGCCCATTACAAGGTGGCGGCGGCGACGGAGACAGGCATGCTGGTCGGCAACAGCGCCCTGGCGAGGACGCACAACGGTTACAAGGGGTGGTTCCTCGACGCGGCCAAGGTGATGGAGACGCATCACATGGCGTATTTCATGACCTGGTCGAATTTCGATGAGACGAACTTCGATCAGCCCTACATGGTCAGCGACACGCGCGGCCATGAGATGATCAATGATTTCATCGATTTCTACAATGATCCGACGACGGTCTTCGCCAAGCAGAACCTCGACTATGCAAAGCTGAAATAAAAAACTTTTCAAAAACTTTCCTTCATTGCAGCGCCGCCTCCCGGATATCCCATCAGGGACATCCGGGAGGCGGCGTTTGTGTTGTCAGCGGTAAAAAAATAGACGGCCGCGAGTTCTGCAGCCGCCTCTAGAGAATGTAGGAGGGTATTCGATGAAAATTACTTCAGCTCGATGTTGTCGATGTAGAGAGCACTTTTGTAGGACGTGAGATAGCCGACGATGCTGAGCTCGAAATGGCCGATGTCGGCAGTGACCTTGTCCTCGAGGATGGCACGGACATGCGCCTTTTTGAGGTGCGTGCCCGGCACATCTTTCGCCTTGGCCATGCCCATGTCGTCGATCGGCTGGTCGATGACGACATCGCCGGCGGTGGAGCCCGCGTAGATCTTGGCCTTGAGCGCGGCGTCTCCCTTGAGCTGCGAGGCGTCGTAGTAGAGGTCGAACGAGACCTGCGAAATGCCGGCGCCGACCTTGATCGGGGTGGCGTTGGTGACGGAGCCGTCGGAGAGCTTGACCTCGCTCCAGCTCTGATCCTTGTCATCTGAGAAGTCCACATCGAGCTTCAGGCAGCCGCCGTTGCTGGCGTCCCAGGACGTTGCGGCATCGCCGCTGTAGCTCCAGCCGCCGATATAGGCCCAGCTTTGGGCGTCCTTGCTGAAATCCCAGCTCTTCACGACCGGCGTCGCGGCCTCGCATACCGTGCTGCTGAGGCTCACGGGAGACGGAGCGGCGAGCGCTGCTGCGCCGACGAACGCCGCGCCGAGTACCATGGACAGGGATTTTTGAGAGAATTTGAACATTGAGAACACTCCTTTTTAGTTTTTTCGCACCGGCGCGGGGAGCTTCGTGAAGTCCGCTACGCCGTCGGCGAAGATCGTGCTGGGTTCGTTGTAGAAGTCGATGAAGTCATTGACCATCTCATGGCCGCGCGTATCGCTGACCATGTAGGGCTCGAAGAAATTATGCTCGAGTTTCTCGAAGTTGGCCCAGGTCAGGAAGAATGGCACCTGATGCTTGAGGCAGACCGCTGTGACATCCTGGAACCAGCGCTTGTCGCGGTTCCCCGTGACAGGCAGGGCGCCGCCGTCGCGGACGCCGGCCTCGGTGAGCGCGATGAGCTTGCCGTGCTCCTTGGCGGCCTTCTGCATGACGGTGAACGTCTTGTCGAGGTTCGTGAACCATTCCGGCTTCTGTTCGTCGTTATACGTATCGACGCCGAGGATGTCGACATAGCGATCGCCGGGGTAGCGGCTGAGATAGGCGCCCTCATCGAAGAACGGGCCGTTCGGCGAGTAGGCGTAGAGGCAGTTGTGCACGCCTTTCGTATCGCGGAGGTATTTCACCGTATAGTGCCAGAGCTCGAGGAAGTCCCCCTCGTCGATGTTGCCGCCGCCCCACCAGAACCAGGAGCCGTTGTGCTCGTGCAGCGGGCGGAAGATGACAGGGGTGCCCTTCGCCTGCAGCTGCAGCAGGTAGTCCGCGACGAGATCGAGATAGCCGTTGTAGATGGCGTTGAGATCCTGCCCCGGCAGGATGCGGTGGCCGACATTGCCCGTCAGGTTGTTCGGAGAATAGCCGCTGTAGTCCCAGGCGCCGTTCTTCTGTCCCTTCTTGGCGACCTCGGCGAAGTTCGGCATGTGCATCGACATCGTCAGGATCGCGCCCTGACGATGGGCGGCTTCACTGATCTTCACGAGCTTGGCCGTGTAGGTCAGGCCGGCCTTGCGCTCCGCGGGTGTCAGCGTGAGCTCGGCTCCCGTGAGCGAGAGCGCGTCCATGCCGACGACGGCGGCGATCGAGCCCGTCATGTCCTGCGTGTCAGAGGTCGAGCCGCTGTCCGTGAGGAACATCTTATGATGGACATCGTTCTGATGGCCGTAGAGGATGTGGCCTGTCTGCGGCAGGGCCGCGAGATATTGGTAGAGCGCTGCCGTCTCCGGCATCGCCTTGCGGTCGACGAGCGTGACTTCCCGCGGCGCTTTGGCGGCGAGCGCGGCGAGCGTCGGCGCCTCGGCTTTCGCCTTCGCGGTATCGGCGACGGCTGTCTTTGCGACGTAGGCCGGATCGTCAGGATCATCGGCCGGGCTGGCCAGTACATAGGATGGCGCGGTGCAGAGCAGCAGGGCCAATAGGCCGATCGCGTGTTTACGTTTCATATAGTATCCCCCTTTTCAGCAAGGACATGAATCAGCACCTCTTTTGCTTACTGAATCATATTGTTCCTTCTTGCTTACACCTAGTATGCGCTCGAGAATGTGTTTTGTCAAGAAAAATATATGTGAATATAAAAAACATCTAGCATTATGTAAAATAAATATATACTTTTATTAACAGGGGCATCCAGACTGCTATACTGAAAACGTCAAATCAATCCCTAGTCATATAGAAATGAGAGATAACGAGGGATCGATTCCGAAGGGCAGGCACGCGCTGGCCACGAGATGGATGGTTGCGCGAAGCGCCTGCTGATGAGAAAAGGGGGATTCTCTATGGAGAAAAAGCAGCGGCTGCTGGGCGTTCTCGCTGCGGCGATGGCCTTTGCCTCGCTGAGCGGCTCAGCGTCGGCGGCCACAGGCGAAGCGATGTTTGCCGATGTACCGGCGGGGCATTGGGCTTATGCCGCCGTCGCGCAGCTGAAGGCCGACGGCCTCATCAAGGGCATGTCGGTGGATCGGTTCGACGGAAACAGCGTCGTCACGCGCTACCAGATGGCGCAGCTCGTGGCCAGCGCGCTTGCGCATGAGCAGCAGGCATCGGCGGCGGATCAGGCGGCGATCGAGCGCCTGTCGCATGAGTTCGATGATGAGATCCAGGCGATGGAGACGCTCGCCAAGCGCGTGGATGCGCTGGAGAAGCATCAGAAGAAGACAGAGGACAATTTCACCTTGCATGGGGATTTCCAGCAGACACTGGAGTCGCATAATCATGCGGGCGGCGATACGAAGAAATCGCGCTGGTGGGCCAAGGAACTCTATCTCAATGCCGACGCCAAGCTGCCCAAGGTCATGGGGGACTGGAAGTTCAGGACACAGCTCGAGACGAAGTTCGGTACTGATCAGCGCATCAATGAAGAGGAACTGATAAAACAAGGCTATAACGGCGGCCATCAGTACAATGAGCTGCTCAAGCCGAATCTCGCGTATTTCGAGGGCAGCCTGGGCAAGACGCAGCTCTGGACGCGCGTCGGTATCCTGCAGCCGTGGGTGCAGAACGGCTTCGTCTACGCGGCGAATCTGCGCGGCGTCATGCTCGAGCATTACGCGAAGAACTACACTTGGCACGCCTTCGGCGGCCTCGTCGACAGCGACGACAACGATCTGGCGGTCGGCGCCGGGGCGGCTTACGATGAGGCAGCCAAAGGCTGGAAAGGTGAAATCAGCCAGCCATGGAATGACAATGTCCGCGCGCATGAGAGTTATTATGTCCTCAATAATGAAGCGACGAACTGGCAGCCGCGTCTCTCGCGCGACGGCAAGACACCGCTCAGCGAGGCCGAGCAGGCGAAGATCCTCAGAAACGGCGGCACGGGATCTGATAATGCCAAGGGTGATCTGCAGGATATGTTCGGCAGCAGCTTGGATACGAAGAAGACGGTCTACGGTATCGCCTACGACCGCATGTACAGCAAGCGTTTCACCTACTCGCTCGGCGCCTATCGCTATACTTCCGCGGCTTACAACCGTGAGCCGCTCTATGTCGGCGAGGCGACATTTGACTACAAGCTGATGCCGAAGGTCATCTTCCGCGGCACCTACGCCCAGGGCAACCAGCACGGCGAGAACAGCCACAGCCGCGGCTGGATGGCGGATCTCATGTGGAATTGCAATCCCTGGATGCCGGCGGATCGCGCGCATGCGTTCGGCGCTTATATCGGCTATCATTATCTGGCACCGGACGCCTACATCCGCTGCGGCTACGGCGACGGCATCGAGAAGGGGCAGAAAGGCGTTGAGATCGGCGCGTACTACAACCTGACGAACAACTTCCAATATACATTGAAATACGGCTTCGGCAAATCGCTCACGTACACTTACAGCGGCCAGCGTCAGCGCGACAAGCTCTACAGCGGCTTTTTCTGGTATTTCTGAGCAACGGTAGTGGAAGCAACTTGAGTAGAGGAGGATCATTCCATGCAGAATAAAGAATTGATGATGGCCGTAGCCTCGGCCCTGATGATCAGCGCCGCGCCGGCGATGGCGGCCGCGAGCGATACCCTGTTCAACGATGTTCCGACCGACCACTGGGCCTATGGCGCGGTCGAGCAGCTCGCGAAGGACGGCATCCTCACGGGCTACAGCGACAAATCATTCCAGGGTGACAAGACGATCACGCGCTACGAGATGGCGCAGATCGTCGCCAACGCTCGCACGCATATGCAGAAAGCCGATGCGCCGGATCAGGAGCTCATCGACAAGCTCTCCGACGAGTTCCGCGATGACCTCGACGCGCTCGGCGTCCGCGTCACGCGCCTCGAGAAAAAACAGGAGAATGTCCGCGTGACGGGCTCCTTCGCGCAGGAATACGAGCGTGCCAAGCACGAGGGCATCACGAACAGCGATGGCAGCACGGTCTCGCCGCATTGGCGCAAAGAGCTCAAACTCAACCTCGACGCCGATGTGCCGAAGACGGCGCTGACGTTCCACGGCACGTTCACGACGCAGATGGACAGCTACAAGGGCAGCGGCTTCAACACCGAGGAAGCGGAGGATGAGACGTGGAACGGCGGCCATGAGCGCTCGAACGTCATGCGTCCCGAAACCTACTACGTCGGCGGGCCCATCGACAAGACCGGCCTCGACGGCAAGTTCGGCGCGTTCTACACTGGGGTGCAAAGCGACTTCGTCAACCACGCCGTACTGCGCGGCTTCGATGTCTCGCATCAGGATAAGAAGAACTGGTTCAGCGTCTTTACGGGGCGGCTCGATGTGAAGGACAGTGATACCTCTGATTCTGTGACGGAAGGCTCTGCCGATTATCAGTTTTCTACAGCTGATATTGATTGGGGAACGGCTCAAAAAATCAGCCAAACATCGGACGAGTATAAGCAGTCCTACAATGTTAGTGCAGATGCAGTAGCGAAAGCAGCAGCATCGGCCTCTAGCGCTGCCGCTTCTACGGATTTCCTCAGACATCATAAGAGCGCATCCGGTGCCACCAATGCCGCGTTGGATACCTCCAAGAACTATACCATTATCCAGTCAGCAAAAGGCACAAATTGGAACTATGATTGGAACAATCCGTCCTATGATTACAGCAATGCCAAATATTCTCTTTCCGGCAAGAGCGTCGCTGCGACTACGACGCGTCGCCGCACGCTGACCGGCGCCGCTTTCGGCCATCGCTTCACGGATCGTCTCGATGCAGAGGTCGGCTACTACGACTACACCTCGGCGGCCTACGATGAGGATGCGCTGCGCATCTACTCGCTCGCGGCCAATCAGAAGCTCGGCCGGAAAGGCAACCTCTACGCGGCCTATGCCCACGGCAACCAGGGCGGCTACAACTAGGCCTGGACGGCGGAGTACCAGTATAACGGCGGCGCGAACATGAGCGCGGATCCGAGCCATGCGTTCGGCTACTACCTCGGCTACCGCTACCTCGCACCGGATGCCCTCGTCAAGACGGTCTATGAGGATGGTGCGCAGATCGGCCAGCGCGGCTGGGAGGGCGGCCTCGTTTACAACTTCTGCCACAATCTGCAGGGCGTGGTCAAGTACTTTAACGGCAGCTCCATCACGAATCCGGGCAATGACCGCAGCAAGTGGTTCTCGAGCCTGACGTATAATTTCTAATAAAGCTCCATGTTCTCAAAGGAAGGATTACAGATGAAGAGTTTCCCTATGCTGTCCAAGCGCCGCATCGCGCTGCTCGCCGCCTGCTGCCTCATGGGCACGAGCGCGGCGTTCGCAGCGCCGCTGCCCGCGACGCAGATCATCAGCCGCGGCGTTCCGGCCTATGCCTCGAGCGACAAGCCGGAGCTCGCGAACGACGCCAACTACCAGACGACCTGGAACGGCACGGCGCCGGGCTGGCTGGCCTATGACCTGAGCCAGATCCCGCAGGCGAGCCGCGCAAAGTCCGTCGTCGTCTGGTACAGCAGCAGCTACGACTACGATCCGACGATCAAGCAGCGCATGTCCTACGGCAACCTGCAGAACTACACGATCGAGGGCAATACCGTCGCGGGCGGCAAGCTGCCGAAAAGCGGCTGGCAGACGCTCGTAACGGTCAAGGACAACGTCTACCATTCGCGCCAGCACGTACTCGATCTCGCGAAGTACAACTGGATCCGCGTCAACGTCGGCACGGTCGATAACGCAAGCGGGCCGAAGGCGGCCATCAACCTCGATGTCTACGCGGCGAAGGACGGCCTCGCCGACGACTGGATCGTCTACGGCGACAGCATCACGGCCGGCTCGGGGAATTTCTCCGGGTCGCCGTACGGCCCGGCCGGCCAGCTCGTGAACGCGGCCAATCCGGCCTACGATCCGATCTTTGAGTACGGCGGCACGGGCAGCATCAAGTCGAAGGACGGCGTGAAGAACATCGATGCCTGGCTCTCCGTTTTCCCCGGCAAGTACGTCGTCATCGTGCTCGGCACGAACGACGCCTGGGGCAACGGTCGCGGCATGGACAAGTTCGCCGCCAATATGGACATCATCGTGCAGAAGATCCTGGCGGCCGGCAAGGTGCCGGTCATCGGCAAGATTCCCTGGTCGGCGGAGCCGGGCGTCGCTGACAACGCGCCGCTCTACAACGCGAAGATCGACGCGCTCTACGAGAAATATCCGCAAAAGGTTCTCAAGGGCCCGGATTTCTGGGCGATCTTCAAGGATCACCGCGACTGGCTCGGCCCGGACGGCGTTCATCCGAGCCCGAAAGGCTACGGCATGATGCGCAAGGCTTGGGCGGAGACCATGCTGAGCGTCGTCAGCCGCAAGGGCAAGACGCGGGAGCTGACGCCGGAGCTTGCGAAAGCAGCTTGGCACAAGAAGGCCCAGGACGTCGAGAAGGGGATGTTCCTCAAAGGGGAACAAACCGAGATCGAAGTTCAAAAGATTCGTCATGCTAAGGATAAGAAGAACTAAGGAATCGCTGATTACTAAGTCTGTATTTTAGAAGGGAAGAAGATACCATGCGGGGCAAAAAGTTATTCGTGGCTTTACTGCTCATGGGCATTGGGGCTGTATTTGCCGCGTGCCCGGTGGGCGCCGGGCGCGCGGAGGCAGCGGTCATGGTCGCGCCGAACGACGCGCATCTCCAGTATTTCGGCCGCTGGGACAAGAGCAACGCGCAGGAATACCAGTGCGCGCAGGGCGCTGTCTACATCAAGGCGAATTTCACGGGCACGAGTATCAAGGCGAAGCTGCGCGATCCCAATGACAAGTGGCGCGTGAGCATCGACGGCGGCGCGTTCCAGAAAATCAAGCCGCGGGGCAATGAAACCGTCCTCGCCGAGAATCTCAAGCCGGGCACGCACAAACTGCTCTTCGTGCGCTCGACCGAGGGCTACATGGGGACGACGCAGTTCCGCGGTTTCGAGCTGGACGACGGCGCCAGACTCGAGGCACCGGATCCGCTGAAGACGCGCCGCCTGGAGTTCGTCGGTGATTCCATCACGGCGGGCGCGAAGAATGACGGCGAGCTCAAGGGCGAGAACTACAACGATATCGAGGACAACGACCAGGCCTATGGGCCGAAGGTATCGCGCATGCTCGACGCGGACTACAGCATCGTGGCGAAGTCCGGCGAGGGCGTCGTCCATAACTGGGCCGATCCCTGGCCGTCCCATCAGGTGCATACTGCCGATCGCTACGTCTGGACGATGTACTCAGACCGCAAGGAGGGCAGCCATCCGCGCTGGGATGCCAAACAGTTCCCCGTCGACGCGACCATCGTCGCGATGGGTACGAACGACTTCAGCAAGCCGGCGAAGCACAGTCCGACGAAGGAAGAATTCGTCGCGGGCTACGTCAACCTCATCAAGACGATCCGCGCCGTGAACCCGGGCAAAAAGATCATCTGCACGGAGCCGGTGCCGAACTGGGGCGGCAAACGCGGCCGCGCCTGGGTAAGAGCGGCCGTCGACCAGGTGACGGCCGAAGGGATGAAGGACGTCTACTTCATCGCGATCAACGATCTGCAGCCGCTGCTCGCGGAGAGCGACTATGCGCATGACAGCACGCATCCGCTGCAGACAGGGCATCAGAAAATCGCTGCGTATCTCAAAGACAAGATCGCAGCCATCATGGGCTGGAACTGACGGCGATCCGACAGGCCGGCTCAGGAAAAGGCAAAAGCCGCAGACTTTTTTGAGGTCTGCGGCTTTTGTCGTAGGGATATGATATTACGGGACGCAGCGGGCGCTACGCGCGCACGTCTCTTTTACGGCTCCTCTGCCTGCGGCGCCATGCCCAGTAGCAGAGCGCCGTGCCGAGGATGACGAGCGTGCAGACCGTGCCGTACATGAACGCGTAGCCGAGCCGGGCGGCGACGCCGCCGAGCAGCAGGGCCGCGAGGCCGACGCTGATGTCGAGCGACCAGAAATACGTCGCCGTCGCCACGCCGGCGCGCGCGGGCGGCGCGCTCTCCACGGCGAGCGTCTGGAACGCGGGCGAGAGCGCGCCGAAGCCGCAGCCGAGCAGCGCGGCCGCGGCGAGCAGGCCGGCGAGCCCGCTCACCTGGCTGAAGAGCAGCATGCCGAGCGCGAAGACGGCGAAGCCCGGATAGACGGTGGCGTCCGGCCCTTTCCGGTCGAAGCGGCAGCCGATGAGGGGGCGCGTGAGGATGATGATGAGGGCGAACACGACGAAGAAGAGGCTCGTCTCCTGCTGCAGGCCGAGGCTCTTCGCGTAGAGCGGGATGAACGTGAGGATGCCGCCGTAGGCGAAGAAGACGAGGCCGCCGAGCAGCGAGGGTGCGAGAGAGCGCGGCTCGATGAAATCTGTCAGCGAGAAGCCCCGCTTCCGCTGAGGCGCGGGCGCTGTGACCGCGCGCGGCAGACGGCGTGCGCCCGCTGCGAGCAGTGTGAGCGCTGCGAGCCCCGTGAGGAAGAGGAAGAGCGCGCGACTGCCGAGGTGGCCGATGATGAGCAGGCCGACGAGCGGACCCGCGACCATCGCGAGGTTCGTCGAGAGCGCGAAATAGCCGATGCCCTCGCCCTTGCGCGCGGGCGGCAGTACGAGTGCGGCCATCGTCGCGGCCGCTGTCGTCGCGAGCGCGAAGATGCAGCCGTGCAGTAGGCGCAGCGCGTAGATGGCGCCGAGCGCGTGCGCGAAACAGAACGCGAGCATGATGAGCAGGAAGGCGAGTGACGCGAGCAGCAGGAGGCGCTGCTTCTGCACGGCATCGATGAGCTTGCCCGCGAGCGGGCGGCAGGTGACGGCGCCCACCTGGAACGCGGTCATCGCCATGCCCGCCTCGACCTCGCCGCCGCCGAGCGTCTCCATGATGAAGATGGGGAGCGCGGCGACCATGATATATTGCGACATGAAAAGCAGCAGATTGCTGCCGCTCATGCCGATGAATTCCGGTGTCCAGAGTTTCTCTTCCTGCATAGGATCATCCTTTCTGCGGTGCTGATTGGGCGGCACCATTATGGAACCACTGATTCATTCAGCACTCCGTCTTCATGCGTCTGCACTGTCCTCTCGTCGTCAACAAATCCTCAGCGTAGCTTCGGCTACGCCTGCGGTTTGTCTCCTAGAGAGATACAGCGCATCCACGTAAATCCGGAGCACCTCATTTAATCAGCGGTTCCTTTATAACCATATGAAAGGCAGCGGGGCCGCGGCAAAGATGATGCGCCGCAGCTCCGCTGCTTGTTTTGCTTTCATTTCCATAGGAACCGCTATGAATCAGCAGTTCTTGTCGCCGACCGTTTCGCGGTAGCCGTCTGCTGCCACTGCTTTCAGCGAATGAAATTCGTGAAGACCTTCTTTTCGGCAGCGGGCGGCTCGATGCCGGCCTTCTTCCCGGCCTCGAGGCACTGGAGCACCCAGGCCATGTTCTCACCGAGCGTGCGCATGATCTGGACGCCTTCCTCGTCGCGGCGCACATCGTCCGGCGTGCTGCCGTGCACCATCGGCCAGTAGTTTGCGTTCACGCCGACCATCTGATGGTAGGCGACGTATTTATTGAGCACGTCGAGCGTAGCCGTCGTGCCCGCGCGGCGCGCCGATGTCACGCAGGCACCCGCCTTGTGCGCGAGCAGCGCGCCTGCCTTGCCGGCGAGGCGGTCGAGGAAATAGAGCATCTCGCCGGACGGCGAGGCCCAGTAGACGGGCGAGCCGAAGACGACGCCGTCCGCCGTCCTGAGTTTCTCCGCGACCTCGCTCACGGCGTCATCCGTGGGGAGCGCGTGGATGATCTCCGTATCGATGCCGTGTTTTCCGAGCGCCTCGGCGACGATGGAGAGCGCCGTATATGTGCAGCCTTTTTCACGGCGGCTGCCGTTCAAGAGTAAAACCTTCATGGGAAAACCTCCTTTGTCACTATGATATGCCATGAAAATTATAGTTTGCCAAGGGCATTTAGTGTAAGGGCGATGCACAATGTCCACGAAGTGGGCGTTTGTGCCTGCAGCTTTGTGGAGAAGCGCGGTCAGCTCTGGCGCTTTGCGGTCAGGTAGCGGTCCATCGCTTCGGCGACGAGTTTGGAGTTCTTGACCGTTTGGATGACGTTCCAGGGGCCGAGCACGACGTCGCCGCCGGAGAAGACGCCCGCGCGGCTCGTCTCGCCATTGCCGTGGACGGCGATGAGCCCCTTGTCGTTGAGGTCGAGGCCTGTCGTCGTGTTGACGATCTTGCTCTTCGTCGTCTGGCTCGCGGCGATGATGGTCGAGTCGGCAGGGTAGAGGGCAGGCTCGCCCTCGCTCGTGACGTGCCCCTCCTCATCGAACGTGCGCTCGCGGAAGAGCGGTCCGTCCGGCGTGAGCTCCGCGACGCCGAGGCCGTACTCGATCTCGACGCCGTCGGCGAGCGTGTAGTCGAGCTCGCGCTGGCTCGCGCGCGCCCTCTGGCCGCGGCAGTAGATGGTCACGTGCTGGCTGCCCATGCGCACGGCCGTGCGCGCGACGTCCATCGCGGAGTTGCCCGCGCCGATGACGGCCACGCGGTCGCCGAGCTCGTAGACCTCGGGGTTCTGCAGGTAGTCGACGGCGTAGGCGACATTGCCGAGGCTCTCGCCTTTGACATGGAGGCGGCGCGCCTTCCAGGCGCCGGAGCCGATGAAGACCGCGTCGAAGCCGTCCGCGAAGAGGTCGTCGAGGTGGAGCGCCTCGCCGATCGTCGTGTTCGGGCGGATCTTGATGCCGAGCGCCTGCAGCTTCGTCTGATAGCGCTCGAGGATGGACTTCGGCAGGCGGAACTCCGGGATGCCGTAGCGCATCATGCCGCCGATCTTGTCCTTGCGCTCAAAGATCGTGATGTCGTAGCCCTGCTGCGCGAGGCGCACGGCGACGGTGATGCCCGCGGGGCCCGAGCCGATGACGGCGACCTGCTGGTGCTTCGCTGGCTCGCGCTCGAGCACGGCCCAGTCGAGGTAGGCGTCGGAGATGTAGTGCTCGATGCTCGAGATCTGCACGGGGCTTCCCTTGCGGCCCTGGATGCAGTGGCCCTCGCACTGTGCCTCGTGATCGCAGACGAGGGAGCAGACGACGCTCATCGGATTGTTCGCGAAGAGCATCGCGCCCGCCTCGCGGCTCTTGCCGGCGAGGAACAGGCGGATCATCTCGGGGATATTGGTCTGCGCGGGGCAGCCCGCGAGGCGGCAAAGCGGTTTTTTGCATTGCAGGCAGCGGCGCGCCTCGTTGATAACATGTACAGCCATAGTACGTCCTTTCTTTTCGGATTACGTGTGCGGATTTCTAGCTTTCATATTACTAATACCTGCTCCTAAAGTCAATTGAAAAAGTTTCGCTTTCCAACCGCTGTATATTATAGTAGAATATAGATAAAATTTGTGCAGGAGGTACATCATGGAGAGACTAGGATTCATTGGTATGGGAAATATGGCGCAGGCGCTTGCGCTCGGCTTCATCCGCTCAGGCAGCATCGCGAAGGAGAACGTGTTCGCCTATGCGCCGCATCAGGACAAGCTCAAAAAAAATGCGGCCGCCATCGGCTTTACGCCGCTGGGGTCGCTTGCGGAGCTCGCGGCTGCCTGCGATACGCTCGTCATGGCGTGCAAGCCGTATCAGATCGAGGCGGTCGTCGCCGAGCTTGGTGAGAAGCTCGCAGGCAAGGCGCTGCTCTCCATCGCCGCGGGCTGGGACTACGCGCGCTACCAGGCGGTGCTGCCCGCGAGCACGCGCGTGCAGTTCATCATGCCGAACACGCCCGCGATGGTGGCGGAGGGCGTGCTGCTCTTCGAGGAGACGAACTCGCTCACGGAGGAGGAGCACGCGGCGGCCGTCCGCCTCTTCGCCTCCGTCGGCCTCGTGCAGGAACTACCGTCCTCGCTCATGGGCATCGGCGGCACGGTCACAGGCTGCGGCCCGGCGTTCGTTGACCTCTTCCTCGAGGCCTACGGCGACGCGGCGGTCAAGTACGGCATGAAGCGCAGCGACGCCTACCGCCTCGTCAGCCAGATGGTGCTCGGCTCGGCGAAGCTCCAGATCCAGACGGGCCTGCATCCAGGCGTGCTCAAGGACAATGTCTGCTCGCCTGCGGGCACGACGATCCGCGGCGTCGCGGCGCTTGAGCGCGAGGGCTTCCGGAGTGCCTGCATCCGTTCAGTGGACGCGATCATGGAGAAATGAGATCCTAGAAATCAATGGTGCAGTCCGGCTCGATGTCGCGGCAGGCGGCGAGCACGCGCGGCATGACATCGGCGGGCGCGGCGCCGTCCTCGAACTCCACCTTCATCTTCAGCAGCATGAAATTCACGGAGGCGTCTTTGACGCCTTCTATTTTTTTCGCGGCGTCCTCCATGCGGTTCGCGCAGTTGGCGCAGTCGACTTCGATCTTGTACGATTTCTTCATGGGGCATCATCCTTCCTAATATATGAATAATCATTCATACGACGCCTTCATTATAGCGAAAGGCGCGTCGTTTGGCAATGAAAATTTCTCCTGTTCGCGCGTGCTTTTTTCGTAGACAGGGGTATCGTTCCGTGGTATTCTTTAGAAGACATCAGGAAAGAATCTGACTGGGCGATCTGCGTCGCTTCCTGAAATGCCTGATGTACGAAAAGAGCGCTGTCCAGGTGTGCGGGAGATCCGCTGGCGAATCGGTGCAGCGCGGGAAGGTTGTGTTACAAGCGCCATGAATGAAAACAAGATGAACAGGGGGCTCAAGAACCGTCACTTGCAGCTCATCTCCCTCGGAGGTGTCATCGGCAGCGGTTATTTCCTCGGTACGGGCTATGTCCTCGAGAAGGCCGGCCCTGCCTCGATCCTCGCCTATCTGCTCGGCGGCGTCATCGTGCTCTGCGTCATGCTCTGCCTCGCGGAGCTCGCGGTGGAGAAGCCCGTCTCTGGTTCCTTCGTCATGTATGCCAAGGAGAACATTTCCTCTACTTGGGCCTGCGGTGTCGGCTGGGCCTACTGGATCACCTGGGTGGCCTATGTGCCGTCGGAGATGATTGCCGCAGGCATCATCATGAGCAATTTCGTGCCGGCCGTCAGCCAGCTCTGGTGGGCGGTGCTCTTCGGCCTGCTCGTGACCGTCATCAATCTGTTCCATGTGGACAAGTTCGGTGAGAGCGAGTTCTGGCTCGCCCTGTTCAAGATCGTGGCGCTTGTCGCGTTCAGCGTCGTGGCGGGGCTCATCTGCCTCGGCCTCATCGGCGATCAGGGCTATATCGGCACGCGCGTGCTGCTCGGCAGCGGCGGCTTCGCGCCGAACGGCTACTGGTCCATCGTCCTCACGATGGTCATCATCCTCGTGAATTTCCAGGGCACGGAGATCATCGGACTCGCGGCGGGCGAGTGCAAGAACCCGGAGAAAAGCATCCCGATCGCCGTGCGCAACGTGACGTGGCGCATTATCGCGCTCTACATCATCCCGATCTCGCTGCTCATCTCCATCCTGCCCTGGGATCAGGCGGGACTCGATGAGAGCGTATTCGCGGCGGCGCTCGCAAACTACGGCATGACGGGGCTTGCCTCGTTCTTTGCCTTCGTCATCCTCACGGCGGCGATTTCCTGCTCGAACTCCGGACTTTACGGCGCGGCGCGCGCGATGTATTCGCTCGCGCGCCTCGATATGGCGCCGCATTTCCTCGGCGAGATCAACAAGAACGGCATGCCGTCCAAGGCCATCCTGCTCTCGATCTGCGCCTGCTGGGCCGTCATCCTGCTCTACAGCGTCGATCCCGATTCCGCCGTCTACACGTATCTGCTCGCCGTCTCGGGCTTCACGGGAGCGATCGCCTGGATCTCCATCTGCTGGAGCCAGTACCGCCGCCGCCGCCTGCTCATGAAGACGGGCGCGGACGCGGCGCTGAAGTTCCGCACGCCGCTCTTCCCCTATGTGACGCTCTTCGGCATCTGGGCGCAGGTGTTCTGCCTCGTGGTCATGGCGTTTACGCCTGATCTGCGCGACGCGCTGCTGGCCGGCGTGCCGATGCTCGTTCTGCCCATGTGCTGGTACCGTCTGCGCGCCCTGCGGCGCAAGGCGCTCGCCGCGCACGCGGCGCACTGAGACAGGGCGTTTCCACAGTTATTAGCCATTACGGCCGTTTCACGAACGCTGGTTCGTGGGACGGCCTTTTTGCTGCAAGGACGGGCGCACAATGGCCACGAAGTGGACGTTTGTGCTTGTAGTTTCGTGTGGGGAAAGCGCGCTTTCTGCGCTGCGAGGAAGTGATTGACTATTCGCCTTATTGACATTTTGACTATAAGAGGCATAATAAAAATATACTATAAAATAAAACTATGAATCATGAAAGAGGAGTGAGCTCTATGTCCAAGCGTTTTCAGACGAAGCTGGCTGGGGATGGCCAGCGGCAGTATGATGAGTCGTTCCGCCGCTATGAGGAGAATCCGATTCTATCCTCGCATGATTGGCCGTACCCGGTCAATACGGCGTTCAATCCGGCGGCAACGCTCTACGACGGCAAGGTGCTCCTGCTCGCGCGCGTCGAGGACCGGCGCGGCATGTCGCACTTGACGAAGGCCGTGAGCGCCGACGGCTGCCGCAACTGGAAGATCGATGAGGAGCCGACGCTCGAGGCGGATCCGGAGCATTTCCCAGAGGACAAATGGGGCATCGAGGATCCGCGCATCACGTATCTGCCGGAGCTTGCGGAGTACGCCGTGACGTTCACCTCGTACTCAGGCGGCGGGCCGCTCGTATCGCTCACGAAGGATTTCCATCATTTCAAGCGGCTCGGCCCGGTCACAACGCCGGATGACAATCCCCTGCGGCTGGGTCTATGACAAGGCGACGGACGAGATCAAGATGTATTACGGCGGCGCCGATACCTGCATCGCGCTCGCGGTCACGACGCGCAGGGCACTGCTCGACTATTTAAAGACCTGCCCGGCACCGGAGGCCTGAGCAGGACGCGGCGTGGCAGCTGGGAAGGCGCTTGGCTGCCTTTTTAGAAAGGGAGGAATCTTTATGAAAGCATTGTTTCTGGCCGGTGGTATGGGGACGCGGCTGCGCGAGATGACGAAACAGCTGCCGAAGCCGATGATCCCGATTTTCAGCAAGCCGCTTCTGGCGCGCAACATCGCGCGCCTCAAGGAGTTCGGCGTCGACGAGGTCGTCCTGAGCACCTGCTATATGCCGGATAAGATACGCGACTATTTTGGCGACGGCAGCGGCCTCGGCATCAAGATCGACTATGTGCACGAGGAGACGCCGCTCGGTACGGGCGGCGCGATCCGCAACGCGGCGGCGAAGTTCGACGACACATTCCTCGTCTTCAACGGCGACATCGTGAGCGGCATCGACCTCGGCCGCATGCTCTCGTTCCACAAGGCGCACCGGGCGGAGGTGACAATCGCGGCGACGTATGTGGAGGATCCATCGGCCTACGGCGTCATCGAGTACGACGCGCAGAGGATGATCCGCGCGTTCAAGGAAAAGCCGCAGCCGGGTGAGACGGACTCGCACCTCATCAACGCGGGCATCTATCTGTTCGAGCCGTCCGTGCTCGCGCATATCCCCACGGGACGCCCTGTCTCCGTCGAGCGCGAGACGTATCCGGCGCTGCTCGCCGCGGGCTGCCGCATGGCAGTCTACCATGAGGAGGCGTATTGGCGCGACCTCGGCACGCGGCGCGACTACCTCGCGTTCACGAGTGATCTGCTCGACGAGGAACTGCCGGTCTTCGGCGGGCTCTCGAAGATGTTCTACGGCGTATGCAAGGGCGTGGTCACGAGTCCCGAGGCGACCATCATCGCGCCGTCGTATATCGCGCCGGGCGCTGTCATCAAGTCGCATGCCGTCGTCGGCCCGTATGTCGTCGTCGAGGAGGGTGCGGTCATCGGCGAGGGCGCGGAGGTCGATCACGCCATTCTCTGGCTGGGCGCGCGGCTCGCGCCGAAGACGAAGGCGCGCGATGCCATCGTCGTCGCTGACGCGTCCATCCCCGCGGGAGAGTATGCGCACGCCATCCTCACGGGCAAGCCGGAGGATGAGGAGCAGGCAGGCTGAGAAGGAAAGAGGAGAGTATCATGAAGGATAGGAAACATCATAGCATACAGGAAGAGAAAACAGCAGCTGAGGACGACCTGCGGCTGGTCTTCGTCAGCACATATCCGCCGCGTGCCTGCGGCATCGCGACGTTCACGCAGGATCTCGTGCGCGAGCTCGAGAAGGTGCCGGGCATCGCCGCGCCCTCGGTCGTGACGATGGAGCGGGAGCCGCTGCAGTACGGGCTGCGCGTGCGCTTCACCATCCGCGAGCAGGAGCGCGCGGACTATGTGCGCGCGGCACAGTGCCTCAACAAGAGCAAGGCGGATGTCGTCGTCATCGAGCATGAGTACGGCATCTATGGCGGCGCGGACGGCGAGTACATTCTCGATTTCGCGCGCGCCCTCGAGAAGCCGCTCGTGACGACGCTCCATACGGTGCTGCCCGAGCCGTCGGCGAACCAGCGCCGCATCCTCACGGAGCTCGGCCGCCTGAGCAGCCGCATCGTGACGATGGCGGCGCGCAGCAAGGAGCTTCTCGAGACGGTCTACGGCATCGGCGGGGAGCGCATCGAGGTCATTCCGCACGGCGTGCCGCTGTTGAAGCCGTCGGCAGCGAAACAGGCGCTCAAGGAGCGCTGTGGCCTCGCGGGCCGCAGCGTCATGAGCACGTTCGGCCTTCTGAGCGCGGGCAAGGGCATTGAGTACGGCATCGAGGCGGCGGCGCAGGTGGCGAAGCGTCATCCGGAGCTCTGCTACCTCGTGCTCGGTAAGACGCACCCGAATGTCGTCGCGCAGGAGGGCGAGCGTTACCGCGAGCGGCTCGAGGCGCTCGTCCGCGAGTACGGCATCGAGCGGAATGTCCGCTTCGTCAACCGTTACCTCACGAAACAGGAAATCGTCGATTACCTCGCGCTCTCAGACATCTATCTCACGCCGTACCTCGGCAAGGACCAGGCGGTGAGCGGCACGCTCGCCTACGCCGCTGGCTCCGGCAAGGCCATCGTTTCGACGCCTTACCGCTACGCGGAGGAGATGCTCGCGGAGGGGCGCGGCCTCCTCGCGGCGTTCCGCGATGCCGGCTCGATCGCCGCGGCGGTCGAGCGCATCATAGACCATCCGCAGGAGGCGCGGCGGATGGAGGAAAAGATGCGCGCGCTCGGCCGCGGCATGTTCTGGGATCAGGTCGCGCGTCATTATGAGCAGATGTTCCGCGCCGTCCTGCCGGCGGCGCAGGTGCGCGCTGTCGGCTGAGCGGCAGGGAGGGAGGATATCATGAGACAGATGGATGCGGCGAGCGGCGTCTACCGCGCGGACGCGCTGCTCGCCCTCACGGATGACACGGGCCTCATCCAGCACAGCAAATACAGCCTGCCGGATCCGCAGCACGGCTACTCGGCCGACGACAACGCGCGGCCGACGACAACGCGCGGGCGCTGCTGCTCGCGGCGGAGCTCTACGCGCGGCGCTGCTCGCGATGCTGCGGGCGGCACTGCCACAGGCGGGGCGGCTGCACTTCGTCAAGGCACAGGCGTACGCGCTGCTCGGCACGGCAACGCTCGCGCTCGCGCGTCCCGGACGCGGCCAGGCGACCCGTGCGGCGGAGCGTCGCCTCGCCGCGGGCGACGCGGTGCGTGAGGAGGCGCTCGCCCGCCTCGTGCGCCAGCTCACGGAGCAGCTGCTCGCCGCCTGGGAGGCGGAGCGCGACGGTGACTGGCAGTGGTTCGAGCCGCAGCTCACCTACAGCAACGCGCTCGTTCCCTGGGCACTCTTGCTCGCGAGCCGCCTGCCGGAAGAGGTCCGAAGGATGAGGAAAGAGGGCGGCGGAGTACAGGCGACTGCCTGGGCGGATCTGGCAGATGATGCAGCATGCACCTCGCCGCGAAAGCGCGCAGAGCGGCCGTGCGCGCCCTTGATTTCCTCGCGGCGCATACCATGCGCGACGGCATCTTCGTTCCCGTCGGCTGTCAGGGATGGTGGCCGAAAGGCGCGGCGGAGGGCGCACTCTACGACCAGCAGCCCCTCGAGGCCTATGAGATGATCGCCGCCTGCCGCACGGCGGAGAACCTGCTGCACGAGGACAAGTACCGCCGCTTCGAGGATGCGGCGTTCTCCTGGTATACGGGGCGCAACCTCGCGGGCGTTCCTCTCATCGACGAGGAGACGGGCGGCTGCTTTGACGGGCTCACACCGGATGGGACGAACGCCAACCTCGGTGCGGAGAGCCAGATTGCCTGGGGACTTGCCTGCATGCTGCCTTAAGGAACCGCTGATTAATTCGGCACTCCGTCTTCGCGCGTCTGCACTGTCCTCTTGTCGTCGACAAACTTCAGCGTGGCTTCGGCTATGCCTGCGGTTTGTCTCCTAGAGAGATACAGCGCATCCACGTAAATCCGGAGCACTTCATTTAATCAGCGGTTCCTTGAGCGTTGCGCAGATGGAAAATCCTTGCGAAACAATCCTGAAATGTATATAATGGTAGAGGCTATATATAGAAAAGATATATTTTTTGAAAGAGAGCTGATACCATGGCCATACTGAGTTTCGACATCGGTGGCAGCAGCGTGAAATACGCTGTGATCGAGAAAACAGGCAAGATTCTCGCCAAGGGCAAGAAAACGACGCCGCAGGAGAAGGAGGAGTTCTTCCGCTTGATCGAAAACGTCGCGGCGTCTTATCGGAGGGCTTATACGATCGAAGGAGCTGGGTTCAGCTTCCCCGGTGCGGTGGATGATGTCTCCGGCGTCATCGGCGGCTCGAGCGCGCTTCCCTATATCCATGATTTCCCGATCCGTCAGGAACTGGAGCGCCGCCTCTCCTTGCCGGCGGCTCTGGAAAATGACGCGAACTGCGCGGCGCTTGGCGAGTCGTGGCTCGGCGTCGGCAAGGAACACGAGGATCTCGTCTTCCTCGTCATCGGCACGGGCATCGGCGGTGCCGTCGTCAAGGGAAAGCGCATCCATCACGGCAAGCACCTGCACGGCGGTGAGTTCGGCTACATGGTATCTGACGCCTCGCACCGTATCCTCAGCGAGACCGGTTCGACTCGCGTTCTCGCCGAGCGCGTCGCTGACGCCAAGGGGCTTCCGCGCGAGGAGATGGACGGGCGCAAGGCGTTCGCGCTCGCCGACGCAGGGGATGCGGACGCGCTGCAGGCGGTATCGGCCATGTATGAGGCGCTCGCCATGGCAATCTACAATCTCCAGTATGCCATCGACCCGGAGATCTTCGTGCTTGGCGGCGCGGTGAGCGAGCGTCCCGGCTTTGCGGAGGAGATCGGGAAGCGCGTCGATGTCATCCTGAAGGATGTTGGTGTGGCGCGCATCCGCCCCGTCATCAGACCGGCGCAGTTCGGCAACGACGCGAACCTGCTCGGCGCCGTGCGCGCACTGCTCAACAAGCAAGACCGCTGATATAACACAGGATATTGCATCGAAAGGACGGATCATCATGTTATACCCCATGAAACTCATCGCACCGCTCAAGGACTATATCTGGGGCGGCACGCGCCTCAAGGAAGAGTACGGCAAGCAGACGGATCTCGACAAGGTCTCTGAGAGCTGGGAGCTCGCCTGCCACAAGGACGGCAAGAGCGTCATCGCCAACGGCGAGGCCAAAGGCCAGACGCTCGAGGAATGGCTCGCAAAGCAGGGGAAGGAAGTCCTCGGCAAGCATGTCGAGAAATTCCCCTATTTCCCGCTGCTCATCAAGCTCATCGACGCGAAGGACAATCTCTCCGTGCAGGTGCACCCGGACAACGACTATGCGCAGCGCGTCGAGGGCGAGTACGGCAAGACGGAGATGTGGTACATCGTCGACTGCGAGCCGGGCGCGAGCCTGCTCTACGGCTTCCAGCATGAGATCAGCAAGGAGGAATTCGAACGCCGCATCAAGGAGAACACGCTCCTCGACGTCGTGAACCGCGTCCCCGTGCACAAGGGCGACGTCTTCTTCATCGACAGCGGCACGCTCCACGCCATCGGCAAGGGCATCCTCATCTGCGAGATCCAGCAGAACTCCAATACGACGTACCGCATCTACGACTACGGCCGCGTCGGCAAGGACGGCAAGCCGCGCGAGCTCCATGTGCAGAAAGCGCTCGACGTGACGAAGCTCGAGCCGCCCAAGGCGCATCCGACGCTCGCCTGCGACATCGACATCTTCGCAGGGGCAAAGGCGCGCCTGCTCGCCTCCTGCGAGTATTTCACGACGTACCATATCACCGTCGACGGCAAGAGCGCGCTCTTCTGCGGCGACGACAGCTTCCAGAGCTTCACCGTCCTCGACGGCAGTCTCGTCATCAAGGATGAGGCGGATCACAAGGTAGGGCTCACGAAAGGCGAGACGGTCTTCCTCCCGGCAGGACTTGGCCGCTACAAGCTCAAGGGCCAGGCGGAGATCATCCTCAGCAAGCTCTGAGACATACGGAGCAAAAATCCCGGCGTGACAGCACTGTTACGCCGGGATTTTTTGCGTGCAGCCACGCAGAAAAAGAACAAGAGCCATGTCCAGGGGAAGACATGGCTCTTGTCCCTTCGAGGAAACACTGACGAACCAGTGATTCCTGAAAGAAGGCTCTTTAGAGTTTTAGAAGTAAAAATTGGGAATAAGAAGTTGGCAACTTCCTGTGAGACTTGGGGGTATCCCTCAGGAAAGAAGATATAACCGATAAGTCGTTGTAGAGCACAATTCCTTATCTGCTTATAGAATATCGCGCTAATATATGCTTGTCAATAAAAAATATGTCTTTTATACAAAAAGAATAATGAGTTTTTGCCAGGGGAAAAGTAAAAAGAAAGGGAACGCACGCCCTTATGACATAAAAAATATTTTTTGAAATTTGTCATATCTTTTTATTGACAAGGCTAAACCAATAGAATATAATAAGCATTGCAAAGAGGAAATATCTTGAACGCGAATCCACAAGAGGAAAAACGCGCGTACAGGATGGAAACGGGAGGAATCATCATGAATATTTATCTGGTATGCAACGCAGGTATGTCGACTTCTATCTTGGTCAAGAAGATGCAGGAGGCCGCTGCCAAGCAGAATCTCACGGATGTCCACATCGAGGCATTCTCGGTCGAGGTGCTCGATGAGCGCGTCGACACGGCGGACGTCGTTCTGCTCGGCCCGCAGATCCGCCACATGCTCGGTGATGTCAAGAAGGTCGTCGCCGGCAAATGCCCGGTCGATGTCATCGATATGCGCGACTATGGCATGATTCGCGGCGACAAGGTTCTCGAGAAGGCACTGAAGATGGCAGGGAAGGAATGAGCTTGCTCATTTCCTATGCAATAAATATATATAATTCAATATGGGGGGAGAACTATGAATTCCTTTATTGAAAGCTTTGAGCGCATCATGATGCCGATTGCCGGAAAGATTTCCAGCAACAAGTACCTGCTCGCGATGCGTGACGCTTTCTCCATGCTCTTGCCGTTCATCATCGTCGGCTCGTTCTTCGGCATCATCGAGTGGGTTGTCATCGATCCCTGGGGCACGATCATGGGCGCGAACGGCCTGAACCTCGGCCATGCGTTCACGGGCCTCGACACGACGAGCGACGCGTACAAGGCATCGAGCTTTGTCGGCACGATGCAGATGTATCAGGGCCTCTGCAACAACGTCGTCACGGTCGGCTTCGGCTGCTTTTCCTTCCTGCTCGTCGCGGCGTTTTCCTATCGCCTCGGCGGCATCTGGGGCGGCGATAAGTTCTCGACGGCGCTGACGGCTCTCGGCGCTTACATCATCATCACGCCGCAGCAGGTCATCGGCAAGGCCGGCGACAAGATCGGCGCGTTCAGCCTCGATTACTTCGGCAACAAGGCAGTCCTTACGGCCATCATCGTGGCCACGGTCGCTTCCTGGATCTTCGTCAAGCTCTCCAAGAACGAGAAGATCCGCATCAAGATGCCGGATACGGTGCCGCCTGCAGTCTCGCAGTCGTTCGCCGTTCTCGTACCAGTGCTCATCGTGCTCGGCGTGTTCACGATGTTCTCGACGTTCCTCGCGAATGGCCAGTTCCTCGGCAAGGCCGCGCTCAATGACCTCATCTACGCGATCATTCAGGCACCGCTCATGGGCTTCTCCCAGGGCATCGGCTTCTCGCTGCTCTATCAGTTCATCGTCTGGTTCTTCTGGTGGTTCGGCATCCACGGTCACAACGTCACGGCCGCGATCCAGAACATGGTCTACATGCCGGCGCAGCTCGCGAACCAGGCGGGCGACGCAGCGTACGTCTTTTCCAACGGTTTCTTTGAAGAGCTCACGCTCATGCATGTCCTGGGACTCGTCATCGCGATCTTTATCTTCTCGACGAAGGATAGCTGGCGCGCTGTCGCCAAGCTCGGTGCCCCGGCCATGCTCTTCAACATCCAGGAGCCGATCGCCTTCGGTCTGCCAATCGTGCTGAACCCGATGCTGCTTGTCCCGTACATCCTCGCGCCGATTGCCAACACGATCATCGGTTGGCTGGCCATCTCGGCGGGTCTCGTATCCATCTTCAAGTACGTCGTCCCCTGGACGATGCCGGTGTTCTTCGGCGGACTGATCGGTACAGGTACCATCAGCGGCGGTCTGCTGCAGCTCGTCTGCCTCGCGGTGGACGTGGTCATCTACGCGCCGTTCGTCATCGCGGCGAATAAGATGAAAGATGAAGACGCAGACGAATAATATGAGTTGAACTAGGGGCTGTTGCACAGATTGCAGGGAGATTCCCCATGTGCGGCGGCTCTTTTCTATGCGGAGATTTCTTTAGAATCCGCAGAGAAATCACTGCTTGTGGAATTAGATACAGTTAGGGGTAAAAGAAATGGACGAAAAAACAGTAGAACAGTCGATGCAACTCATCCTTCATTCCGGCACGGGCCGCTCCATGGTCATCGAGGCCGTGCGCGATATGCTCAAGACGGGCGACGTTGCGGCCGCGAAGAAGAAGATCGAGGAAGGCGGCAAGGAGATCGGCGAGGCGCATGATATCCAGACGGCGATGATGTCGGCGGAGTGTGACGGCCAGCCCGTCGAGAAATCCATCCTGCTCATCCATGCGCAGGATCATTTCATGACGGCGCTCGCCGTGCGCGATATGGCAAACCTCATGGTCGAGATGTACGAGGCATTGCACAAGGAGCAGTGAGAGAGGAAAGAAGAGGGGGATAAGCAAATGGCAGTCAAGTATCAGTTCCCGGAGAATTTCTGGTGGGGCGCGGCGACGTCCGGCCCGCAGGCCGAGGGGCGTTTCCACAAGGCACACAGGAGCGTTTTCGATTATTGGTTCGATACGGAGCCGGAGGCATTCTTTCACGGTGTTGGCCCGGATGTTGCGTCGAATTTCTACAACGACTACGAGCATGACATCGCGCTCATGAAGCGCATCGGTCTGAACTCCGTGCGCACGTCCATCCAGTGGACGCGCCTCATCAAGGACTTCGAGACGGGCGAGACGGATCCCGACGGTGTGCGGTTCTACAACGCCGTCATCGATGAGTTCCTCAAGCAGGGCATCCGCCCCATCCTGAACCTCCATCATTTCGACCTGCCCGTTGAGCTCTATGAGAAATACGGCGGCTGGGAGTCCAAGCACGTCGCCGACCTCTTCGCTATTTTCGCGAAGCGCTGCTTCGAGCTCTTCGGCGACCGCGTCAAGGACTGGGTCACGTTCAACGAGCCGATGGTCGTCGTCGAGGGCGAGTATCTCTACGAGTTCCACTATCCGAAGCTCGTCGACGGGAAGAAAGCCTGCCAGGTGCTCTACAACCTCAACCTCGCCTCGGCGAAAGCCATCGAGGTGTTCCGCGCCTCCGACTGCGCGAAGCTCGGCGGCCGCATCGGCATCGTGCTGAATCTCACGCCGGCCTACCCGCGTTCCGACGCGCCGGAGGACGTCGCCGCGGCGAAATTCGCGGAAGATTACAAAAACAATTCGTTCCTCGACCCTGCCGTGCACGGCACGTTCACTGAGGATCTTGTCAAGGTGCTTGCGGAGGACGGCGTGCTTTGGGAGTCGACCCCGGAGGAGCTTGAGATCATCAAGAACCATACGGTCGATTTCCTCGGCATCAACTTCTATCAGCCGTTCCGCGCGAAAGCGCGCGAGACGCCGTTCGACGCGAGCCGCGGCTGGCTGCCGGAGAAGCATTTCGAAAGCTACGAGATGCCGGGACGCCGCATGAACCCGTACCGCGGCTGGGAGATCTATCCGAAGGCCATCTACGACATCGCCATCAACGTGCGCGACAATCTCGGCAACATCCCCTGGTACATCTCTGAGAACGGCATGGGCGTCGAGGGCGAGGAGAAATACCGCAACGCCGACGGCTTCATCGAGGACGACTACCGCATCGACTTCATCAAGGAGCATCTTGAGTGGCTGCACAAGGGTATCGAGGAAGGATCGAACTGCTTCGGCTATCACCTCTGGACGCCGATCGACTGCTGGTCCTGGTCGAACGCTTACAAGAACCGCTACGGCTTCATCGCGCTCGATCTCAAAACGCAGGAAAAGACCATCAAAAAATCAGGATATTGGATTCGTGAGGTTATTGCAAATCATGGATTTTGAACACTTTTCCCTGAATCATAAGAACGGACAATAGTATTTTATCAGAATTCCGTGTATAATAATATTGATAACGATTCAGGAAGAAGGTTCGTACATGCTAAAATACGAGGCAATCGCATCCGACCTGCGCAAGCAGATCACGGAGGGTGTCTTCACTCCGGGGCAGCAGCTGGCGCTCGAAAAAGAGATGTGCACCCAGTATGGCGTCAGCCGCATCACGATCAAGCGCGCGGTCGACGAACTCGTCAAGGAGGGGCTCGTGGTCAAGCGCCGCGGCTCCGGCACGTTTGTGAAGTCTCTCGAGGATGAGGATGTCAAGGAACTCAGCATGGCCAATCAGTTCAGCGGCTTTGCGGCGACGTTCAAGGGGCGCAATGTGGGGACGAAGGTACTGCGCTTCGACATCATTCATCCGGAGGAAGAGGTCGCGGCGAAGCTGCAGATGAGTGTCGATGATTTCATTTACGACATCGTGCGCGTGCGCTCCCTCGATGGCCAGCCCGTCGTCATGGAGTACACGCAGATGCCCATCCAGCTCATCCCGGGCATCAAACGGCAGGTGCTCGAGAAGTCCATTTACGGCTATATCGAGGGAGAGCTCAAGCTCAAGATCCAGTCGGCGCACCGCACGGTACGCGCGGTCATGCCGACAGAGGAGGAAAAGAAGGAGCTCGATATCAAGGGCGTCTTGCCGCTCCTCGAGGTGACACAGGTTGCTTTCCTCGATGACGGCCGCCCGTTCGAGTTCTCCATCGCGCGCCACAGGGCAGATCGGAATGCCTTTCGTTCTGTGAGCATCCGCTGACGCGGACGAAGGAACCACTGATTAATTCAGTACCCTGTCTTCACGCGTCTACGCTGTCCTCCCGTCGTCGACAAATCCTCAGCGTAGCTTTGCTACGCCTCCGGTTTGTCTCCTAGAGAGATACAGCGCATCCACGCAAATCCAGGGCACTTCATTTAATCAGCGGTTCCAAAAGGAAAAGCTGCTTCCCCTTTTTAGGGGGGAGGCAGCTTTTTTTGCGTGCTTCTCTACAAATTTCACCCGTTTTTTCCCTCGTCTTCCGGCAGGGCGAGGAGCTGCTGAATCTCTGAGAGCTCGCTCGCGGTGAAGAGGCCGACGGGAGACTCCTTCCCCATGACGGTTTGGAGCGCGCGGCTCTGTTCCTCCTGGTCATCGGAGGGGAGGAAGCGCGGCTCGCTTGCGGCGCGCGTGAGTGTGATGGCGTTTTGCTGGGCGGCGGCATAGGCCTTCGTCTTTGCGAAAACAGACGCGGCGAGGTCGTAGCAGGTGTCGTGCAGCTCGAGCGGCGGCGCGTCGTCCGCGATGGCAGCCGTCAGCGCCTTTTCTTCCTCTTCGAGCTGTTTGAGCCGCACATGGGCCGTCTGGATGCTGATGTTGTCCTCCTTGAACTCCTCGAGAATCTGATGATACCAGCGCCAGTTATGGTCGAGCTGCTTGAGATCCTTTTGATACTTCCCGTACCAGGCGGCGAAGATCTGTTGCTGTTGCTGGATGTCGTAGCGCTCCTCCTCACTGAGCTCAGCCGTCGGCTGTGTGCGCGGCCAGCAGGTATAGGTGATGAGTCCCGCGAGGGCGAGCGTGAGGCAGAAACACGCGAAGACGCGCCGGTTCGGCAGATAGCGGTAGAGGAGCACGAGGAGTACGAGGAGCAAAAGGGCGAAAAGATAGACGAGCATGAGTTCCCTCCTAGATGGCGATGTGTTTTCTCTAGTATTCTAGCACCGGCAGGCCGCGGCGTAAAGGAGCGGGCGGTTCCTGCTTGAAGGCTGCTGTGGAAAAGAATATAATATAACAAGTTCTTTTTCTCGGGAGGATGTGTTGCTCTATGAAGAAAAATTTCGCCAGGACGTTCTGGCATCTCTTCCGCGGCTACTGGAGCGCGGAACATAAATGGCGCGCGCGCGGCCTGCTCGCGTTCGTCATCGGCCTAAATTTCGCGTCGGTCTATCTGCTCGTGCGCATCAACAGCTGGTACAATGAGTTCTACAATGCGCTGCAGGAATACCAGTATGGGAGCTTCTGGCCGCTCGTCGGCGAGTTCACAGCGCTCGCGTTCCTCTACATCATCATCGCGGTCTATGCTATCTACCTGCGGCAGATGCTCCAGATCAAGTGGCGGACATGGATGACGGAGAGGTATCTTTCCGGATGGATGAAGCACCAGGTCTACTACCGGCTGCAGGTGCTCGGCAGCGACACGGACAATCCCGACCAGCGAATCAGCGAGGACATCAACCAGTTCGTCACGCTGACGCTGCAGCTCCTGCTCGGCTTCCTCAAGCAGCTCACGACGCTCGCGGCGTTCGGCGTCGTGCTCTGGAATCTCTCGGGGGCGCTCACGGTGCCCATCGGCAGCCATGAGTTCACGATCTACGGCTATATGTTCTGGTTCTCGTTCCTCTATTCTGTCGCGGGCACGTTCTGCGCGCATCTCGTGGGACGGCGGCTCATCGGGCTGAACTTCGACCAGCAGCGCTTCGAGGCGGATTTCCGTTTCAATATGATGCGCGTGCGCGAGAACAGCGAGAGCGTTGCGTTCTACCGCGGCGAGCCGGCGGAGGGCGTCGGCTTCAAGGAGCGCTTCGCGCGTGTGATCCAGAACTACTGGCAGCTCATGCGCCGGACGAAGCTCCTGAACTTCTATGTGAACGGCTACGGACAGCTCGCGATCATCGTGCCGCTCGTGCTCGCCGCGCCGCGCTATTTCGGCGGCCTCATGCAGCTCGGCGGCCTCATGCAGACCGTGAGCGCGTTCGGGCGCGTGCAGGACGCGCTCTCCTACTTCGTCGACTCCTACGATACCATCGCGCAGCTCGCCGCGGTCATCCGCCGTCTCGCGAGCTTTACGGAGCACATGGAGCGCGCGCAGGCGCTCACGGACGGCGTCGCGCGTGAGCGCGGCGGCGAGGGCGCGCTCGCGCTCAGCGGGCTCGATGTCACGCTGCCGGACGGGCGGCGGCTCATGCGCGACTGCACGCTCACGCTGCCCGCGGGCAGCCGCGTGCTCGTGACGGGCGCCTCTGGCAGCGGCAAGAGCACGCTGCTGCGGACGCTCGCGGGCATCTGGCCCTATGGCAGCGGCCGCGTGACGCTGCCTGCGGGCAGCCGCATCCTGTTCCTGCCGCAGCGCCCGTATCTGCCGCTCGGCACGCTGCGCCAGGCACTCGCCTACCCGCAGACGGCCGCGGCGGCGGGCAGCCAGCAGGCGATGGAGGCGGCACTGCGTGACGTCGGCCTCGGCAGGCTCGCGAGCCGCCTCGACCAGACGGACGACTGGAGCCGCATCCTCTCTCTTGGCGAGCAGCAGCGTCTCGCGTTCGCGCGCGTCCTGCTCGTGAGGCCGCAATGGGTCTTCCTCGACGAGGCCACCTCGGCGCTCGATGAGCCGCGCGAGCAAGAGATGTACGACCTCCTGCGCACGCGTCTGCCGGGACTCAGCATCGTCAGCGTCGGCCACCGCTCCACGCTCTTCGCGCAGCACGACGAGGAACTGCATCTCACAGGCGACGGCAGCTGGGACGTTCGCGCCATCGCGGCGGGGACAGCTCCGGCGGCAGGCTGCTGAAACGCGGCCAGCAGGCGCCGCACCTGCTGACGCAAGCGGCGCAGCGTCAATGCCGCGTGCGCATGGCAGTAGGATGAAAAGGGAATAACGCGAGAATACACCTCTCTTCAAGATGACAGCACATCGTCCGCCATTCTGAAGAGAGGTGTTTTGTTGCTGTGGGCGGCGCAAATCGGAAGAACTGATTGGAAACGGTAGATGATCGGTGGAATAGGTTATCGTAAACACATTTCTTCTTCATAATTGTGAATTAAAATAATTTATAAAAAGAATATCTTTTTATTGACAAAAGAGTGTCATTATTGTATGATTAGCTCAAGTAAGAAATTACTTCACCAGATATTCCTATCGATTATACATGAGTTTCGGCTCATGGGTACAAGATAGGGAAAGATGTAGGAGGTTCTAACGATGAAGAAGAAACATTTGGCAGCCGCAGTTCTCGCTGCGACGGTCGTGAGTGCGAGCAGCTCCGCGTTCGCGGCATCGAATCCGTTCACGGATGTCCCGCAGGGACACTGGGCCTATGATGCTGTCGCGCAGCTCGCGGCCGATGGCGTCATCGAGGGCTATGGCGACTCGACGTTCCAGGGCGATAAGAACATCACGCGCTACGAGATGGCGCAGATGGTCGCGAAGGCCATGGCGAAGAAGGATGTCTCCGCTGCCGACAAGGCCGCCATCGACAAGCTCGCCGCAGAGTTCGCTGATGAGCTCAATAACCTCGGCGTACGCGTGGCGAACCTCGAGAAGAATTCCGACAATGTGAAGTGGTCGGGGATGTTCGCTCAGAAATATATGAAGAAGTACCAGGCATACGATGACAACAAGCAGCGTAAATCCGGCGGTTCGCCCTGGTATGAAAAAGAGTTCGATCTCAATCTCTCTGCCAAGGTTCCGGGGACGGACTGGAAGGTCAACGGCGCTATCGTGACGAAATGGGGCTCTGACGGCTCTGGCGGAGAGAAGGGCGCTGGTTTCAATGATGAGCGCGATATCCCTGATGATTGGAACGGCGGTAACAGCCGCAGCAACGAAATGCGTCTCGACAAGGTCTGGGTCGAGGGCAACCTCGGCAAGACGGGCCAGTACGTCAAGTTCGGTGACTTCCAGCCGTGGACGATGAACGGCCTCGTCAACGATGCCAATGTCAAGGGGGCCTCGGCTGAGCACTGGGGCAAGAACTACGCAACGCATATCTTCGGCGGACGTCTCGATGTCAAAGATTGGGATGTTGCTGTCAATGATGAACCTGACTGGGGTAACGCTCATTGGGTCGGTTGGGATACAACTGGATATGTTGCGACACAGACTTACAATGGCATCGGCAATCATTATGGTGATTTTGTCCGTAAACATGATACTATGGTTCGAACCACTACTATGAATAGCGATTATCAGTGGGGCGGTACGAGCAATGAGGGCTGGAATGATGGGAACCATACGGACGCATGGGAAAACACAGGTTCCGACAATGTAGCGAATCCATCTACCGGTAAGTTCTCGCCGCAACGCAAAGACATCATGGGTGCAGTCTTCGACTACACCTTCAGCAAGAAAGTCAACGGCAGCATCGGTTACTACGGCTTCCGCTCTGCCGCTTACAATCATGACTGGCTCCATATCGGCGCCGGCCTGCTGAACTACAAGCTCGTCCGCAACCTCAATCTTGAGCTCATGTATGCGCATGGCAATCAGGGCGGTCACAACGATGCCTGGAACATCGAGTTGCAGTTCCGCGGCAATCCCTGGATTCCGGTCGACCGCAGCCATCTCTTCGGCGCTTACCTCGGCTATCGCTACCTCGGCCCGGATGCCCTGATCAAGTCGAACTTCGGTGATGGTGTCGATGAAGGCCAGAAGGGCTGGGAGGTTGGTATGTTCTACAACCTCATGAAGAACTGCCAGTACACGCTCAAGTATTTCAACGGCCACTCCATTACCTTCCAAAACGAGAAACGTTCGAAGGTATTCACGTCCCTGTCCTGGAACTTCTGATTCCCTTTTGCTTGCGCTCGCACAGGAAAGCAGTGTTGCTGCACAATAGTGTGTGGCAACACTGCTTTTGCAATATGTTGATTAATTGATATATCAATATTTTTCAAAATAATGATATAATCTTTATTGACAAGGTAAAAACATAATAATATAATAACAATCAAGCAAGAGAGATATATAAAAATACGCATCTGCTATCATTTCAAAGGAGTGTCTATCATGAAGAGATTCACTGGGAAGAAAACTCTGTCAATCGTCCTCTCTGCCGCGTTTGCTGTGACGTTCGCCTCTGGTACGGTGGCTGTGCCCTTTACGCAGGAGACGCCGCTGCAGGTTGCGACGGCCTATGCCTCGACGACGAAGGCATGGGATTTCACGAAGGATATCGGCGCTTGGCAGTACTCCGGCAACTACAACTACAGCGGCAAGGAAGTCCCTGTGGCGTATGATCCGGCGTTCGGCGGCTCGCTGAAGGCGACGGTGGATTTCTCGAAGGACAGTGACGCGACGTGGAGCGAGGTGAAGCTCACGGATGCGAGCATCACGAACGCGACGCCGATCGAGCTCAACAACAGCAACACGCTCGAGTTCGACCTCTACTATGACCCGTCGAAGATCGGCGGTGACAGCCTGCTGAAGGTCAAAGTGTTCGGCAAGGATGCGAACGGCGAGGAGGTCATCAACGACCTCGCGGACAACATCGGCATGCAGTTCGCGAAACCGGTCGAGGGTTCGAACTTCAAGCGCGTCCATGTGAAGGTGCCGTTCATGGATGCGTTCACGGGCAAGCTCGGCCACCTCGAGGTGAGCATTGTCAGCTATCTCTCGAGCTACAAAGGTGATATCTATATCAACAATCTCAAAATGTGAAGACCCGGGAGTGAAAACGGATGAAATTAGATCTTTTGCGCAAAGTGATCCCGCTGACGCTGTCCGTGGGCATGTTCCTGAGCGTGCCTGCCGTGCTGCCGCAGGTGGCGGATCTCCCCGTTGTTTCCGTCTCGCAGGCAGAGGCCGCGGCGAAGTCTGTGAATTGGGAGTTCAAGAAGGACCTGGACGGCTGGAAGTACGGCGGCAAATGGGCGTACAAGGGCAAGCCGGAGGTGAAGCAGTCCGCAAAGTTCGGCGGCTCCATCGAGGTGAATGTCGATTACTCGCCGGTGGCGGACGCCACCTGGTCGGAGGTCAAGCTCGAGTATGGCAAGGCGTCGGAGAAGCCGCTTGATATCACGGGGGCGAATGTCGTTTCCTATGATTTCTATTATCGTCCTGCGAACATGACGAAGGGCGGACAGTTCAAGACCAAGGTCTATGCGAAGGATACCAAGGACGCGGAGGTCATCAATGTCGCGCCGGATATCGACCTCGAGAAGGCCAAGGATGCCGGTGATGGCTGGAAAGTGGTCTCGGTAAAGGTTCAGGTGCCGCAGACGAAGAATCCGCTCACATATTTCATGGTGAGCATCGTCGGCAACCAGACGGACTACAAGGGCCCGCTCTATATCGGCAAGCTCAGCGCGCATTATGAGAAGCTGCCGGACGGCTATGTCAATGTGAAGCAGAGGGTGAAGGCACAGCAGCCAGTGGATGCCGCGAAGCTCTCGATCGCCGCGACGGCGCCGGTCGTTGACAAGGACGCTACGCCGAAGACGGCTGCGACGTATGCGTTCCTCAAGGCCATCGCCGCGACGCCTGACGTGATCTACGGCCATCAGAACGAGATGAACCGCAAGGTCGCGAAGAATCTGCCGGGACTCTCCGATACGTATGACATCGTGAAGGATTTCTCCGGCATCGTCGGCTGCGACGCGCTTGCGCTGACGGGCAATGAACTCGAGCTCACAGACGCGGAACGGGCGGCGGGCGAGACGTACAGCGCGAAGCTCGCGCGTCTCGTGCTCCCAGCGGCGAAGCAGGGCGCCATCGTCACGATGTCGATGCACATGCCGAATTTCGCGGCTGTCGCGAAGCGTCCGCTCGTCGATGGAAAATACGACTATACGGGCTATTCGCCGAACGATACGAGCGGCAATGTCGTCCAGCGCATCATGCCGGGCGGTGATCTCAACAAGGTCTATACGGGCTATCTCGATATGGTGGCGGATTTCCTCGGACGTATGCAGGACGCGGATGTTCCCGTGCTTTTCCGTCCGTTCCATGAGAACACGGGCAGCTGGTTCTGGTGGGGCGCGGCCTACTGCACGCCGAGCGAGTTCAAGAATCTCTACCGCTATACGGTCGAGTATATGCGCGACACGAAGCATCTCCACAATCTGCTCTACGTCTACTCTCCGGGCGGCCCGGTGAAGGATGCCGCGGAGTACGCGCTGCGCTATCCGGGCGATGCGTTCATCGATATCTGCGGCTTCGATATGTATCACCGCGATCCGGCGGTCGGCGATACGTGGTTCGACGGCTTCAAGGACACGATGACGGCTGTGGATTCCTTCACGAAGGAGCATAACAAGGTCGGCGCGGTCACGGAGGTCGGCATCCTCGTCGGCAACACGGGCGGCGCGCTCGCGAAGACGGGGAACAAGCGCACCGACTGGTTCAATGAGGCGCTGCAGGCCATCTCGCCGCACGATATGGCGTATTTTATGACTTGGTCGAACTTCAATGAGGGCAATTTCGATCAGCCGTACATGGTGACGGCGAAGCGCGGCCATGAGATGGTGAATCAGTTCATCGATTTCTACAATGCGCCGCAGTCGGTCTTTGCGAAAGAGATTCCTGATCTCGGCAAGCTGAGCGTGAAAGCCGTTCCCGCGGAAGCGGAGTGTGGCTATGTCAGCGCGCCAAACTCTATGGAGCGCATCCTCGCCCCGCTGCAGGTGCGCGCGAAGGCGGCAGGTACGTTCAAGGATGCCAACTTCACGCTGACGAAGAAGGACGGCACGGTCGCGGCGACGTTCCCCGCTGTGAAGAAGGGCGAGGGTGTCTATGCGGGCTGGCTCTCTGACGAGGCGCTCGCTGCTGTCGGTCGGACGGTCGGCGCGGTGAATCTCATCCTCGACGGCAAGACGGTGGACAGCGTCCAGGTGCTCTTCAACATGCCGGCGCCCGCGCCGGATCCAGCGCTCGTCGATGATTTCGAGAGCTATTATGGCGATGGCAGCCTGCTGAAAGGCGCGTACTCGACGAATTGCGGCGCTGGCTGCGCGGCGGAGCCGCTGCTCTCAGAGTGCCGTGAAAACGGCGAGGCGGGCCTCGACTTCCACTACACGATCAACAAGGGCGGCTATGCGGGCATCATCAAGAGCCTCAAGGGCGTCAACTGGTCGGACTATAATGCCATTCAGTTCTGGATTACGCCGGACGGCAAGGGGCAGAAGCTCATCATCCAGACGAACAGCAACGGCGAGGACTTCGAGGTCGATCTCACAGAGCTCGCGAAGAAAACGGAGCCGCAGCTCGTGACACTGCCGTTCAGCCAGTTCAAGGGTAAGAACGGCGGTGTGTTCGACCAGTCCGCCGTGCAGCATTTCGCCATCTACTGCAATTCGATCGGCGATGCGCCTGTGGACTCCCATATCTATTTCGATGATATCCAGGCGGTCAAGTAAGATGCCTGAATTACAGCTGCCATGAGGCGGCTATGCGGTGGTCGCAGCGCGAAGAGGAGCGTCATTTCCCATAGTTCATGGGGAGTGACGCTTCTTTTGTCGTTTTTGGGCGGATGCTCATGAAGTTTTTCTAGGAATCGTATTGCTGTTGTGTTGGGGATACTTTATAATGAGAACAAATAAATGCGCCGCGATCTCCGCAAGGAATGCGGCGCCGTGAGATGTTATCTGTCCGTCAGGAGGTGCGCGATGCCTTTGTTCCGGAAATCGATGCTCATGCTCCTGCTGCTGGCGCTGGTCGTCGGCGGCGGGGCGTTCTATGGCATGCAGTCACAGCAGGAGGCCGTCGTGCTCGACGCGGCGGAGCAGCCAGCGGCAGAGGAGGCACCTGCGGGCGTCACGGTCTATGTCACGGGCGCGGTACAGCAGCCAGGCGTTGTGACAGTCGCGGCGGGCGCGCGTACGGCGGATGCCGTCAATGCCTGCGGCGGTCTCCTGCCGCAGGCGGACGCGGAGCGCGTCAATATGGCACAGCCGGTGAAGGACGGCCAGCAGATCCGCGTGCCGGAGAAAAAGGCGACGGGAAATGCCGCAACGGGCGACGCGGCGGCCGGCAGGGAGGATGGCGGTCTCGTCAATCTCAATACCGCCGATGAGAAAGCGCTCGACGCGCTCCCGGGCGTCGGCCCCGCGACGGCGCAGAAGATCATCGAGTACCGCGAGAGTGAGGGTGGGTTCCAGAGCACCGAGGATCTCATGAAGATCAAGGGGATCGGGCAGGCAAAATACGATAAGCTCAAGGATAAGGTCACGATCTGACGCCTCATATCGGCAAGCGGGGCGCAGGATGGGGGGCAGCATGGGGATGAGAGAGGGGCTGCGAATTTTTTTCCGCAGGTGGCGCGCGGCGGCGCCGGGGCAACAGCAGGAGCCGTTCCTCGCACTCTTGCTCATGCTCGTGGCGCTGGGCATCCTCTGCGCCGAGCGGCTGGCGCCGCCTGCGTCGCTCTGCGCGCTGCTTTGCGTCTGCGCGCTGCTTCTCGGTGTGTTCCTCGTCTGGCGACAGCGCCCATCTGCCTGGCTCGCGCTCGCCGTGCTCTTTTTCGCGCTCGGTGGCTTGCGGTTCCTCGCGGCGGACGCTCTGCCGCTGGCGGATGTCTCGCGCCTCGCGGGACAGGAGGCGCGCGTAGAGGGGAGACTCCGCGCCGCGCCTGTGCTGCGGACGGATGCACAGGGCGTGCGGCATGTGCGCTATGAGGTGGAGGCCGTCTCGGTGCAGGCGGCAGGCGGCAGGCGGCAGCACGCTGCGGGCGGGCTCTATGTCTACGCGGTCGTGCCGGATGGGCAGGAGCCGCCCGCCGCGCGCGTGGGAGATATGGTCGCGGCGCGCGGCAGGCTGCGCGTGCCGCATGGCTACCAGAATCCCGGCCAGCTCGATATGCGGCGCATGCTGCGCGCTGCGGGCATCACGGCGACGCTCGCGGTTGGCAAGCAGGGCGTGCGGGTAGTGCCGCAGGAGGGATACGCCTTCTGGCGCGCGCTCACGGCTGTGCGGGAGCACTATCGCGCGTCGATGGAGCGCGTGATGCCGCAGGAGGACGCGGCGGCGGTCTTCGCGCTGCTCTTCGGCGGCTATGAGGGCGTCAGCGAGGAGCTCGTCGCTGATTTCACGACGACGGGCATCGTGCATCTCCTCTCGGTCTCCGGCTCGCATATCAGCCTGCTCGCGGCGGTGCTCGCGGCGCTGGCGGCGCTGCTGCGTCTGCCGCGGGCCTTGCGCGCGGGGCTCGTTATCGGCGGCATCGCCGTCTATGCGCTGCTCGCTGGCTGCGTGCCGCCCGTCATCCGCTCGGCGCTCATGGGCGGGCTGACGTTCACGGCGCTCGCGCTCGGGCGCGAGCATTCGGCGCGGCGCATCCTGCTGCTCACGGGGCTTTTCATGCTGCTCTGCTGGCCGCTCCTGCTCTTCCATATCAGCTTCCAGCTCTCGTTCCTCGCGACGGCGGGGCTGATCTTCCTCGCGCCGCCGCTCACGCGCTGGCTCCGCGCGCACGGCTGGCCGCGCTTCCTCGCGGCGGGGCTTGCCGTCACGACGGCGGCGCATCTCGCGACCATGCCGGTCATCGCTTACTATTTCCACATGTTCTCCGTCTCGTCGTTCGCGGCGAATCTCCTGCTCGTTCCCATCGTCGAGCTGCTCATCGTGCTCGCGCTCGCGGCAGGCATCGTCGCCTGGCTGCTGCCGCCGCTGGGGAAGCTTGCGTTTGGCGCGGCGAGCCTCCTACTCGGCCTCGTGGCGGAGGCGGCGGGTGCGCTTGCTCGCCTGCCGGGCAGCCAGATCTATGTGCCGCCGCCGGGGCCATTTGCCTGTCTCCTCTGGTATCTCGCACTCGGCTGCGCGTTCCTGCCCGCGTCCGTGCGGACGGCGGCGCTCCGCCTTTGCCGCCGCTATGCGCGCGCGGGGGCTTTGCTGCTGGCAGTCGCCTGCATCGTCTGGGGCGGCATGCGCCTGCTTTCGCCGCCGCAGCTCGCGGTCACGTTCCTTGATGTTCATCAGGGCGATGCCGCGGTGCTGCAGATCGGCGGTCACGCGTTCATGATCGACTGCGGCGGGACGCGGGATCAGGCCTTCGATGTCGGCGGGCGCGTCGATGTGCCGTATCTCCTGCACGTCGGCGTCCGCCGTCTCGACGCGATCTTCCTCTCACACGCGCACGAGGATCATGCGGCCGGAGCGGGCGGCGTCCTGCGGCGGCTGCCCGTCCGCGCCGTGCTGACGGCTGGCGAGGGACGCGCGGCCTACGCGCGGAGCATGGGGCTCTCGACGGCCGATCCTCTGCTCGACCGCCTCGTGACGCTAAAGACGGGGGAGCGCTACACCATCGACGGCGTCACCATCGAGGCCATCGCCGTGCCGGAGGCAGAGGAGGCGGGGGGCAACGAGGCCTGCGCCGTCCTGCGTGTTCGCTACGGCGATGCAGCGTTCCTCTTCACCGGCGACATGGAACAGGCGCAGGAGGCGGCACTGCTCGCCGCGCAGCGCGATGTCCGGTGTACGGTGCTCAAGGTCGGCCATCATGGCTCCGCCACCTCGACGAGCGCGTCGTTCCTCGCGGGCGCTCGGCCGCGCTACGCCGTGATCTCCGTCGGCGCAGACAACACCTTCGGCCACCCGCGCCCCGAGGTGCTCGCGAGACTTCGCGCGGCGGGGGTGCGGACGTTCCGCACCGATGAGGATGGCGCTGTCACCTTCCAGACGGACGGGCGGCGCCTCTGGGCGGAAACATACGCGGCGGGGGAGGTGTCGCTGACGCAGTGAGGTGCAGCGCGGGAGCGCCATCGGCTGTTGGTGGTCAGGCCGTCGCCGCATAGATGGGCGTCTGCGCGGCGGTGCGCTGAGAATTTCCCGCACGCTGGCAGGAATGTTCGCCTTTTTGTCGAATAAAGAGAAGAAGTCAAGAGATACAGCGCGCCGGTATTATGCCGGTTCGATAGGGAGAGTTGTTTTCCGCGCTATGCCATGGGCTGCGCGGAGGGGAAGGCGATAGGGGAAGATATGACGAAGGAAGAACTCATCAAGCAGCAGATCCAGCGAATCGAGGCGCTGGAAAACGAGGTGGCGTCGCTTGAGACTGAGCTTGCGACCTTGCGGTCGCGCTACGAGGCACGGCGCAGCGCCGCGGCATCGGATATTAAGGAGAGCCGCGAGAAGGATCTCTACCCGCAGGAGCGGCGCGAGATCCTCATGGATGTCCTGCGGCAGGCGCGCAGGAATATCCCCGATGGCACGCGGCGCGCGGATGTCGTTGATGACGCGCTCGCGAGCTGTGCCGTCCAGGGCATCCCGGCGAAGAAGGAAAAGGCGCTCAAGGAGGCGCTCACAGGGTATCAGGATATGGACGCGTCGCTGCGCCGCAAGCTCTCTGACCTCGGCATCGATGTGGCGGAGAAGACGAACCGTCACTGGAAGGTGCGCTACTATGGCGATCCGCGCTACAGCGGCGCGATTCCCTGCAGCGGCAGCGACGGCTTTCGTGGCGGGAGGAATCTCGCGGCGGATCTCATCAAGCGGTTTTTCTAAGGAAGCGCTGATTAAATGAAGTGCTCCGGATTTACGCGGATGCGCTGTATCTCCCTGGGAGACAAAACGGAGGCGTAGCGGCAAAACGCTCCATCGCGTTTTGTGCTGAGGATTGTAGGGCGACGGGAGGACAACGCAGACGCGTGAAGACGGAGTGCCGAATTAATCAGTGGTTCCTTTAGAAAGGAGATGCTCTCATGGGTGTCGAGATCGAGCGGAAGTTCCGCGTGCGGGCTGGCTGGCGGCCGGACAGCGCGGGGGAGGAGATCGCGCAGGGATACCTCTCCTCTGTGCCGGAGCGCACGGTGCGCGTGCGGCTGCGCGGCGGCCGCGGCTATCTCACGGTCAAGGGGAAGAACGGCGGCGCGGACGCGGCGCGCCGCGCGGAGTTCGAGTACGAGATTCCTGCGGCGGACGCGCGCGCGCTGCTCGCGCTCGCCGAGCCGGGCGTCATCGAGAAGGAGCGCTGCCTCGTGCCCGCGGCGGACGGGCACACCTGGGAGGTCGACGTTTTCCACGGGGAGAACGAGGGCCTCGTCGTTGCGGAGATCGAGCTCGGTGCGGAGGATGAGCCGTTCGCGCGCCCTGACTGGCTCGCGGACGAGGTGACGGGCGACGCGCGCTATTACAACTCGAGTCTCGCGCGGACGCCGTATCGTCTCTGGGAGGAGCGGTAGCGTTATGCTGGAACTCATGGATCTCAACGACCGCCAGCGGGCGGCAGCGGAGGATCTCGACGACCATATCCTGCTCACGGCGCCCGCCGGCACGGGGAAGACGGACACGCTCGCCTACCGCATCGCGAATATCCTCGAATCCGGGCGCGCGGAACCTGAGGAGGTGCTCTGCCTCACGTTCACGAACAAGGCGTGCCAGGAGATGCGGGAGCGCATCGAGCGGCGGGCGGGGGAGCCGGGCAGCCGCGTCTATGTCAAGACGTTCCACAGCTTTTGCTATGATGTCATCAAGAGCGAGGCGAAACGGCATCTCGACCTCTTCGCTGATTTCGTCATTTTCGACGAGGTGGACTGCCGCACGCTGCTGCGCGAGATCATGCCGGAGGATCTCGACGTGCCGGCGGAGACGCTCGCGCGCGTCATCGCATTTACGAAGGAAAAGCAGGCGCAGTGGGACATCATGAGCGGCGACGCGCAGGCCGACCGCCGCGCCGTCATCGCGCGCATCTACCGCGAGGCGCGCGATGAGCTCGCGCGTCTCTGCGTCGACGACCACTACCAGCAACTGCCGAAGCTCCGCGACGGCTGGGAGATCTGGGGCGCTTCGCTGCTCGGCCGCTATGACGCGCGGCTCGCGGAGGCGCACGGGCTCGATTTCACCGACCTCATCGTGCGCGCGAAGGCGCTGCTGCGCCAGCTTGAGATCGCGCGGCGCTGGGCGGGGCGGTTCCGCTACATCAACATCGACGAGGTGCAGGATACGAGCCTGCTCGAGTACGGCGTGCTCGAGCGCATCTTCGGGGAGAGCCGCCTGCTGCTCGCGGGCGATCCGTTCCAGACCATCTACGAGTGGCGCGGCTCCCATCCGGAGCGCGTGCGCGAGCAGTTCGTCGCCGCGTACCACCCGCAGGAGATCGTCCTCACGGAGAACTACCGCTCGACACAGCGGCTCCTCACGGCCTCCGCCTGCGCGCTCGAGCGTCTGTTCCCCGCGCGCGTGGCGGCGCTCTATCCGGACGGCCTGCGGGCGGAGAGCCAGGAGCTCGGCGAGCGCATCGAGATCAAGGGCGCTGCGGACTTCAACGAGGAGGCGCAGTGGATTTACTATCGCATCCTCTCCCTGCCCGTGGAAAACTATGCGCGCGTCGCCATCCTCACGCGCAGCAACCGCTATACGAAGGAACTCTCGGCGCAGTTCCGCACCATCAGCCGCTATGCGGAGGGCGAGCCGCTGCCGTTTTTGCTCATCGACGATACGCGCTTTTTCCGGCGGCAGGAGATCAAGGACGCGCTCGCGTTCCTCAAGCTCACGGTGAACCGACATGATACCGTGAGTCTCCTGCGCGTGCTCGGACGCTTCGCGCGCGGCATCGGCCCCGCGGCCATCCGCACGATCTCTTCAGAGGCGTACCGCCGCGCGGGCGTGCGCATCACCGACTATCTCGACACGCTCACGCGCGAGACGGGCGATCCTTTTGAGCGCCTCACGGAGGCGCTCGCGGCGGAGAATATCGTCGTATTCGACGTCGAGGCGACAGGCGTCGACACGACGCGCGACGAGATCATCCAGATCGCGGGCGTGCGGCTCGCGGCCGATGGCAGCATCAAGGAAAAGTTCATGCACTATATCCGTCCGGAGCGCCCCGTCGGCACGTCCGTCCGCGTGCACGGTCTCACGGATGACTTCCTGAGGGAAAATGGCGAGCCCGCGCCCGAGGTGCTGCGCGCGTTCTGCACATTTGCCGCGGGCAGCGTCATCGTCGGGCACAACGTGACCTACGACCTCCACATCCTCGCGAGCCACCTCGCGCGGCTCGGCTTGCCGCCGCTTGCGTACGACACGTATTACGATACGCTCGACATCTTCCGCCGCTTTCATCCGAACCTGCGCTGCCATACACTCGCCTACCTCGGCCAGGTCTGCGAGGTGCAGCACGCGTCGTCGCACGATGCCTTCGACGATATCTGCGCGACGGCGGAGATCCTGCAATACGCCGTCGCGCGCGACATCGAGCCGACCGCGGATGCGCGCCGCGCCTGCATCGCCAAGTACCTCGCGGCCTTCGCACCGCTCGCGGACAAGATGGCGCTGCTGCGCGCGCAGGCAAGCGAGCTGCGTCCCTGGCAGCTGCTCGGTCAGATCGTGCTCGAGACGGGCATGGCGGACTATTACAAGAAGCGCCGCGAGGCGCAGCGCATCGAGAACCTGCGCGATCTCTTCCGCCGGGCGAAGGAGCTCGACGACCGCGAAGTTCCGCCGCAGGATGCCATCTTCCGCTTCCTGCGCTACACGACGCTCTCGACGACCGACCTCGAGGCCCTCTCGAAAAAGCCGCGCATCCCCATCATCACTGTCCATCAGGCGAAGGGCGCGGAGTTCGACTATGTCTTCCTCGCGGGGCTCCAGCAGGGGACTTTCCCGGGGCTTGCCGCGCTCAAGCGGGGGAACGTCGACGAGGAAAAGCGCCTCTTCTACGTCGCAATCACGCGCGCCCGCAAGAAGCTCCTGATCTCCTGGAGCCAGTTCCGCTGCGGCCACTGCCAGCAGGAGAGCGAGTTCCTGCGCGCGCTGCCCGCGGAGGATGTGAAGCGCGTGTAGGGGCGCAGCGGTTCCTTAAGGAACCCCTGCACTATGTCGATAATATGGGTAGAGAGTAAGGGAAGTGGGTACCTTACGGGGTGCCCTTTTGTCATTCATGGAGGAATGCATCATGCTGGAAGGAATCGGCACCATCGGCAGCTACCTGCAGCTGCAAGACCTGCGCCTGCAGGCCAAGACGAAGCTCAGGACGGGCAAGAGCCTCAAGGAGCAGCAGGCGGCGTGGAATCGTCAGATGACGGAGCAGAATCTCGCGGCGCAGAAGACGAAGAAGAAAAAGGACGCCTCGGACGATACGCGCACGAGCATCATCACGCAGAAGCTACGTCGCGGGCAGGAGCTCTCGGCAGAGGAGCTCAAGTACCTCAAGGAAAAGGATCCGGATCTCTACACGAAGGCGAAGCAGGCGCAGGAGACGCGCGCGGAGCTGCAGAGTGCGCTCAAGCGGGCGAAGACGAAGGAGGAGGCACAGCGCGCCGTCGCAGCGGCGCAGCTCAAGGTCGCGACGCAGGCGATGAATGAGTCGAAATACGGCTCGGCTGACGCGGCGATGAGCGGCGCTATGAGCGCGGGCGTTTCGCCTGCTGGCGCCGATGCCGCTGCCGGTACGGTGGCGGATATGGGCGCGAGCGGCGCGGCTGATGTGTCCGGCGTGAGCGCGGCAGCGGGGGCGACGGGGATATCTGCGGCCGCCTCCGCGTCGGCACCTGAGGCGGGTATGCCTGCCCCTGCGGCGGCAGGCGCAGAAACCAGTGCGCAGGGGGCGGCATCTCCTGCCGGCGCAGCGGCTGGGGTGCAGGATGCAGCCTCCGCGGCCCTGCATGGCGGCGAGGCGGCAAATGGCCTGGCGGCTGCGGCAGGGAAGGACACGCCGCAGGGCGCGCAGGCATTGAGCGAGCGCGTGGCGGCGCAGCGCGCGGAGCGCCTCTCCGTGCAGCAGGCGAACCGCGCTGCCGGACTCGACCAGCTCGAGAGCGCAAAGAACGCGAAACCTCCTGTGGATGAGAAATACCTCTACATGTTCGCGGCCATCCAGGACGAGTGGAAGAAATTCGTGGGTTCCAAGGACTACGACGCGCTGCCAGAGAGTGCGCTCGATGCCCTTGATCCCGAGAAGGACGAGCGCCGCCGCCGCGCGTCCGGCAAGGCATCCTACCGCACGACGGCGCGCCAGACGCTCGAGGCTGCCGAGCGCTATCGCCTGCAGGGAAATAGCGATACCGCGGGCGGGGCGGCAGGCGCACTCGTCGATCTTTCGGCCGAGGATGCCGCGGGGACGCCTGGAAGGGGTTACTGATTCATTTGGGCACTTCCCTGAGGCTTTCTATCAACCATGTTTGAAAAACATAGAAGATATGCAAAAATACATGTATACATTTCCGGCGGAATATAGTATACTTTATTTTGGTAACAACGTACACTGTTGTATTAGGGGCTGCCGCAGGGATTGCATGATCGTTCGTGCCATCCCTGTAGCAGCCCCTTAATTCAAACCAAAAGGAGAGATTTACCTTGTCAGACAGCAAAAAGTACATCCAGTCCGTGTTGGATCTCGTATCGAAGAAGGACCCGGGACAGACGCATTTCAAAGACACTGTCACGGAAGTTCTCAAGACCGTTGCACCGGTGCTCGATCAGTATCCGAACTACGAGCAGCACAAGCTCCTTGAGCGTATGGTCGAGCCGGAGCGCGTCGTCATGTTCCGTGTCCCCTGGCAGGATGACAAGGGTGAAATCCAGGTGAACCGCGGTTTCCGCGTGCAGATGAGCAGCGCGATCGGCCCCTACAAGGGCGGTCTGCGCTTCCATCCGAGCGTCAACCTCGACATTCTGAAATTCCTCGCGTTCGAGCAGGTGTTCAAGAACGCGCTCACGGGTCTGCCCATTGGTGGCGCGAAGGGCGGCTCGGACTTCGATCCGCACGGCAAGTCGGACAACGAGGTCATGCATTTCTGCCAGAGCTTCATGACGGAGCTCTACCGCCACATCGGCCCGGATGTCGACGTGCCCGCGGGAGACATCGGCGTCGGCGGCCGTGAGATCGGCTATCTCTTCGGCCAGTACAAGCGCATCCGCGACAGCTATGACGCGGGCGTCCTCACGGGCAAGCGCGTCGACTACTGGGGTTCGCTCGCACGCACGGAGGCGACGGGCTACGGCCTGCTCTATTTCGTCAAGAACATGCTCGACGCGAAGGGCATCGACCTCAAGGGCAAGACGCTCGTCGTCTCCGGCGCAGGCAACGTCGCCCAGTATGCCATCGAGAAGGCGCAGAGCTTCGGCGCGAAGGTCGTGACCTGCTCCGACTCGAACGGTTATGTCTACGATCCGGACGGCATCGACCTCGACGCTGTCAAGGAGATCAAGCAGGTGCGCCGCGGCCGCATCAAGGAGTATGTCGAGACGCATCCCAAGGCCGAGTATCATGAGGGCTGCAAGGGCGTCTGGACGGTCAAGTGCGACATCGCGCTGCCGTGCGCGACGCAGGGCGAGATCGACCTTGATAGCGCGAAGGCACTCGTCGAGAACGGCGTCACGGCCGTCGGCGAGGGCGCGAACATGCCGTCCACGCTCGACGCCATCGCCTACTTCCAGGAGCACAAGGTCCTCTTTGCGCCCGCCAAGGCCGCGAACGCCGGCGGCGTCGCCGTCTCGGCCCTCGAGATGGCACAGAACTCCGAGCGCCTGCAGTGGACGTTCGAGGAAGTCGACGCGAAACTCCAGGGCATCATGAAGAACATCTACGAAAGCGCGAAGAAGAACGCGGAGAAATACGCAGATCCGGACGACCTCGTCTCCGGCGCGAACATCACGGCGTTCAGCAAGGTCGCCGAGGTCATGCTCGCACAGGGCCTCGTCTGATCGCAGTATAAAGCGCATCGCATAGGCAAGGAGCCGCCTCCAGAGGGAGGCGGCTCCTTGCGTTTGCATGTGTCCGGCGCTAAAATGAAAAAAGATGATACGCACGCGCGAGATTTTGCGCATGTGTATCATCTTTTTTTATGTTGGCAGTGCCGCTTTATAGCCGTGATTTGAAGTCCTCGTAGCCGAAGGTGCGTACGGTTTTCGTGGTGCCGTCCTCATCTGCGGTGAGGATAGCGGGAAGCGGCATGCCGTTGAAGGTATTGTTCTTGACCATCGTGTAGATGGCCATGTCGGCGAAGACGACGCGGCTGCCGATGGCGAGCGGCGCGTCGAAGGAGTAGGTGCCGATGGTGTCGCCCGCGAGGCAGGTGGGAGCGGCAAGGGTGTAGGTATACGCCTTTTCCCCCGGCTCACCGCCGCCGACGACGGGCGGGCGGTAGGGCATCTCGATGACGTCCGGCATGTGGCAGGCGGCTGAGGTGTCGAGGATGGCGATGCCGTTTTCCTCCTGCACGTCGAGCACGGTCGCGACGAGGTAGCCGGCGTCGAGTGCGACGGCCTCGCCGGGTTCGAGGTAGACGGTGACGTCGTAAGTATCCTGCAGGTGACGGATGATGCGCTTGAGGCGCGGAATGTCGTAGCCCGGCTTCGTGATGTGGTGGCCGCCGCCGAGGTTGAGCCACTTCATCGCGGGCAGGAGGTCGCCGAAGCGCTGCTCCACGGCCTGAACCGTCACGTCGAGCGCATCGGCGCCCTGCTCGCAGAGCGTGTGGAAATGGAGGCCGTCAAGCTCAGCAAGCGCTGCGCGGCCACCTGCGGCGTCGATGGCCGCGCGGCGCGTGCCGAGCCGCGAGCCGGGCGCGCAGGGGTCGTAGATCGCGTGCTTTTGCGTCGAGTATTCCGGATTGATGCGCAGGCCGCAGGAAACGCCGGCGGCCCGCGCCTGCGCGCCGAAGCGCCGCCACTGGCTGAGGGAGTTGAAGACGATGTGGTCGGTGATGGTGACGAGCTCCGCCATGTCCTCTGCGCGGTAGGCAGGGGAGAAGACATGATTTTCTTTGCCCATTTCCTCGTGGCCGAGGCGCGCCTCGTAGAGGCCGCTCGCGGTGGTGCCGGAGAGGTACGCGCCGATGAGCGGATAGAGGGAGTACATCGAGAAACATTTCTGCGCGAGCAGCACATGGGCCCCCGTCGTTTCCTCGATGTCCTTCAGGAGGGCGAGGTTTTGCCGGAGTCTCGCGAGGTCGATGACGTAGGAGGGCGTCGGCACGCGCTCCAGCCAGGGAAGGGACGCGCGCGCCATCAGTCGACGAGCTCCGGCGTGAAGCTCTCCTGCCAAGGCAGGCCCCATTTGTTGAGGGCATCCATGAACGGGTCGGGATCGAACTCCTCGATGTTCTTGACGCCGGGGCCTTTCCAGGTGCCGTTCATGATGAGCATCGCGCCGATCATCGCGGGCACGCCCGTCGTGTAGGAAACGGCCTGCGAGCCGACTTCCTTGTAGCATGCCTGGTGGTCGCAGACGTTGTAGAGGTAGTAGGTCTTATCCTTGCCGTCCTTCTTGCCGCGGAAGATGCAGCCGATGTTCGTCTTGCCCTTCGTGCGCGGGCCGAGGCTCGCGGGATCGGGCAGCACGGCCTTGAGGAACTGCAGCGGCACGATTTTCTTGCCCTCGAATTCGATGGGCTCGATGGAGGTCATGCCGACGTCCTCGAGGCAGCGGAGATGCGTGAGGTAGCTCTCGCCGAACGTCATGAAGAAGCGGATGCGCTTGATGCCCGGGATGTTGAGGCCGAGGCTCTCGAGTTCCTCATGGTGCAGGAGGTACATGTCCTTCGGTCCGATTTCCGGGAAGTTGTAGACGCGCTTGATTTCCATAGGCTCCGTCTCGACCCAGTGGCCGTCCTCCCAGTAGCTGCCCTTGGCCGAGACTTCGCGGATGTTGATCTCCGGGTTGAAGTTCGTCGCGAAGGGGTAGCCATGGTCGCCGGCGTTGCAGTCGAGGATATCGATGTAGTTGATCTCGTCGAAATGGTGCTTGAGCGCGTAAGCGGCGAAGACGCCCGTGACGCCCGGGTCGAAGCCGGAGCCGAGGAGCGCCGTGAGGCCGGCCTTCTCGAAGCGCTCGCGATAGGCCCACTGCCATTTGTACTCGAATTTCGCCGTGTCCTCCGGCTCATAGTTCGCGGTGTCGACGTAGTTTGCGCCGGCGGCGAGGCAGGCGTCCATGATGTGGAGGTCCTGGTAGGGGAGCGCGAGGTTCAGCACGACGTCGGGCGCGAAATCACGGATGAGTTTCGTGAGGGCGGGCACGTCGTCGGCGTCGATCTGGGCCGTCTGGATCTTCGTCGCGGTCGTCGGCGCGAGCTTTTCCTTGAGCGCGTCGCATTTCGCTTTTGTGCGCGAGGCGATCATGATTTCAGAGAATGCCGCGCTGTTCTGGCAGCATTTGTGGATGGCGACGCTCGCGACGCCGCCGCAGCCGATGATGAGAGCTTTTCCCATGATATTGGTTCCTCCTTTGGATGGATAGATGTGGAAAGATGTCGGTGAAGCGCGGTGAAAATGCCGCGCGGTGTGTTCGATATGTGCTCATGCCTCGTGCCTGCGGTTCCCCATGTGCGGCCGCTCGAGCGCGAGGAGCATCTCTCGCAGGAGCTTGAGCGCCGTCGCCGTCGAGATGCCGCTCGGATCGAGCGGCGGCGAGAGCTCGACGAGGTCGCAGGCGACGACGTGCGTGCGCGCGATGACGCGCAGCGCCGCCGAGAGGAGCGCTGCGAAGGTCACGCCGCCCGCCTCGGGCGTCCCCGTGCCGGGGAAGCAGGACGGGTCGAGCACGTCGAGGTCGATCGTGAGGTAGACGGGGCGGCCCGTGGCGCGGAGCCCCGCGAGCACCTCGTCGAGGCCCTGGAAGCCGAAGCGGTGCAGGTCCGTATGGCCCTCAGCCGCCCAGCGCCACTCCGCGCGCTCGCCGCTGCGGATGCCGAACTGGTGGATGCGCCCGTCGCCGACGACGTCCCAGATGCGCCGCAGTACGGTCGCGTGGGAGAGGCGGGCGTCGAGGTACTCCTTGCGCAGATCGGTGTGCGCGTCGAAGTGGACGACGGCGAGGTCAGGGTATTTCTCGTGCGCGGCGCGCAGCGCGGGCAGCGTCACGAGGTGCTCGCCGCCGATGAGGAAGGGGAGGCGGCCGGCAGCGAGGATGTCCCGCGCGCGCGCCTCGATATCAGCGAGCGCCTTCTCCGTGTTGCCGAAGGAGAGCTCGAGGTCGCCGCCGTCGAAGACCGCCGCGTCCTCGAGGTCGAGGTCCTGGTAGGGGCTGTACGTCTCGAGCCCGTAGGATTCGGCGCGCATCGTGCGGCTCGCGAAGCGCGTGCCGGGACGGTAGCTCGTCGTCGAGTCGAAAGGCGCGCCGAAGAGCACGATGCGGCTCTCCTTGAAGGGGCCGTCGCAGCCGAGAAAGGTTTCTACATTACGGTTCCACATCGCGCAGCATCTCCTCTACATAGTTGGGCAGGGCAAAAGCCCCTGCATGCAGCTGGGTATTATAGTAGCGTGTCTTGAGACCGAGTGCGTTCCAGTGCGCGAAGTCGACGTCCTTGACGGGATGGCGCTTTTTCGCGGCGAAGCCGAAAAGCCAATGGCCCGAAGGGTAGGTCGGTATGTGCGCCTGGTAGACGCGGCTGATGGGGAACGAGGAGACGATGCGCTTGTGGGTGCGCTGCATGGCGTAGGCGTCCTGCGTATAGAAGGGGCTCTCGTGCTGGTTGACCATGATGCCGTCGGCGCGCAGGGCCTTGTAGCAGTTGCCATAGAACTCCTTGGTGAAGAGTCCTTCGCCGGGGCCGAAGGGGTCGGTGGAGTCGACGATGATGAGATCGTAGGCGTCTTTCGCGTGGCGCACGAACTTCAGCCCGTCCTCGTAGTGGATGGCGACGCGCTTGTCGCTGAGGCAGCCGGCGGTCTGCGGCAGGTATTTGCGGCAGACCTCGACGACGAGCTCGTCGATCTCCACGAGGTCGATATGGCGGATGCCGGGATAGCGCACGAGCTCGCGCACGGTGCCGCCGTCGCCGCCGCCGATGACGAGCACGTCGCGCGCGTCAGGATTGACGCAGAGCGGCACGTGGGTGATCATCTCGTGATAGATGAATTCATCCTTTTCCGTGAGCATCATGTAGCCGTCGAGCGTGAGGAACCGGCCGAACTCCTTGGAGTCGAAGATGTCGATGCGCTGGAATTCGCTGCGGCCCGCGTAGAGCTGGCGGTCGACCTTGATGGAGAATTTGACGTTCGGCGTGTGCAGCTCGCTGAACCAGAGTTCCATGGAATCCCTCCTTTATGGTTGGTAGGCGTTATTTCATGACGTTGAGCGTGCGCAGCGTCATGTCCTCGGTGCCTGTCATCTGGCAGCCCTTCTTCTTCGCGTAGCGGATGTAGGTGAGGATCTCGTCCGTGATGCGCTCGCCGGGCGCGAGGATGGGGATGCCGGGCGGGTAGCACATGACGAACTCGCTCGAGACGCGGCCCGCGGTCTTTTCTATCGGCAGCGGCTCTTTGGCTGCGTAGAACGCCTCCTGCGGGCCGCAGACGACCTCAGGATCGATGTATTCCGCCTTGAGCATCTTCGCCTGCGGCTTGCTGTAATTGCGGCGGATCTCCGCGAGCGCGGCGACGAGGCGTTCGATGTCCTTCGGGCGGTCGCCGACGGAGACGTAGGCGAGCAGGTTCGCGATGTCGCCGAACTCCGTCTGGATGTCGTACTCGTCGCGCAGGAGGTCGTAGACCTCGATGCCTGCGAGGCCGATGGGCCGCGTGAAGATGGAGAGCTTCGTCGTGTCGAAGTCGTAGATGGCGTCGCCGTCGATGAGCTCGCGCCCGTAGGCGTAGTAGCCGCCGATGGCGTTGATCTCTTCGCGCGCGTAGGCGACGAGGTCGAGGACCTTGGAGAAAATCTCCTCGCCGTGCAGCGCGAGGTTCCTGCGGCTGATGTCGAGGCTCGACATCAGGAGGTAGGAGCCGCTCGTCGTCTGCGTGATATTGATGATTTGGTGGACGTAGCCCGCGTGGACGCCCGGCCCGCAGAGGAGCAGGGAGCTCTGCGTGAGCGAGCCGCCCGACTTGTGCATGCTGATGGCCGCCATATCCGCGCCCGCATCCATGGCGGAGACGGGCAGATCCTTGTGGAAGTAGAAATGCGTGCCGTGCGCCTCGTCGGCGAGCACGAGCATGCCGTGCGCGTGGGCGAGCTTCACGATGGCACGCAGATCGGAGCAGATGCCGTAGTAGGTCGGATTGTTGACGAGCACGGCCTTTGCGTCCGGGTGGCGGCGGATGGCGTCGGCGACCTCCTCGACTTTCATGCCGAGCGAGATGCCGAGCGTCTCATCCATCTGCGGGTTCACGTAGACGGGGATGGCGCCGCAGAGGATCAGCGCGTTGATGGCGCTGCGATGGACGTTGCGCGGCATGATGATCTTGTCGCCGCGGTGCACGGCCGTGAGCACCATTGCCTGTACAGCCGAGGTCGTGCCGCCGACCATGAAGAAGGCGTGCGCGGCGTGGAACGCGTCGGCGGCGAGCGCCTCGGCGTCGCGGATGACGGAGACGGGATGACAGAGGTTGTCGAGCATCTTCATCGAGTTGACGTCCACGTCGAGACAGGCGGCGCCGAGGAAATCGCGCAGCTCGGGGTTGCCGCGGCCGCGCTTGTGTCCGGGCACGTCGAACGGTACGAGGCGCGCCCGCTTCATGCGCTCGAGCGCCTCGAGCACGGGCGCTCGGTCCTGGGTGAGTTCTTGCAGCATGGCAGTTCCTTTCTATAAGAAAGCGCTGGATGGATCCGCGCTCCCACAGGGAAGCGTTGGCTCAATCGCTGCTTCCATAAATATTGTGTCCGCTGAAAATCTCGATCATCTCGCGGCGCAGGCTGCTGGAAATATCGAGCCGTTCCTTCGGCGGGATCTCGTAGATGTCGGTGTTGAAGAGGTAGTTTTGCAACAGCGGTTCCTTGATGAGCATGCGCGTGTGGTAGAGATTCGCCTGGTAGAGGTTGATGTCCACGGCGTCATAGCGGTCGAGCGTCTCCTGTGCGATGTATTCCTGGATCGAAGCCATCTTCGAGTCCATGAAGAGCTTGCGCCCGTGCACGTCGCGCGTGAAGCCGCGCACGCGGTAGTCCATCGTGATGATGTCCGAGTCGAACTGCGAGATGAGGTAGTCGAGCGTCTTGAGCGGCGTGATCTCGCCGCAGGTCGCGACGTCGATGTCGACGCGGAACGTCGCGATGCTCGTCTCGGGGTGGAACTCGGGATAGGTGTGCACGGTCACATGACTCTTGTCGAGATGCGCGAGGATGGTATCGCCCGCGCTTGGCGCCGGGCGCTTGCGCGGGGCGGCGCCGTCCTCCGCGATGAGCATCGCGACGCTCGCGCCCTGCGGCTCGTAGTCCTGTTTGGCGATGTTCAGGATGCGCGCGCCGATCATGTCCGTGACCTTGGAGATGATGTTCGTGAGGCGCTCGGAGTTGTACTGCTCATCGATGTATTTGATGTAATCCTCCTGCTCCCGCGGCGATTTCGCGTAGCAGATGTCGTAAATATTGAAGCTCAGTGCTTTCGTCAGATTATTGAAGCCGTACAGCTTCAGTTTCTCCTCCAATCATCATGACCTGCCTTTCTGATGTGGCGGCGCCGAGTGCGCCGCCGGTCGAAGTCGTTCCTATTCTATCAGATTTCCTCCCTGCGATGCAATAGAGAGTAGGAAAAACGGCGGGGAGGAGAGGCGAAACCAGTGATGGGCGGCAAGTGGTTCCGCTCATAAAAAAGGAACCCGATGATATTGCATCATCGGGTTCCTTCTATAATAGAAACAATCAGGCATCGCAAAATCTCGTGCACGATGCTGATCCGTGTCTTGCTGGTGCGCTCGGGCAGAGTCGAACTGCCGCTTTCGGCTCCGGAGGCCAACGTCCTATCCACTGGACTACGAGCGCGTTTCAGAACGCTATATATTATAGCACAGGAAAACTTGTTTGTCTAACTTGTATTTTTCCATTAATAATATTATAATACAAAGGAGTAGGAGTTGCTAGAGGTGGGATGGGGTGTTTTAGATGGAACTAAAAAATTTCATGGAAGATATTGTCTTGAGCAAGCTCGATATGGTACTGGATCAGTATCCGAATTGCTGTCGCTGTGACCGGTGTCGGCGCGATATTGCAATTTTGGCGCTCAACCATCTGCCGGCGCGGTATTCGTCAACGGAGAAGGGTGAGATTTTCAACCGCGTGCAGGCGATGTCCCTGGAGTACGAGGTGGAGGTCATTCAGCAGATCGCGAAGGCCATCGAGATTGTCAGCCAGCACCCGCGCCATGCGCCGAAGACGCAGGCATAGGGGAGAGGATACAGTCTTGCACATGATGTAGTTGCGTCATATGCCTTGGTGAGCAGCAAGCATGGAACGATGCGTGCCGCTCACCAGGGCATTTTTGTTGTTTCTGTGCTTCTAGAAAGGAATTTGCAAGGCGTATGGCGAATATAATAAATAGAAACGAAAGTAAAAAATAGGAATGAAGAATTTTGTGCCGTGGGGTAGGGAGCACTTTGGGGAATTGCATTTTTGGAAAGAGGGATGACAATGAACCAGAAAAAGATTCCGCAGGCGCGGCTGTACCGCCGTTTATTCTCTAGGTTTTGGCCGGAGCGACTCAAGGCATACGACATGATCGCGTCCGATCTGACGGAGCGCGGCTGTCGCTTGTTTCATTTCCATCAGCTCATGCCGCATGAGATGGATGCGAAGCTTCTGACAGGGCAGATTGTCTCCATCTATATGAAGCGGTTCCGGCCGATGCGTCTGGCGGAGTTCACGCTGCGGATGACAGAGCTCTATGATTTCCTGCTGCAGCCGATGCGCGAGGAGCGGAGCCCTCAACACCGGGTGGCAGAGGAGATGTTGCTCGCGATTTACGATGATGATGATATGGCAGCGCGGCAGCAGGTATCTGATTTTTTCGCGACGAAGCTGCGTCCCGAGCTTTCCGTGCTGGAGAATTTCTTCCGCTGCTACGCGGCAACGATGCGCGAGGTGAGGGAGCGCTGCCGCATGGTGCGCGCGGGCGGGCAGTCGCGCGAGGCGACAGAGGCGGGACATGGAGCCGCCTGAAAGGGTATCCCGTCAGCGTAATGTTGTAACATGAAATTTCTGTATCATGTATACAAAGCGGCCCGCATCACCTATAATGGAAAGCAGATAAGGAAAATGACAGGATGCGCGATGCGCCGCGCCTGTTTGTCTGAGATAGAGGAGGTTGAGCACTATGTTTGCATGGGTAGAGATCTCGGATGAGAAGAAAGGACGCCGGGAGATTCAGTACAGCCTGGGACAGGATATGTCCCTCGATGGCAGGATTTCCTACGACTGCCGTACGGGGGAGATGCAGCTGGAGTGCCTCTCCGATGGCGCGAGTCCGCAGGCGACGCGCGATTTCATGGAGGCGCTGCAGGAACGTTTGAAGAGCGAGCCATGGGGTTCCGGGCAGGCGGTCTGCGTTTCCTACGAGCGCTCTGACGCGGCGTATCTGCAGCATTGGCGGCTGCGCAAGCAAGCTTCATTTGTCCGGTTTGGTTGAGAAACGCAGCGAGGGTCTCGTCGTATGACGAGGCTCTTTTTTTGTCCATGGGTATAGAAAATAGCTATGATTTATTTCAAACAATAATTTGTATTTATTTGATATAAATAATATAATAAATACGTGAATAAGGTAACGTATATTTCACGTCATAGGAGGGGCTCGATATGGAGAAAGCAAATGTGGTGATCGTCGGGGCTGGCATCGGCGGCGTTCGGGCGGCGCAGGAACTGGCAGGAAAGCGAAACGTGCATGTGACGCTGCTCGATCGCAACAACTATCAGCTATTCCCGCCGCTGCTCTATCAGGTGTCGACGGCGACGCTCGCGACGGGGGAAATCGCTTATCCGGTGCGGGAGTTCTTCCGCTCCTGCAGGAACGTGGATTTCCGTCTCGGCGAGGTCACGGGCGTTGATGTGAAGGCGCGCGAGGTCGTGACAGAGCATGGCCGCGTGCCGTATGATTACCTCGTGCTTGCGGCGGGATCGACGACGAATTTCTTCGGCAATGAGGAGGTCGCGCGCCATGCGTTCCCGATGAAGACGATGGAGGAGGCGCTGGCCATCCGGAACCAGCTGATCCGCTGCCTGGAGCTCGCCGAGCAGGAGACAGACGCGGCGCGGCGCAAGGAGCTGCTGACGTTTGTCTGCGTCGGTGGCGGGCCGACAGGCGTAGAGGAGGCGGGCGCTATCTCGGAGCTCATCTATCAGTCCATGCGCAAGGATTATCATCACCTCGATTTCTCTGAGGTCGATATCAAGCTTCTTGAGGGCACGGGGCGCCTGCTTGCGATGATGCCGGAGCGCCTGAGCCGCGATGCGGCGGCAACGCTGGCAAAGAAAAAGGTGGATGTCCGCCTCGAGACGATGGTGACAGGTTATGACGGTCATACGCTGATGCTCAAGGATGGCGGCGAGATCAAGACGCAGACGGTCATCTGGGCAGCGGGCGTCAAGGCGGCGCCTGTGGCAGCGGCACTCGACGCGGACTATGACCGCGCGGGGCGCATCGTGGTTAATCGCGACCTTTCCGTCCGTGGGGTGCCGCGTGTCTATGCGATCGGTGACAATGCCTCGTTCGAGATGGAGCCAGGCGCGAGGCCGCTCGCGACGGTGGCGCCTGTCGCGATGAAGGAGGGCATCTGTTGTGCGCGGAATATCTTGCGCGAGGTGCGCGGCGAGGCGACGGAGCCGTTTGTCTATAAGGATATGGGGGCGATGGCGACCATCGGCCGCAGTTCTGCGGTCCTTTCCGTCGGCAAGATTCATGCGGAGGGCTTCCTCGCATGGTCTGTGTGGCTCTGGGTGCATCTGCTGCGCCTGGCAGGAACGTACGCGAACGTGACGGTGGCGCTCAAGTGGGTGCTGAATTATTTCAATCACGCGCGTCTCGGCAGAATCATTGTCGAGCGGTAGGATAGAGAAAGTTTCGGATGGGCCCTGCGTCATAGACGCAGAGCCCATCTGTTCGCGTGGAAAGAAGGATATCGGTTCCATAGACCTCCTTGCCTACACCAGGTATTGTTGTGATATAATGAAAGAGGCTGTCCGTTGCATGAAGCAGCGTGCAGGCGGCTATGGAAGAACAGGAGGGGAATCAGATGCAGAATCTGCCGAAATTATTCAATATGCTGGTACAAACGTGGAATACGATATTTTTTGCGCTCGTCTTCTTCGGTGGCGTGTATCTCTGCGCCAATGATCATCTCGCTATCGGCATCCTGGTGGGACTCGTGGGCCTCGCCGGTGCTTATTTCTGCCTGCGGCAGGCGCAGAAATGGTCGGAGGTGCGCACGGAGGATATTCCGCAGATGAAGATGCAGCCATTTTTCAAGAAGAAGGATGCATCGGAGAAATGAGCCGCGTTTTTGAAATTTTTGTTGCATGGCGTTCGTGTTTATGTTAAACTAACGGAGTATCTGGACGGTCCTCTGGGCAGGGCTTTGAAGTTGTGCCTTGCCATGAACGTCTGAATGAGGAGGAAAAGAAAACATGAACATCATCGAAGCTTTGGAAAAAGAGCAGCTCCGCAGTGACATTCCGGATTTCGCGCCTGGCGATACGGTTCGCGTGCACGCGAAGATCGTCGAGGGTTCCCGCGAGCGTATCCAGATGTTCGAGGGCGTCGTCATCTCCCGTCAGGGCACGGGCGTTCGTGAGACGTTCACGGTTCGCCGTATTTCTTACGGTATTGGCGTGGAGCGTATGTTCCCGGTTCATTCCCCGCGCATCGAGAAAATCGATGTGCTGCGCAAGGGCATTGTGCGTCGCGCGAAGCTCTATTATCTGCGCAACCTTACGGGCAAGGCTGCTCGTATCAAAGAGAAGCGCTGACATTGCGCACGGTAGGGACTGCTGTCGCAGTTCCTATTTTTTTTATGCAGGGAGGTTTCACGCATGAGTTCTTTAGGAGAGGAAGCAAAAGACTGGATCATTTCTATCGTCGTTGCCGTGGTGCTGGCATTTTTCATCCGCCAGTTCATCGTCGAGCTTTACATCGTGGATGGTCCGTCGATGCGCCCGACCTTGCAGTCACAGGAACGTCTTGTCGTTAATAAGTTCATTTATAGCATGCGTCACCCGCAGAAGGGTGAGATCCTCGTGTTCAAATATCCGCGCGATCAGAAACGCGATTTCATCAAGCGCGTCATCGCGACGGAGGGAGATACGATCGAGATCAAGGACGGGCGCGTCTACGTCAATGACCAGATGCTGAATGAGGACTATATCCTCGAGAAGACGCGCAGCGAGTATCCAAAGGCGACGGTGCCGGCGGGCACGGTTTTCGTCATGGGGGATAACCGCAACAATTCGGAGGATAGCCGCTTTGCCGATGTCGGTTTCGTGCCGTACAGTCTCATCAAGGGCAAGGCGATGCTCGTGTTCTGGCCGTTCAGCCAGTTCAAGACGCTGCCGTGATCGCATAGAAAGGCTGCTGCATGGGTGTGTGAACATCCGTGCAGCAGCCTTTTTTGAACGGAAATATGGGGCATCGGAGGTATGCGCGGCGCGTTTGCCGCCTCATAATCTGTGCCACAGGCTGACGAGATGCATGAGCAGTCCCTGCGGCAGGCATTTGGCAGCTATACGGTGCAGGAGCGAAACGGCATCTGGCGTCACGACGCCGATGCCGTTTTTCGCTGCGCGGAGGGAGCGGCGCGCGACGGTCTCCGCCGCGCAGGCGAAGGGGAAATGGCGCAGGGCGCGTGCGGTGTCCGTCTGCTCGGCGTGCGTGATGAACTCCGTGTCGCGAATCCAGTAGGGACAGACGGCGGTCACGAGGATGTCCTGCGGCGCGAGCTCAGAGGAGAGCGCGCGGGTGTAGGAGAGCAGGAAGGCCTTCGTCGCCGCGTAGAGCGCGAGCGAGGGCAGCGGCTGGAATGCGGCGCAGGAGCAGATGTTCATGATGTGGCTGCCCGCGCCCATGAAGGGGAGGGCGGCTCCTGTGAGCAGGACGGCAGCGCGGCAGTTGAGGTCGACCATGCGCGCGGCGTCATCTGCCGGAAGCTCGGCGCAGCTGCTGATGCGGCCAAAGCCAGCAGCGTTGATGAGCCAGCGGACTTCCGGCTGTTCTGTTTCGGCGAGGAGGTGGGCAAGACCCGCGATGGAGGAGGGGTCCGTCAGATCGCAGGCAAGGATGCGCGTGCGCGTCGTGAGCAGCTGCGCGATGGTCGCGAGGCGTTTTTCGCGGCGGGCGACGAGCCAGATTTCGTCGAGCCCTTCGCTGTCGAGCAGACGCGCATACCAGGTGCCGAGGCCGCTTGATGCGCCTGTGATGATGGCGATTTCCATGATGATGCCTCCGTTTAGCTGATTTTCATGCACCATTATAGCAAACTCAACGCACAAACGTCCACTTCGTGGACATTGTGCGCCCGCCCTTACAGTAAATCCAGCCAATCGCGCTGCGCCTGCGGCTTGCGCTCTTGGGGATTTACATAGCAAACTCAACGCACAAACGTCCAGTTTGTGGACATTGTATGCATTGCTTCGGAAGTGCTTGCAGGCGGGGCGGCACTGTGAGGAAATCACTTGCGCCGCCTTGCGCGATAAGGTAGAATATGAAAAGAGCCTGTAAAAGGCTCTCAATTTCGTGCAACAATTTTTCTCAGGAATGTGCTGCGAGCCGTGGTGCTTCTCTGAGCGCGGGCGCAGGTCTGCCCGCGATGGTTTTCATACGGGACCCAGTTTAGGTGGTGGGAATATGGATTCACTTTTCAATGTGGGGATAGATGTCGGCTCGACGACCATCAAGCTCGTCGTGCTCGACAAGGCGAAGCAGATCGTCTACAAGAACTACGAGCGTCATTTCTCGGAGATCGGCCATGCGCTGCATGAAAATCTCGCCTCATTGAAGAAGATCGTCGGGGAGCAGAAGTTCTCCTTTGCGCTCACAGGCTCTGCGGGGATGGGCATCGCCCAGCGCATCGGCCTGCCGTTCGTGCAGGAGGTTATCGCCTGCGCGGCAGCCGTGAAGGAGCTCATTCCTCAGACGGATACAGTTGTGGAACTTGGCGGCGAGGACGCGAAGATCACGTATTTCGGCGACGCGCCGGAGCAGCGCATGAACGGCGTCTGCGCGGGCGGCACGGGATCGTTCATCGATCACATGGCGTCACTGCTCTCGACGGACGCGAAGGGGCTCAACGACCTCGCGGCCAAGGGAAAGCAGATTTATACGATCGCGTCGCGTTGCGGCGTCTTTGCCAAGACGGATATCCAGGCGCTCATGAACGACGGCGCGGCAAAGGCGGATATCGCACTCTCTATTTTCCAGGCGGTCGTGAACCAGACCATTGGCAACCTCGCGCAGGGACGGCCCATCGGCGGCCACGTCGCGTTCCTCGGCGGTCCGCTGCATTTCCTGCCCGAGCTCAAGAAGCGTTTCATCGAGACGCTCGGGCTCGATGCGGAGCATACGGTCGATGTGGATTACGGCAATTACTTCGTCGCGATGGGGGCGGCGCTCTCAGACGAGACGGAGACCATTGATGCCGCGCGACTCGAGCAGTCTATCGCGCGCGCGGAGCAGGCGGCTGCCGGCGAGACGCGCAAGGCGGATTTCACACTCTTTGCGGACGCGGCGGACTACGAGGCATTCAAGGCGCGCCACGACCGCGACAAGGTGCCGCGCGGCGATTTCGCCGCCTACGAGGGGCCTGTCTATGTCGGCATCGATGCCGGCTCGACGACGACGAAGCTCGCCGCTGTCGGCCGGGATAAGGAGCTCCTCTACACGGCTTACGGCAGCAACCACGGCTCGCCGCTCAAGAGCGTCGTCAAGGAACTGCAGGACTTCTACCAAGCACTGCCGGAGAAGGCATACGTCGCCGGCTGCATGACGACGGGCTACGGCGAGGCCATCGTGAAGGCCGGCGTCCACGCGGACGGCGGCGAGGTCGAGACGTTCGCGCACCTGCGCGCGGCGCAGGAGTTCTGTCCCGAGGTCACGTTCGTGCTCGACATCGGCGGCCAGGATATGAAATGCTTCTTCGTCAAGGGCGGCAACATCGGCAACATCACGCTCAACGAGGCGTGCTCGGCGGGCTGCGGCTCGTTCATCCAGAACTTCGCCGAGGGGCTGCACATGACGCCGGCGGAGTTCGCGGCGCTCGCCGTGAAGTCCAAGGCGCCTGTCGACCTCGGAACGCGCTGCACGGTCTTTATGAATTCAAAGGTCAAGCAGGCGCAGAAGGAGGGCGCGGAGGTCGCGGACATCTCGGCGGGCATCGCGTTCTCCGTCATCAAGAACGCGCTCTTCAAGGTCATGCAGCTCAAGGATGTGCGCGAGCTCGGCGACCATATCGTCGTGCAGGGCGGCACGTTCTACAACGACGCTGTGTTGCGCTGCATGGAGAAGCTCCTCGGCCGCGACGTCATCCGCCCCGACATCGCGGGCATCATGGGCGCGTACGGCGCGGCCATCCTCGCGCTCGAGGCAGGCTATGAGAAATCTTCCCTGCTCTCGGCGGAGGAACTGAGCCATTTCGATGTCAAGACGAGCTCGTACCGCTGCGGCGGCTGCGGGAACAAATGCCTCATCACGATGCAGAGATTCCCCGACGGCGGCAAATACTTCACGGGCAACCGCTGCGAGCGCGGCATCGGCGGCGAGAGGCCGGACGAGTCGGAGATGCCGAATATCTACCGCTATAAATACGATCGGCTGTTCCGCTACTATCGGCCGCTCGAGCATCCGACGCGCGGCACCATCGGCATCCCGCGCGTGCTCAATATGTATGAGGACTATCCGTTCTGGTTCACGTTCTTCACGTTCCTCGGCTACCGCGTGCAGATCTCCGGCAAATCGAGCGCGAAGATGTACTACAAGGGCATGGCGACTGTGCCCTCCGACTCGCTCTGCTATCCGGCAAAGCTCGTGCACGGTCATATCATGGATCTCATCGAGAAGGGTGTCACGAAGATCTTCTACCCGTGTGAGCCGTATAACATGGTCGATGAGCAGCACTCGTCGGAGAACCACTACAACTGCCCGATCGTCGCGTCGTATGCGGAGAACATCCGCGGCAACATGGACGTCCTGCGGGAAAAATACATCACCTTCCTCCAGCCGTTCCTGCCCATCAACGACGAGAAGCGTATGGCGGAGCGCCTCGCCGAGGAGCTCAAGGGCGAGTACCTCACGCGGGAGGAAATCGAGGCGGCGACTGCCGCGGCCTATGAGGAGCTCGCGCACTACCGTCAGGATGTGCGCGACTACGGCGCGCGCATCCTCGAGCGCCTCGCGCGCACGGGCGAGCAGGCCATTCTGCTTGTCGGCCGCCCGTACCACATCGACCCGGAAATCAATCACGGCATCCCCGAGATGATCCAGAGCTACCATCTGCCCATCCTTTCCGAGGACGCCGTCTATCATCTGCCCGTCAAGGGCGCGCGCCTCTCCATCGTCAACCAGTGGAGCTATCATGCGCGCCTCTACCACGCGGCACAGGTCGCCTGCGAGCATCCGAACCTCACGCTCATCCAGTTCAGCTCGTTCGGCTGCGGCCTCGACGCCATCACGACGGGACAGGTGCGCGACATTCTCGAGGTGCATCACCGCATCTATACGATGATCAAGCTCGACGAGGTCTCGAATCTCGGCGCGGCGCGCATCCGCCTGCGTTCGCTCATGGCGGCGCTCGCGCGCAGAAAGCCTGTCGCCTATCACGAGGTTCCCGTCATCGAGCGGCCGCATTTCACGGCGGAGTGCAAGAAGACGCATACGATCCTCGCGCCGCAGATGGCTCCGATCCACTTCGAGCTCATCCAGGCGGTTATGCGCGACTACGGCTATGACGTCGTCGTGCCGCCGATGCCGGACAAGGCGGCCATCGACCTCGGTCTGCGGTACGTCAACAACGACATGTGCTATCCGTCCATTGTCGTCATAGGCCAGCTGCTCGCGGCGCTGAAGTCCGGGAAATACGATCCCGACCATACGAGCATCGCGATGTTCCAGACCTGCGGCGCCTGCCGTGCGACGAACTACATGAGCGTGCTGCGTCAGGCGCTGCGCTACGCGGGCTTCGGCCAGGTACCGGTCTTCGCCGTGCACGGCCTCCCCGAGGAGACGGACGCGTTCCATCTCACGCGGCAGATGCTCATCTCGGCCGTCAAGGCGGCCATCTTCGGCGACATCCTGCAAAACGTCCGCAACCGCATGCTGCCGTACGAGCGTCAGCAGGGCGAGACGCAGCGCCTCTTCGACAAATGGATGGCGCGCTGCAAGGAAGTGCTGAAGGACGGCGGCTATTTCCGGTATCAGCGCACGGTCAAGCAGATGATCAAGGAGTTCGACCATATCCCCATCGACGAACACCTCTGGAAGCCGAAGGTCGGCATCGTCGGAGAAATCCTCGCGAAATACCATCCCGTCGCGAACAACCACATCGAACGGGAGCTCCTGCAGGAGGGCGCGGAGGTCGTCATGCCGGACTTCGTCGATTTCTTCCTCTACTCGGCCTACGATCCCATCGTCAAGCATCAGCTGCTTGACGGCTCGAAGAAAGCGAGCTTCTTCGGCCGCATGTTCATCAACATCATCAATTTCTATCGCGCGCCGATGCGCAAGGCGATGAAAGCGAGCCGCCATTTCCGCGCGCCGCACAAGATTGACGAGACAGCGCGCCTCGCCGAGCGCCATGTGAGCCTCGGCAACATGGCGGGCGAGGGCTGGTTCCTCACGGGCGAGATGGTCAAGCTCATCGACGAGGGCGTACCGAATGTCGTCTGCCTGCAGCCGTTCGGCTGCCTGCCGAACCACATCACGGGCAAGGGCGTCATGCACGAGCTGCGCACGAGCTACAAGGGCGCGAACATCACGGCCATTGACTGCGATGCTGGATCCTCGGAGGTCAATCAGCTCAACCGGCTGAAACTCATGCTCGCCGTCGCCAAGGAACGCGGCCCGCAGGGCGACTTTGTCACCTACGAGCCGGAGGCCGCAGCAGGACGGCGCTGATCGCTGGAGCCACGGAGCAATCCGTGGCTCCTTGTCAAAGAACAGAAGGAAAGGAACCATCCACCCATGAGGCAAATCATCCTGAATGCCGACGATTTCGGCCGCCACGCGCTCATCAATGAGGCCGTGCGGCGCGCGGCCGCGGACGGCTTGCTGCGCTCGGCGAGCCTCATGGCGGGGGAACCGGCGTTTGCTGAGGCCGTCGCCATCGCGAAGGTGACACCTGCGCTCGGCGTCGGCGTTCACCTCACGCTCATCGACGGCCGCCCCGTGCTGCCGCCGGAGGAGATCCCAAGTCTCGTCGATGCCGCAGGCCGTTTCCGCCCCGACCATACCGCCTTCGCTCGGGACTATCTCGCGGGGCGCGTGCGGCGGGCGGACATCCGGCGGGAACTCGCCGCGCAGATCGCGAAGGTTCGTGCCGCAGGTATCGTGCCGGATCATGTGGACAGCCATCAGCATCTGCACGTCCTGCCGGGCATTTTTTCGCTCGTGCTCGATCTCGCAGAGGCCGCCGGCATCCGCGCTGTGCGCATCCCCAAGGTCTGCGTCGGCGAAGGCAACGGCTTCCTCTCGGGCGGGCTGGGCGATGTCATCGGCCGCCTGGGACTGTACGTTCTCGCAGGGATGGCACGCCGAGAGGCGCGGCGGCGCGGCTTTGCTGCGCCGGACTTCTTCGCAGGGCTCGTGGCGGGCGCGGCCGTGACGAGCGGCTACCTCGCGAGTCTCGCGGCAGAGCTTGCGGCGGGACTCGACGGCACGACAGAGGTCATGCTGCATCCGGGGATGGAGAGCGGGACGCTCGCGTCCATCACGGGCTGGCAGCACGACTTCCGCGCGGAGTACGACGCGCTCGTCGCGCCTGAGACGCGGCGAGCCTTTGCGGCGCACGCCATCGAGACGGTGAATTTCCAAGCGCTCGGCTGACGGCTCATGCGGCATAGCGTTTGGTATTTCGCAGTGAAATAGAAGGCTGGAAAGCCGGACAGAGAGAAAGGAGGAACCGGCATGGCAGAACTTACCGACCTGCAGCAGGCCATCATCCGCTTTTACCATCAGAACCCCTTCATCGAATACCTGCACGCGCAGGTCGTTCCGACGCAGGGCGGCGGCGTGCGGCTCGAGCTCACGGTCGAGGAAGAGCATACGAATCTCTACGGCATCGTGCACGGCGGCGTGCTCATGACGCTCGCGGACACGGCGGCGGGGGCCGCCTGTCTCGCGCACAACAAGAAGGTCGTGACCATCAGTCTCGGCATGGAATTCATGCACTCCATCCCCCTCACGACGCACATCATCGCGACGGGACGCGTCCTCCACGACGGGCGGCACACGATGACCTGTGAGAGCGAGATCCGGGGGGAGGATGGGAAACTCTACGCCAAGGGACATGGCACGTTCTACGTGCTCGGCCTCTTCCAGGAGGAAGAGTGACACGCGCGGAAGCATCGCATCCGGCGCTGCTTCGCGAGCAGAAAGGGAGGAAAGGCAAATGGCGAAACTGACAAGGAAACGGGCGGAGGAACTCCTCCGGAAGCATACGACGGAAGAGCATCTCTTCACGCATGCCGCGGCGGTCAGCGCCGCGATGGGCGCGATGGCGGAGCACTTCGGCGAGGACAAAGATCACTGGGAGGGCGTCGGCTATCTCCACGACGTCGACTACGAGGAATATCCTGACGAGCACTGCCACCATGTGCGGGAGCTCCTCGCGGGCGAGGATGTGGATGACGCGGACATCGAGGCCATCATCTCGCATGGCTGGGGCATCACCGTCGACGAGCCAGAGCCGACGACGCCACTCATGAAGAGCCTCTACACCGTCGATGAGCTCACGGGCATCATCCAGGCCTACGCGCGCATGCGCCCCGAGCGCCTGGACGGTATGGAGGTCAAGTCCCTCAAGAAGAAATTCAAGGACAAGCGCTTCGCCGCGAAATGCAATCGCGCACTCATCAAGCAGGGCTGTGCCATGCTCGGCATGGAACTCGGCGATGTCATGGCCTGCTGCATCCAGGGCATGCAGGCGCATGCGGAGGAGCTCGGTCTCTGACAAGTACATACGCAAACACCACGCAAAAGCTGCTGCACGAAGAAATTCGTGCAGCAGCTTTTTGCGTCTCTATCATTTTTGCTTACGCGCGCTCGCCAGCAACCTCGCTGTGCTCCAAGGCGAAATCGAGCAGCATGCCGATGAGCTCGTTGCGCGTGCGCCCCGTCTCCTCGGCGAGCTTGTTGATGTGGTCGAACGTGTCGACCTTGATGCGGACAGAGAAAACGCGGTAGCCATCATCGCCGCGTAATTTTTTTGTGATGACGAGCTTGTTATTCATATTGATCACCTCATCATGCAGGAATGGTTGATTCATGCGAGCATTGCAGATTCATACAAGCTTTGTTGATTCATGCATGCCTTGTTGAATCAACTTTATTTTATGAAAATCAACAGTTATATGATATATTCGTGACATGTTAAGAGTGATAATATAAATAGGAACTATATTATAGAATGATACCATGAAATAAAATTTAAGTAAAACGGTGAACAGAACGATATAGAAAATGAACAGATAATATGTTATAAAATATGTTATTACAGGAGCGCGGAGTTATTCGCGTTTCCGGAAAGGAGGCGGCCGGCATGGAGACAGCAAAGCGGCAAGGATGCGCCGGGCAGGGACGTGCAACCGGCATACGACAGGGAGCGTCGCCTCAGGAGCGGACGGACGGGCAGGAGGTCCGGTTCTCCGCACATGCAGCAGCGCGCATCGAGAAACGCGGCGTGAAGCTATCGCCAAACGATCTCACGCGCCTCGGCCGCGCGGTCGACAGGATGCAGGAGAAGGGTGTCCAGGATGCCCTCATCTACATCAACCATGCCGTGGCGCTCATCGTGAGCGTCGCGAACCGTACGGTCATTACGGCCGTCGATGAAGCAAGCGCGAAGGAAAATATCTTCACGAACATCGACAGTGCAGCCATTCTTTGAAGCATAGACAGGAGCAGTGATACAATATGATGCGTTCCCTTTTTTCCGGTGTGTCTGGTTTGAAATCCCATCAGACGCGCATGGATGTCATCGGCAATAACATCGCCAACGTCAATACGACGGGGTTCAAGTCGAGCCGCACGACGTTTGCAGATACGCTTTCGCAAACGCTTTCAGGCGCGGGAGCGCCGCAGAAGGATAATGGTCAAGCGATTCTTGGTGGCATGAACCCCAAACAGATTGGTCTCGGCACGGGTGTCGCCTCCATCGACATGCTTTTCACGGACGGCTCCGTACAGTCGACGGGCAAGAACACCGATCTCTGTCTTTCTGGCAACGGGCTCTTTATTGTAGCGAAGCCTGGAAAAGATGGGAAACCCATTAAGTATTACACGCGAGACGGTGCGTTTGAGTTTGACGCAGAAGGAAATTACGTACTGCCAGGCTCTGGGCTCTATGTGCAGGGGTGGATGGCGACTAATGGATCGCTCAATACAAAGGGAGCCACGGGGAATATTAAAATTCCTTCCGGCAAAAGCATGGATGCAAAGGCGACGAAAACGGTGACGTATGAGAATAATCTGAACGCCTCTGTGGCGACCATCGTTTCCATAGCAGGTGGGTCGACGACGAAGACGTACACGGAAAATGGCGCATCGGCTACGGCGTCGACGGGTGCACCGCTCACACTGACGGTTACGTATCCCGATAGGACGACGCAGCAGTTGACGAAAACGGAAGGGACATACGCGGTCGGTGGTACCCAAAGTCGGGAGACGAATACGACCAGCGGCTCAGTGACGTCAAGTGATGATACCGATCCCGTGAGCGTAACGCTGGAAAATGGAAAGACGTATCCTGTCTCGACAGCGAATGCCAATATGACATATGGTTTTACGGCAACTAAGTCGGGAGAAAACGTGACGGCGAGCGCCAAGCAGCAAGTGACACTCTATTATGATGATAATGGAACGACGAAGTCCATTCCGGGCGCTGAGGGGCTGACGACAGGCTCGTACACGGTCGGTGGGACGTACCAGGGGGCAGAGGTGACGACTGGCACGGTCACTGCCTCAACGGATACACCGCTCGTGCTGAAGCTCGATGATGGGACGGAGCATACGGTGACGTCCGGCTCCTATGTCATCGGTACGGATACCTATACGTATCCGGTGGCACTTGGTGCGCCGGTCACGGCGACGGTCACGGGGTCAAGCCCCGTCTATACCATCCAGAAAATGGACGTGCTGACGCTTGGCGGCGGTACGGGCACGACAGTGCAAGTCGGCGGTTTTGCAGAAGAGAGCAATCTCGATGCGGCAACGGCAGATGCCAATACGACAGTGATTATCAATGGCAGCGTTACCAAGACAACCGGTAGCTACAAGCTGGGAGACACCTATACGGGCGATCCGATCACGACACCGGGTGTTAAGTCCGAAGCCGCAACAGCGGATAAAGGGATTGTCCTGACTCTTGCGGATGGCACGACGGCTACGGGGGCGATTGGCACGTCCTATGAAGTAGGCGCTGCGTATACCTACACCAACGCAGGCGGCACGCCAACGAATACGACAATTCAGAGCTTTGCCTATACGGGAACGGTTACTTCGCTGGCGACGCGTTCTGACATCGCTGCGATCGATTATGTGGAGAAAGGAACGATCACGCAGATGGAAGGGCCGTCGGAGGGGACGACTGCTTCTGCGGAGAAGCCTGTGACGCTTACGCTCAGCGATGGGACTTCGGTGCAGGAAACCACGGGATCGTATCAGAAAGGGATGAGTCTGCCGATCACAACGACGGCGACCATTTACGATTCTTTGGGCGGGAAGCACGAAGCTACGCTTTTTTTCACGAAGATGGGAGTTGGGGTGGATCAAAATGGGAACCCGACGAGCAAATGGGCGGTTTCCCTTGATTTAGACCATACGACGAGTGGTGCAGTGAGCACAGCGACAAGCAAAGATGAGAACGGGATTCCGACGACCCTGACTATGCCCGTCGGCGAGCTCGTATTCAATTCGTCCGGTGCCTACGTGTCCGGCTCTGGCAACCTCGAGCTTACGCTTACCAATGGGGTGGGTACGCCGCAGACGGTGTCCGTGAATCTCTCGAATCTGACGCAGTACGTCTCTGGCAATACGCTCGTGGGCACCGGTGACGGCAATGCCGCCGGCACGCTTTCGAGTATCTCCATCGACAGCTCGGGCATCATTACAGGTACTTATACGAATGGCATGAAGCAGACGGAGGCGCAGGTTGCGGTCGCGCAGTTCAAGAATGCTTCCGGCCTCACGAAGACGGGCAGCAGCCTCTACCAGGAGTCGAACAACTCCGGCACGGCGAACCCCGGGACGGCCTCGGATTTCGGCGTCACGATCACGCCGTCGGCGCTTGAGATGAGCAATGTCGATATCGCCAACGAGTTCTCCGACATGATCATCACGCAGCGCGGTTTCCAGTCGAACTCGAAGATCATCACGGTCGGCGATGAGATGCTTGAGACGCTCATCAACATGAAGCGGTAAGCGGATGCTTCTATGAGATAACTTGATCGCATGAAGCAGAAAGAGCAAAAAGTCTGGTGGGTATCACCATTTGACTTTTTGCTCTTTCTTTGTTATAGTAAGGAAGATGATTGGCACTCGATGCGTGAGAGTGCTAATAAGAAGAAATTTATTCCAGATAGGAGCCGTGGCAGAGCCTGCGGCACTATAGAGAAAGGCTGACGACAGAATGGCAAAAGAGACGCATGAATTTCAAGCGGAGACGAAACAGCTCCTCGATTTGATGATTCACAGCATTTATACGAATCACGAGATTTTCCTGCGGGAGCTCATCTCGAATGCTTCCGACGCCATTGACAAGGCGCATTTCGAGAGCCTCACGAACCGCGATTTGCTCGAGGGGGACGACGCGTTCGAGATCTTCCTCGTGCCGGATAGGGAGAGCCATACGCTCTCGATTTCCGATAATGGCATCGGTATGAACAAGGAAGAGCTCATCGAGAACATCGGTACGATCGCAAAGTCCGGTACAAAGGCGTTCCTCGAGCAGCTCAAGAAGGCGAAGGAGAGCGGCGAGAGCGTCGACGACAAGGAGATGATCGGGCAGTTCGGTGTCGGCTTCTACTCGGCGTTCATGGTGGCGGACAAGGTGACCATCGTGACGCGCAAGGCGGGCGAAAAGCAGGCCTGGAAATGGGAGTCGGCGGCCGATGGCAACTACACGATCGAGGAGACGGAGAAGGAGAAGCGCGGCACGACCATCACGATCTCTCTCGCCAAGGAATTCGCGGGCGACGCGGCGGAGGAGGACTTCACGGATCAGTATAAGATCGAGAGTCTCGTGAAGAAATACTCCGATTATGTGCGCTATCCGATCAAGATGAATTTCGAGACAGAGGAGATCCCGAAGGACAAGGATGGCAAGCCCATCAAGGACGCGAAGCCGGAGAAGAAGACGGAGATCCGCACGCTGAATTCGATGGAGCCGCTCTGGACGAAGAACAAGGCCGACATCAAGAAGGAAGAGTACAACGAGTTCTTCAAGAACCAGTTCCACGAGTGGGAGGATCCGATGGAGGTCTTCCATACGAAGGCGGAGGGCGCGGTCTCCTATACGGCGCTGCTCTGCATCCCGGCGCACGCGCCGTTCAACCTCTATCAGCAGGATTATGAGCCGGGACTGCAGCTTTACAGCCGCCATGTGTTCATCATGGACAAATGCAAGGATCTGCTGCCGGACTACCTGCGCTTCATGAAAGGCCTCGTCGACTCGCCGGATCTCTCGCTCAATATCTCGCGCGAGCTGCTGCAGCAGAGCCGTGAGCTCAAGGTCATCGGCCGCGCGCTCGAGAAGAACATCCTCAAGGCGCTCGGGCGCAAGCTCAAGAGCAACCGCGAGGACTATGAGAAGTTCTGGAACGAGTTCGGCAAGTCCCTCAAGATCGGCGTTTACAACAGCATGTACTCCGGAAGCTCCGACACGCGTGAGAAGCTCCAGGATCTCCTGCTGTTCCTGAGCTCGAAAGAGGGCAAGCTCGTGACGCTCAAAGAGTATGTCGAGCGCATGCCGGAGAGCCAGAAGAAGATCTACTACGCAACGGCGAAGGACAAGGAGACCATCGAGAACTTGCCGCAGATGGAGACTTTGCGCGACAAGGGCATCGAGGTGCTCTATCTGCTCGACCCGGTCGACGAGTTCTGCCTCGAGACGCTGCACGCCTACGAGGAGAAGCCGTTCCACTCCATCAGCCGCGGCGACCTCGATCTCGACGATGCCGAGAGCCAGGAGGTCAAGAAAGAGACGGAGGAGCTGCAGAAGGACAACGGCGACCTCATGAAGGACATCAAGGAAGCGCTCGGCGACAAGGTCGCGGATGTCAAGGTGTCCTCGCGCCTCAAGTCGAGCGCGGTCTGCCTCGTCGCGGATGAGGCGGGCCCGTCGCTCTCGATGGAGCAGGCGTTCTCCGATATGAAGAACCCGCTCTTCAAGGCGAAGCGCATCCTCGAGATCAATCCGCATCACGAGCTCTTCGGCCGCCTGAAAGCACTGCACGACGCAGGCAAGGACAGCCAGGAGTTCAAGGACTACTGCGGCCTGCTCTACACGCAGGCACTGCTCATCGAGGGCATCCTGCCGGAGAATCCGGTCGAGTTCGCGAACAAGGTCGCAGAGCTCATGGCGAAATAAATAAGTGTCCCTCGACACAGTGGGAACGACGGTATTTATCCTGTTTCTGCGGAAGAAGGGAAAAATAAGAGGGCTGGAAGCGCATTTCTGCGTTCTCCAGCTCTCTTTTTTATGTAATGAAGGGGAAATCCATGGATTTAATAAAAAAACAGAAAAAATGCTTGCAATTCCCGAATCACTACGCTATAATAACAAACGTAAGGAAAACGTTTTCAGTGACGGAGGCGCCGGAGGGGATGAGAAAGACCGGAGGTTCTCCAACTTATTAGGAAAAAGTTGCAGGTGCACCAGAGAGAAAAAGGAAAGCGTTTACAAAAAACTTTCCAGATGGAGGGTATCGCAGATGAGTGAAAATTTCGTTCTTTCTATCAGCCGTCAGTACGGCTGCGGCGGGCGCGAGCTTGCGGGCATTCTCGCGAAAAAGCTCGGCGTCAAGCTCTATGACCGCCAGATCGTCCACATCGCGGCGGCGAAGCTCGGCATCAACGACCTCAGCGAGGAGGAACTGCTCGAGATGGAGAAGGAGGTCAAACCGCTTTCGATGAGCTTCATTCCGTTCCACTCCTTCGGCACACACATGGGGGAGTCGAGCCGCGGCATGTTCATGTCGGAGTCAGCGGCCATCCGGAAGCTCGTCGCGGACGGCTCGTGCGTCATTCTCGGCCGCTGCGCCGACTATGTGCTGCGCGACTATCCGCGCCACTTCGCGCTTTTCGTCTGTGCGGACGATGCGTTTCGCGAGGCGCGCGGCAAGACGGTCTATGATGGCAAGAGTCTCAAGGAGCTCGACGCGGAGAACGCGAAGCGCGCCCGCTACTACAACTACTACACGGGCCGCACCTGGGGCGATGGCAGGAACTACGATCTCGTCGTGAACACGAGCAAGGAGCCGCTCGAGAAGATCGCGGACGCCATCATTTCCTATATCAAGACCATTCGGGCTTGATTGCGTTTCATAGGGGGATAATGAATCATGTCAACTAGTACAGGGAAGATTTGGCCGCGCATCGCTTACGCGTGCGGCACGTTCGGCCACGATGTGTTCTACGCGATGCTCGCGACGTATTTCATGATCTTCGTCACGAGCAATCTCTTTAACTCCGGCAACGCGAGTCATGATCAGTATATGATCGGCATCGTCACGACGATCATCCTCGTCCTGCGCATCGCGGAGCTTTTCGTCGATCCCTTCATCGGCAATATCATCGACAAGACGAAGACGCGCTGGGGACGCTTCAAGCCTTGGGTCATCGTCGGCGCGTTCGTCGCGGCCATCACGCTCGCCCTGCTCTTTACTGACTTCGGCGGTCTTACGGTCTCGAATCCGACGCTTTACCTGATTCTTTTCGCAATTGTTTACTTTATCATGGATATTTTTTACAGCGCGAAGGATGTCGCCATCTGGTCGATGATCCCGGCACTCTCGTTCGATTCCCATGAGCGAGAGATCACGGCGACGGTCGCGCGTATCGGCTCGGTGTTCGGCGCGAATCTCGTGACGGTCATCGTCATGCCGGTCGTGCTCTATTTCTCCGTCAATCAGAACGGCGGCGCGGGCGATCCGACGGGCTGGTTCGCGTTCGCCTGCATCGGCGGCGGCATCGCGACGCTCGGCGCCATCATCCTCGGCATCGGCACGAAGGAGCAGGCGTCGGCGCTGCGCGAGAACAAGACGGATACCTCGGCGAAGGACGTGTTCAAGGTTCTCACGCAGAACGATCAGCTGCTCTGGACGGCTATCGCGTATCTCGTCTACGGCATCGGCATCAACATCGTCAATAATTTCAACCTGTACTACTTCATCTATGTCATCGGCGATGCCACGAAGTTTTCTGGGCTCGGCGTCATCAACACGATCATCGGCCTGCTCGCCGTCGCGGCGTTCCCGGTGCTCACGACGAAGTTCAGCCGCCGCAAGCTCTTCTTCGCCTCGATCGCCATCATGGTCGTTGCGCTCGTGATCTACGCGCTGAGCGGCACGAATGTCTACATGGCGCTCTTCGGCGCCGGCCTCTTCGCGCTGCCGCAGCCGCTCATCTTCCTCGTCGTCCTCATGACGATCACGGACTCCGTCGAGTACGGTCAGCTCAAGCTTGGCCATCGCGATGAGGCGGTCTGCCTCTGCGTGCGTCCGCTCGTTGATAAATTCGCGGGTGCCGTCTCGAGCGGCATCATCGGCCTCGTCGCCATCTGGGTCGGCATGACGGGCGGCGCTTCGGCGGCCGACATCACGCCTGAGAGTCTGTTCCATTTCCAGCTTGTGATGTTCGCCGCACCGATCGTGCTCATGGTTGCCGCGACGTTCGTCTATCGCGCAAAGGTCACCCTGACCGAGGCCGAGCATGCGCGGATCGTCGCGAAGCTCGAGGAGACTTGGGATAAGATCAATAAGTAAATAGGAACTTTTGCGAGGGCTGCCCCATCGGCGTGATGAGACGGCCCTTTTTGAAAAAGTATTGAAGGCGGCGGTTTTCGGTGCAGGACGGTTCTGAAAAGTCAGCGACCGCCCTGGCACAGGTACGGAGACGTCGGAGAAGAGAAATCGGGGGTATCGTATGGAAACATCGTTTGACTGGGGAAATCTGCAGAAGCCGACGTTTTTCGCGGAGCATCGTCTGCCCGCGTACAGCGATCACCGCTGCTACCGGGACGAGGCGGAGCTCGCGCGCGGGGAGAGTTCGTTTTCCCTGCGGCTTGACGGCGTTTGGTATTTCCACTATGCGCGGAATCTCCCGCTGCGCCCGGAGGGGTTCGAGCAGCCGGATTATGACTGCCGCGGTTGGGAGACGATCCGCGTGCCCGCGCATTGGGAGCTCGAGGGCTATGGCCGTCCGCAGTACACGAACATGACGTATCCCTGGGACGGGCATGAGCGCGTGACGCCGGGGGAGATCCCGACGAGGGAGAATCCGGTCGGCTCCTATGTGCGCTATTTCACGCTGCCGGAGGGGTGGCGCGGCGCGCGGGTGCGCGTGACGTTCGCGGGCGCGGAGTCGGCGCTCGTCGTCTATCTGAACGGGCACTATGTCGGTTACAGCGAGGATTCGTTCACGCCGGCGTCGTTCGACATCACAGAGCTGCTCATGCCTGGTGAGAACAAGCTCGCTGTTTCGGTCGTGCGCTTTTCGAGCGGGAGCTGGCTGGAGGATCAGGACTTCTGGCGGTTCGGCGGTCTGTTCCGCTCGGTGTGGCTCGAGACGCAGCCCGCGCAGCACGTCGAGGATCTCTTCGTCCATGCCGCGCCTGTGCACGGCTATCGAGACGGCGCGCTCCGCATCGCGCTGCGCTGGTCATCGGAGGCGGCGCGCCAGGTAGAGCTCGCGCTCTACGACGCGGCGGGCACGCTCGCCGCGCGGACGAGTGAGACGCAGGAGGGCACGCAGACGGAGCTCTCGCTCGCGGTCTCAGGCGTGCGGCTCTGGAGCGCGGAGCAGCCGTACCTCTACCGCGCGCTGCTCACAGTGCGCGATGCGGCGGGCCGCGTGCTGGAGGTAGTGCCGCAGCAGGTCGGGTTCCGCGAGTTCTGCCTCGAGGACGGCCTCATGAAGCTCAACGGCAAGCGCATCGTGTTCAAGGGTGTGAACCGTCATGAGTTCGACTGCGACCGCGGGCGCGCCATAGACCCTGCGTCCATCGAGCGCGACATCATCGAGATGAAGCGGCAGAACATCAACGCGGTGCGCACGTCGCACTACCCGAACAGCAGCCGTCTCTACGAGCTCGCGGATCGCTACGGACTCTACGTCATCGATGAGACGAATCTTGAGACGCACGGCACCTGGCAGAAGAACGGCGTGCATGTGCCGTCAGACGGCGTGCTGCCGGGGGACCATGAGGCGTGGCGGGCAGCGGTGCTCGACCGCGCGCACTCGATGCTCGCGCGCGACAAGAACCATCCTTCCATCCTCATCTGGTCGTGCGGCAACGAGTCGTGCGGCGGCCGCGATATCTACGAGATGAGCGAGCTTTTCCGCCGGGAGGATCCGAGCCGTCTCGTGCACTATGAGAGCATTTTCTGGGATCGCAGCTATCCGGCGACAAGCGACATGGAGAGCCAGATGTATACGAAGGTCGCGGACATCCGCGCGTTTCTCGCGGCGCACCCGGAAAAGCCTTTTCTCTGCTGCGAGTATTCGCACGCGATGGGCAACAGTCTCGGCGGCATGCACAAGTATACGGATTTCGCGGACGAGGAGCCGCGCTATCAGGGCGGCTTCCTCTGGGACTTCGTCGACCAGGCGCTCTGGCGGCGCGACAGGTACGGGCGCGACAGCTATGCCTATGGCGGCGATTTCGGCGACCGGCCCTGCGACTATGATTTCAGCGGCGACGGCATCTTCTTCGCCGATCGTTCGCTCTCGCCGAAATTGCAGGCGGTGAAGTTCAACTATCAGGATTTCCGCCTGACGCCGTCGAAAAAAGGCGTGACCATCGAGAATCGGAGCCTCTTCACGGACGCGGCGGACTATGTGCTGTGCATCTCGCTGCTGCGGGACGGGACGCCGGTCTATGAGACGCAGTGCGCCGTGCCCTCCATCGCGCCGGGCGGCACGGGCGAGGTGCCGCTTGCGCTGCCCGCTTGCGGCGCGGGCGAGTACGCGCTCACGGCGTCGCTCTGCCTGCGCGCGCGCACGCTCTGGGCGGAGGCTGGCTACGAGATCGCGTTCGGCCAGACGGTCTATGAGGAACCGGAGGCGCAGGGAACGCGGCAGGACTGGCTCGCGGCGCCCGCCGCGCGTTATGAGGCGGGGCGGATTCTCCCGTCTGCGCATCCGCTCCACATCGTGAAGTCTGACATCTGCGTCGGCGTCTCGGGCGACGGCTTCGAGGTGCTCTTCTCGAGCGCGGTAGGGAATCTCGTTTCCTACAAATATAATGGCGTCGAGCTCATCGACGGTCTGCCGCGCCCGAGCTTTTGGCGCGCGCCGGTCAACAACGACTACGGCAGCCGCCGCGATTTTCTCACGGCGCAGTGGAAGCTCGCGAGCCTCTATCAGCGCTGCGAGCGGGTGGAGCTGCGCGAGCCGGGCAAGGACTGGCAGACGTATCAGTGGTTCGGCAGCGACGGTACGGCGGAGTATGACGCGGCACCCGGCGAGACGCTTGCCGTGCGCTTCACCTACGCGCTCGCGACGTCGCCGCAGGCAGCGTGCCGTGTGACGTATACGGTACACGCGGGCGGGCGCGTCGAGGTCGCGCTTGACTACGAAAAGACGGAGGGACTGCCGGAGTTGCCGGACTTCGCCGTCGTGCTGCCGCTCTCCGCGGACTATGACCGCGTCGCGTTCTACGGGCTCGGCCCGGCGGAGACGTACGCTGACCGTGTGCGCGGCGCACGGCTCGGCCGCTACGAGGGACGCGTGCGCGACGAGGTCGCGCCGTACCTCGTGCCGCAGGCCTGCGGCAACCACATGGGCGTGCGCTATCTCGCGGTCACGGATCGTCGCGGGCGCGGGCTCAAGGTGTTCGGGGCGCAGCCGTTCGAGGCCTCGGCGCTGCCGTATACAGAGCACGAGCTTGAAAGCGCGCGTCATCAAAACGAGCTGCCGCAGGTGCAGCATACCTACCTGCGCGCCTCGCTCGGCTCCTGCGGCGTCGGCGGCGACGACAGCTGGGGCGCGCCGGTGCTTGAGGAGTACACCGTGAAGAACGAAAGCAAGCGGTTCGTCTTTTCGTTCTGCGGGATCTGAAAGGAGTAGATGGGCATGATTTCCTTTGACGAGCAGCAGCAGGTATTCCACCTGAAGAACGACCGGTTCAGCTATGTATTTTCCGTCGCGCGCGGGCGCTATCTCCTGCACCGTTACTGGGGCAGGCCGCTGCGCGCGTTCCATGGCAGCGCGGAGCTCCCTGCGCTCGACCGCTCCTTTTCGCCGCAGCCGGGCGACTATGAGAACGAGCGCACGTTCTCGCTTGACGTGCTGCCGCAGGAGTTTTCCATGCAGGGGCATGGGGACTTCCGCATCCCGTCATTCGGTGTTACGCTGCCGGACGGGACGGATGTCGTGGATCTCTTCTATGACGGCTACCGCATCCTGCGCGGCAAGCCAGCGCTTGCGGGGCTGCCCGCGCTCCGCGCACGGGAGGATGAGGCGGAGACGCTCGAGGTCACGCTGCGCGACCCGCGCGGGCGTCTCGCGGCGGTACTCTCCTATACCGTTTTTGCGGGAGACGGCGTGCTCACGCGCTCCGTGCGGCTCGAAAATACTGGCAAGGAGCCGCTGCGGCTCAAGCAGGCCGCGAGCCTCTGCGTCGATTTCCCCGACCATGCGTTCGACCGGCTGAGCCTCTACGGCGGCCACGCGGCGGAGCGCAGTCTCGAGCGCTGCCGCCTCATGCGCGGTATCGAGGAGACAGCGAGCGCGCGCGGCGCAAGCTCCCATCAGCAGTCGCCGTTCCTTGCGCTCGCGCGCCCGGAGTCGGGGGAGAGGGCCGGGGAGGTCTACGCGTTCAGCTTCGTTTACAGCGGCAGTTTCTCGATGAGGACGGAGGTCGAGCAGTTCGGGACGACGCGCGTCGTCGTGGGGCTGAACCCGGCGGACTTTTCCTGGCAGCTTCAGCCGGGCGAAACGTTCCAGACACCGGAGGTCGTCTGCGTCTACGCGGCGGACGGACTGAACGGCATGTCGCAAGCGTACCACGCGGCGTATCGAGCGCATCTCTTGCGCGGGAAATACCGCCATGCCGTGCGGCCCATCCTCGTCAACAACTGGGAGGCGACGTATTTCGATTTCGATGATCGGAAGCTCGACGACCTCGCGGCGTGCGCCGCGGATCTCGGCATCGAGATGCTCGTCCTCGACGACGGCTGGTTCGGGCACAGGAACGACGACAATACCTCGCTCGGCGACTGGATCGTCAACCGGGAGAAGCTCAAGGGCGGCCTCGAGGGCGTCGCGGCGTCGGCGCACCGGCGCGGGCTGAAATTCGGCCTCTGGTTCGAGCCGGAGATGATCTCGAAGGACAGCGCGCTCTACCGCTCGCATCCCGACTGGGTGCTGCGCGCGCCGGACGCGCCTATGTCGTTCAGCCGCCATCAGCTCGTGCTCGACCTCTCGCGCGAGGAGGTACAGGACTATGTCGTGAAGGCCGTCTCAGACATCCTCGGGACGGGCGTTGTCGACTATGTGAAATGGGATTTCAACCGCCATCTGACGGAGGCGTTTTCCGCTGGGCGCGCGCCGGAGCGTCAGGGCGAGACGAAGCACCGCTACGTACTCGGCCTCTACGCAGCGCTCGAGCGCATCACGCAGGCGTTCCCCGATGTGCTCTTCGAGAGCTGCTCCGGGGGCGGCGGACGCTTCGACGCCGCGATGCTCTACTACATGCCGCAGACGTGGACGAGCGACGATACGGACGCCGTCTGCCGCCAGGCCATCCAGACGGGGACGAGCTATGTTTTCCCGCCGCTCGTGATGGGCGCGCACGTTTCCGTCGTGCCGAACCACCAGGTCGGACGCGTGACGCCGATGCAGACGCGCGCGTTCACCGCGATGATGGGGTGCTACGGCTACGAGCTCGACATCACGCAGATGAGCGAGGAGGAAAAGCAGCAGGTGCGCGAGCATATCGCGCTCTACAAGCGCCTGCGTCCGACCATCCAGCTCGGCACGTTCACGCGGCTGCTCACGCCCTTTGACGGCACGAAGAACGAGACGGCCTGGATGTTCACAGCGGAGGACGCGCGGGAGGTCGCCGTCTTCTACTTCAAGACGCTCGCGGAGCCCGCGACGCCGATCCGCCGCCTGCGCCTCGCGGGACTCGACCCCGCCGCGCGCTACACGTTCCGCGCATACTACCCGGCGCAGACGCTCTCGCACGACTCCCTCGGCATGACGCGCCAGTCGCTCGTGGGCAAAACGTTCTACGGCGACGAGCTCATGCAGGAGGGCATCAACGTCGAGAAAATCGACGCGGACTTCACCGCGTATCTCTGGGTGATCGAGAAGGAGGAATGAGCATCGGCTGCGCGCTTGCTTTTTGACGCGCTGCGGCCTTGGTGATATACTTTTGGCTAATGGGAATCGCTGTCTTCTCACGTCGTCCCAGAGCTGCGCAGAAGCGCAGAGGGGATTCGTGGGAAGACAGCTTTTTTTCGAGAGTCGCTGGCGCAGTGATTCTCTCTGGAGGCGATATTTATGAACGAAAACCTTTTCAAGCGCAATGCGCTTCTCGCGGAGAAAACCATCAAGGGACTTGCCTCGCGCAATATGACGGGCTATTACGCGGCGACGAAGGAGGAGGCGCGCGAAAGGGCGCTTTCGCTGATTCCGGAAAAGAGCGTGGTCACGATGGGCGGCGGACTGAGCGTCCATGAGATCGGGCTCGTCGACGCGCTTAAGGCTGGGAATTATGATTTCCTCGACCGCGATGCGGCGGAGGATAAGCGCGCGGCGATGCTCGCGGCCTATGACGCGGACTTCTATCTCGCGAGCTGCAACGCGCTGACGGACGACGGCATCCTCGTCAATATCGACGGCAACGCGAACCGCGTCTCCGCCATCGCGCAGGGGCCGCGCAAGGTGCTCTTCATCGTGGGCGTCAACAAGATCTGTCCTGATCTCGACAGCGCGATGAAGCGCGCGCGCAACATCGCGGCGCCCGCGAACATCCAGCGTTTCGCGAGCCTCAACCCGCCCTGCAAGAAGGCGGGCCTCTGCTTCGACTGCAAGTCGCCCGATACGATCTGCTGCCAGTTCCTCATCACGCGCTACTCAATGCACAAGGACCGCATCCATGTGATCCTCGTGAACGACGCGCTCGGTTTCTGAGGAGGGCGGCATGATCCAGGATATTGCGCCCCACCATCTGTATAACGCCTGGCAGCCAGACAAGCACGCACGGCCCGGGGATTTCATCATCTGCGTGCAGGACGGCCGTCTGCTCGTCGAGAAGACGGCGGATGGGCTGCGCTTTCCGCGCCGACAGAGCCTGCCGGCGGCGCTCGCGGAAAGGTTCCTCTTCTCGCTGGACGAGGAGGATTTCTATCTCACGTTCGCATCGATCACTGAGGGGGATGGCCGCCGCTACTGCACGCTGCGCGAGCTGCGCCAGCGCATGAGCGAGGCGCACGCCTTCATGTATGTAGCGTATACGGCCTATCATCTCGCCGCCTGGTACGCGGACAACCGCTTCTGCGGGCGTTGCGGCGCGCGCACGGAGCATGAGGAGGCGGAGCGGGCGCTGCGCTGCATGGGCTGCGGTCGCATCATCTATCCGCAGCTCGTACCGGCGGTCATCGTCGGCGTCATCGACGGCGACCGTATCCTCCTCACGAAATACGCGAACCGCCAGATGAGCTTCTATGCGCTCATCGCGGGCTTTACGGAGATCGGCGAGACGCTCGAGGAATGCGTCGCGCGCGAGGTCATGGAGGAGGTCGGCCTGCGCGTCAAGAACCTCCGCTACTACAAGTCGCAGCCCTGGGGCAGCGCGCGGGATATCCTCATGGGCTTCTACTGTGACGTGGATGGCGCGACAGACATCCGCCTGCAGGAGGATGAGCTCAAGGAGGGCATCTGGGTGCGGCGCGAGGACATCGAAGGACAGAGCGACGATTTCAGCCTCACGCACGAGATGATGATGGTCTTCAAGGAGGGCAGGGAGCCGAAGGCATAGCCGCTGCCGCCGATTTTTCACGCGAGTAAAGGAGTTTTTACGTATGAAGCAGAGTCTTTTGTCCATCTGGAAGGGCGTCTTCGAGGGATCCGTCTGGCGGAACTGGTGCGAGTCGTATGATCTCTATCATCTAAACAAGAGCGGTGGGCAGACGCCGGAGGAGTATATCGCCGCGCGCAGCCAGGAGTGGGATCAGCTCGTGGAGAAGGGGCTGGAGCTCACGGACTTCTCCGCCATCAAGACGCCGCAGGACGCGCAGAAGTCTGCGTTCGAGATGGCGAAGAGCGTGCTCGATATGCTCGAGAAGTGAAGCGGCGCGGGAATCCTTTTCTTTCCTTTCGGAATGTGCTATCATAAATATTGTGTATCTTTATAGATAAGGAGGTCGTTTCTTGACTCCAGCAATTACTTATGAACTCATCGCGAAGGACGAGCGTACGGGCGCGCGTGCTGGGATCATCCACACGCCGCACGGCAGCTTCGAGACGCCGATTTTCATGCCGGTCGGCACGCAGGCGTCGGTGAAGGGCGTTTCCCCGGATGAGCTCAAGGATCTCGGCGCTGGCATCATTCTCTCGAATACGTATCATCTGTTCCTGCGGCCCGGGATGGAGCTCATCCGCGAGGCGGGCGGCCTGCATAAGTTCATGCACTGGGATCGCGCGATCCTCACGGACAGCGGCGGGTTCCAGGTGTTCAGCCTCGGCGATCTGCGCAAGATCACGGAGGAGGGCGTGACGTTCCGCTCGCATATCGACGGCTCGAAGAAATTCCTTTCGCCGGAGGTGTCGATGCAGGTGCAGATGTGCCTCGGCTCGGATATCGTCATGGCGTTTGATGAGTGCGTGCCGTATCCCGCGGATTACGAGTACGCGAAGCGCTCGACGGAGCGAACGCAGCGCTGGGCGGAGCGGTGCCAGCGCGCGATGACGGCGCCGCAGCAGGGGCTTTTCGGCATCGTGCAGGGCGGCATGTACAAGGATCTGCGCCGCTGGCACGCCGCGCGGCTCGTGGAGATGGATCTGCCGGGCTACGCGGTCGGCGGGCTCTCCGTTGGCGAGCCGCCGGAGCTCATGTATGAGATGCTTTCCTATTCGACATCGCTGCTGCCGGAGGGGAAGCCGCGCTACCTCATGGGGGTTGGCACGCCGGATCATCTCGTCGAGGGCGTCGCGCGCGGCATCGATATGTTCGATTGCGTCTATCCGACGCGCGTCGCGCGCAACGGCATGGCGATGACGTGGACGGGCCGCCTCGTGATGAAGAACGCGAACCTCGAGCATGATCATCGGGTCATCGAGGAGGGCTGCGGCTGCTACGCGTGCCGCAACGGCTATACGCGCGCCTACATCCGCCACCTCGTGCGGGCGGGCGAGATTTTCGGTCTGCGGCTGCTCTCGCTACACAATCTGTATTTCCTCGAGGAGTTCGTGCGCCGCATGCGCGCGGCCATCATCGAGGTGCGGTTCGAGCATTTCCGCAGCGAGTTCCTCGCGGGGTATGACCCGCACAGGAAGCAGGCAATCTGATGGTGAGGGCTGCCCATGTATGGCGCGCCCGGAGGAAGAAAGGGGTACCTTATGACACAGGAAGTCCAGAGCACAGTCCTCATGATCGCGGTGATGGTCGCGCTCTTTTATTTCATGCTGTACCGTCCGCAGAAGAAGCAGGCGGCCAAGCGCAAGGCGCTGCTCGACAGCCTCGAGGTCGGAGCCGAGGTCATCACGATCGGCGGCGTCTACGGGAAGATCACGGCGCTCGACGAGAAGACGGCGACGCTCGAGGTCTCGCCGGGGACGCAGATCACGTTCGCGCGCGCGGCCATCAACGGCAAGGTCGCGAAGGACGCGGCGGCATGAGCGAGGCGCAGTTGCTCGCGGCCAAGCGGAGCCTGCGCGCGGAGATGACGCGGCGGCGGCGCGCGATCCCTGAGGCGGAGCGCGCTGCGGCGAGTGCCGCGATGTGTGCGGCGCTTGTGGCGCTGCCGCAGTACCGGGCGGCGCGGACGGTCTTCGCCTACGCGTCGATGCCGGATGAGGTGCAGCTCGACGGGCTGCTTTCGCGCGCGCTCGCAGACGCCAAACGAGTGGTCATTCCCTGGATCACGGGACGCGGCACGATGGAGGCCGTGGAGCTTCCCTCGCTCGCTGTGCTCGAGCGCGGCGCCTACGGCATCCGCAACGTGCCGGAGCGCCTGCGCCGCGCCATCGCGCCGGAGGAGATCGACCTCGCCGTCGTGCCGGGCGCGGCGTTCACCGCGGAGGGTGCGCGCCTCGGGCTCGGCGGCGGCTACTACGACCGCTATCTCGGCGTGCGGGCGCGCGGCGCGTACCGCATCGCGCTCGCGTTCGACGCGCTCCTCGTCTCTGAGGTGCCGATGGCGGCGCATGACATCTCTGTGGCGGAGATCGTCACGGAGACGCGTCATCTGATTTGCAGGAAGAAACGGTGAGAATCTATGGAAATCAAGATTGGCATGGCGAAGACCGCCAAGTATGCCAATGAGTACTGCGGCGATACCTGCGACCTCGCGGAGCGCCCGCACGGCGGCATCTCCGCCATCATCGCGGACGGGCAGGGGAACGGGCTCGCGGCGCATCATACGAGCAGCTGGGTCGTCACGAAGGCGACGCAGCTCATCGGTGACGGCGCGCGCGACGGCGCGGTCGCACGTGCCGTGCATGACTATCTCTACGCGATGAAGGACCGCAAGGTCTCCTGCACGCTCACGGTCATCAGCGCGGATCTCGAGTCGGAGACGGTCGTCATCAGCCGTAACTCCAACTGTCCGACCATCGTCGTGACGCCGGAGTACGAGAGCGTCTACGACGACGAGGTCGCGCCCATCGGCGTGCACCGCCACATGAAGCCGCGCATGTACGAGGTGCCGTTCACGCCGGGGATGCTCGTCGTCTCCTATACAGACGGCATCGCGCATGCGGGCCGGAAGCATACGGGACATGATGCGGACTTTGAGAAAATCATGGAAATCATCCGCAAGAACACGGCGGAGGATGTGGACTACATCGCACGCAGCATCATGGAATACGCGCTTTTCCTCGACAAGGAGAAGGCGTCTGATGATATGACGGTCGTCGTGCTCGGCATTACGGAGGATTCCCCGGGTGCGAAGATCGAGGAGCTCAAGGCCGTCTATCCGTTCTGACCGGCTGGACGGGAGCCGTGCGGATGCGTTTTGGGAGGAGTGGCAGCATGCGGATTGCAATCGTCGGTGTCTGCGCGTCGGGGAAGACGACGCTCGTGGCGGGACTGCGGGCGGCGGGCTACGACGCCTACAATGTGGCGCAGGAGCATTCCTGCATCCATGATTTCTGGAACAAGCACCATCCCGACGTGCTCGTGATGATTGACGCGACGCTCCCGGCCATCCACAAGCGCCGCCTCGTCTACTGGGGCGAGGATCGGCTCGCCGTTCAGCACAAGCGGCTCGCCGATGCCCGCGCGCACGCGGATCTCTACATCCAGACGGACGCGCTCGACGCGGATGCCGTGCGGGAGAAGGTCATCGCGTTCTTGAAAACACGGCAGGGGGCGTCTGCAGCTGAGACAGCCTCCTGACGGCCGGCTGGAGACATTTTTGATATCATAGAGAAGCACCGGCACAGTCGGTGATTCCATAAATAAATAATAGGAGCGCAGCCGCGCTCCATGAGAAAGGATTGAATCAGTTGAGAAAAGACAGTCTCCTGAAGCTCATCGTCTGTGTCGTGGCGATTGTCGGCATCTTCCTCGCGTTCGTCCGGCCCTTGGCGAATTCCATCCGCCAGGGCCTCGACCTGCAGGGCGGCACGCATGTCGTGCTCGAGGCGGAGGATACGGATATTGCGAAGGTCAACGATGACGCGATGAACCGCGTCGTCACCATCATGGAGAAGCGCGTCAACGCGCTCGGTCTCACCGAGCCGATTATCCAGCGCGAGGGCGAGCGTCGCGTCATCATCGAGCTGCCGGGTGTCAAGGATCCGGATGCCGCCATCAAGACCATCGGCAAGACGGCGATGCTCGAGTTCAAGGACGAGGACGGCAACACGGTGCTCACGGGTACCGACCTCAAGAACGCGCAGGCGGCGACGAACCAGCAAAACGGGCAGAACGTCGTCAACCTCGAGTTCACCGATGAGGGCGCGAAGAAGTTCGCGGATCTCACCTCGAAGAACGTCGGCCGCACGATCGCCATCCTGCTCGACGGCGAGGTGCTCACAGCGCCGAACGTCCGCGAGCCGATCCTCGGCGGCAAGGCGGAGATCTCCGGACAGAAGTCGCTCGAGGAGGCGCAGAATCTCGCAGTCGTCCTCCGGAGCGGTGCGCTGCCCGTGAAGGTCAACATCATCGAGACGCGCACGGTCGGCCCGTCCCTCGGACAGGACTCCAAGGATAAGTCGGAGTTCGCGTTCGCCGTCGGCATCGGCGCCGTACTGCTCTTTATGTTGCTTTTCTACCGCGTCTCCGGCTTCATCGCTGACATCGCGCTCATGGCCTATACGATCATGCTGCTCGCGCTGCTCTATGTGCTCGACGCGACGCTGACGCTGCCGGGCGTCGCGGGCATCATTCTTTCCATCGGCATGGCGGTCGACGCGAACGTGCTGATTTTCGAGCATTTCAAGGAGGAGTACCAGATCCAGGGCAAGACGTTGCGGCTCTCGATGGACTCTGGCTTCAAGCGCGCGTTCACGACAATCTTCGACTCGAATGTCACGACGCTCATCGCGGCGGGCGTGCTCTTCTTCCTCGGCACGGGTACGATCCGCGGCTTCGCCATCACGCTCGGCCTCGGCACGCTGCTCTCGATGTTCACGGCCATCACGCTCACGCAGTACATGCTGAAGCTGATGATTGCCTCGAAGCTCTTCAGCAATCCTGCCGCCTACGGCGCGACGGGCTTCATGCTTTGGAAAAAGGAGGATTTGAAGAAGAATGCCTAAATTCGATCTTGCGGGCCATCGGAAAATCTGGTTCCTTATTTCCGCGCTCATCATCATTCCCGGTATCATCTGCATGTTCGTGCGGGGCTTCAATTTCGGTATCGACTTCACGGGCGGCACGATCATCGACCTCAAGTTCGCGCAGCCGGTCACGATTGCCGAGGTGCGCACGAGTCTCGCGAAGTACGGTCTCGACGGCAGCACCATCCAGCTCTCCGGCGCGCAGTCGGATGTCACGTCCTCGGAGGACGTGATGATCCGTACGACGGATCTCGAGGAGGAACAGCGCAAGGAAGTCATGGCGACGCTCAAGCAGGACGTCGGCGACTATACGGTGCTGCGTGAGGAGAAGGTCGGCGCGACCATCGGCGGCGAGCTCATCACGAACGCGCTCGAGGCGCTCGTGATCTCCTGGGCGCTCATCATCCTCTATGTCGCCTATCGTTTCGAGTGGAAGTTCGGCGTTGCGGCCGTGTTCGCGCTCATCCACGATATCCTCATCGTGCTCTCGGTCTTCTCGCTCACGCAGCGTCAGATCGACTCCTCATTCATCGCGGCGCTTCTGACCATCGTCGGTTACTCGATCAACGATACCATCGTCATCTTCGACCGTATCCGCGAGAACTTGCGCCTGCATTTCCGCAGGAACGGCGACGTGAACGCGCTCGTCAACACGAGCGTTTACCAGACCCTCACGCGTTCGCTCTACACGGTGTTCACCGTGCTCTTCACGACGTTCGCGCTCTATTTCTTCGGCGGCGAGACGACGAAGGACTTTGCGTTCGCGCTGCTCGTCGGCTTCGGCGTCGGCTGCTATTCGTCCATCTTCATCGCGAGCCCGCTCTGGATCGTGTTCCGCGGCTGGTCGGAGAAACGCCACGCGGCGAAGGTCGCGGCGGCGAAATAAAGCGGCTTGCAGCTGGTAACGGCTGTGGCGCGGGAGCGTCTCATCTGTGTTTTTTGCGGGGCTGTCGCATACGCGGCGGCCCCGTTGCTGTATGCGGCGAGCGCTTGCTCTGGATTGACTTTTCTCTTGATTTAGAGTAGGCTAAGTCTGTAGTTTCGTATTTTGTTCGTGAAGTGATGGTGTTTTCAATCGGAAAGGGGGAGCTTGTTGCTTCGGATCAAAGATTTTTCGGTGCCGTTTGACGATGAGACACCGCTCGCGCAGCTGGCGGCGCAGCGGCTCGGCGTGCGCGCGGAGGAGATCGTCTCCGTCGCCATCGTGCGCAAGGCCGTCGACGCGCGGCGCTATCATGGCGCGCCGCTCCTCTTTGTCTTCGTGCTCGATGTAGCAGTCAGGCAGGAGCGGGCGGTGCTCGCGCGGCTGCGGCGCGACCGCAAGGTGGAGCGGCGGCAGCCGCAGCCGCGGCCGCCCATCCTAGAGCGGCCGCTCGGGAAGGGAGAACGGCGTCCCGTTGTCGTGGGATTTGGTCCCGCGGGGATGTTCGCGGCACTCACGCTCGCGCGCGCGGGACAGGCGCCGCTCGTCCTGGAGCGCGGTCAGGATGTCGATACGCGTCATCGCGATATTCTGTCGTTCTGGCACGGCGGCGCCTTTTCGCCCACCTCGAATGTGCAGTTCGGCGAGGGCGGCGCGGGGACGTTCTCCGACGGCAAGCTTACGACGCGCATCAGCGATCCGCACATGCGCGATGTGCTCGAGGCATTCGTTGCGGCGGGCGCGCCGCAGGAGATCCTCTACCTGCACAAGCCGCATATCGGTACGGATCTTTTGCGCACGGTCGTAAAGAACCTGCGTGAGGAGATCCGCCGCCTTGGCGGCGAGGTGCGCTTCGGCGCGCAGGTCACGGATGTGGAGCTCGCGGGCGGACGGCTCGCCGCGCTCATCGTCGCGGGAGAGGAGCGCGTCGAGGCGGATGCAGCATTTTTCGGCATCGGCCATTCGGCGCGCGATACGTATGAGATGCTCTATGCGCGCGGGCTCGCGATGGAGGCGAAGGCGTTCGCCGTGGGCGTGCGCATCGAGCATCCGCAGGACTTCATCGACCGGGCGCAGTACGGTGCGGATGCCGGCCAGTCGCGACTGCCGGTCGCGGACTACGCGCTGACGTATCAGGATCGCGAGACGGGGCGCGGCGCGTACTCGTTCTGCATGTGTCCGGGCGGACAGGTCGTCGCGGCGGCCTCGGAGGCGGGTCGGCTCGTGACGAACGGCATGAGCAACTACCGCCGCGACTCCGGTGTCGCGAACGCCGCGCTGCTCGTGCAGGTGACGCCTGAGGATTTCGGTCCCGGCGTGCTCGCGGGCGTCGCGTTCCAGCGCGACTATGAGGCGCGCGCGTTCGCGGCGGGCGGCGGGGATTATTTTGCGCCCGTGCAGTCGGTCGGTGATTTCCTCGCGGGGCGCGCGGGGAGCAGTGATTTCCTCGTGCCGCCCTCCTACGCGCCGGGCGTGCGGACGGCGCGGTTCGCGGACTGCCTGCCGCCTGCCGTCTGTGCGACGCTCGCGCACGCGCTGCCGCAGTTCGACCGCCGCATCCCCGGCTTTGCCGCGCCGGATGTGCCGATGACGGGCATCGAGACGCGCTCGTCGGCGCCGGTGCGGATCCGCCGCGACCGGCAGACGTTCCTCGCCGAGCGGACGCCCGGCATCTATCCCATCGGGGAGGGCGCGGGCTACGCGGGTGGCATCATGAGTGCGGCCGTCGACGGCATGAAGGCGGCGCTCGCTTATCTGGAGGCCTGATGCTGTGCTGCGCCGAGGCGCCTGGTACGGGGGCAGACGGATGCCTGCGCTTGAACAGGGCCGCCGGGTGACGCGTGGCGGCAAGGGGAGCGGGCTCCCCAGCTTTTGCATTTTTGAGATTTAGGAGGATATTTTCATGGCAAGACTTTTTGGTACGGACGGCGTCCGTGGAGAGGCGAATGTGACCCTGCTGCCGGAGATGGCGTACCGTCTCGGCCGGGCGGCGACGCTGTATTTTGGCCGCGAGTCGGACGAGCAGCCGCTCATCCTCATCGGCCGCGATACGCGCATTTCCGGTGAGATGTTCGCCTCGGCGCTCACGGCCGGCATCTGCTCCGCCGGCGGCCGCGCAATGCTCGCGGGCGTGATTCCGACGCCGGCCATCGCGTATCTCGCCCGCCGTCACAAGGCGAAGGCGGGCATCGTGATCTCCGCCTCGCACAATCCGTTCCACGACAACGGCATCAAGTTCTTCGGTGGCGACGGCTACAAGCTGCCCGACGCGGTCGAGGATGAGCTCGAGGCCATCGTGCATCAGCTCGAGCAGGATGACAACCTCGCGCGTCCTTCGGGCGACAAGATCGGCCATATCGAATACCGCACGGATCTTTTGAACCAGTATATCGAGTTCGTGCTCTCCACCTGCAAGGAGCGTTTCGATGGGATGAGCGTCGTACTCGACTGCGCGAACGGTGCCGCCTACGAGGTCATGCCGCGCGTGCTGCGCGAGCTCGGCGCGAAGGTCAAGGTCATCCACGCGCTGCCGAACGGCGTCAACATCAATGATCACTGCGGCTCGACGCATCTCGAGTCGCTGCAGCGCGCCGTGCTCGAGAACCACGCGGATTTCGGCATCGCACACGACGGCGACGCCGACCGTTGCCTCTGCGTCGACGAGAAGGGACAGGTCATCGACGGCGATCATATCCTCGTGATGTGCGCGCAGGATATGATCAAGAAGGGCACGCTGCCCTACAATACGGTCGTGACGACGGTCATGGCGAACATCGGCTTCCACAAAGCCATCAAGGCGGCGGGCGGCCGTGCGGAGGTCACGCAGGTCGGCGACCGCTATGTGCTCGAGAATATGCTCAAGAACGGCTACAAGATCGGCGGCGAGCAGTCCGGCCATATCATCTTCACGGATTTCAGCACGACGGGCGACGGCCCCATCACGGCGCTCCAGGTGCTCTCCTCGCTCAAGCGCAGCGGCCGCAAGGCGTCTGATCTCACGAACCTCATGACGACGTATCCGCAGCTGCTCGTCAACGTCAAGGTCGCGACGAAGGACGGCTGGGAGGAGAACGAGGCCATCAAGGCGGCAATCGCCGCGGGCGAGCAGGAGCTCGGCACCGACGGCCGCATCCTCGTGCGCCCGTCCGGCACGGAGCCGCTCATCCGCGTCATGGCGGAGGGGCCGGATCAGGCACAGCTCGATACCATCTGCCATCGCATCGCCGATGTCGTGAAAAAGGAGCAGGGCTGATGCGGCAGGCCATCGTGCTCACGAGCTTCGGCGTCGCTGACGCCGCGGAGCGCGCACGGACCATCGACTGCATCGCGCTCGACCTGCGCGTGAAGTTCAAGGACTACGACGTGCTGGAGGCGTATACCTCGGCATTCCTGCGCAAAAAGATCCGCGCGCAGGAGGGGCGCGAGATTCCCGCGCTCCCTGACGTCCTCGAGCGCCTCGTGCGGGAGGCCTATACGCGCGCGCTCATCCTGCCCACGCATCTGACGCCGGGCGAGGAGTACGAGGCGAAAATCCGCGCGCCCTACGAGGCGTACCGCGACCGCCTCGCGGATCTGCGCCTTGCGGCGCCGGTGCTCGCGGGCGCGGAGGATGCTCCGCGCGTGCTCACGGCGCTGCTCATGGATCTCCATGTACGGCCGGGCGAGCAGCTCGTGCTCATGGGGCATGGTTCGCCGCACCGCCACAACCCCGTCTACGACGCGCTGCAGGCGCATATCGACAGCGAGGGGCTGCCCATCCATGTCGGCGTGCTCGAGCCGTCGGACACGCCGCGCTTCGACGATGTACTCGCGCGCCTGCGCGCGTCGGCGGCATCGGAGGTACTGCTCGCGCCGCTCCTCCTGACGGGCGGCCGCCATGTGCGCCAGGATCTTGCGGGCGAGCAGTCGGACTCCTGGGTGTCGCGCCTCCGCGCGGCGGGGGTTTCCGTGCGCGTGAGTATGCACGGCCTCGGTGAGTATCCCGCTTTCCGCGCGCTCTATCTCGCAAAGGCGGCAGAGGCGTTGGCGTGATAACTTGATGTTATCTATTTTTGAACAATAACCTATGGTAATAGTTCAGATACAAAGAAAATATTTCAAATTGTATAAACAATAATATATAATGATGTACAAGACGTTCCTATCAATACTATAATGAGGTGAGTGTATGTCAGAGCCAGTAACGACGAATCCCTTTGTCATCATGCTGATTAACATGACGGTTGTCTTCATCGTCCTCGTCGCCTTGGGGTTGGTCATCAACCTGATTCACGCGATCGATCCGACCAAGGAGAAGGCGGCTCCCCAGAAGGAGGCACCGGCGCCAGCGCCGACACCTGCGGCGCCCGCTCCCGAGCCTGTGTCCGCGGACGGCGTATCGCCTGAGGTCATCGCTGTCATTGCCGCCGCGCTCGCGAGCTACGGCTACGGGCCGGCGGCCATCCGCGCCGTGCGTCCCATTGAGCGCGACGGCTGGAAGAACGCCGGCCGGAGCTTCGGCGTACAGCGGACGCTCGAATAAGACAGGAGGGGAGGAACCACCATGGAAATCATCAATGCTTTTGTCATTTCGCTGCAGGCCGTCTGGGCGGACAGCGGCTTCTCGGCGTTCACGATGGGCAACGCCATCATGATCCTCGTCGGCCTCGTGCTGCTCTACCTGGCGATTGCCAAGGAGTATGAGCCGCTGCTGCTCGGCCCGATCGCCTTCGGCTGCATCCTCGCGAACTTCCCGCGCACGGGATTCCTCGAGGATCCGGGTCTCATGCTCGCAATCCACTACGGCATCGCGAACGAGATCTTCCCGCCGCTCATCTTCCTCGGCATCGGCGCGATGACGGACTTCGGCCCGCTCATCGCCCGTCCGTCGACACTGCTGCTGGGCGCGGCGGCGCAGATCGGTGTCTTCGTCTCGCTCGTCGGCGCGATGATGCTCGGCTTCACGGAGAAGGAGGCAGGCGCCATCGGCATCATCGGCGGCGCGGACGGCCCGACGGCCATCTACCTCTCCATCCAGATGGCGCCGCATCTCCTCGGCGCCATCGCGGTTGCCGCGTATTCCTACATGTCGCTCGTGCCGCTCATCCAGCCGCCGGTCATGAAGCTCCTCACGACGCAGAAGGAGCGCGAGGTCGTCATGGAACAGATGCGCACGGTCACGAAGTTCGAGCGCATCTGCTTCCCCATCGTCTCGGCCATCCTCATCAGCCTGCTGCTGCCGCCGATCGCCTCGCTGCTCGGCATGCTCATGCTCGGCAACCTCTTCCGCGAGTCGGGCGTCATGGATCGCCTCTCTGACACGGCGCAGAACTCCCTCTGCAACATCGTCACGATCTTCCTCGCCACGGGCACGGGCATGACGATGAGCGCGGAGAGCTTCCTCGTGCCGCAGACGCTGCTCATCATCTTCCTCGGCCTCGTCGCGTTCATCTTCGGCACGGCGGGCGGCGTGCTCTTTGGCAAGATCATGTGCCGCGCGACGGGCTGGAAGGTCAACCCGCTCATCGGCTCGGCCGGTGTCTCGGCGGTCCCGATGGCGGCGCGCGTGAGCCAGGTCGTCGGCATGAAGGCAAAGCCGGGCAACTACCTGCTCATGCATGCCATGGGCCCGAACGTCGCAGGCGTTATCGGCACGGCTGTCGCGGCCGGCACGATGCTCGCGATGCTGAAGTAAATATCGTATCTCGCAGGAGCTGCCAACGGCGGGCATCGCACCGTTGGCAGCTCTTTTCGTTGCAAGCGCGAACATGGCATGTCCGGGATGCGGGGCCGAAGCGGGCTTGTCATGATGGCTGTACGATTGTGCGTTCAGGATGTCTGCTGCGTACGGCAGCGCCATAGCTGAACCCACTGCGTGCCGATGCGTTCCGTTGGCGGGGGAACTTGTATGCAGGCAGCTGGCACTTCTTGACGATGTTTGCGTGTTGCGCACAAGGGTGTATATCAACCGTTGATAAGTTTACACAAATTTCTCTATATATGTAGACAGATGGTGGATTTTTTTGTATAATAGGCCGTAATTGGTTGTGAATCAGGGTATCGGTTCGCCGAGGCCTTAGATGGATATTGTAGGGGGAGAATCATGGCACTTATTGTCAAGAAATTCGGTGGCAGCTCTGTTGCCACCACGGAAAAAATCATGAATGTTGCCAAGCGGGTGCTCAAGGAAAAGCAGCCGGGCGACCAGATCGTCATGGTCGTGTCCGCGATGGGCGACACGACGGACGACCTCATCAAGCTCGCGCAGGGCATCAACAAGGATCCGTACCAGTATACGCGCGAGATGGACATGCTGCTCACGACGGGCGAGCAGGTCTCCATCGCCCTCCTCGCGATGGCGTTCAAGACGCTCGGCCAGCCGGCCATCTCGCTCACGGGACCGATGGCGGGCATGCAGACGAACTCCGTCCACACGAAGGGGCGCATCGTTGACATCACGCCGGAGCGCGTGCAGGAGGAGCTCGACAAGGGCAACGTCGTCGTCGTTGCCGGTTTCCAGGGCGCGGACGAGAAGCGTGATCCCGTGACGCTCGGACGCGGTGGCAGCGACACGTCGGCCGTTGCGCTCGCGGGCGCGCTCAAGGCGGACAGCTGCGAGATCTTCACCGACGTCGATGGCATCTACAGCGCCGACCCGCGCATCGTGAAGGGCGCGCGCAAGATGAAGGAGATCACCTACAACGAAATGCTCGAGATGGCGCGCCTCGGCGCCGGCGTCATGCAGCCGCGCTCGGTGGAGATGGGCGAGTATTTCCACATCCCCATCCATGTGCGCTCGACCTTCACGACGAAACCCGGAACGATCATTAGGGAGGATTATACGATGGAAGATAAAGATTTTGTGATTCGCGGCGTGGCTCATGACGACAAGGTGGCGAAGATCGCCGTGCTCGGCATCCCGAATACGCCGGGCATCGCGCATGAGATTTTCTCGGCGCTCGCGGCGGCCAGCATCGACGTCGACATGATCGTGCAGAGCATCCGCAACATCGAGAAGAACGTCACGGACATGGTCTTCACGGTGGCGTCTGACGACCTCAACCAGGCGAAGCAGGTCGTCGATAAGGTGGCGGACAAGCTCAACGCCATCGCCGTCCTCGTCGAGGAGGATGTGGCGAAGGTCTCCATCGTCGGTGCGGGCATGCTCGGCAACCCGGGCACGGCGGCGCGCATGTTCGGTGCCCTCTCGCGTGCGGGCATCAACATCGACATCATCAGCACGTCGGAGATCAGCATCAGCTGCCTCGTCAAGGGCTCGGAGCTCAAGGAGGCCGTGAACGCGATCCACGACGAGTTCTTCCCGAAGAACTGAGCGGCGGATCAGAACGATACGAAAAGGCATCAGGGAACTCCCGTAGAAGGGAGCCTCTGATGCCTTTTTACGCAACAAGGAGTTTGGCTGGCAGATGTCGAATAAAATAAAGGAAATGCTGAATGAATCAGTGGTTCCTGAAGAAAGGATATGGGGGCGCCCGGCAAGAGGGGCATCCCCTTTAGCGAGGAGGGTGTAGCACATGGGGCAGGGGCAGTTCGATGAACGCCTGGAGCGCGTCATCCATGCAGCGCGCGTGCGCCTCATGGAGCGCTTGCGGGAAGCGTATTTCCATGGGTACGCGGAGAAGCTGCTTCGGCGTTATCACCTGGCGGATGCTTTGCTGGAAGCGCGCTCCGGAGATGGGCTGCTGCCCCTGGCGAAAGCGGCGGCGGATCTCCTCGAGGCGCGCATCCGCAGGGTGCGGCGTGGCGGCTATCTGGCCGCTTACCTGCGGGAGCTACACATGGAAGATCTGCTGCGGAAGAGGAAGCACCCAGCGCTCCTGCTCGTGCAGAGAGAAAACGAGGCCGCGGCCGCGGCTGTTGCTGACGCTCCTGCTGCGCGTGGGTTGCACGCCTCGCTTCGCTGCGTGAAATAGGTGCGCAGCGAAGCGGGCATCTGCGCTTTCGCGATGCTGGATGGCAGATTTCGTCGGAGGATAGCAAGAATTTTTCTCCTAAAAGTCAAAAAATCAAAATAATGTTTGACATTTTGACCTTTACGAGTATAATAAGGTTCAGAAAGACAAAAGGAAACAACTTCTGCTCAGGAGGGATTTATGATGGGAGAAGAAAAATATACGGCAAAGACGCTGGCCGCGCTGCAGGCCGCGCAGCAGACGGCGGCCCTGCGCTATCACCAGGAGATCACGTCGCTCCATGCGCTGCTCGCGCTCGCGAAGGAGCCGGAGGGACTGCTGCAGACGATCTTTGACGACTGCGGCGTCGATCTCGGCATGCTCCGCTCGCGTCTCGAGCAGGAGCTCGCGAAGATTCCGAGCGTCAAGGGGCAGGATCGCCTCACGATGGGCATGGACATGGTGCGCGTGCTCGCGAAGGCGCAGGAATACGCACAGATCATGAAGGACGACTATGTGAGCACCGAGCATCTCCTGCTCGCGCTCGTGACGGACGGCAGCGAGGATGTGCAGTCCATCTGCCGCGACTTCAAGCTCACGAAGAGCAACATCCAGAGCTCGATCAAGAAGAATCGCAAGCAGAACGTCACGAGCGAGAAACCGGAGGAGGGCTACAAGTCGCTCGAGAAATACGGCCGCGACCTCACGACGGCCGCACGGGCGGGCAAGCTCGATCCGGTCATCGGCCGCGACGAGGAGATCCGCCGCACGATCGAGATCCTCTCGCGGCGCACGAAGAACAACCCGGTGCTCATCGGCGAGCCGGGCGTCGGCAAGACGGCCATCGTCGAGGGCCTTGCCCGCCGCATCGTCGCGGGCGATGTGCCGGAGTCGCTGAAGAACAAGACACTCTACTCGCTCGACATGGGCTCGCTCGTCGCAGGCGCGAAATTCCGCGGCGAGTTCGAGGAACGGTTGAAGGCCGTGCTCAATGAGATCGTGAAATCCGACGGGCAGATCCTCCTCTTCATCGACGAGGTGCACACCGTTGTCGGCACCGGTGCCGCAGAGGGCTCGATGGACGCGGGCAATCTCCTGAAGCCGATGCTCGCGCGCGGCGAGCTGCGCTGCATCGGTGCGACGACGCTCAACGAGTACCGCAAGTACATCGAGAAGGACGCTGCGCTCGAGCGCCGCTTCCAGCCGGTCATGGTCGACCAGCCGAGCGTCGAGGATACCATCTCCATCCTGCGCGGCCTCAAGGAGCGTTATGAGGTCCATCACGGCGTGCGCATCCGCGATGCGGCGCTCGTCGCGGCGGCGACGCTCTCCGACCGCTATATCTCCGACCGTTTCCTGCCGGACAAGGCCATCGACCTCGTCGATGAGGCCGCGGCCAAGCTGCGCACAGAGATCGAATCCATGCCGGCGCCGCTCGACGAGGTGCGCCGCAAGCTCATGCAGCTGACCATCGAGGAACAGGCGCTCAAGAAGGAGACGGATGAGGCCTCGAAGGAACGCCTCACGAAGCTCCAGCAGGAGAAAGACGAGCTCACTGCCAAGGAGGCGGAGCTCAAGTCCGCCTGGGAGAAGGAAAAGCAGGGCATCCTGCGCGTGCGCGCCATCAAAAAGGAAATCGACGGCGTGAACAGCGAGATGGAGGCAGCCGAGCGCGCCTACGACCTCAACAAGCTCTCCGAGCTCAAGTACGGCAAACTGCCGGCACTCCAGAAGCAGCTCGAGGAGCAGGAGGCGGAGATCAACAAGAAGTCAAAAGATCAGCGCCTGCTCAAGGAAGAGGTCGGCGAGGAGGACATCGCGAGCGTCGTCTCGCGCTGGACGGGCATCCCCGTCACGAAGATGCTCACGGGCGAGCGCGAGAAGCTTCTGCACCTGCCGCAGGTTCTCCACGAGCGCGTCGTCGGCCAGGACGAGGCCGTGCGCGCCGTCAGCGACGCCATCCTGCGCGCGCGTGCGGGCATCAAGGATCCGAACCGGCCCATCGGCTCGTTCATCTTCCTCGGCCCCACGGGCGTCGGCAAGACCGAGCTCGCCAAGACGCTCGCGGAGGCGCTCTTTGACGATGAGCGCAGCATGATCCGCATCGACATGTCCGAGTACATGGAGAAGCACAGCGTCTCGCGCCTCATCGGCGCGCCTCCGGGATACGTCGGCTACGACGAGGGCGGTCAGCTCACCGAGGCTGTGCGCCGTCGTCCGTACAGCGTCATCCTGCTCGACGAGATCGAGAAAGCGCATCGCGACGTCTTCAACGTCCTGCTCCAGATCCTCGACGACGGACGCCTCACGGACGGCAAAGGACGTGTCGTGAACTTCAAGAACACTGTCATCATCATGACGAGCAACCTCGGCTCGCAGGAAATCCTCAACAAGGATTACGAGGAGGCCAAGGCCGCCGTCAAGGGAATCCTCAAAGACTACTTCCGTCCGGAGTTCCTCAACCGTGTCGATGACATCATCGTCTTCAAGGCACTCGCGAAGGAGCAGGTCAAGGACATCGCCGCCATCCTGCTCAAAGGGCTCAACGAGCGCATGGAGCGTCAGACGAAGATCACCCTTACCTGGGACGATGCCGCGCTCACGGCGCTTGCCGAGCAGGGCTTCGATCCGAGCTTCGGTGCGCGTCCGCTGCGCCGCCTGCTCTCGCACAAGGTCGAGACGGCCCTCTCGAAAGAGATCATCGGCGGCACCGTCGGCGAAGGCGATACTGTGAACATGAGCTACGAGAATGGAGCGTTCACGTTCAAGAAAGCATGATGACCAAGAAAGGCAGATGCGTGAAGGCGGAGTGCTGATACGGCAGTACTTCTTTCCGTCAGATCATACAAAGGCGGCCCGCTGACTCCTATGAGTCAGCGGGCCGCCTTTTTGTCTATGATATGATTCTATCGGCAAAAGGAAAAACTTATTTTTTCCATGCGTAGATACCGTCCGTGAGATCGATGTCGCTCGCGGTAAACGATGGATCCTCACCGTGGGCGCGCTTTTCCTGGTAGTCGATGAGCGCGCGGCGCGCGTAGGGCGCGAGGCGCGTGATGGCGTAGAGGTTCGTCAGGCAGAGCAGGCCCATGAAGAGATCGGCGAGGTTCCAGACGAGCTGCAGCGTCGCGAGGCTGCCGAAGAGTACCATGAGCACGACGCAGACGCGGAAGACTGCGAGGTATCTGCGCGTGTTCCCATCGAAGAAGGCGATGTTGATCTCGCCGTAGTAGTAGTTGCCCACGATGGAGCTGAAGGCGAAGAGGAGGATCATGAGGGAGACGGCCGCAGGCGCGAGGCTGCCGAAGACGGAGGCGAGGGATGCCTGCGCGAGCGCGATGCCCGTGCATTCGCCGCCGATGGTGTACTGCCCTGTGAGCAGGATGATGAACGCGGTCGCCGAGCAGACGATCCACGTGTCGACGTAAACGCCGAAGGACTGTACGAGGCCCTGCTTGACCGGATGCGTGACCGCCGCCGTCGCCGCCGCGTTCGGCACGGAGCCTTCACCGGCCTCGTTCGAGAAGAGGCCGCGCTTGATGCCTGTGATCATCGCCGTGCCCAGGCCGCCGCCAACGGCAGCCTGCGGGGAGAACGCATCGTGGAAGATCAGGGCGAACATCGCAGGCACTTCGCTGAGGTGCAGGAGGATGATGAGGAGTGCGACGAGCAAGTAGAGACCAGCCATGATGGGGACGAGGAACTCCGTGACCTTGGCGATGCGGTGCATGCCGCCGCAGATGACGAGCGCCGTGAAGATGCAAAGGAAAGCGGCCGTGATGGCGGGATCGATGCCGATGGTCTGTGCGGAGAGCGCGATCGTGTTCGCCTGTACGGAGACGTAGACAAGGCCGAACGTCACGGAGATGAGCAGCGCGAAGAGCTTCGCGACGCCTGGCTGGTGCAGTGCGTTCTTGATGTAGTAGGCAGGTCCGCCGTGGAATTTCCCGTTGCCGCGCGGCAGCTTGTAGATCTGCGCGAGCGTGCTCTCGACGAAGCCGGTGGCGCAGCCGATGAAGGCGATGAGCCACATCCAGAAGACCGCGCCGGGCCCACCCGTGACGATTGCGATGGCGACGCCCGCGATGTTGCCGACGCCCACGCGCGAGGCGGTGCTCACGCAGAACGCCTGGAACGAGCTGATGGCATGTCCCTCGGTCTGCTTGCCGATGCCCTCCGTGAGGAGCCGCAGCATCTCTGGCAGCATCCTGACCTGGACAAAGCGCGTGGCAAAGGTGAAATAGAGCCCGCACGCGATGAGGACGACGATGAGTACATAAGACCAGAGAACGTCATTGACGGCATTGACCGCCGCATTCATACTATCCATTGGTACCTCCTTGACAATAGAAAAGTAAAAATAATCGCTATAGCTATTATATTAGATTCGTTATAGGGCGTCAATGATGGGACAGGAGGGAACTCACCGCATGTATCCGTCCGTATTCACGGGCAGAAAAAAGCCGCTGCCTGGATGAGCAGCGGCCGAGGAGGGGTCAATACATCGCGCAAAGGCGCGGGAAAAATTTTTTTAGTAATCAGCAATCATCAGCGGCTGGTCGCGAGCGCTTCCTCGTAGAAGTGCTGGCGGCGCTCCGCGATGAGCTCTTTCGCCTGCGAGGTGCGGTCCATGCGGCTGCGCGTGAAAAGACCGCGGCGGGCGAGGAGGATGTAGTAGAGCACGATGCCGATGAGGCTGATGACGCCGGCGGCGAAATAGACGAAGGAGAAGCCGAAGGCCGGCACGAAGCTGCCGAGCGTGTAGGGGCCGACGCCGATGCCGAAGTCGAGGAAGACGAAGTAGGTGCTCGTCGCGACGCCGACCTGGTGCATCGGCGCGCAGTGGACGGCGAGCGCGTGGCAGGAAGCCGTGATTGTGCCGTAGCCGAGGCCGAGGAAGAGCGCGCCGATGAGCATCGCGATGTCGCCGGAAGCCGTCGCGATGATGGCCATCGCGATGGCCATCGAGAGCAGCGCCGGGTAGATGACGACGTTGCCGCCGCGTTTATCCAGCAGGAAACCCGTGAGCGGGCGGCTGATGAGGGACGTCGCGGCGAAGCAGAGGAAGAAGCAGGTCGCGCCGATGCCCGTGACGCCGATGCTGTTCGTGTAAGCGCCGAGGAACGAGAGCACCGTCGAGTAGCAGACGCCGCCCATGAGTGCGATGAACGAGATGCCGAGCGCGCGCATGGAGAAGAAGCGGTTGAAGGAAATCTTCTTGAGGTCCTCCTTTTCCTGCGGCAGGATGTTGCGCTCCGGCGCTTTGATCGTGAGCGCGAAGAGGAAGATGCAGGCAGCGAGCGCGCCGACGATCTCGATGCCGAGCGTGAAGGCGTGCGCCGCCGTGATATTCATGGCGAGGAAGGGGCCGATGGCGGAGGCAATCGTGACGCCGAGCGTGAAATAGCCGATGCCCTGGCCCATTTTCTTGAGCGGGATGATGGCGGCGACGATCGTGCTGGCCGCCGTCGAGGTCATGCCGAACGAGACGCCATGGATAAAGCGCACGATGTTGAAGAGCGCGAGCGTCGGTGCGACGAGATAGAAGAGGATCATGAGGAAGAAGAGCGCTGATCCCGCGAGGAACATGCGGCGACGGCCGACGAAGTCGATGAAGCGGCCGGAGATGATGCGCGAGAAGAGCGCGCCGACGATGAAGAGGCCGGACGCGAGGCCCGCAAGGCCGATGGAGGCGTCGAAGTGCTCCATCGCGTAGGCGGTGGACCAGAGCATGAGCAGGAAGTGCACCGTGTAGACGAGCAGATTGACGCCGATGGTCAGAAGATAATTGCGATTCCAGAGGCTGTCGGCCTTGGCGGCCGGAGCAATGGCAGCAGACATGATGGCAGGCTCCTTTCTTTCAGATAAAGCATGCGCCGCTGCGCGCGGCAGGCGGCGAGAGATGATGAGGTGCGGGCTGGTCTCGGCGATGAGCTCCGTAGCAGCGGCCTCATCGAGGCCGAACTCCAGCTGCAGTTCCTCCTTCATGAGAATCACCTGTTTCCGTTTGATAATGTATGAAGTACATAAAAACTTTTTACATTGGTCATTATAACCAGCAGTTATATGCGCGTCCAATGTATCTTTTTAATGAGATTGATGTATATATTACATAATACAAGCGGAATCATGGGAAAGAAATCGTTATCATACGAGAAAATCCGTAAGTTTTATCTCTTTTACGCATAAAATGTGTTATGATTGGTATGCATGAATGAGATGACACAAATGTATAAAGGAACCGCTGACGAAATGAAGACGGAGTGCTGAATTCATCCGTGGTTCCTAAAGGAATCGCTGACGAAATGAAGTGCGGAAGGCATCAGTGCTTCCTGAAAAAGGAGACAATTTCTATGGAGATTTCACAACTGAAGTATTTCCAGGCGATGGCGCGCATCAAGCATTTCACGAAAGCGGCAGATGCCTGCGCCGTGTCACAGTCGGCGCTCTCGCGCTCGATTGCAAAGCTCGAAGCGGAATTCGGTGTGCCGCTTTTCGTGCGTCATGCGCGCCATGCGGAGCTCACGCAGGCAGGGGAGCATTTCCTCTATCACATCGACCGCGTGCTGCGCGAGCTCGCGGCGGCGAAAAAAGAGCTCACGCAGGCGGAGAAGAAGGACGGCGGGACGGTGAACCTTTCGTTCTTCCATTCCTTCGGCGGGTATCTGCTGCCCATGCTGCTCGCGGAGTTCCACGCGAAGTATCCCGACATCCGCATCAAGCTCAACCAGCACAACAGCAAATTCCTCATGCGCCAGGTGGAGCGCGGTAAGACGGATCTCTGCCTCTGTTCGACGATGACGACGGCGGAGCATATCGCCTGGATGTACCTCTGGTCGGAGGAGCTCTTCGTCGCGGTGCCGAAGGATCATCCGCTCGCTGCACGCGAGAGCGTGACGCTGCGTGACGTCGAGTCGGAGCCCCTCATCACGCTCAAGCCGAATTACAGCCTGCGTACGCTCGTCGACCAGTCGTTCGAGCTCGCGCGCAGCCATCCGCAGATTGTTTTCGAGGGGGATGACGTCAATACGCTCGCGAGTCTCGTCGCGGCAAAGCTCGGCGTGAGCATCATCCCGAATATCCCGGGCATCGAGCATCTCGGCATCGTCTACCTGCCGATTTCCTCCCCGGTCTGCAAGCGCGCTGTGGGGATCGCCTGGAACACGACGAAGCAGCTCTCGCCGGCGGCTCTCACGTTCCAGCAGTTCGTCATCCGTCATTTCGCGGAGGAGCCGGGGAGCTGAGGAGGCCCTGACTTCTCCGACACGTTTTTGCCTGCGCGTTCCCCGTGCGTCGCATCCATACCGCCTGCACAATGCTACATGCACAAACGTCCACTTCGTGGACATTGTGCATCGCCCTTAGAGGATTTCCAACCAATCACGCTGCGCCTGCGGCTTGCGGTCTTGGGGATTTACCTAATAAAAAAACGCGCCAGGCAGCGGGGAAAGGGTTGTTCCGCTACCTGGCGCGCATGGGGTTGGCCATCGGGGCAAAAAGCACGGAGGCTTTTTGATGACCACTTTTATTATAGCATAATATCATAAGGAAAAACACTGAAATTTGTAATAACAACGCATTTTGTACGAAATTCTTATTTTGCGGTTGACAGGGGAGAAAGAAATTAGTTTTTCATTTGCGGAATGTGATAGAGAAGTCGGAAAAGACGGAGAGAATCGTCCTCCCGACCGTCCAGTGTCCGCTCGAGGACGGAAAGGCCGCTGCGCGTCTGCGGCAGTCTGGCCGTCTTGGCGATGGCCTCGGCGAGATGGGCCGTGGTGAGCTGCTGGCGCTCGAGGGCAGCGTGTGCGGTGAGCAGGAGCTCGGCGAGTTTGCAGCTGAGCACGAAGAGCCAGTAGTTGTGGATGATGCCGCCGGGAACGGCGCAGGGATAGAGCTCGGTGTAGAACTGGTGCAGCAGGAGGCGCTCGGGAAAGTGCGGCAGAGTGAGCGCCGCGCGCTCGAAGGCGCGGCGGTTGAGCGCGTAGGTGCGGCGGACGCGGTCGAGGTCAGGGGGGCCGTCGAGACGGTAGGCGCGCCGCACGAGTGCGAGGTCTGCCGCGTCGAGTGCGAGATCCTGTGCGTCTGTAAGCTTCTTGAGGATGCCGATCAAAAAATCGAGGTGCGCGAGCGGCTCGAAAGTGATGTTTTTGAGCGCCTCGTGAAAACGAGCGGCGAAGAGCGGCGAGGCGTAGCTCTTCACGAGCTCGCCAAGCTTGTAGCCGCGTCCATCCTCGATGTATGCCACGGCGTCCTCGAGGTAGATGCCGAGGAGCACGAGGCGGGCGTCGAGCGGGTACGCCTGTGTCTTGAGCAGGCGCAGGGAGGTTCGCTGCAGGTCGAGCAGGAACGCGTGCTCCGGCCGCGGCTCGGCCAGCGAGGCGAGCTGCCGGTTCGCTGGCGAAAGAGCCGCGGCGGGCAGGCGCTGCGACTCGAAATGGAAGGATTCAGGGGCGGCGAGGACATAGTGCGCGGCCCGCGGGCAATCGAGGCGCAGGGAACGCTCGCAGACGGCGTGGATGCGGATGTCGCGCAGGGCGGGGCAGGGCGCGTCTGCCGCCGTTCTCCCGAGCGGGCAGTCAGGCCGCTCGCAGCGAAAGCCTGCGAGATAGGCCGGCCAGACGGCGAGAGCAGTATGGTTTTCCATGATGGTTCCCTCAGGTGTGCCGCGTTTTCTCAGAACAGCCCCAGCGTCTTCGTGAGGAAGATCCAGCCGAAGATGGTGAAGCAGGAGAGCGCGGAGGTGAAGACGACGGTGTTGCCGGCGAGCGCGGCGTCGCTGCCCATCTGCTGTGCCATCGCGTAGGAAGCGACGGCGCAGGGCGTTGCGAAGATGGCGAGCAGCGTGACGAACTCGACGCCGCGGAAGCCGAGCAGCGCAGAGGCTGTGAGCACGAGGGCCGGCGCGGCGATGAGGCGGATGAAGACGCAGGCCCAGAGGTCGCGGCGGCTCTCGCTGATGCCGCCGCGCCGGAACGAGGCGCCGAGGATGATGAGCGCGAGCGGCGTCGTCGCGGCACCGACCTGCATGAGCGGCCGCAGCAGCGGATCAGGCAGCGGGAAAGGCAGCAGGCGGCAGAGGAAGCCGAGCAGCATACCGTCGATCATCGGGTTCTTCAGCACGCCGCGCAGGATCGGCAGCAGGCGGAACGTACCGCCGCGGAATGTCTCGAGCGCGAGGACGGCGTAGATGTTGTAGAGCGGGATGATGACGGCGACCATCATCGTCGGCACGAGCGCGCCGTCCTCGCCGAAGATGTTGACGACGAGCGGGAGGCCGAGGATGATAAAGTTGCTGCGGAAGATTGCCTGCGTCATGGCGCCGCGCCGCTTCCTGACCGGCTCGAAGAGACAGGAGAACGCGAGCCCGCCGAGAAAGAGCAGCGTGACGGCGGCCGCGCCGAAGAGCATGAGACGCGGGTTGAAGCCGTCGGCGAAGTCCGCGTTGTAGATATTGGAAAAGAGCGTGAAGAAAAAGAAGACGCGGAACACGAGACGATTCGTATGCGCGAGCTCCTCTTTCGTGAGCAGATGTGCGCGTTGGACGAGCAGCCCGATGCCGATGAGCACGAAGATCGGCACGACGGCGCTCACCGCGACGATGAAATTGCTGAACAAGAAAATTCCCCCTCGGTCGTGACATATCTTCATTATGCCACGACCGGGGGGGAATTGCACGCTTTGCCGCAAAAAGATGCGCATCCGTCTTTGTAGACGCGCCTTATTTCTCGAGCAGCAGGCCAACGCGTTTCTTGACCTTCGTGAGCGTCTTGCTGGCGATCTTCGCCGCGCGCTCAGCGCCCTTTTTCATCTCCTCGTCGAGGTAGGCGCGATCCTCCATAAGCGCTGCGAAGCGCTCGCGGATGGGGCGGAGCTCCTCAGCGACAGCCTCGCCGACGGCCGTCTTGAAATCGCCGTAGCCCTTGCCCGCGAACTCGCGCGTGATGTCCTCCATCGTCTTGTGCGTGATGGCGGCGTAGATGGTCATGAGGTTGTTGATGCCATCCTTGCCCTCGCGGTAGCAGACCTCCGCCTCGCTGTCCGTGACGGCGCTCTTGAATTTCTTCAGGATGGTTTTCTCGTCGTCGAGAATGGAGATGGTCGCCTTCGGGTTCGTGTCGGACTTGCTCATCTTGCTCGTCGGATCCTGCAGGCTCATGACGCGTGCACCGGCCTTCGGGAAATAGCCCTCGGGCAGCTTGAACACCTCGCCGTAGGTGTGGTTGAAGCGCGTCGCGACGTCGCGTGTGAACTCGAGGTGCTGCGTCTGGTCCGCGCCGACCGGCACATAGTCCGCCTGGTAGAGCAGGATGTCGCCTGCCATGAGCGCGGGGTAGGTGAAGAGGCCGGCATTGATGTTGTCAGGGTGCTTCGCGCTCTTGTCCTTGAACTGCGTCATGCGCGAGAGCTCGCCGAACAGGGAGCAGCAGTCCATGATCCAGCCCATCTCCGCGTGGCACTTGTTGTGGCTCTGGACGAAGACGAGGCTCTTCTCCGGGTCGATGCCGCAGGCGAGGAGCAGCGCGAACGCCTCGCGCGTCTGCGCGCGGCGCTTGGCCGGGTCGATGTGGATCGTGAGGGAGTGGAGGTCGGCGATGAAATAGTAGCAGAGGTACTCCTCCTGCAGATCCTTCCAGCTCTTGACGGCGCCGAGATAGTTACCGAGCGTGAAGACGCCCGTCGGCTGGATGCCGGAAAGGATGATCTTTTTCGTGTCTTTTGCTTCTTCTGCCATGATGGTTCCTCCTCATGATTGTCAGGAGCAGGTATGAAAAAGCCCCTGACAGTACGAATCCTGTCAGGGACGAAAATCTTCGCGGTGCCACCCTGTTTCATGGAACATCCATGCGCTCATGGGACGCAGTGCGTCCCCGACCGCTCACGCGGGCCAGACGTCGCAGCATACTCGGCGGGAAACCGCCTTTCCGTGCGCCCTCGGCGACCCATCCGGACAGCCGCCGCATCCGCTCGCAGCAACGCGGACTCTCTTCGGGGGCGGTACTATCCATCTTCTCGCTTCATAGGTTTCTAATCACGTTGAGGATAGCACAGCGGGCGTCCTGTGTCAAGGGGAAAGGGAGAGAACCTGCGCAAAGCGCGGGAGGATGGCGCGTGCGTGCGTGATGACGAGGAGCGTCCGCCCCGTGGCTTTCGCGTGGGCGAAGAGCGCGTCGAGCAGGCGCGCGGCGGTGGCGGCGTCGAGGCCTGCCGTCGGCTCGTCGAGCAGGAGGACAGGCTCGTCGCCCGCGAGCGCGAGAGCGGTGAGCAGGCGGCAGCGCTGGCCGCCGGAGAGATGGCAGGCATCGGGGCCGAGCGGCGCGTCGATGCCGCCCGGGAGGGCGCGGACGACGTCCTCCAGGCAAGCTGTGCGGAGTGCCGCGCGGATGTCCGCCGCGGATGCGTGCGGGCGGTAGCGGCGGAAGTTCTCGCGGATGGAGTGGTAAAAGAGCACGGAGCCCTGCGGCAGCGCGGCGATGGCGCGTGTGATGGCGGCGGGCGGCAGCGCCGGGTAGGGGGTGCCGCCGAGAGCAAGCGTACCGTGCACGGGCGGCCAGACGCCGAGCAGGAGCAAGGCAAGCGTCGTCTTGCCCGCGCCGCTCGCGCCGACGATGGCTGTATGCTCGCCGCGCCGCAGTGTGAAGGAGAGATCAGAGAAGACGGGCGCGCGGCCGGGATAGGCGAAGGAGAGGTGCGCGGCGCGCAGCAGGATGGTGCCGCGTGCCCTCTGTGTTGCGGGGGCTGCTGGCTGGCTGCCGGTCGGCCGCTCTGCCGTGGGTTCCGCGGCATCCGGCAGCAGGCGGCGTGCAGCGGCGAGGCTCTGCCGCAGCTGGCGCATGGCGTCCGGCAGTGTGCCCCAGGCACTGAGGAGGGCCTGCAGTACGAGCAGGAGGACGGCGAGCGTGACGCCTGAGATGTCGCCTGCACTCACGTGCGGCGCGAGCAGCGCGAGGAGCAGGAGCAGCAGTACGGCGTCCATGATCGCCGCGCGTGCGTCCGCGTCCGCTGCCCGGCAGGCCGCGCGGCAGTCAGACGCGAGCAGTGCGCGCGCGGACGATGTCAGGCGCGCGCAGGCGGGGCGGCTGTCCGCGGCGGCGAGCTCCGCGCGGCCCTCCGTCATGTCGAGCAGCAGGGAGCGGTAGGCGCCGCCGTGGGCGCGGCGCTGCTGCTCCCCATTCTTCTCCGCGACGAGCGGCAGGCAGAGACGCAGCGCGAAGAGCAGCGGCAGCAGCAAGCCGCTGGCGCCGAGCAGGCGTGCGAGCAGCGCCGCGAGGAGGCCCGTCGCGCTGCCGACGGCGACGGGCGGCAGGAGCGCGCGCACGAAGAAGTCACGCAGCGCGTCCGCGCCCGTGAGCAGGTCGTAGAGGAACGCGCCCTGCCGGGCTGGTCCCGCGGCGAGCGGCAGCAGCGCAGCGGCGCGGTCGAAGAGGGCGAGGCGGATGCGCGTGAGGCCGGAAAAGGCGGCGCGGTGCGAGAGGAACCGCTCGAGATAGCGGAATACGGAGCGTCCGAGGCCGCAGGCGCGGACACAGGTGATGCCGATGGCGAGCGTGTAGAGCGGCGGCTCGAGGGCGGCGCTCGCGATGAGCCACGCCGAGGCACCGAGGAGCCCGATGCCGAGCGCGAGTGAGAGCAGGCTCACGAGCAGCACTGGTGCGAGCGTGCAGGGCGGCACGAGCGAGAGCAGGCGCAAAAGGCAGGTCATGGTGATACCTCCCAGTCGATGCGGTGATCCGCGAGCGCGAGCAGTGCCGCGTCGTGCGTCGCGATGAGCACGGTCTTGCCCGCGAGGTATTGCCGCAGGGCGGCGCGCACGCGTGCGGCTGCGGCACGGTCGAGCGTCGCTGTCGGCTCATCGAGCAGCACGAGCGGACGGTTCTGGTAGAACGCGCGGGCGAGACCGAGACGCTTCTTCTGTCCCTCGGAGAGACCGGCGCCGCCCGCGCCGAACTGCTGGCTGTTCTCCCAGGGGACACCCGCCGCGGCATCGAGCGCGGCAGCGCGGCGGGCGTCGGCGAGACGGTGCGCGTCAGGCGCAGCGAAGAGCGCGATGTTCTCCGCGAGCGTGCCGCTGAAGATATGAGGCTCCTGCGGCACATAGCTGATGAGGCGTGTGCGCGCGGCGCATGGGAGTGAGGAGAGCTCGCGCCCCGCGATGGTGATGCTGCCCTCGTAGGGGGCGCAGAGTCCCGCAAGCGTGAGGAGCAGCGTCGATTTCCCGCAGCCGGACGGGCCCGTGACCGCCGTCATCGTCCCCGCGGGGAGTACGAGCGAGCGCCCCGCGAGGGCGGGCAGTGGATGGTGCGGATAGGTGTAGGTGAGCGTGCGGATGAGTACCGTCGGTGCGGCGTCCGTCTCTTGTGAGGCGGGGATGTCCGCCTGCCGCGTTCCTGCCGCGCTTCCCATCGCAAGGCGCGCCTCTCGCGCGCTTTGCAGGATATCGCCTCCGGCCTCGTTAGCGCGGGTGGGCGCGAGCAACCGGCGCAACGATGCCTCCGCCGTCTGGGCCGTCATGGCGCTGTGGAATGCCGTGCCCGCCTGCCGCAGCGGCTGGAAGAACTCCGGCGTGATGAGGAGGAGGAAGAACGCCGTCTCGAACGCAATCTGCCCGTAGAGCAGGCGCAGGCCGATGCTCACGGCGACGATGGCGATGGAGAGCGTCGTGATGAGCTCGAGCGCGAACGCGGAGACGAAGGCGAGCTGCAGGACACGCAGCGCCGCCTGGGAAAAGGCATCGCTGAGGCACGTGACCTCCGCGCGATGCGCTGCGGCACGTCCGAACAGCTTGAGCGTCGGCAGCGCGCGCAGCAGCTCGCCGAACGCCTCTGTGAGCGCCTCCATGCGCTGCCATTGCATCTGGCTCGCTTCCCTCGTCACGCGGCCGATGAGATAGAGCAGGAACGGCGCGACGGGCAGCGTGAGCAGCAGCAGCCCCGCCGTGAGCGGATCGCAGGCGCAGGCTGCTGCAAGCGTCAGGGGCACGACGCAGATGAGCGAGAGCAGCAGGGGCATGACGCGCGAGAACCAGAGGTCGAGCGCGTCCACAGCCTCGAGCGCGAGCGGCAGGACAGGCGCCTCCGCCGCGGCATTCGGTGCGAGCAGGCGCGCGTGCAGCGCGGCGCGCACGCGCAGGCGCGAGGCGGCGGAGAGGCGCGCGAGCAGGCGCGTCTCCTCGCGTCTTGCGCCTGCGGCCGCGCCCATGACGAAAAACAGCACCAGGAGGACTGGTGCTGTATCGCCTGGCTGTGCGCCCCGCAGGAAAACAGCGTCGAGCCAACGTGCTGTGAGGTACGCGCCCGCAAGGAGCGCAAGCGCCCGCAGCGCCTCGAGCGCGAGGAGCATGCTGCTCTGCCGCCTGGCGGTGCGCAGCGTGGAGAAAAGCCAAGGTATCTTTTTCATAGCGTCGGAATCAATATTCCTCTTCGGCATCCTGCGCGGTCACGCGCCTGCGGAACAGGCGGTAGGCCCAGAGCTGGTAGAGGAGGACGATGGGAACGAAAATGCACGCGACGACCGTCATGACGGAGAGCGTGTACGGCGAGGACGCGGCGTTCTCGATGGTCAGGCTGTATGCGGGATGAATGCTCGAGACCATGAGCCGCGGGAAAAGCCCCGCGAAGAAGCCGACCGTCGTCAGGGCAATCGCGAGCGAGGAGAGAGCGAAGCTCGCGCCGTCCCGCTTGTGTGCGAGCAGGACATTGGCGAGCACGAAAAACACGGCGGCGCACACGAGCGCGAGGACGGCGAGCGGCCGCGTGAAAAGATCCGTCTCAACATACGTCAGCACCAGGCAGAGCGCGAAGAGGCCGATGGCGATGCGTCCGACGGTCTTTCCGAGCGCACGCGCCCGCTCGACGAGGCGCGGCTCCGCGAGGCGCAGTGTCAGAAACGATGCGCCGTGGTAGAGGAAGACGAAAAGGAACGTGAGGCCGCCGACGATGGAGTAGAGGCTCAGGAGGTCGAGGAAGCCGCCCGTATAGATCATCTTGTCATTGATGGGCAGGCCGCGGAGGAGATCCGTGACGGCGACACCCCAGAGAATCGCCGGCAGGATGCTGCCGAAGGCGATGCATCCCTCCCAGAAATGGCGCCAGGCGGACGTCTCGCGCCGCCCGCGGAACTCGAACGCCACGCCGCGCAGGATGAGCGCGAAGAGCATCAGAAACAGCGCGAGGTAGAACGTCGAGAACATCGTCGCGTAGACGTGCGGGAACGAAGCGAAGAGCGCGCCGCCCGCCGTGATCATCCAGACCTCGTTGCCGTCCCAGACCGGCGTGATCGTGCGCAGGATCATCGAGCGGTCGCGGTCTCCGCGCGAGAGGAAGGGCAGCAGTCCGCCGACGCCGTAGTCGAAGCCCTCGAGAATGAAGAAGCCGGTAAAAAGCACGACGATGAGGATGAACCATACAATATGAAGATCCATCGTCAATCCCTCCCTTCATAAGAAATCACCGTATGCCTGATGAATCGGAACGCAAGATAGAGCGCGACACCGGCGAGCAGCAGATACGTCACCGTGAAGCCGAGCAGCGTGAGCCATACCTCAGCGCCGGAAAGATTCGGCGAGACAGCCTCCGCCGTCTTTTGCAGGCCGACGACGATCCAGGGCTGGCGTCCCGCCTCGGCGACGTACCAGCCGCAGGAATTCACGATATAGACGAGCGGCAGCAGCCAGGGAATCAGGCGCAGGAGCCAGGGGAAGCGCAGGGGATCGCCCTTCCACGCGAGGAGGAACGTCAAAAAAGCGAGGCCGATCATGGCACCGCCGATGCCGACCATGAGGCGGAAGCTCCAGAAGAGTCCCGTGACATCAGGCCGGTAGTCGCCAGGCCCGTACTGCTGCTCCGCCGTGGCCTGCAGGTCATTGATGCCGCGCACCGCGCCTGCCGGCTGGTTGTAGAGCATGAAGGAGAAGAGCGCGGGCACCTCGAGCTCCGCACGGTTCTCGTGCGCCTGCTCGTCAATGTCCGCGACGATGGCGAAGGGCGCGGGATCCGCCGTTTCCCAGAGCGCCTCCATCGAGGCGAGCTTCATCGGGTTTGCCTGCGCGAGATACTGCGTGTGCAGATGGCCGCTGCCCGCGGCGCCGAGAAGGCCCACGAGCAGGAAGAGCGCTCCCGCCATGAGGCTCTGCCGGAACGCGGCGCGCGAGGCGGCGTCATGGAGCACCTTCCAGGCCGAGACAGCGAGTACGACGAAGCCCGCCGTCGCGACGCCGGAGAAAAAGGTATGTGAATACTCGCCCACGACATAGGGATTCGTGACGAGCGCAAAGAAATCCGTCATCTCCGCGCGCCCGCCTCGCAGTGCATAGCCGACGGGATGCTGCATGAACGAGTTCGCGACGAGAATCCAGAACGCGGAGAGATTGCTCGCGAGCGCGACGAGCCAGATCGTCACGCAGTGCGCACGCTCGGAGAGACGGTCCCAGCCGAAGAGCCAGACACCGAGCATCGTCGATTCAAGGAAAAAGGCAGTGAGTGCCTCGAGCGCGAGCGGCGCGCCGAAGATATCGCCCATGAAGCGGGAATACTCCGACCAGTTCATACCGAAGTGGAACTCCTGCACGATGCCGGTGACGACGCCCATGGAGAAATTGATGACGAACAGCGTGCCGAAAAACTTCACGAGCTTCCGACAAGCCGCCTTCCATGCCGGACGCCGCGTCCGTACATAGCACGTCTCCAAGAGCGCTACGAACACGGAAAGGCCGAGCGTCACGGGGACGAAGAGGAAGTGGTAGACCGTTGTGATGGCAAACTGCCATCGGGACAAGAGCAATGCTTCCATAGGATTCCCTCCCTTTGCGTAAAAAGATAAAACATGATGAGGCTATCTTCATTATACCTTAGTGCGATTTTTATGACAATGATAATTCAAAAAGAACTATTCTCGTTATGATATATCAAATGCAGGACGCATCAGGAGAGGAAAGAAAATTTATTCGCTTTACACCTTGACAATCTATGCGACGGCGATTACACTAAACATATCAAATTCAATATAATAAACATGCATCTAGAGCATAAAAGCGCAACGACGCGCTGCAATCGCAACAGAGTGTTTTGAGCAGTCTTCCTCGCGAAGGCTGCTTTTTGTTCTATATTTTGCACAGGAGGGATTCATCATGAAAAAGAAAATCGGGCTGATGGGGTTGCCGCTCGGCATCCTCGTGCTCATCGCCATCATGGCGCTGCCGACGCCGCCGGAGCTCTCGACGGCCGGTCATCGCATGCTCGCGATTCTCGTCTTTTCCGTCGTCATCTGGATGACGGAGGCCGTCTCCTATCCAGTCTCGTCCGGCATCATCATGTCGCTCATGGCGTTCCTGCTCGGCACGGCGCCCAACATGAGCAATCCGTCGAAGATGCTCGGCACGTCGGGCGCGCTCAAGATGGCGCTCGCGGGCTTTTCGAGCACGGCGCTCGCGCTCGTCGGCGCGGCGCTCTTCATCGCGGCGGCCATGATGAAGACAGGGCTTGACAAGCGCATCGCGCTCTTCATCCTCTCGAAGATCGGCGCGAAGACGAACCATGTGCTCGCGGGCGTCATCTTCACGGGATTCGTGCTGAGTTTCTTCGTGCCGAGCACGACGGCGCGCGTCTCGTGCATGGTGCCGATCGTCATGGGCATCATCGCCGTGTTCGGCGTGCCGCGGAAGAGCAAGCTCGCCGCCATCATGCTCATCGCGGTCGCGCAGGCGGACAGCATCTGGAACGTCGGCATCAAGACGGCAGCCGCACAAAACATGGTCGCGCTCGGCTTCATCGAGAAACAGCTCGGCACGACCATCAGCTGGCTCGACTGGTTCATCGCGGCCGCGCCGTTCGCCATCATCATGAGCGCTTTGCTCTATTTCGTCCTCTTGAAGCTCATGCCGCCGGAGATGAAGGAGATCGCGGGCGGACGTGAGAAGATCGCGCAGGAGCTCGCGGCGCTCGGCCCGATGAAGTCCGATGAGAAGAAACTGCTCATCATCTCCGTCGTGCTGCTCTTCTTCTGGGCGACGGAGAAGATCGTCCATCCGTTCGATACGTCCTCGACGACCATCGTCGCAGTCACGCTCATGATGATGCCGGGCATCGGCATCATGACGTGGAAGGAAGTGCAGTCGCGCATCAGCTGGGGCACGCTCATGCTCTTCGGCGTCGGCATCAGCCTCGGTTCGGCCATCCTCTCGACGAAAGCGGGCGCGTGGATCGCGCAGGAGATCGTGCAGCATTTCAGTCTCTATGACGCGACGGCCGTCACCATCATCGCCGTGATGGCGCTCTTCCTCATCGTCATCCATCTCGGGTTCGCGAGCGCGACGGCGCTTTCGTCCGCGATGATCCCGATCTGCATCTCCGTGCTGCAGGGCGCGGCGGAGCATACGGCGCTCAACGTCGTCGGCATGGTGATGATCCTCCAATACACGATCTGCTTCGGCTTCATCCTGCCGGTCAACGCGCCGCAGAATATGATCGCGTACAGTACGGAGACGTTCGAGGTCAAGGACTTCATCAGGACAGGCATCCCGCTCACCGTGCTCGCCTATCTCGTGATCCTCCTGCTCACGAATACGTACTGGAAGTGGCTCGGCATCATCTCGTGAGATGGGGCCGGATCTGATTCTTCCACTATAAGGAAAGGGGATGAATTATGACACTGCAGCAGCTTCGCTATCTCGTCGCCATCGTAGAGAATGGATCGCTCCACCTGGCGGCGCAGCACCTCTACCTCTCGCAGCCGAGTCTTTCGCGTGCTATCGCGGAGCTCGAGAAAGAGATGGGCATCACGATTTTCTCGCGGACGAACCGCGGCATGAAACTCACAGAGGATGGGACGAAATTCCTCGCCTACGCACGGCAAGTCGTCGAACAGGCGGATCTCCTCGAGCACGCGTACAAGGGCGGCGCGCCGGTACGCTATGTGTTCGAGGTCTCGGCGTGCTCTACTTGAGCCGCTTCAACCAGGAGGTCATGCGCCATATCCTCGCGAAGGCGGAGCTCTCCTTCGTGCCGCTCTTCCGGGCGTCGCCGCACGTCTTCGTGCGCCGGGACAGCCCGCTGGCGGCGAAAGAGCGCGTACGCCTCACAGATCTCCTGCCGTATCCGCGGCTCACATACGAGCAAGAAACGGATAACTCGCTCTACTTTGCCGAGGAGCTCCATCGCATGGAGAATGTGCTGAAGAGCATCATCGTATCGGATCGCGCGACGCTCTTCAATCTCATCATCGGGCTCAACGGCTACACCATTTCCTCAGGCATCCTCTCGAGTGACCTGAACGGCACGGAGATCGTCGCGGTGCCGCTCGAGAGCGACGAATACATGGAGATCGGCTATATCCAGCCGCAGAACGCGCCGCTCTCCGCTATGAGCCAGCGCTACCTCGAATTGCTTGAAGCGTACGTAGCGGCTTATCGCGGCGAGGCGTAGACAGCGCAAGATGTACTTTGCATGAGAGAAAAGGTAATTATATGAAAGAAAAAAATTCTTGACAGACGCCGATGACTCGGCTATAATAATTCATGTCGCTGAAACAAAGCGACGATGGCCCGGTAGTTTAGTTGGTTAGAATGCCGCCCTGTCACGGCGGAGGTCATGGGTTCAAGTCCCATTCGGGTCGCCAGATGCGGAAATAGCTCAGTGGTAGAGCACCACCTTGCCAAGGTGGGGGTCGCGAGTTCGAGTCTCGTTTTCCGCTCCATATTACGGCGACATAGCCAAGTGGTAAGGCCGAGGACTGCAAATCCTCTATCTTCAGTTCGATTCTGAATGTCGCCTCCAGATGCGGAAATAGCTCAGTGGTAGAGCACCACCTTGCCAAGGTGGGGGTCGCGAGTTCGAGTCTCGTTTTCCGCTCCATTTTTTTTGTCATGAAGTCCTGCCTGCGGCACATCTGCGGGGACTCTTCATATCGGGATGCAGCGTTGCATCTGGTTGCCGGCGACATAGCCAAGTGGTAAGGCCGAGGACTGCAAATCCTCTATCTTCAGTTCGATTCTGAATGTCGCCTCCAAACGAAGGTTCGCCCGGAAGCAAATGCTTCCGGGCTTTTGTTGTTTTTGGAAGGGAGTGCCTGGTATGGCGAATGAGCCAGGGAAGATCAAGGAACAGCTCGACAGCGTTTATGAGTATTGTTTTGTGGAGACGGTGCCCTATGCGTTCTTCAAGCCGAATCCCGCGCGTGACATCGCCGTGAATCTGCGGGCGAAGGAGTATTGCTGCCCGGCGTGCGGCAAGGTGACGCGCGTCCCGTACCGCTACCACGGCGATACGTATTTTTCCAAGGGGAAGCTTGCGGCGGAGCGACGCACGTACGACAAGTTGGGGCTGGATTTCCCTACGATGGGGCGCATCGCGGCGGGAGAGCCGTTTGTCAATGAGGCGGTCGGCTACTGCGCTGCCTGCGCGAAGGAGCGTCTCGGCGCGTCGGAAGATCCCGCGCAGCGCGCCGTGAATCTCGCGCATCAGCTGCACCGCGCAGACGCACTGGTGACCACGGCAGCGCGTCTCGCGATGGAGGAGACGCTGCGCCGCTGGCTCGCCGCGGCGGACGCGGAGACGCTGCGGCAGTTCGATGTCTCGACGCTCGAGAAAACGCGCGATCTCATCTGCGCCATCATACTCGATGATACGGCGGGGGCGGAGCAGGCACTCGCGGACTACCACGCCGTCGTGCGCCATGTGCAGGAGACGTGCGCGCAGCTGCTCGCCCAGCTGCCTGAGGTCTTCACGGCCAGCGTCGCGCGCTCGACGCATGCGCCGGAGTCGATGTCCGATAAGGTGTATCATGAGTACACGGTGGCGTTCGCCGCCGCGGACGCGCCGCGCGAGGAGTTCTATTTCCCGCGCCGCGTCGAGAAGCAGCGCCTCTCGATGTTCCTAGAGCAGCCGCGCGTGGCGTCGCTTGCGGAGCTTTTCTCCGAGGTGGGCTTCCATGGCGAGTGGCTGGATCTCTTCACCGCGCGTGTGCGCGAGCTGGCGGACTGACTTTTTGTTGACGCAGGATAGATTGGCTGATAGAATAGAAAGGTATAGTTACGCCACAAAAACTACTACAAAAATAAATTGCATCCAAGCAAAAATCCTACCAGGGGGTGAACACTATTATCGTAACAATCTTAGCGGTAATCATTGCAGTGATTGTCGGCGGTGCCGCCGGCTATATGGCGAGAAAGCGTTCCGCGGAGGCGCAGATCGGCTCGGCGGAGCAGGAGGCCCTCAAAATCGTCTCGGATGCCGAGGCGAAGGGCGAGGCTCGCAAGAAAGAGCTCATGCTCGAGGCGAAAGAGGATATCCATCGTCTGCGCCAGGAGCTCGACCGCGATACGAAAGAGCGCCGGAGTGAGATCTCACGCCAGGAGCGCCGCGTCGTGCAGAAGGAGGAGAACCTAGACCGCAAGCTCGACTCCGTCGAAAAGAAAGAGGAGCAGCTCGCGCGCAAGGAATCCCGCATCGATAAGACGCAGCAGGCCGTCGATGAGATGCACGCGAAGCAGAAGACAGAGCTCGAGCGCATCTCCGGCCTCACATCCGATGAGGCAAAGACGATTCTCATGGCTGAGACAGAAGAAGAGCTCAAGCATGAGAAGGCTGTGAAAATCAAGGAGTACGAGCAGCAGACGAAAGATGAGGCGGACAAGAAGGCCCGCGACATCCTCTCCATCGCCATCCAGCGCTGCGCCGCCGACCATGTGGCGGAGACGACGGTCTCTGTCGTCGCGCTGCCGAACGATGAGATGAAGGGACGCATCATCGGGCGCGAGGGACGCAACATCCGCACGCTCGAGACGCTGACGGGCATCGACCTCATCATCGATGATACGCCGGAGGCGGTCATCCTCTCAGGCTTCGATCCTGTGCGCCGCGAAGTGGCTCGCATCGCACTTGAGAAGCTCATCCAGGATGGGCGCATCCACCCGGCCCGCATCGAGGAAATGGTGGAGAAGGCAAAGCGCGAAGTCGATATGCGCATCAAGGAGGCGGGCGAGCAGGCGACGTTCGATACGGGCGTCCATGGCTTGCATCCGGAGCTCGTGAAGCTCCTCGGGCGCCTGCGCTATCGCACGAGCTATGGGCAGAATGTGCTCGACCACTCCATCGAGGTCTCGCATCTCGCGGGCACGATGGCGGCGGAGCTCGCCTGCGACGTGATGCTCGCGAAGCGCGGCGGTCTGCTGCACGATATCGGCAAGGCCATCGACCATGAGGTCGAGGGCTCCCATACGAGCATCGGCGCGGATCTCGCGCGCAAGTTCCGCGAGTCGAAAGATGTCATCAACTGCATCGCGTCTCATCATGGAGACTGCGAGGCGACCAGTGTTGAGGCGGTGCTTGTCGCCGCTGCCGACGCGGTGTCGGCAGCGCGCCCCGGGGCGCGCCGTGAGAGCCTTGAGTCATACCTCAAGCGCCTCAAGCGCCTCGAGGAGATCGCCGAGTCGTTCGACGGTGTCGAGCGCTGCTTCGCCATCCAGGCGGGCCGCGAGATCCGCGTGATGGTCAAGCCGGACAAGGTCGATGACGCAGGCGCAGCAGCACTGGCGCATGACATTGTCAAGAAAATCGAAGAAGAGCTCGAATATCCGGGCCAGATCAAGGCGACGATCATTCGCGAGACGCGCGTGGTTGACTACGCAAAATAAAGAAGTCCAGGGGATGCTGCGATATGTGGCGTCCCCTTCGCTATCGAAAGGAGGCGGGAGGTATGTTTCCCTTTCCATTCCGCAGGAAGAAGCGGCAGAAACCAAGCAAAGAAGGCGTGAGCCTTCTCGCGTCCATCCTCGTCTGTTATGAGGAAATCACCAAGGTGAGCTATGAGCCGGAGGATGCGACAATCCGCCTGACATTCTCCATTGAGGAGCCGCTCACGAAGGAGCGTTTCCAGGAAATCGGCAAACTGCTCGCGGAGAGCATCGCTGCCTACCTGGGACTCAATGGCCTGCGCGCGCGCGTCGTGAACCTGGAGATGGAGTCCACGCCGAAGGTTTCCTTCCTGCATCTGGTGCGCGATGTGGCGACACTCACACGCGACGAGCTCTCCCTCGTAGCGGATATCCTTTACGACGCGTTTCCGCAGACGTTGCTGCTCGACGAGCGCGATCCGCTCGATCCGAATTTCGAGGTCGAGCAGGAGAACCTGCTCGACCACATGCTCGGTACGATGCGGCAGCAGAGACTGCACGAGAAACTGCTCGGCATCCGCGAGGGCGACCGCGTCGTCGTCTACAATCAATAATTCTAGGGGACTTTTTCATGAAAATCATGTTCGTCGGTGACGTCGTCGGCCGCAACGGCCGCAAGGCGTTCCGTAAATACACACCGCAGCTGCGCGAGGAGAAGGGCATCAATGTCGTCGTCGTGAACGGCGAGAATTCCGCCGCGGGCAAGGGCTTTACGCGCAAGTCGCTCGATGAGCTCTATCAAGGAGGCGCGGACATCGTGACCTCTGGCAATCACGTCTGGGACAAGAAGGATGTGCTGGAGTTCATCGATCAGGAGCCGTTCCTCATCCGCCCCGCGAATTATCCCGGCGATGCGCCGGGCAAGGGGTGGTGCTGCTATCCGTTCAAGGCGAAGAACATCGGCGTGATGAATCTCTCGGGGCGTGCCTTCATGCCGCCGCTCGATGATCCGTTCCAGAAGGTTGAGGAACTCCTGCGCGAGATGGCGCGGGAATGCGATCTCATCTTCCTCGATTTTCACGCGGAGACGACGTCGGAGAAGATTGCCATGGGCTGGTACCTCGATGGGCGCGTCAACGGCGTCGTGGGGACGCATACGCATGTACAGACGGCGGATGCCTGCCTGTTGCCGCAGGGAACGGGGTATATCACGGATCTCGGCATGACGGGGCCGCGCTGCTCAGTCCTCGGCGTGGAGACGGAAAAAATCCTTTACCGATTCCAGACATGTCGTCCGGTGCGCTTCGAGGTCGCGGACGGGCCGTCCGCTTACGAGGCGGTTATCATGACCATAGACGATGCGGCGAACCGGACGGTCGGTATTGAGCGCGTTCAGATCCTTGAGGATTGGAACGCCTGAGCAGGCAGTAAATTTCCGGTATGGCAGGATTTTTCGGTTTTCTGTAGAAAATATAGCATAATGGCATGTAAAATGTTATGTAGAATTGGCAGAGCGCCGCTTTTACACGACGACGCGCAGGCACCTGTGACCGGTGTCAGCGCGTAGCTGTTACGAACACAGAGAAGCTATGGAAAGAGAGGATGTGCCGTTCATGGATATCTTGAAGGTGTCATCAAAATCCAATCCCAACTCCGTTGCAGGTGCCTTAGCAGGCGTCTTGCGGGCGTCCGGCAGTGCCGAGATGCAGGCCGTGGGCGCCGGTGCGCTCAACCAGGCGGTCAAGGCCGTCGCAATTGCGCGCGGCTTCGTCGCGCCGCATGGCATCGATCTGATCTGCATTCCTGCCTTTACAGATATCGAGATCGACGGTGTGCAGCGCACAGCGATGAAGCTCATCGTCGAGCCGCGCTAATGGACGTGAGGAGGAGAAACTGGAATGCCAAGCGATTTGCATACCCATACAACATTTTCCGATGGCAAGCTCACGCCGGAGGAACTCATCAGCGCTGCCCGGCAGGCAGGGCTCAGCTATCTCGCCATCACGGATCATGATACGGTCGACGGCGTGGCACATCTCTATGAGAATGGTTTCTATCCGGCGAAGGGGGTTCGCATCATTCCCGGTATTGAGTTCTCGGCGCATCACCCGACGCAGGAGATCCATATCCTCGGCTACAATGTAGATATCTATAACAGCGAGCTCACAGACAAGCTCAACGATGTGACGGAGGCGCGCTGGACGCGCTTCAGCGAGATGGTCGCGAAGCTGCAGCAGCTCGGCTACGACATCCGCGAGAAAGATGTGCTTGCCGTGGCCGGTGCAAGCAAGTCCATCAGCCGCTCGCATATTGGACGCGTGCTCGTCAGCAAGGGATATTTCAAGACGGTGCGCGACGCGTTTTCCGAACTCCTGCAGAAGGGACGGCCCGCCTATGTGCCGCACTATCGTTTGGAGGTAGCGGAGATCATCAGCCTCATCCACCAGGCGGGCGGCATGGCAGTGCTCGCGCACCCCAAGCTCATCTGGAATGATGAAATCGTTGAGGACATCTGCCGTAGTGGCATTGACGGGATCGAGGCGTTCTACCCGCAGCACAATCCAGAGGACACGGCGCATTATCTTGCACTCGCGGAGAAATACCAGCTGCTGCCGTCGGGCGGCTCTGATTTCCACGGTTTCCCTACGCGCTATCCGACGGAGCTTGGCATTTTCACCATCGAGGATCGCTATGCCGAGCCGTTTTACCAACCGGAGACGTGAGGAGAGATATCCCCCTCGTCAGACGCAGTGAGTAAGGAGAGAAATCCCTATGGACGTCATCGCACTCGTCGGGCCGAGCGGTACGGGCAAGAGCCACCGCGCGCTGCTCGTCGCTCACAAGCACCAGGCGGACGCTATCATCGACGACGGCATCCTCATCAAGGATGGCAAGATCGTCGGCGGTCATTCGGCGAAAAAAGAAAAGAGCCGCATCATGGCGGTGCGGCGCGCCATCTTCGTGCTGCCGGGCCACGCGGAGGAGGTGCGCGCAGCCATCGACCGCGTGAAGCCGCACCGCATCCTCGTGCTCGGTACATCGGAGAATATGGTGCACAAGATCACCAAGGCGCTGCACCTGCCTGCCATCGCGCAGATCATCCACATCGAGGACATCGCGACAAAGGCTGAGATGGAAAAGGCGCGCTTCTACCGCCTCAAGCAGGGCAAGCATATCATTCCCGTGCCGACCATCGAGCTCAAGCCGCATTTTTCCGGCTATCTCGTCGATCCTCTCCAGACCTTTTTCAAGCGTTCCCGTACGAAGCGGCGCCGCTTGGGCGAGAAGTCCATCGTGCGGCCGGTGTTCAGCTACTACGGCAAGCTCAGCATCGATGACTCTGTCATCAAGAACATCGTGCGCGCTGTGGTCAGCCGTGAGGAATCGGTGAGCAAGGTCGGCCATATCCGCGTGCGTCACCGCTACGCGGGGGAGGAAGATCAGGGCCTCGACATCGCCTGCGAGGTCACGCTCTCCTATGGCGGGCATATCCCAAGCCTCATCGAGGGCGCGCGCGAAAAGGCGAGGCGTGCCGTCGAGTTCATGACAGGCATGGTCGTCCATGAGATCAATATTGTTGTCAAGGCACTCTATGTGAATGGATAAAAAAGAAGGAACCTCTATGAAAGAAGTCAAGGAACCGAAGAAACCGCTGCTCCTCTTCTATGTCATGATGCTGTTCCTCGTGCTGCTCTTCAATGAGATGGCACGGCCCTATCTCGAACAGGCGCAGTTCGAGAAGGTGGATTACAGCACGTTCATGGACATGATCGAGGACAAGGACATCAGCCGCGTCGAGATCCAGGAGAACCAGATCCTCTTCACCGACGCGAACGATACGAAGAAGTACCGCACGGGCATCATGAACGACCCGACGCTCGCGGACCGGCTGCATGATTCCGGCGCGAAATTCACGCAGGACATCAAGGAACAGACCTCGCCGCTCGTCGATTTCTTCATGACGTGGGTGCTGCCCATCCTCATCTTCTTTGCTATCGGTCAGTATTTCAGCCGCAAGCTCATGGAGAAGGCGGGCGGCGGCGGCAGTTCGCTGATGTTCGGCATGGGCGGCAAGCAGGCGAAGATCTACGTGCCGTCGTCGGCGGGCATCCATTTCAAGGATGTCGCGGGAGAGGACGAGGCGAAGGAAAACCTTTCCGAGATCGTCGACTACCTGCACAATCCTCAGAAATACTCCGCCATCGGTGCGCAGATGCCGAAGGGCGTGCTGCTCGTCGGCCCGCCGGGCACAGGCAAGACGATGCTCGCCAAGGCTGTCGCGGGCGAGGCGGATGTGCCGTTCTTCTCCATCGCGGGCTCGGAGTTCGTCGAGATGTTCGTCGGCATGGGCGCTTCGAAGGTTCGCGAGCTCTTCAAGCAGGCGAAGGAAAAAGCGCCGTGCATCGTCTTCATCGATGAGATCGATGCCATCGGCCAGAAGCGCAGCGGCAACCTCATGGGCAACGACGAGCGCGAGCAGACGCTCAACCAGCTTCTCACGGAGATGGACGGTTTCGAGGGCAACAACGGCGTCATCATCCTCGCCGCGACGAACCGTCCTGAGTCCCTCGATCCCGCGCTCCTGCGCCCCGGCCGCTTCGACCGGCGCGTACCGGTCGAGCTCCCTGATCTCGCGGGGCGCGAGGCCATCCTCGCCGTACACGCGCGGAAAATCCAGCTCGAGCCGGGGGTCGACCTCCATACGATCGCCCGCATGGCGGCCGGCGCCTCGGGCGCGGAGCTTGCGAACATCGTCAATGAGGGCGCGCTGCGCGCCGTGCGCGACGGCAGGAGCACCGTGCGCCAGTCGGATCTCGAGGAGAGCGTCGAGGTCGTCATCGCTGGCTATCAGAAGAAGAACGCCATCCTCTCCGACAAGGAGAAGCGCACGGTCGCCTATCACGAAATCGGACACGCGCTTGTCGCGGCGCTTCAGACGGACAGCGCCCCCGTGCAGAAAATCACCATCATCCCGCGCACGTCGGGCGCGCTCGGCTATACGATGCAGGTCGAGCAGAAGGATAAATACATCCTCACGCGCGAGGAGCTCGAGAATAAGATTGCAACGTTCACGGGCGGCCGCGCGGCCGAGGAGGTCAAGTTCGGCCAGGTCAGCACGGGCGCGGCGAACGACATCGAACAGGCGACGAAGCTCGCGCGCGCGATGATCACGCGCTACGGCATGAGCGAGGAATTCGACATGGTCGCGATGGAGACCGTCAACAACAAATACCTCGGCGGCGACACGAGCCTCACCTGCTCGGCGGCGACCCAGCAGCAGATCGACAAGCGCGTCGTCGAGCTCGTGAAGCGCCAGCACGACCTCGCGAAAAAACTCCTCGAGGAGCATCGGGACAAACTCGATGAGCTCGCAACCTATCTCTACGAGAAAGAAACCATCACAGGGCAGGAGTTCATGGACATCCTGAAAAGGGAGGAGAAGCCTGCCAAGCCGCTCGCGGCAGATGGCGGAGACGCTGACACTGCGCAGGAAAAAGCAGAGCTGGCACAGCGAGAGAATGTGAAAAGCGATACCGATTTGACAAAAGAAAACTAAATGTTTGAGAGAAGAAAAGCTCTTGCGGCTTGCATGCTGCAAGAGCTTTTTTTAGTGGAAAATAAGAAATGTAGGTTTGTCAATGATGTGATACTGATAAAAGCTATCAAATATGAGGCGTTTCCATAGACAGAATCCATAATATCGCCTTGGATTTTTGGGGCTTTTCTCTGTTGAAATACAAGGGATAACGTTGGTATGTGCTCTGGGATGTACGGTATGGGGGCGATGCGACCGGTCAGCGAGAGATTCTGGCGTACCATCATAACGCTTGTTCCAGCGCATGAGGGAGGCTTTTGAATTTTATAGCGACGACAGACGAACTCGATATCCTTGGCTGAGCGATAGAGGGTGATGGCGTGAATGCGCGTCCCCATTTCATGTGGCAAATAACGCTTCTGATGTGGTATGATAGATATGGCGATCGGGTCTCCTTTTGTAGAAGTTTTTTGCAACCAATATTCTACGGGATTCGGTCGCTTTTGTATATCCCTCCAGTCTCACATCTATTGTAAACCTACACGATGGCAGATCTGATTTTCCAAAAGGGATTGACGCGTCAGAGTGCGTCTGCTATACTAAAAACGAATTGAATAGGCATTATAGGGCTGACGGAATCATGTGGAGACTACCACGTGCACTATAGTGTCAGGAACGGCCGACCGTCTGGGCAGAGAGATTTTGCTCAGGCGGTTTTTGTTTGGGCGGAACCTCTCTTTCGTATGCTGTTTTTCAGCAGAAAGGATGGTTTCATGCGGAATCGTTGGTGTATTGCCCTCGCGGCAGTCGGGATCCATATTTCCATCGGCAGTGTCTACGCCTGGAGTGTACTCACGCGTCCCATCATGGCGCAGCTCGGTTTCTCGCTCGCCGAGACGACTTGGGCGTTCTCGCTGGCAATCCTGTTCCTCGGTTTCTCAGCGGGCTTCCTCGGCAAGTATGTCGAGAAATACGGTCCCAAGAGGAGCGGGATCGTCTCCATGTGTTTTTTCGGGGCGGGGATGCTTGGCACGGCGCTTGCACTTTCCATCGGCAGTCTGCCGCTGCTCTATCTTTTCTACGGCGTCATCGGTGGCATTGGACTTGGTGTCGGCTACATTACGCCGGTCTCGACGCTCGTCAAGTATTTCCCTAATCATCGTGGCTTCGCGACGGGGCTCGCCATCATGGGCTTCGGGTTTGCGGCGCTTATCGCAGGGCCGCTGATGCAGTATCTCACGGCGCGGTTCGGTCTTGTGGAGAATTTCCTCATCCTTGGTGTCTGCTATATGGTGCTCATCGGCGCGTCGGCGCTCTATCTCAAGGCGCCGGAGCAGCCGGAGGGCAAGGGCGCTGTGACGAAGCGCCTGCGCGGCGCGACGGCGGCCGAGGCGATGCGCACCTGGCAGTTCGGCGCGCTCTGGTGGGTGTTCTTCGTCAACATCACTTGCGGCATCGGTTTGCTCGCGGTCGCCTCGCCGATGGCGCAGGAGGTCGTCGGCATGGATGCGGCGCAGGCGGCATCCATGGTCGGCATCATCGGTCTTTTGAACGGTGGCGGCAGGATCCTCTGGTCGACGCTCTCTGATTATCTCGGGCGCGGCTTTACCTACATGCTGTTTTTCGCGCTTGAGATCGGCGCGTTCGCGCTGCTTTCCGGCACGCATGACGCGCTGGTTTTCCAGCTGCTCGTCCTGCTCATCATCAGCTGCTACGGCGGCGGGTTTTCCTGCATGCCTGCGTATCTTTCTGATCTCTTCGGTACGCGTGAGCTCTCCGCAATCCACGGTCGCGTGCTCACGGCCTGGGGCGTCGCTGGCGTCGTCGGTCCGACGCTCGTCTCGCTGCTGCGCGAGCGCACGCAGGGCTATACGACGATCCTGCTCTTTTTCGCTGGCCTTTTCGTCCTGAATTTTGCGGTGGCGACCGTGCTGAAGCTCTATGGCAAGCGTCAGGCAGCGGCAGCGCTGCGGCAGGCATGCGTTTGAAGATCTGATGGGATAGAACGAGGCGGCAAGTCCAAGGCGAAATCTTTCGCATGGGGCTTGCCGCCTCGTTTGTTTTTCTGGCGTATCGGACAGGTGCAACGGTCCGCAAAAGGCGGTGCTTCTTGCGGATACGTCCTGAGCGGAGCGATGAATAAGTGCGTGTTTCTCTCATTCATCAGCGCGTTCGTTTGGTTTTCCGTGTCCATAGACACGAAGCTACATGCACAAACGTTCACTTCGTGGACATTGTGCATCGACCTTACGGTAAATCCAACCAATCACGCTGCGCCTGCGGCTTGCGTTCTTGGGGATTTATGTGACAAAAAGGCACGAACCGAATGGCTCGTGCCCTTCTATGATGCATCCTCACGGATGGAATCTTCAATGGTGGAGACAAGGAGGATCGAACTCCTGACCTCTTGCATGCCATGCAAGCGCTCTCCCAGCTGAGCTATGCCCCCGTCGATGTCCTAACGACAATAAATAGTATAGAGTAACCAATGTATTTTGTCAAGAAAAATTTCGCAAACGCAACGCAAAAACGCAAGCCCCCTTTTGTCAGCGCGGGGTCCCTCTCGTGCCGGGGCTCGGATGCTGCATGGTATCAGCACATTTTTTCGCGCCATTCCTTTGGCGTCATGTGGAACATCGCGCGGAAGGCCCGGGAGAATGTGGAGTAGTCGCGAAAGCCGCAGCTGTAGCAGATGTCCGTGACGGACTCTTTGTCAGAGAGCAGATGGCGCGCGGCGAGCAGCCGCTTGCTCGTGATGTATTGGTGGATGCTGTAGCCTGTCTCCTGCTTGAATTTGCGCATGAGGTAATATTTGCTGAGGTAGACCTTGCCGGCGAGCGTGTCGATGGAGAGATCAGCGTCGAGGTGCTCGTTGATGTAGGTGAGGACGGCCTGGATCTTCTCGTCGTAGGAGGAGGCGTGCAGTTCGCCGAGCTCGTGTGCGAGCAGGGCGCGGTTGAGCAGGATCATGAACTCGATGAAGAGGATCTCCGTATAGAGGCCGTTGGCGAAGCCCTTGGCGTGCGCTGTGTGCTCAAGCTTCTCCATATGGAACAGGAGGTCGTGGCTGAGCCCCGTGCCCGCGTGCATGACGCGCGAGGTCTCCCGCGCCCTGCGGAAGCAGGCGGCGAGGTCGTCCTGCCCGCGCGTGCAGCGCGCGAGAAAGGCGGGTGCGACGTAGATGACGATGCGCTCATAGGGAGCGCCTGCGTGGAGCACGGGGCGATGGATCTCGCCGGCGGAGACGAAGATGATATCGCGGGCGGCGAGCGGATAGCTGCGGCCCTCGATGATGTATTCCGCGTTGCCGCTGAGGAAAAGGATGATTTTATGGAAATCGTGATAGTGAAAGGGGATGGGCGCGAGACGCGCGTCTTTCAGCCGGAAGACGCGGAAATCCCGCAGCAGGTAGCCTTTTTTTTCGTAAGTATCCATAGGGCCTCCTTGGTTGGCAGTTCTCGTTTCATTATAGGGTGTCTGAGCATTTTTTGCAAACAATACGGCAGGATTATTATTTTTATGGTGTAAAGTGCTTGGTATAATGAAGCCATGAAAGGAAAGGGAGGCGTCCGATATGATGATGGTGATGAGTTATACGGTGGACGGAAAAGAATATCTGGTGCTGAATGCAAGCGAGAAGGGGAGATTCCTGCCGGGGATGGCAGGCGTCCGCCTGCTGGCTGACCGCCATCAGGGCGTCGGCGCTGACCGCGTCCTCGTCTTCACGGGAACTAAGGCGGAGCCGTCGTTGCTCGTCTATACGCCGGAGGGCGAGGCGGCAGAGGCGGAGCCCGTGGATTACAAGGTGCTCGTTCGCTACCTCGCGGAGAAACATCTCGCGGCGAGCCCTGCTGAGATTGCGCATGCGTTCGGCGACCGCGCGTTTGTCGAGGCGTTCGAGGGCGGGGAGGTTGCGCGCGTCGAGTTCCGCGTGACAGCTTCCTTTGTCGTGCGCATGCGTGAGGCGGATGAGCGGGCAGAGCGTCTCGTGGGCTGAATGTGAAATAAAACACCCTTCCCGTGTGCTGCGGCATGTGTCGTGGCACGCGGGAAGGGTGTTTTTCGTAGAGGGGCGTGTCTTGGCTGGGCCAAGCCGTTATTCCAGAACCTCTTTGTGTGCGTTGATGATTTCTCCCATGAGCATCTTTCCTACGATATCAGGATGGAGGCCGTCGATGGAGAGGCCGGGATCGAGGTACATCTGGCGCTGGTCGTAGAAATACGGCTCGAGGTCGATGTAGTAGGGCTGCGCCTTGATGTAGCCGTTGATGTGGTTGAGCTTGTCGTGCCAGAGCGGGTCGGTCTCCGTATGGAATGCGTAGCGGATGTTCGCCGGATGGATGGGCATGAGTGTGAGGAATATGGGGCGGATGCCGTTCGCCTCGCAGAGGGCCTTGATGTGCGCGAGATCCTTGATGACGTCGTCGGCCTTGATGCCGGGGTCGCGCAGACTGTTCGAGCCGGTGAGGATGATGAGGTTCTGCGGCTGCAGCGGCAGGACGTCCTGCTCGAAGCGCGCGAGCGTCATACGGCTCGTGTCGCCGCTGCGGCCGATGTTGACCGCGGGAAAGTCGAGGTATGTTGCATAGCTGTACTCGAGTGCCGAAGGCGGGTAGGAGATGGCGCCGCCGCCGTGCGTGATGCTGTCGCCGAAAAGCGCGACGCGGACGTGCGTGCGCTCCGGCATGACGAAGTGCGCCGTATCGGAATAATGGCCGATGGTCTTGCCGTCTGGCCCGAGCGCGCGCACGCGCCAGTAATAGTCGCCCGCATAGGGACGCGCGTATTCGTCATAACAGTTCGCTGCGCTCTGCACCTCCCGGTGCCATGCGCGATGCGGCGAGGGTTCGGCATTATGCTCCGCTTCCGGGGGCTGCGTGAGGAGTTCGACCTCGTAATGCGTGATGCCATGCAGAGGAATCCAGCTGTAAACGGGATAGAGCGGCATTGAGAATCCTGGCATGCGGTCATACTCATTCAGCAAAGGCGCATCGGGCGGCGTGAGCGTCCAGTCAACAGTCATGGGCTCGGCCTTGGAAAATTCTCCGATTGGCTCGAGGTGTAGTCCGAGTGCGCGTACGCGCCAATAAAGCTGTGTGTAGCGCATGTACTTTCTCAGATCCGCCTGCCAGCCGTTTGTGAAGATCTCATGCGTGCTTTCAAGATGCCCGTTTGCAGAAGGTGCTGTGCCGCCCTCTGTCTGCGGTGGCTCGGAAAGGATCTCGACCTCATAGCAGACAGCTCCTGGCACCGTGTGCCAGAGCAGAAACGGCATGGAACTTGCAGGATCGCTCGGCGGATAATGGGAAATCACGACAGGCACAGGCGGCGTCTTGTAATTGGGATTGGCGATCGGCGCAGACGGCGAAGCAAGCGCGCCAAAGAGTCCGATCGGTGTGACTCGGTAGTACATGGGGATAGCACCTGTCGGCACCTCGCAGCTGTTTTCAAACGTCAGGTTACTTGCGAGCAAGTGATACGAGGGCTCGCCCTCGACGCGACCTGTCGTCTTGGAATATGTCTCTACACGGTAATAGCAGGGATAGGGAGATTTCTGCCATGTGAGGCGGAGACGCCCCTGCGTTTTTTCTTGGAATGAGGCGTCGAGCGGCTGATTGCGCAGCCCGAAGGGATCACTTTTTTCGATGGTGAAGATGCTCATGAGGCAGAATCCCAGAATGAGCAAAAGGAAGATGATGAACTTTTTCAATGCTTTCGGCTCCCGCGTATCTTGTGATATAATTAGTATAGCATAAATCCATTGTTTTGAGGGGGATTTCCACATGGAAAAGGAGACAGCGGCATCTGTGGCGCATGGACTCGTCCTCGTCCATACGGGGGATGGAAAGGGAAAGACGACCGCAGCGCTTGGCCTTGCGCTGCGCGCCTGGGGTGACGGCCTGCGCGTGCTCGTGCTGCAGTTCATCAAGAGCGGCGGCAGTTATGGGGAATGCCAGGGGGTTGCGGCGCTCGCAGCCGCGGATGGCCGCATGGAGCTGCGTTCCTGCGGACGCGGGTTCACGCTGCGCGGCAAGACACCGCCTGAGGAGCATCGTCGGGCAGCGAAAGAGGCACTTCAAGAGGCGCGTACGGCCATAACGAGCGGACAGTATGATCTCATCGTGCTCGACGAGATCAACTATGCTGTGAAATTCGGTCTGCTGCGCGTGGACGACGTGCTTTCCCTGCTCGATGTCCGCCCGGCGAGTCTTCATCTCGTCCTCACGGGACGCGATGCCGCGCCGGAGATTATTGCGCGTGCTGACCTCGTGACGGAGATGCGCGCGATCAAGCATCCGTATGAAAAGGGAATCAAGGCGCAGCGCGGCATCGAATTTTAAGGAACCACTGATTAACTCGGCACTCGTCATCGCGCGTCTCTCGGCCTCTCGTCACACTGCAATCCTCAGCACAAAACGCGATGGAGTGTTTTGCCGCTACGCTCCCCGTTTGTCTTTTGGGGAGATATAGCGCATCCGCGCAAATCCGAAGCACTTCATTTCATCAGCGTGTCCTTCATTGCGGGGATTTTGTGCCGATAATTTCGCTGATGGCTTTAATTTTTTATACAAAGAATGTAAAATTGTAAATCAGTAATCTCCTTGCAATTTTCATGATACTGCAAGGAGGCCGCAGAGCTCCTGCGGCAGCATCTTGATAGTGAGGAGCGTTGTTTATGAGAAGCGATATTGTCAAGAAAGGCGCCACGCGTTGTGCGCATCGTTCTTTGTTC
>CAKPXP010000001.1 GCA_934202005.1 uncultured Selenomonas sp. | reverse complement strand
CTACAATCCTCAGCACAAAACGCAATGGAGCGTTTTGCCGCTACGCCTCCGGTTTATCTCCTAGGGAGATACAGCGCATCCGAGTAAATCCGGAGCACTTCATTGAATCAGCGGTTCCTTTCAGCTATTTCTGCGCGAACACAACAGCCGCGCCTCTTTTCTTCAAGCCATTATACAGGAAATATAAAAAACTTTCCACAAAAAGCGTATGCGTTCAGGGATGCGCTGCGCCTGCGGCTTGCGTTCTTGGGGATTTACATAAGAAAAATGCATGGCTCCTTCTCCATAAGAAACCATGCATCCCATTTAGTAGTCAAACTGCAGAATGTATTTTCGTTGCAAAGCAGATGAGATCCGCGTTTCGTTGCAGCCACTCACCGCACTTATATGATATAAAACCAAGCAGCATCGGGATCGGCCTCAACTTCCTGGATTTCCTTGTGATCCTTGTTGAAGCGCAGTTCCTGGTTCTTGACGCTCACCTTCGTGCCAGCGGCAATTGATTTCGTCAGGAATACATTGCCGCCGATGACAGCCCCCTTCCCGATGACGGTATCGCCGCCAAGGATCGAGGCGCCAGAATAGATCGTGACATAATCAGCAATGGTCGGATGGCGCTTCTTGTTGAACAGCTTGCGCCCGCCAGACGTCGATAACGCGCCGAGCGTCACGCCCTGATAAATCTTGACGTGCTCGCCGATCTCCGTCGTCTCGCCAATGACGATACCTGTTCCATGGTCGATCATGAAATATTTGCCGATGGTCGCTCCCGGATTGATATCGATGCCCGTCTTGCTGTGTGCGAGCTCCGTCATGATGCGGGGAATCACCGGTACTTGCAGCTGATAGAGAACATGAGCGAAACGATAAATCGTGATGGCATAAAGCCCAGGATAAGCAAATATGATCTCATCCGCACTCTCCGCCGCGGGATCGCCATCGAATACCGCGGCAACATCCGTCGCGAGGTATTCTCGGATGGAGGGAATCTGTTGCAGAAACTTCAGCGTAATCCGCTGAGACTGTTCCCTCGTCTCTTCCAATTTCTTATCATCCGAGGCCTTCCCATAGCGCAGCGCGATGGAAATCTGCTTGTTCAACCGAAACGCTACATCCTCGATGACCATGGACAGATTGTTGCGGATGTCATAGATCCGATAGTGCTTATCCTTAGAAAACCCTGGATAGGCGATGCGCACGAGTTCATTGATCAACTCATAGATCACTTTCGTATCGGGCTGGTTGAATACATCGAGTTTATCAATCGACCGGCCCTGATCGTAATCAGCAAGAATCGCTTGCGTCGTTTCGTGGATTGCGGGAGAAATCAAGTCTTTCATTTTCATGCACCTGCTTTTCAATCATTACAGCCAAACATCCGTTCACGACGGATCATCATATTGGAAGCGATAGCCAACGCCGCGCACCGTCTCAATCGCATCAGCAATATCGGGAGCGGCCGCGAGCTTGCTGCGCAAATGGCGCACATGCACATCGACCGTCCGTGTGTCGCCATAATACTCATACCCCCAGATGCGTGTCAACAGCTCATCGCGCGAGTACGCCCGACCAATATGTGTCAGGAAGAGCTTCAAGAGTTCATATTCCTTAGGCGTCAGAGACAGTTCCTTCCCCTTCAGCTTGACACTGTACGCAGCAAAATCCATCATCAGATCGCCGAGACGAAGCGCGAGCTGTTGTTCCTGCTGCTTTGGCTGGCTGCGTCTCTGCACCGCCTTGATGCGGGCCAAAAGCTCGCGCATCGAAAACGGCTTGGCAAGGTAATCATCCGCACCGAGCTCCAGTCCCAAGACCGTGTCGATCTCCTCAGCCTTTGCCGTCAGCATGATGATGGGGATATCCTTTGTCTTCTCAGCCGATTTCAAACGCCGACAGACTTCAAAGCCGTCAAGCTTCGGCAACATGAGATCCAGAAGAACGAAGTCTGCCTGCGGCGCTTTCGCCATCGCCTCTGCGCCGTCAGCCGCTGCCAATACCTCATACCCATGCCGGGTCAGCTGGAGCGTCAGAAGCTCACGAATGGAATCATCATCATCCACAGCAAGTATTTTCACTGCTCTCCCTCCTGTTTTTCCAGGTGATAAAACTCCACCATATCGTGTATTCTATGAATCTCTTCTCTCGAAAGCCGCTGCGAGCGCCCCAGGCCGCTCTCCTGCTGATAATAGCGCAGCGATACATGCTGTGAGGCACCAATCTCCTCCAGCAGCGACTCTTCCTCCCTCGTTGCCGTATGAACATAGTTCTCGGCAAGGTCCTGGGCATCCATCGCCATCTTATCCCTGCGATCCCGCGCGGAAAAAACAAGCGTATGCACACCGCTGTCCGTTGTGATCTCAAGGGCATCGCCGTGAATCCATGCCGTCTTCTGCGCATCATCAATATCGTAAAAATAGTACACATCGAATTTCAGCTCATACGCCATGCCATCTGAAACAACGAACGGTCGCAAGTACACACCCGGCTCCGGCTTTTTGGGATAGTCGAACGTATAAAGCGTGACCCCCTTGCGGTCAACACACTTCATTTCACTGCGCAGTGCGTCCGCCCGCTGCTGCCTGGCAGCACCTGCCGCTTTTTTCTCCGCGACTTTCCCCGACGCCGGCGCTGTGTCACTCGCTTTCAGTGCTGGCGGCGGCGCCTTTTTCGTGGTATCTCCCAGATAAAGATAAACACCTGCACCTGTCGCGATCATCAGCAGATAAACGCACAATGCGATGACGATGATTCTCCGCATATCCTCGCTCCTCACTTATGCGGGTTCCTCCCCTGCATACGGAGAATATTATATCAGAGAACCGCTGATATGAAAACAGCACCGACGCGATGATTTCCTGAAACCTATGCAACGTCTTGCGAAGAACCAGACGCATGATCCACAGCACAAAAAAGAGCCCCCGAAGGGGCTCTTTGCTATAATGAGCAAATGGCGCAGAATCAGAGCTGCGGGCCGGCTGCTACGAGAGCCTTGCCTGCTGCCGTATCCGTGTACTTCTTGGCGAAGTTGTCGATGAACATCTGCGCGAGGTGCTTTGCGCGCGCATCCCACTCGGACGCATCCTTGTAATCCCACTTGGACTTGGAAGGATCCTTGTACGTATCCTTCGGATCGAGGACCTCCGTCGCAACGCCTTCGAGCTTCGTCGGAATCTCGAGGTTGAAGTACGGAATCTTCTTCGTCGGAGCTTCCGTGATGGCACCGCTGTGGATGGCATCGATGATACCACGCGTATCCTTGATGGAGATGCGCTTGCCATAGCCGTTCCAGCCCGTGTTGACGAGATATGCCTTCGTGCCGTTCGCCTTGACACGCTTTACGAGCTCCTCAGCATACTTCGTCGGCGGCAGCTCGAGGAATGCCTGGCCGAAGCAAGCGGAGAACGTCGGCGTCGGCTCGGTGATGCCGCGCTCCGTACCAGCGAGCTTGGACGTGAAGCCGGAAAGGAAGTAGTACTGCATCTGCTCCGGCGTCAGGATGGAAACCGGCGGCAGCACACCGAACGCATCTGCTGCGAGGAAGATGACGCTCTTCGCGGCCGGTGCAGCGCTGCGGTCGTTAACGAAATCCTTGACCGTGCTCTTGATGTGATCGATCGGATAAGACACACGCGTGTTCTCCGTGATGGATTTATCCGCAAAGTCGATCTTGCCGTTCTCGTCGAGCACGACGTTCTCGAGGAGTGCGTTGCGCTTGATGGCGCCGTAGATATCCGGCTCGGACTCCATATCGAGGTTGATGACCTTCGCATAGCAGCCGCCCTCGAAGTTGAAGATGCCGTCATCATCCCAGCCGTGCTCGTCATCGCCGATGAGCAGGCGCTTCGGATCCGTGGAGAGCGTCGTCTTGCCCGTGCCGGAAAGGCCGAAGAAGATGGCCGTGTTCTTGCCCTGCTTATCCGTGTTGGCGGAGCAATGCATCGCAGCGATGCCCTTGAGTGGGAGGAAGTAGTTCATCATGGAGAACATGCCCTTCTTCATCTCGCCGCCGTACCAAGTGTTGATGATGACCTGCTGGCGCTCCGTAAGGTTGAAGACGACAGCCGTATCGGAATGCAGACCGAGTTCCTTGTAGTTCTCGACCTTTGCCTTGGAGGCATTGAACACGACGAAGTCCGGCTTGAAGTTCTCGAGCTCTTCCTCAGTCGGCTTGATGAACATGTTCGTCACGAAATGAGCCTGCCAAGCAACCTCAACGATGAAACGAACTGCCATGCGCGTGTTCTTGTTCGCGCCGCAGAAACCATCAACGACGAAGAGGCGCTTATTGGAAAGCTCTTTCTTTGCGATATCCTTAACAGCAGCCCAAGCCTCTTTCGTGGCCTTGTGGTTATCGTTATGGTATGCGTCGCTATCCCACCAAACCGTGTCATGGGACGTCTCATCATCAACGATGAATTTGTCCTTCGGGGAACGGCCCGTGAAGATACCGGTCTTAACATCAACGGCACCCAGCTCAGAGACCTGCCCCTTCTCGTAGCCCGTCAGGCCATCCTTCGTCTCTTCCTCGAAGAGAACCTTGTAAGAAGGATTGTGGAGGATTTCCGTTACGCCAGTGATTCCGTACTGGCTAAGATCGACATTTGCCATTTGCTTTCAACCTCTTTCATTGAAAATCAACTAGTGCCCTCGCGGGAGTCTGCCTTCTTGTGGTTTTCTCCCCACACCGGTATTATCTTAACTTATCGTGTCATAAATGTCAAGGATTTCACAAGCTCGCTTGATTCGCTCATATAATGCAGATTTCATTCACGTCCGTGCGAAAATGCACATTATATAACACTAACTCAAGTTCTATTCTGCTCGATTATGTTGTTATGGTTCGGAAGCGTTATAGTTGTTTCGACTGTGGTCTTATTCATTCCTTATTGTTTCGCAAACGCCGCGACAAAATTTTTCATCTCGTCGCGGGCGCATGCATCGTGATGGCGCACCGCCTTGCCCCGCAGAGAAGCCAGGCCACGGGGAATCGGATTGTCATTGAGCTCCTGCAGCTTGTCGAGCATGGAGAACTCATCCATGCCATCGGTCGAGAAGCCGAGTGCTGTCAGGACGCTCCCGTTGAATTTATACGGGCTCGCTGTCGAGACAACGACCATCTCCCGCCGATCTCCGGTCTGCTTCTGATAATTCTCTGCGACGCGCCACGCGACAGCTGTGTGGGTATCCGGGATGTAGTGCTTCGTCTCATAGGCCTTCCTGATGGTCGCTTTCGTTGCTTCATCATCCGCCCAATCAGCCCAGAAGGTCTTCTGGACATCCGCCAGCAGCTCTTTGCTGATGGTGTAGCTCCCTTGCTCCGCCAGCTGCCGCATCCAGGCTGCGACCTGTTCCGCGTTCCCCGCTACATGATAGAGCAAGCGCTCCAGATTACTCGAGATCAGGATATCCATGGAAGGCGTGATGGTCTTGAAGAACTCGCGCTTGCGATTATACGTCCCTGTGCGCAGGAACTCCGTCAGGACATTATTTCGGTTGGAGGCACAGATCAGGCGGCCGACCGGCAAGCCCATGCGCTTCGCGTAATATCCCGCAAGGATATCGCCGAAGTTCCCTGTCGGCACGCAGAAATTCACCTCGTCGCCATACGCGATGCGTCCCGCCGCGAGCAAATCCACATACGCACTGAAGTAATAGACGATCTGCGGCACGAGACGACCCCAGTTGATGGAATTTGCAGAGGAAAGCTTCACGCCATGCGACGCGAGCTCTTCGCCAAACGCCGCATCACTGAAGATACGCTTCACGCCGCTCTGCGCGTCATCGAAGTTGCCACGCACGGCCGTGACATTCACATTGCCGCCTTCCTGCGTCAACATCTGCAGGCCCTGGATCCGACTGACACCGCCCTGTGGGTAGAACACCATGATCTTCGTCTGCGCGACATCGCGGAAGCCTTCGAGCGCCGCTTTTCCTGTGTCGCCCGACGTCGCCACGAGAATCAGTACATCCGCCGTTTCTCCCGTCTTCGCGAGAGCCGTCTGCAGCAACTGCGGCAGGAGCTGCAGCGCCATATCCTTGAAAGCGCTCGTCGGACCGTGCCAAAGTTCCAGCACGCTGCAGTCATCAAACACTTTCGTAGGCGCCTTGCGCTCCGTATCGAATTTTCCCTTGCCATAGGCACGCGTCACACAGCCGCACAACTCTTCTTCGGTGTAGTCCGTGAGGAATTGCTGCAGGACAGCCACCGCACGCTCCTCATAAGAAAGGGAAACCAGCCCTTGGATGAATGCCGCGTCCACAGCAGGAAGTTCCTCTGGAACGAAAAGACCACCATTGGCCGACAGCCCCTGAATGATTGCCTCGGCAGAGGAAAGCCTCTCCCCGCCGCCGCGCGTACTGATATACTTCAAAAAAATCGCCTCTCTTTTATAATGATAGGAAATATGGTAGAATGATTTCATCATCCTGCGTCCCAGCCCACAGTTTCTGGCACAGGTGCAGCCCGACGCTGTCCGTACAAAATGGCATCGCATCTTAGTGACGCACAATGTCAAACGCAGTGCGTACGATCCTTCACGCTGATGATCCCGCACAAATGGCGTCTCCCAGGGGATAGACAGCTACTATTATAGCATCTGTAAAAATGTAACTCAAGAGGTGTATTTCTATGTTGAACATCGCGATGGCACAGATGAAGGTTTCGCCCGGTCACCCGGATAAAAATGCGGAACGTATGCTGCAGATGATCGCTGAAGCCAAACAAAAGAAGGCCGATGTCATCATCTTCCCGGAGATGTGCATCCCGGGATACCTGCTCGGCGATACATGGGAGCAACCCGCTTTCCTGCGCGACTGCGAGAGCTACGGCGCCGACATCATCCGCGCTGCCGAGGGCATTGTCATCCTGTTCGGCAACGTTGCCATCGACTGGGAAAAGAAGAACAATGACGGCCGCGTGCGCAAATACAATGCGCTCTTCTGCGCCCAGAATGGTCGTCTCATCGCACCGGACAACATGCCGTACCCCTTTATCATCAAGACGCTGCTGCCAAACTATCGTGAGTTCGATGATACCCGTCATTTTTTCAGCCTCCAGAAGCTCGCGCGGGAGATCGGCACGACGGCGGAGCGTCTCCTCTCCCCGCTGACGCTCGACATCCACGCAGAGCGGTATCGTATCGGCGGTCTGCTCTGCGAGGACGGCTGGAGCGATGACTACAGCCTGACGCCGCTCACTGAGCTCAATCGCCACCACGATATCGACTTCTTCGTCAACATCTCCGCCTCCCCCTATACGCTGGGCAAGAACGAGAAACGCAACCGCGTCTTCGGCGCGGAAGCGAAGGCTGCGCATACGCCGCTTTTCTACGTCAACAACATCGGCCTGCAGAACAACGGCAAGACCATCTACTCCTTCGATGGTTCCAGCACTGTCTATAACGCGAACGGACGCGTCATCAGCGTCTGCCCTGCTTACGAGGAAACACTATGCTGCACAGAGCTTGCGCATATTGACGCACTGCCGGAGGTCACGCAGGAACACGCGCCTGCCATCGCGCATATCTACCGGGCACTCACCTATGGCATCCGCGAATTTCTCGCTGGCATCCACATGAAGAAAGTCGTGATCGGTATCTCGGGCGGCATCGATTCCGCGGTGGCCGCTGCGCTCTATGCCAAGATCATCTCTCCGGAAAATCTATTGCTCGTCAATATGCCGAGCGTCTTCAACTCTAAGACAACGCGCAGCCTCTCCGAACAACTGGCGGAGAATCTCGGCTGTCAGTATATGATTGTCCCTATCCAGGAATCTGTCGAACTTACAAAAGAGCAACTGGAAACGCTCCCCGTCACCAATCTCGCAGACAAGTCAACACATCACCTGCACGTTTCATCCTTTGTCATGGAGAACATCCAGGCGCGCGACCGCAGCGCGCGCGTGCTTGCAGGCGCCGCGGCCGCCTTCGGGGGCGGCTTCACCTGCAATGCCAACAAAGCGGAGACGACGGTAGGCTACTCCACGCTCTACGGCGATCAGTCGGGATTCCTCGCGGCGCTTGCTGATCTTTGGAAACACCAGGTTTACGAGCTCGCACACTACCTGAACGATACCGTCTACGGCCGGGAAGTCATCCCGCAAGGCATCATCGATATCGTTCCGAGCGCAGAGCTCTCCAGCGCGCAGAATGTAGATGAGGGAAAGGGCGATCCTATCCGTTATCCGTATCACGATTATCTCTTCCGTTCCTTCATCGAGCGCTGGCAGAAGGCCACGCCGGAGGATCTGCTGACCTGGTATACACAGGGAACGGTCGAGGAAAGCCTCGGCTGTGCCCCTGGTCTCGTGCAGGAATATTTTCCTACTGCCCAGGCGTTCATCGAGGATCTCGAACGCTGGTGGAACCTCTTCTCTGGCATGGCCATCGCCAAACGCATCCAGGCGCCCCCTATCCTCGCTGTGAGCCGCCGCGCCTATGGCTTCGATCACAGGGAGGCGCAGGACGGCCCGTACTACACGCGGAAATACCGCGAACTCAAAGCGAAACTGCTGTATCACAGCGACACCCTGCCAACAAGTGCATCCCCATCCTTCTAGGCAAAGAAAGCTGTGCAAAAGCAATGCTTTTGCACAGCTTTCTTACGTTATGAGACGTTTCTACCTCTCTCATCATGCATCCCCTTCGGAGGTCTTTATGTTTACATCCCCTGTCATCGGCATCATTGCCGAGTACAATCCCTTCCATAACGGCCACGCCTATCAGATCAGACACGTCAAAGCACAATTTCCCAAGGCACAGATCGTCACCATCATGAGCGGCAGTTTCACGCAACGCGGAGAACCTGCCGTCCTCGACAAATGGCAGCGCGCCGAGCTCGCCGTCGAGAACGGCAGCGACCTCGTGCTAGAACTCCCCTACGCCTTCGCCTGCCGCAGCGCCCAACACTTCGCCACAGGCGGCGTCAGGATGCTCTCTGCTCTCGGCTGTGCAACACATCTCGCCTTCGGTGCAGAAACAGACCATCTCGCCACACTCTCAGCCATTGCGCGCGCCATCGATTCGCCTGAGATCCAGGCGGCGCTCCATATGGGAATTACGGACGGCCTCCCGTATGCCGCGGCACTCACTTCAGCACTCGCCGCATCTTTCCCAGACTGTGGCAACCTCATGCGCCAGCCAAACAACATCCTCGCCATCGAATACCTGCGCACAATCCGCCAGTTCGCCCCCGGCCTGCAGCCCCTCCTCATTCCGCGCTGCGGCGCTGGCTATCATGAACAGGCACTCTCCTGTCGCTATGCCAGCGCCTCAGGAATCCGTTCAGAGCTCGCACATGCGAATCCGTCAACATCTCGTGCCACAACCGCCCCGGATTGGAAAGCGCTTGCCGATGTCATGCCGCAAAACACGCTCGATATGCTGAAAAGTATTTTCCCATCGCGCTACCCACAGCAAGAGTTTCTGTATCGCGCATTGCTCGCCAGATTGCACGTGATGGCGGAGTGCGATTTGCAAGATACCGCTGACATGCGCGAAGGACTGGAGCATCGCTTGCTCCGCGCTGTCCGCATCGCCGCCAGCTGGCAGGAATGTCTTTATCACCTAGGTACGCGGCGCTATCCTTTCAGCAGCCTCTCGCGCATACTACTCCATATCCTCATGGGCTTCACAAAAGAAGAAGCCGAACATTGCGCCGCCTGCGGTCCAGCCTATCTGCGGTTGCTTGCCGTGAAAGCAGGCTCCGGCACCTCCTTGCTGCATGCTGCCAAGCGCACTGCGCACCTGCCCATCCTCACGAAAATCGGTAAGTACCTGAATGACAAGGAGCGGCGAAAGCCTCTGAAAGACTTATCGCCGCTCCAACGCATGTTATGTTTGGATCTGCGCGCCACCGAACTGCGCGAACTCACACTGCCACAGCCCGATCTCTCTAGCCGCGACTATCTCGAATCTCCCCGCATCTGCACGCATCACATAGAAAAAACATCTGAACTGCCGATTAGGTAAAGCAGAAAACCTGCACAGCCCGCGGCACTGTCTCTACTTTGAGCGGCAGTGCCGGCCCTGCCTCACCGTCGAGATCGCTTACCAGCGGCGCATCCGATGTCACCTCGAAGCTGCTCGCCTGGATATGCAGTATGTGCGGATTCTCCAGCACAGAATGACCGGATAGCAACTCGGTACCCACGCGCATAAGCTGTGGTACATTCCCTTTGCGGATGGCCAGAAAATCCAGCTTTCCATCATCAATAGCAGCGCAGGGGGCAACATCATGCAGGCTCGCTACTGTCGCACTGTTGACGATGACGAAAAGATAGCCGTCGAAGACATATTCCCTGCCATCTGCTTTCACATGGAACTGCATGGCACGCATCTTGGGCAGCTCGCCGATGCCGCGCAAATAATACGCGAATTTTCCCAACGCATTCTTGAGACGTGAGGGCACCTCATGCGCAATGCCCGTCATCATCCCAGCACTTGCAACATTGATAAAATATTCCTCCCCCACGCGCCCGAGGTCGACCGCGCGCGTGCTGCCTGCGGCGATGGCATCGAAATACGCATCGAAATCGTCATTGATGTGCAGATACGTCGCGAAGTCATTCGACGTGCCGCTGCCAATGATGCCGATAGGCAGAGAAATCCCGTGTTGCATCACGAGATTCACAATCTCATGCACCGTGCCATCACCGCCGGCCGCGATAATGCCATCCGGCGCGGCCTCACGGACAAACTCATGAAAATGGTGGTTATGCCTAAGCGTGCGATATGGAATCACCATGCAGTTGCGCTTCTGAAATTCCTTGATGATCCAGTCTAGTTTCCGCTTGAACGCCGCATGCCCAGACACAGGATTATAAGCGAGAACAAGACGTTTCATTTTTTTACATCCTCCTGTGCCGCATCCGCTGCTGTATCTTTTTTCACCTTGAACACGCCGATGGCGCGCAAAAAACGGATGCTGTAGCGACCGATCATAGGAATCCGCTGCATATCCTCCTCCAGAATGCCGCCGATGAGAATCATCACGAAAATATAGACAAAGCAGCCGAAGAATACAGCCCCGAACGTCGAAACAGCGCCAATGCCCCACCAGCTCAAGGTGAAATCATAGAACCCCTTGACCGCCACGGCCATTACCGCAGACGAGGCGATTGTCTTGATCAGCTGCGGCACCTCCATACGGTACCCGATAAACTTGTAAATAAAAAAGAGGTTGATGATTGCCGCGACGCCCATATCAGCCGCTGTAGCCCAGGCGGAACCCATGATGCCCAGCCAGGGAATCGCCGTGAGGTTCCAATTCAGGAAAACCTTCGCCGCTGCAGCCAAGATCATATTCACCATCGGAATCGTCGGATGACCAAGTCCCTGGAGAATAGCTGTCGATACCTGATGCAAGCCGAGCAGGACAATCGAAAACGCTGAAATCATCACCGCCGGTCCCGCGCCGGGTGCATTATATATCAAAGAAGCAATCGGTGTCGCGAGGACAAAGACGACCACAAAGGCAGGGAAGCAGACGAAATTGGAAATGCGGACAGACGCTGCCGTCTGCGTGTAGACACGTCCCATCTGCTTGAGCGCACGCGCCTCAGAGATGATCGGCACGATGCTCATGGCCATGGAGGCCGTGAGGATGGTCGAGAGATTAACCAGCGGCACCGCCATGCCCGTGAGATAGCCGAACAGCTCCGTCGCCTCATTAACGCTGTACCCGGCGACCTCCAAGCGCTGTGGCACAATCATGAGGTCGAGGTTCGAGACGACTGGCAACATGAGGCTGGAGGCGGAAACCGGCAGAGAGAGCATGAAGATGCGTTTCATGATCTTCGCGGCCGACTCCTGCCCCTGCCCAGGCGGCGGCGCAAGCTCCTTTCCGTAGTCACGCTCGATATCGCGATCGAGCTTCCAATGGAAGTAAACGAGGACGATGAGTCCCGTCACCGCTCCCGCGAGCGCACCGAGCGATGCGCCCGCTGCCGCGTAATCAAGTCCCCACGGCAGCAGGAGATCGGCGAGCAGGATCATCGTGACCACGCGGAAAATCTGCTCGACAATCTGGGAAACAGCCGTCGGCGTCATCCGCTGCCACCCCTGCAGATAGCCGCGGGAACTCGCCAGCAGCGTCACGAAGAAGACCGTCGGCGCCAGCACCTGTACTGCCATCTTCGCGCGCGCATCGCGGATGAAATGGAAATCAATCAGCCAATCTGCCGCAAAAAAGGTCAGCACGGAAAAAATGATACCCGTAAGCAACATGAAGGTCATCGAAATGCGGAAGACCCGCTTAGCCCCCCAGATATCCTTAAGCGCCACACGCTCCGCTGTAATGATGGAAATCGCTACCGGCACGCCGGCCTGGGAAACCGTCATCGCGAGAAAATAAATAGGAAACGCCATCTGGTAAAGGCCGATGCCTTCGCCGCCCAGAATACGCGAAACAAAAATCCAATTCAAGGAACCGATAACCTTGACGACAAAACCGGCAATCGTGAGGATGAACGTTCCCTTCAGGAACGATTCGCCCTTGCTCGATTTCTGTTCAAGTGACTCTTGTGTATTGATGAAAAACACCGCCCTGTATCGCGCAGGCTCCTAGCCTGAAATTTGCAAAATAACGAGAACCTTATATAAGATCACTGAGCAATCATAGGATGAATGAACTCCATAACCCCTGTCCTCCCAGTCCCCGACCTTTGAATTATATCATGCAAGCTATCAGGTTTCCAGTAAAAGTTCCCGCATGACTGCAAAAGCCCTAAAGCCTTTCCTAAATCAAACGTGATATAATATACATTGACCTTGAAAGAACCATGCAACTCGAATGTATGATACTTCACAAAGGAGGATGACCGCTTATGCAACACTCGCGCCACTTCTTATTGATGTTCCTGTCTCTGCTTTTCCTGCTCATTCCTCCTGCCGCAGCCATATCGGCGCCGCAAAAGCCAACGGTCAGCGCCGATACCACCACATTTGACGAAAATACTGGCCGATACCATCTCACGGGCCATGTCACAGTCATCTTCGACAACCGCATCACACAGATGGATGACGCGCAGGTCAGCGCAACGGAACTTGAGATCTGGGGCCAAGGCAACGTGCAAATGCATGTCGGCGATGACATCTATTTCACAGCGGATGCCGTCTGCCTCGAAGGCTTCACGCCAGCCGCCGTGCTCTTTGGCCGTGTCGCGTTGCAACACCCCGGCCTCATCATCCGCGCGGAAAGCGCGAGCTGCAACTGGAACGAGCACACGGTGACGTTCTATGGACACGTCGTCTGTATCGAAAAAGGGAAAGAATCAGTTGCGGAAACATTAACCTACGACATGGAAGAAAACAGAATCAAGTGAAAAGACGCTCTATGCGGCGCACGGCCTCCGGCATGCGCGCTTCTTCAACGCTCGAGTAATCGAGCACGAAGAGGTGCTGCAGGTCGGAGATTTTTTCTTTTGCGGCCAGCTCCGGCATCGTATAGTAACTCGAAAGCGACCGCATATGGATGCCCTGCGCAGCGAGGCGTTTTGCAATCGTTTCGTCACTGCCCGCATGATGGAATCTCACGAGGAAATGCAGGCCCGAGCCGTGCTCGATGATTTCCATACGCTGTGCAAAACGGCTCCTGCGCAGCAGGGAAAGCAGTCGCTCCCGCCGCTTGCGGTAGAGCGTCCGCATGCGGTTGATATGCTTCTCAAACGCCCCGCTCTCGATGAAGCGTGCGAGCGTATACTGCTCAAAATTGGAAACCGTGCAACTGTAAAAATTCAGCCGCGCCGCGAAAGGCGCTACCAGACGTTGCGGCAGGACAAGGTAGCTGATACGGATGGTAGGCGTCAGGCTCTTGGAAAAGGTATTCATATAAATGACGCGACCCTCGACATCAATTCCCATCAATGTGGGAATCGGGCGTCCTGTGAGACGAAACTCGCTATCATAATCATCCTCGATGATATAGCGGTCCGAGGAAGCCGCCGCCCAACCGAGCAGCTCATAGCGGCGACTAACCGGCATGATGATGCCGGTAGGAAAATGATGAGACGGGCTGATATGGAGAATCTGCGCCTCTTTCGCGCAAAGCTCGTCCGGTCTGACGCCCGCATCATCAAGCCCCGTCAATACGCAGCGAGCACCGCAGCTCTCATAAATCCTGCGGATGCGCCCGTACCCAGGATTCTCCACGCAGAAACATTTCTCTCTCCCAAAGAACTGCACGAGCAGGCCGTATAGATACTCCGTCCCTGCGCCTATGACGATCTGATCCGGCGCTACCTTGAGCCCGCGGAAATGCGCAAGGTGCGAGGCAATCGCTGCTCGCAGGCGATAGACACCAAAACCCGGGGAGCGCTCGATCAGTGCGGCCGCATCCTCTGCAACAACCTGGCGCAGGAGTTTCGTCCACGTCGTAAAGGGGAAGTTCTCGGCATTGATGCCGCCCTCGGCAAAGTCGACGAAATAGGCAGGCGGCGCAGTATCGGCCAGCGCGGCGACAAGTTTCTCTGACGGCGCAGACCTAGCCGCTGCCGCCTGCTCCTTCTGTATGACGCGCGCAGCCTCCGTCACATAGAACCCGCGCTTCGGCTGAGATTTGCAATACCCCTCTGCCGTCAGCTGCCCGTACGCTCCTTCCACCGTGATGGTACTGATGCCTAACTGACGGGCCAGTGCCCGCTTCGAGGGCAGTTTTTCACCGACCTGCAGGCGTCCCTCCTCTATATCCTTGCGAATGCAGCGATAGAGATATTCATAGAGCGGCATCTTGCCAAGCTTGTCAAACGAATACGTCAGCATAAAGATCTCCTCTAGAACATGACGCGAACGTCAATTTCCCACCGTCTCATTCACGAGACCGAGATGATCCGTCAATTCATCGAGGAAAGCGCGCGCCGTCTTTTCCGAGATGCGCGCTTCCCCATCATGCGCAATGACTGCCTGCCGCGCGGCGAGGAACGACGTTTGCTGCGCGGCGGTCATCTTACCGTTCCTGCGTGCAGCCAAAAGGGTAAGGCCCAAGCGATCAGCCCGCACAATACGCTGCAGCTGCAAAAGCTGCGGCCGACATTCTGCGAGCTGCGTGCCGGGAAGTTCCAGCAGCAGCTTCTCTGTGGCCATCTCTATCTGTGCCAGCCTGTCATCGAGGCGCTGTACGCGAAGGCGAAGCAAGACACCGCGCGGATAACTCTGCCAAAGCGCATCCATCTCCTGTCGCAGAGCCGGCGCATCGCTGCGTCCAATGTCAGCCCAGCTCGTCTCCAAATGCTGCGCGTGTTCCGCAACCGTCATCATCGCGGGCGCAAGACTGCCGTACTGACGCTCTATGGCCTCCTGCCACGCCGTCTGCGGCTCGTAATGGGATGGATGATTCGCCAAGGACGCCGCTGTCGCCAGCGAAATGCGCGACATCTGCTCATGCCTCATGGGATTGAAAAAAACGGCTGGCACCCCCCTGAGCGGCAGATTCTCCACGGGACCGAGCGCCAGATTCGTTTCCTTGTAATCCGTGACAGGATAATTCCACCAGATGCCGAGCGGCCTGCCGTAAATCCCCTCTGCCGCCTGGTACTCCTCCGCCGTAAGGTTTCCCTTCACGACGCCTTCTCCTGTATAAAGCACGAGGATATCCGGTGACAGCAACTTGGAAAACGAGGCGGTATACGGTTTGACCACCCCCGCTGCATCAACCATATCCGCGCGGAAGTACTCCGTCGGCACCGTGAGGACCGCACCGATATCATGATGGCGCGCCCGCAGCCGCGCAGCGACTGCGTTGAGGAATGCCGCCTGCCCCGGCCCATCCTTCTGCTCGATATCATCGAAGAAAATGGCGAAATCACGCACACCCACGCCGTAAAGCGCCTCACACTTCGCCAACATAGCCGCTTGGTCTTCCTCCCCGGCATGCCCGCGATAGAAGAGATCCATGCCTGGCGAAACAGCGAAAATGAAACGCACCCGTGCCGCCTTCGCCGCCTTTACGAGCGCTGCAAGCTCGGTGAGCTTTTGCGGCGGATACGGCAGGCGCCACTGACTCCGATGATAGGCATCGTCCTTCGGTGCATAGATATAAGCGTTGAATCCCACACGACCGCAAAACGAGAGCATATCAAGCCGTTCCTGCTGTGTCCAGGGCGTACCGTAAAAGCCCTCGACCACACCGCGCAGCGGCACGGCATCCGGCGCTGCCTGCTTTGCATGCGCAGCGGCACACGCGAAAATGCCCGGCAGACAACTGCCGAGCAATAACGCAAAAACGAACAACAAATGAAAGAGAGCAATCCTCTTCTTATTTCTCCTGCGATCTTTCATGCGTCCCAATTCACCTGCTGATATTTCATGCGGAAGAACCTGGCATTCGTATCCCCAGGCTGCGCTTCCCAGAGGTCGATCTGGCGGCACGCCTCGGCGATTTCGCCATCGAGCAATTCCCTCGCCTGTTCCTTGCCGATAGACGCATTCTGCCGCCCCTCTTGTATGCCCTGGAGCATGCGCACTGGCAGGGCACCGGCTGCATATTCCTTGAGCTCCTCATAGCATTCCTGCACATAATATGAGACATTCTTCAATGAATGATCGCAGAGCCAGACCGCAACTTTCCTGCACGTCACATCATCACGCAACCGCTCTGCAGGGATTTGCTTTTCTTCCATTTCTTCCACCTCAGATTTTTGCATACTCCATCTTTGCGCGCTGGTCATACATGCGCTCATAGTATGTCTGGTAATCGCCGGAAATGATGCCCATCCACCAGTCGCGATGCTCAAGATACCACTTGATGGTCAGCTTGATGCCGTCCTCGAACTTCGTCGTCGGCTCCCAGCCCAATTCCTCATGGATTTTCGTCGGATCGATGGCATAGCGGCGGTCATGCCCCTTGCGGTCAGCAACGTGTGCGATCAAGCTTTCCGGCTTGCCGAGCTCTTTGAGGATGGTCTTCACCACATCGATATTGCGGCGCTCGTTGTGCCCGCCGATATTATACACCTCGCCGACACGTCCCTTGCGGATGATCAGATCGATTGCAGCGCAGTGATCCTTCACGTAGAGCCAGTCGCGCACATTCTCGCCTGTCCCGTAGACCGGCAGTTCCTTATCAGAGAGCGCGTTGATGATCATGAGCGGAATGAGCTTCTCCGGGAAATGGAACGGGCCGTAGTTGTTCGAGCAGCGGGAAATCGTCACCGGCACCTTGTAGGTGCGGTGATACGCCTGCACGAGCAGATCCGCCGACGCTTTGGAAGCGGAGTACGGGCTCGACGTATGGAGCGGCGTCTCCTCCGTAAAGAAGATGTCTGGACGGTCGAGCGGCAAATCGCCGTAAACCTCGTCCGTCGACACCTGATGGAACCGATCGATACTGTACTTGCGGCAGGCATCGAGCAGGACGCTCGTGCCGATGATATTCGTCTGGAGAAAAACTTCCGGATTCTCGATGGATCGATCGACATGACTTTCCGCGGCGAAATTGACGACAATATCCGGCCTCTCTGTCTCGAAGATGCGGTAGATGGCCCTGCGGTCAGCAATATCGGCGCGGATGAACTTGAATTTATCCTTTTTGAGCGCCGCTTCAAGCGTCTCGAGATTCCCTGCATACGTGAGCTTATCGATGCAGATGATCCGATCCTCCGGATGCTTCTTGAGCTCATAGTAGACGAAATTACTGCCAATGAATCCGGCACCGCCGGTCACGATAATATTCATATAGATACCATCCTTCTCTGTTATTTTTCATTTGCGAGCTGCAGCAGGTACTTGCCGTACTCATTTTTCTTGAGCGGCTCCGCCAGGCGCTCTAGCTGTGCGCGGTCGATACGCCCCATGCGGTAGGCGATCTCCTCGATGCAGGCGATCTTGAGGCCCTGACGCGCCTGGATGGTGCCGACAAAGCTCGCCGCCGCCAGCAGCGACTCATGTGTTCCCGTATCGAGCCACGCATAGCCGCGCCGCATCTTCTCAACACGAAGTTTTTTCGCCTCAAGATAGCGCTTGTTGACATCGGTGATTTCAAGCTCGCCGCGCGCAGAGGGGCGGATGGACTTCGCAATGTCCACGATATCGCTGTCATAGAAATAGAGTCCTGTCACCGCGTAGTTCGACTTCGGTACAGACGGCTTCTCCTCAAGGCTCAATGCCCGTCCCGAGGCATCAAACTCCACAACGCCGTAACGCTCCGGATCGCTCACATAATAGGCAAAAACCGTTGCACCGTCATCATGGGATGCCGCACGCTGCATCGCCTGCGCCAAATCTGAACCGTAAAAAATATTATCGCCGAGCACCAGCGCGCAACCTTCGCCGCCGATAAAGTCCTCGCCAATCAAGAATGCCTGCGCCAAACCATCAGGACTCGGCTGCACGGCGTACTGGATAGAAATCCCGAGCTGGCTCCCATCACCGAGCAACGCGGAGAAAAGCGATTGATCCTTCGGTGTCGTGATGATGAGGATTTCCTGGATTCCCGCCAGCATGAGCGTCGAAAGTGGATAATAAATCATCGGCTTATCATACACCGGCATCAGTTGCTTGGAAACTACCTTGGTGAGCGGATAGAGCCGCGTTCCGGAGCCGCCGGCTAAAATAATCCCCTTGCGTATCAAAAAAACACCCCCGAACAATTTATGTATCACTATAATAATACGCTGTCCACTTATCTCTTTCCTTCTTCGAGGAGAAGCGTCAGAGATTACTCATCGCAATATGCCCCTATATCTATTCAACTGCACTGCATCCCGCATGACAACATCGAAAAGGCAAGCAATCAGGCCTCTTTTTTGTCAAACGGCACGTGGTTCAGCAAAAGATCAGGATTATTATCCGTAATCCAGCCGAGCGCCCATTCATTGTTTACGAGCAGCACGGGATTCTGGTGCCGATCGTAGACGAACATGCCGCGATCCGCGCCTTTGAGGCTCGCGGGCGTTACCTCGCGGCCATCCTCGAAGGCCAGCCAGCGCGCGACCTCATAGGGCTGCATCTGCATGATGATATCGACATTGTATTCGTTTTTCAGACGGTATTCGAGCACCTCGAACTGCAGCGTGCCGACCGTACCGACGATATACGACTCCATGCCCGCGCCGGCCTGCTGGAAGAGCTGGATGGCGCCCTCCTGCGTGAGCTGCTCCATTCCCTTGACGAACTGCTTGCGCTTCATCGTATCCTTCGCCTGCACGCGCGCGAACTTTTCGGGCGGGAACACAGGGAAATCCGCATACTTGAACTTATGGTGCTCATCGCAGATCGTATCCCCGATGCCGAAGATGCCCGGATCGAAAAGTCCGACGATATCGCCCGGATACGCCGTATCGATGATCTGCCGATCCTGCGCGAGGAACTGCTGCGGCTGCGCGAGCTTGATGAGTTTATCCGAACGCTCGTGCCAGACACTCATGTTTCGCTCGAATTTCCCGGAACAGATGCGGATGAACGCAAGGCGGTCACGGTGCGCCGGGTTCATGTTCGCCTGGATCTTGAATACGAAGCCGGAAAATTTCTCGTCATCCGGCGCGATGAGCCCGTCGCTCGACGGACGCGGCTGCGGCGTCGGTGCCATGCGGATATACCCTTCGAGGAAGTCCTGCACGCCGAAATTCGTCATAGCCGAGCCGAAGAACATCGGCGTGAGCTCACCCGCATTGACCTTCTCCATATCGAACGGCTCACCGGCCTCGTCGAGCAAATCGATATCATCCTTGAGCGCTTGGAAATTCTCCTCGCCGATGCGCGCGACGACCGCTGGGTCATCCGGTTCATAAACATCAGCGATGCGCGCCTGCTGCCCGTGGCTCGTATCAGCCGCGAAAAGCAGCACCTTTTTGTTGCGGCGGTCATAGACACCGAGATATTGGCCATCCTGGCCAATCGGCCAATTCATCGGATAGGAACGGATACCGAGCACATTCTCGATCTCATCCATGATATCAATGGGCGCCTTGCCGTAATGGTCGAGCTTGTTCACGAACGTGAAAATCGGAATGCCGCGCTCACTGCAGACTTTGAAGAGCTTCTTCGTCTGCGCCTCGACGCCCTTCGCGACGTCGATGACCATGACCGCACTGTCAACGGCCATGAGCGTACGATACGTATCCTCACTGAAATCCTGATGGCCCGGCGTATCGAGGATGTTGATCCGACAGCCGTCATAATCAAACTGGAGCACCGAACTCGTGACCGAGATACCGCGCTGCTTCTCGATCTCCATCCAGTCAGACACCGCATGACGCTGCGTCTTGCGCGACTTGATGGAGCCCGCGAGATGGATTGCGCCGCCATAGAGCAGGAGTTTCTCCGTGAGCGTCGTCTTACCGGCGTCCGGATGAGAAATAATCGCGAAGGTACGTCGCTTCTCGATTTCCCGGCGAAGTTCTTCTTGTAATTCTGACAAAATGCATTCCTCCAAAATACAATCCAGGGAAGCGCGTCCCTCCCACGCCTATTTTTGCGCTTTTCCTCTACTTCCGATATAATGGACACAGACGTTCATCACAGCAGCAAGAAGGAGGAATCACCATGTCCGATCTGTTCCAGGAATTCGTCAAGCGCCGCAGCATCCGCCGCTATACTGAGGAGCCCATCGCAGATGACCTGCTCCGCCGCATTCTCGCCGTCGGTCTCATGTCGGCCTCGGGAAAATCAAAATTCCCCTGGCAATTCATCGTCGTGCGCGACCGCGCCATGCTCGAAAAGCTCAGCGGCTGCCGCGTAGGCGTCGCCAAAATGCTGGCGAAAGCCGCTTGCGCCATCATCGTCATCGGTGACAAGACCATCACGGACACCGTCATCGAAGACTGCACGATTGCCGCGATCAACATGCACCTCGAGGCGAGCTCGCTCGGGCTCGGTAGCTGCTATATCCAAGGACGCGGCCGCGAGGCGGAGGACGGACGCACCACCGAAGACTTCGTGCGTTCCCTGCTCGGTTTTCCTGAGAAATACCAGCTGCAGGCCATCCTCTCCCTTGGTCATCCGCTCAAAGAAGCGCATCCGCACGATGTCGAAAAACTCGACTGGAGCAAGGTGCACAGCGAAAAATTCCAATGAGATCCTGTCGGATCTGAGGAACGCTCCTTCCTCTCCTGCCGACCTCCGCACGGAGGTCGGCTTTTTTTAGTTAGATGAAATATTCTATCGTGTCAGCCGCTGTCCGTTTCGTCTGCCCATTGAAAAGCAGCACAGCCTCCCGATCCTCGATGGTGCCAAGCGCGTAATTCGAGCAATTTTCACACTCAAAACAGGAAAACGGCACGACGCGATTATATGCGAACGGATGGGCAAGCGTGAGCTCGATCCCCGTCCCGGCAAACTCCTGACTGTCTGCGGGAACGTACCACGGATCGAAAAGCTCGATACCATGCTCCGTCACGCCGGTAAAAAGCGTGTAATGCTCCACCTCGTAAAACAGCCGCACCACAGCCACGCCGCCACGGTGCAATGCATCCAAGACACGGCTTTCCGGCCGCACGGAAACAGCCTGCCCTGCAAGGTAAACGCTCGAGAGCGGCAGCGACGTCGCCTGACCGTAGCCGTCGAGCCAGTTCGCGAGAAACATCATCGCCATGCGCGAAGTTCCCGCCTTGCAGGGCGCACCGCCCTTGCCGTAGCAGTCGAGCGAGTAGAGCATGATGTTGCGAATGAGCTCAGGCGGGATCTCCTCTCGCTCAAAGAGATAGCTTACGGCATTGAGCATCGTCGTCGGCCCGCAGTCATACGCAGAGAGCTGATAATGCAGCGGGTTCTTCATAACCGGATCTCCAATCCCACGGGGCAGTGATCGCTGCCAAAAATCTCATTGTGGATGGTTGCATCGACAATGGTACCGCGCAGTCTCTCTGACGCCACGAAATAATCGATGCGCCAACCTGCATTCGTGAAACGTGCCTTGCGCAGATACGACCACCAGGTATAGATGCCCGCGCGCTCCGGATAGAGCGTGCGGAAAGTATCGAGGAAGCCCGCCTCCAGGAGCTCCGTAAACTTCGCGCGTTCCTCGTCCGTAAAACCGGCGTTATGATGATTCGTCTTGGGATTCTTGAGGTCGATCTCCTCGTGCGCGACATTGAGGTCTCCGCAGACAATGACCGGCTTCTTCGCGTCAAGCATCAGCAGATAGGCGCGGAACGCATCCTCCCAGGTCATGCGATAGGCGAGCCGCTCCAGCTGCCGTTTGGAGTTCGGCGTGTAGACCGTCACAAAATAAAAAGACGGGAACTCCAGAGTAATCACACGTCCCTCACAATCATGTTCCTCGCTGCCGATGCCGCAAGTGACGGCAAGCGGCTCGAGACGCGAGAATACCGCTGTGCCGGAATACCCCTTTTTCTCCGCACTGTTCCAATACTGCCGATAGCCCGGCAGGTCGAGGATTGCCTGATCCGGCTGCATCTTCGTCTCCTGCAGCGCGAAGATATCCGCATCGAGCACGCGGAAAGACTCCATGAACCCCTTTTTCAGGCAGGCGCGCAGGCCGTTGACATTCCAGGAGATCAGTTTCATCTTGCTTCCTCCCCGTCCTCTTTCTCTACCTGGAGCTGCGCCGCAGACGGCGTCTGTGGCGTATTCTGCAGCAGCTCGCTCTTGACATCATAAGTGAGCACCGTAATCTCCCGCAGGAGCGCGCGCAGACATTCCGGCCATGTGCTGCGCGCGCCGAAGAGCAGCCGGCGCGCCTCTCCCGTACGGCGCATGAGACGGAGTTCGAGACGCTCTCCATCTCTCTCGCTAAAGCGTCCGCCCGGCTGCTCCGGCAATGCGGAGAGCGCGGAGAGCGAAGCGTCGACGCGCTTCAGCAGCAGCGGCACGTTGCGCACGGAGTCAAACGCATGACGCTCCGTACCGAATCCCTGCTTGTGGCGCGTGAGGATCAGGATATGCTTGCCGCGGTTCACGACCAGTTTCTCGACCAGCGTGCCGCCGGATTGACGTGGCGCGTAAACATTCCCTGGCACGGGAGCAAGCGCCCCCTCATAAAGGAGCTGGAGTACCTCGACCTGATTCACCTTCGGCAGGGCGAGTCCCGGCAGCTCATTCATCACATCGACGAACGCTGCCCAATTTTCCGGATAGGCATTGCCCTTGATGACGCGGCGCACGCCGCCATCGGAAAGCGAAAGCTGCCAAGGGCTCACCGCATCCTCAGGTGATTCTGCGCGATACGACTTCTTCCATTGAGAAAGATGCACGCGCTCCAGACGACGCAGGAAGCGGCGTCCATTTTCCAGAGGCCGCCAGGAGGGGCCGCCAGCGGGAGCCTCACCATGCCAGCAGGCAAAAAAGACCTGACGTCCACGCACCACGACGGCAGCGGCAAGCGCCTGCTCCTCCATCTCGAAATTCAACCGTTCCAGCAATCTGCTCCCTCCTCATGTCCGCGTACAGGAAACTCGTATCTCTCACCGTTCCCATAGATAATTTTCATCATACTACACTTACTGGCTTTAAGCAAGACATGCCGTGGGATTCTATTGCCCGCAACGTCCATTCCTGATATACTTGAGGGAGCAACCAGGCGGGCGTCGTCACGAAAATCAGGCACGCCGCCGCAATCACTACAAGAAAAGAGGTTCCTTTTTCTATGATATTGACGCGAAAATCCGTAGAACTTCTGGCGCCTGCCGGCACCTGGGACGCACTCGTCGCCGACGTGGAATCCGGTGCCGATGCCGTCTACCTCGGCGGCAAGCATTTCAACATGCGCATGCACGAGGGCGATTTCAATTTTGATGATGCCGCGCTCAAGAAGGCCATCGACTACGCGCACGCGCATGACGTGCGTCTCTACATCACGCTCAACAACCTCATCAGCGACGAGGAATTACCCGCTCTGAAAGAATATCTCCAGTATTTGGAAAAAATCCAGCCAGACGCTTTGCTCGTGCAGGACTTCGCCGTGCTCGAACTCGTACATGAGATGGGCATCACCATCCCGCTGCACACCTCCGTCATGATGAACACGCACAACGAGCACGCCATTGAGAAGCTCAAGGAGTACGGCATCACGCGCATCGTCGTCGGCCGCGAGATGACGCTTTCCGAGCTCGCACTTTTCCGTGCGCGCACAGACATCGAGGTCGAATACTTCATGCACGGCGACATGTGCATCTCCGAGAGCGGCCAGTGCATCCACTCCGGCGTCGTCTTCGGTCAGAGCGGCAACCGTGGTCGCTGCCTCAAGCCCTGCCGCTGGGCCTATGAGCTCATCGACGAGGAGAGCGGCAAGCGCCTCGACGAAGGCGGCCCCGGTCCCTACAAGCTCGCGCTCAAGGATATGTGCATGTACCGCGCGATTCCGGAACTCATCCAGGCGGGCGTCTTCTCCTTCAAGATCGAGGGCCGCATGCGCCCCGCCCCTTTCCTGCGCCGCATCGTCTCGACCTACCGCGCGGCCATCGACGCCTACATCGCCGATCCTACGGGCTATGCGACGGATGAGGAGGGCTGGAAGCTGCTCTATGAGAACCGCGCACGCGACTTCACGACGACCTTTGCCTTCGGCCAGCCGACGGCAAAGGACATCGGATTCGACGGCACGCGCGAGCCGCGCTTCTTCTCTGAGGCAGTGAAGGAAGCCGGTTTCCAGGACGATATCCTCAAACAGGAACGCCCCATCCAGAAGAAAAACGCATCGCATCGCACACTCGCCGTGCGCGTCGGCACGCCGGCAGCGGCAAAAGCCGCCGTCGACGCGGGAGCCGACGTCGTCTACGTCGGCGGCGAGGCCTTCCGCCCGCAGCGTCCGTGGCGCCTCACGGACTACGCGGAGATCCTTGCCTACGCGCAGGAACGAAACGTACGTGTCGTGCTCAACACGCCGCGCACGACCATGCGCCGTGAATGCGGCGAGCTCGAGCAGCTCTTCTCCTCGATCCGCGATTGGAAGCAGCAGCCCGCGGGCATCATGGTCAGCAACCTCGGCGCGCTCAAGCTCGCGCAGTCGCTTACGAACCTCCCCGTGCAGGCCGACCTCTCCTTCAACCTCTTCAACCATCTCGCGACCGTCTTCATGAAGGATAACGGCATCACGCAGGCCTGTGCCTCCCTCGAGCTTTCCTTCGAACAGCTGCGTGAGATCGTCGAGAATGCCGTGCTGCCCATCGAGGTCGTCATCCATGGCGGCTACGAGTCCATGATCTGCGACCATAATTTCCCGGCGATGAGCCTGCCGGATTACAACGAGCTCAACGAGCCGGAGCTGATGGACCGCCACTACGCCCTGCGTGACAAGGCGGGCGAGATCCACCGCATCCGCATCGACCAATTCGGACGCAACCATATCTATTTCGCCAAGGATCTCTGCCTCTATCCGTACCTTGCGAAATTCAACGGCATCGCCTCCTACCGCATCGAAGCACAGGATGAGACGCCTGCCGCTACCGCAATGCTGACGAAGATCTACCGCAAGGCGCTCGACCGCCTCGCAGCGGGCGATGCTTCCTTCGACGAACATGAGTTCAAGACGCTGCAGGAGAACGCGCCGCGCAGCCTCGGCATCGGCACCTACCGGTTCCGCGAATCCCGCAATTCCATCTGACGCCACCAGGAAAGGAGCAACTGCATGAACGCGAAAACATACATCGGCCCCGCCGCCATCCTCGAAAAGAAAAAGAAATACATCATGCCCTGCCTTGCCCATTTCTACAAGGATCCCCAGGAGTTCGTCAAGGGCTCCATGCAATACCTCTGGGACAGCAACGGCAAAAAATACCTCGACTGCTACGCCGGCGTCTCCGTCATGAACTGCGGCCATGCGAACCCGGACATCGTCGGCCCTGCGACGGAGCAGGCAAAGACGCTGCAGCATGTCTGCAACATCTACCTCACGGAGAATTTCGTCAACCTCGCGGAACGTCTTGCCGCCGTCACGCCGGGCACGCTCCAGAAGAGCTTTTTCTGCTCCACAGGCTCTGAGGCCACGGAGGGCGCGTTGCTGCTCGCGGAGGTCGCGCGCGGCAACAGCGAGATCATCGCGCTGCGCCAAGGCCTCCACGGCCGCACAAAACTCGGCATGAGCGTCACGGGACTCACGATGTGGCGCACGGCGCCGACGCCGGTCGGCGGCATCCACTTCGCGCCGAATCCCTATTGCTACCGCTGTCCGCTCGGCAAGAAGCCGGACACCTGCGACCTCGCCTGCGCGAATGCCGTCGAGGATCTCATCAAGACGGCGACCTCCGGCCATCCGGGTGCCTACATCGCCGAGACGATCCAGGGCAACGCCGGCATCGTCGTGCCGCCGAAGGGATATTTCCAGCGCGTCAAGGAGATCCTCGACCAGTACGGCACGCTGCTCATCATCGACGAGGTACAGACGGGCTTCGCGCGCACGGGCAAGATGTTCGGCATCGAGCACTACGGCGTCACGCCTGACATCATGTGCATGGCCAAGGCGCTCGGCAACGGCTTCCCCATCTCCGCCTTCATCGCCAAGCCGGAGATTGCAGATACCTACACGCGTCCCGGCGCCTCGACGCTCGGCGGCAATCCCGTCTCCTCGACGGCAGGGCTCGCCGTGCTCGACTACATCGAGACACACGACCTCGCAGCGCGCGCAGAGTCCCTCGGCAAGACGTTGCGCGCAGGACTGCGCCGCCTGCAGGAGACGCACCCTGTGATCGGCGACGTGCGCGGTCTGGGCCTCATGGACGGTGCAGAGTTCATTCACGCCGACGGCAGTCCCGCACCGGAGCTTCTCGACGATGTGCTCGAGGAGATGAAAGACCGCGGCTACATCATCGGCAAGAACGGTGTTGGCCGCAACGTCATGGCTTTCCAGCCGCCCCTCGTCATCACAGAGGAAAATCTCACCCAGGTGCTCGACGAACTTGACTGCGTACTCACGGCAAAGAAGCTCTGACAACGCGCAGAATCCATTTCGCGCCCAGTGTCAGGCCATGCCACACTGCAGACATGTATGACTGTATTTCAAAGGAGTGTTCTTCCATGAAACGATATGCTTCCCTGTTCTTTGTTTTTGCTCTCGCTCTCTCCCTCCTCGTTCTGCCGCAGGAAACGCAGGCGGCGGAACAGCCTCCGCGGCCGACGCTCTCCGTCGAAGGCACCGGTGAGGCGAATGCCGCCCCCGACCAGGCGACTGTTGCCATCGGCATCACCACGCATGCGGCAGATGCGGCAAAGGCGCAGAATGACAACGCCTGGACAGCCGCGCAGATCCAGAAGGCCATCGCCGCGCTCGGCATCGACGCCAAAGACATCCAGACGCAGAACTATTCCTTCCGCCCGACCTATCGCACGGAGGAAAACCGCCGCGGCGAGATCAACGGCTACACCGTCGACAACACGGTGCTCGTCTGCGTCCGCGACATCAAGCTCACGGGCAAGGTCGTTGACGCTGCGCTCTCGCATGGGGCGAATGAAATCTCATCTCTGAGCTTCACGGCCTCCGATGCACGTGCCCTGCGCAAGGAGGCGCTCAAAAACGCCATTGCGGACGCGCGCGACAAAGCGGACATCATCGCCCAGGGGCTCGGCAAGCGCATCGTCGGCATCCAGACCGTCAGCGAAAATACCAGCTACCCGGAAACGCGCCGCTACGTCGGCAACATGATGCTGGCTGCTAAGGATGCCGCAACGCCGATCCAGCCAGGCAGCCTCACCCTCACCGCAAACGTCCACATCGACTTCCTGCTCAGCGACTGAAAGGAGCCTTCTCCATGCAAGCATCCGCAGCGGAGCCAAGACACGAGGAATCTCAGAAAAAGCGCAAGCCCCGCCTCGCCGCCATCGAATATATCCGCGGCATCTCCATGATGGGCGTCATCGGCATCCACGTCGGGTCGCAGTATCTCAGCAACCCCGCTGCCAATCCTCATCTCATTGCGCTTTTCGAGATTTTCACACGCTTCAGCGTGCCGATCTTCTTCTTCATTTCCGCATTCGGCTTGTTCTACAATCTCGATATCCACGCTCCTTTTGCTGCCCGCCACTTCTACCTGCGGCGCATCAAGACCGTGCTCATCCCCTATCTCGTCTGGTCGCTGTTCTACATCATCCATGACGGACTGCTCTACGGTACCGGGCTGCCCTCACCGCTCTACTTCGGGGGGCTGCTCTTCTTCGGCTGTGCGAAATACCAGCTCTATTTCCTCGTCATCCTGCTCTGGTTCTACCTGCTCATGCCGCTCTGGATTCCCCTCGTGCGCCGCATGAGCCTGCGCGGGCTCACCGCGCTGCTCGTATTCCAGGTGCTCTTTGACTACTGGTCGAGCTTCTCTGTCCCCTTCAACACCTATGTCTACGGACTGCCGAATGATTCCCTGCTGAAGCCATTCCTCATGTATCGCCTCAACTACTGGGTGCTCCATTACATCTTCATCTTCCTGCTCGGCGGCTATCTCGCCGTGCACATCGAGGCATTCAAGCGCTTCATGCAGCAGAAACGCACGGCCATCACGCTTCTTTTCTACGCGAGCATGGCAAGCCTGCTCGGCTACTATTATTCCCTGCTCGCAGCGGGCCAGACGCCCCTCGACGGCATCAACACAGCGCATCAGCTCTCTCCCGCTGGCATCTTCTACACGCTGATGGCCTCGTTGTTCTTCTTCACCATCTTCACCTATCAACGCTATCCTGCCGCGCTCAATCCCATCCTTCATTTGCTGGGCAAGCACTCCTACTTTGCCTACCTCGTGCATCCGCTTTTCATCACCTACCTCGCACGCGCGCTGGAGCATCGCAGCATCATCATGACGGGCGGCATCGCGCTCGCATTCTACGTTACTGTCCTGCTCCTCTCGCTGCTGGCAGCCATACTTTGCCGCCGTCTTGGAAATGCGCTTCCCATCCTCAGCGAAGCAACCATCGGCATCTATCCCAAAACAAAGCGCTGACTTGTTCGTGTAGCGAACGAAGGAGCCCCGCCTTCATGCATCTGCATGAAGGCGGGGCTCCTCTGCTTTATGGGACAATCCCTCATGAAAGCAAGATGATAAACCTCAGCGCTGGGCAATCCGCCGGAGCGTCTCCTCGATGAGGCGTACCTGCGGCTCCACCGTAGCGAGTACCAAGCGCTCGTTCGGGCTATGGATATCCTGTGTGGTCACACCGATGGAAACCATGTCCAGTTGGGGATTCTTGCCGAAATGCCAGCCGCACTCAAGCCCGGCATGGATGGTCTCCACCTTCATCGGCTTGCCGTTCTGCTCTTGGAAAATATCGGCCATCATCTTGGCGAGGACGCTCTGCTTGTTCTCTTTCCAGCCGGGAGACTTCGTACCGATGACAGCGCGGAAGCCCAAGAGGTCGCCGAGCGTTTTCGCCGCATAGATGAATTCGTCGAGCTTGCCATCCACTGCGGAACGCGGGAAATATTCCACGACAATTTTCCCCTCTGTCATACGCACAACACCGAGATTCGCACTCGTCTCCACCAGCGTCGGGATAACCGTCGACATCGCAAAGACACCCGTATGCACGAGCGTGAGCAGCTGCAGCAACGCCCGTGCCGCATCGTCTCGCAGCACCTCGGCAGGTTTTTCCATCTCCTGCAGGACGAACTCGACCTTGGAATCTACCGCACCGTAGATCGCGAGGAACTTTTCTTTCTCCGCCGTGAGGATCTGGGACATCTCCTCCTTGGGGATGGCAGTTACGAATACTGCCTCCGCCGTATCCGGAATCGCATTATGCGCCTTCCCGCCATGAAAATCCGCCACAGCGACGTTTCCCTGCTGCGACAGCGCCTGTAGCAGGAACGCCAGCGTCCGCAGCGCATTGCCGCGGCCATCGCCGATGCGCTCGCCGGAATGACCGCCGAGCAGGCCGCCGACACTGAGCCGATAGGCTGTGCCTGCTGGTGACGGCTCGTGCTGCAATCCCCGCTCGAACGTGATATCGACGCTGCCCGCACTGCCGACCGTGAGCTCATCGTAATTCTCAGAATCGCAATTGATGAGGAACTGTGCATCCGTCAGATGCTCCGGCGCAAGGTGAATCGCTCCCGTCATACCGCGTTCCTCATCTACCGTTACGATCAGCCTCAGCGGGCCATGCTCCTTGGCATTTTTGAGCAGATAGATGCCCTCAGCCACACCGATGCCATCATCCGCGCCGAGACTCGTTCCCTCGGCTTCGAGATAGTTCTCGCTGCGCACGAGCTTGATGGGATCATGCAGCGGATCATAGGCATAGCCATCCTCCGCGACGCAAACCATATCCATGTGTCCCTGCAAAATCGTGCGCGGCGCCTGCTCGCAACCGGGTGTCGCCGGTGCATCCGCGATGATATTGTTCACCTCATCCTGAACGACATGGAACCCCTGCTCCGTCAGATACGATTTCAGGAAATCGCTCACCGCCTTCTCTTCTCCGCTCTTGCGCGGAATCGCTGCTAATTTCTTGAACTCATCGAGTACGCCATCTACAATCGTCATATCCATAACCTCCACACATAATTAAGGAAGCGCTGATGAAATGAAATGCCCTGGATTTGCGCGGATGCGCTGTACTCTTCGGAGACAAACCGGAAGCGTAGCAGAGCTGCGCTGAGGATTGTAGGGCGACGAGAGAACAGCGTAGACGCGTGAAGACAGGGTACTGAATGAATCAGTGCTTCCTTAGATGCCCGACCGCTCTTCCCCTGTCAACATACCACCTCCGCACAGGACGCGGCGAAACAAAAAAGCGAAGCAATCAAGCGACTGCCCCGCTTCTTCAGATACCTAAAATAATACCAAAACTCATAAGGATAGCCAGTCTACATAATCACGCGCATTCTCGCGCAAAATGCAAGCCATAAGGATCAAAGCCAACGCCAGTGAACGGAGAAAAGCCCATGAGCTGCTGCCGGAAAAATCACCGGTCACAAAAACTCGAAGAAATCTCACTCCAGCACAGCGACTGACATCGCCTCGGAAACGTCAATGCCTTCCGGCACATAAAGGACAATGTAATCCGAAATGCGTTTCGCACCGCCATCCGATACATAGCAAGCGCCATTGACGAAATCACAAATCCTGCGTTGCTCCTCTGCCTCGACCTTCTCGTAGTTCACGATGACCGCCATCCTGGCCTTGAGATCATCCGCAATCCCCGTGACCTCGTCGAAATTCGTCGGTACATAGACGCGCACCTTGAGCTGCGGTGCCGAATGCACCGTAAGCTGCGGACGACGTGCCGACTTCTGAGAAGCAGTACCACGATAAGACGAGGAGACGCGAACCGTCCCGCCATTCGCCACCTTGAGTTCCTCTTCATCTACGGCCTCCGTCCGGCTAGCCTGTCGCGGCATAGAAACAACGGTCTCTTCCCCGAGACGGTTCTCATCTGCCACGTCTACAGGCTCCAGGGGCATAAGAACATCTGTGATTTTTTTCGTCCATGCTTTCAGATCCATATCCATCGTCCTCCACATCATTGCGCACGATTCCCCATTCAACTAATCATTATAATAACATATTCTTTTCGAAATTGCAAAAAAACATTCATATTTCCGTACGATATCGTTGAAAACAAACCGAAAATAAACCTCTGTCAATTTATGTGGATATGTTATAGGGACGCTGAATGAATCAGTAATTCCTATAGCGCCCTACAAAACAATCCATCAGCGTAGACGAAACTACACCGATGGATTGCTGGTGACGTAAAAGGATCCGATGTGCAAAAACGTATTAGGAATTATTGTCCGTAGTACAAGATGGACCAGCCGCAATACTCTCCGTCACAATCTCCTGCGAAAGGCGAATATATTCTTCACGCGAAATATTGCTATCCTGCGCTGCCAATTGATACAACACCAGCCAAGCGCCAATGACTCCTGCCACGACAACACCGACGCTGGCAGCCGCCATATACGCCAACAAGTCGCCGTTTCCTTTCCACAATTCTTTTCACCTCTTCTGTATCGCAGCCCATAACAGCAGCCAGAAAAATCCGCAAGACCAACCCCACGTCGTAACAGCACGGATGGATTTCCCATTTTCGCACCTATCGCTTGTCCTCGTGCCGATCCTCCACACTTACTTGAGTGATTTCACCCATTCTCTGACCTTATCATCACTGAGGCTCCCAGTAAAGCAAGTGCCATCCTGCCACTGGCCTTTGCCTCCGGCCATCTCAGCGAGTATCTTGCCGCTGTTGCCGAGCGGCGAACTATATGCCGTCGCGAACGTCACGACGTGTTTCCCTGTAAAATCATTGGCCTTGACGAAAGCATCGACCGGCCAAGCCGCGATGCCCCACCAGATCGGGTAGCCGACGAAAATCGTATCGTAGGATGACCAGTTGTCGGGCACTGCCTTCTCGAGCTGGATCTTCTCGCGCAACGAGGCATCGTTGTGCTCACGGCTCACACGACTGCCCTCATCATTATAGTCGAGATCCGTCTCCGAGTAGTCCGGCGAAGGCACGAGCTTCATGATATCTGCCTGACGTTCCTTGGCGATGACCTTGGCCACGCGTTCGGTACGTCCTGTCGCCGAGTAGTAAACGACAAGCGTCTTGCTGCCAGTCTTGGCCGCATCGCTTGAAGCAGCCACCGCGCTGCTGGCACTGCCAACGCCCTGACCGGACGAATTCCCTGTCAGCGAGGAAAAGCCGCAGCCAGCAAACGCCAGCGTCATCAGCCCCATACTGCCCAATTTTAAAAATTCTCTGCGATTCATTTGGAACGCACTCCTTTCCAAAACGATATCAATAAGCCGATCTCCGCGGACAAAATCAAGATGCCGACCTGAGTCAGGGCATAGCCCGCGCCGTGATAGGCAAGCGCCGGCGTCATGAAAATATGTGCTCCTTGCAGGCGCTGCAGCAGGCAATCCTGCTGCGCTGCGTAAAGAGCAACGATCCCCAGCACGATGAAGAATCCTCTCAAGACCAGACGGGCGGAAAACGGCCGCGAGGTGATGCCCGATACGCGCTGCCACCAAGCAGGCAGATGCCAGCCGAGATGTGCCCCAGCCAGCACGAGAAAATATCGCGCGGCCGTACTGTGCAGCTGATAGAGCAACGGATTGCCGCGCACAGAAAGCGGTACGATGCCCGAGAACAACTCACTCGAAATCAGACAGCCGCTGACGATGGACGCAAGACAAGAGGCGGCAAGCAGGAGATTCAGCAGGAGCCTGAGCGCACGCGGCCCGCTCCAGCGTCCATGCCCCAACGAAGATACATAGCGGCGGTTGAGCGCAATATGCCAGATCATCGGCAAGAGAAACGCCACGCCCACAACCTCATGCAACAGCGGAGGCAAATAGAAAAACGTCATTTCTCCCACGAGCAGAACAATCATCAACACATCCAGACCATATCGCATCGCCTCACCCCTCATCCCTTCCTATTGCAAACCGTTATCCGTCAGATCACAAGTTCCGTCCCATCGTCTCCGCCATGTCGCCGAACTTGGAATGTTCAACGAGCGAGCGTGAACCGCAGCCGATACCGAGCACCTTGCCAACATCCTGCCACTCCATGTAACGAACGAGCGTATCATAGTGATCGACGAGTGCCGACATCGTCCAGTCATCGCGGTTGTAGGCCGTCGCGATGAGAATAGATTTCTTGCCGTGGAGCTTCCCCATGCGCGAGTAGAAGCGGTCGACGATGGTCTTGAGCTGCGCCGACATGCCGAAGTAATAGAGCGGCGTCGTCAGAACGAGCAGATCTGCCTCGAGCATCTTCGGCATCAAAGTGTTCTCGATATCGTCCTTCCAGACGCACGGGCCGTCCATATGGCACTGGTCACAGCCGCGGCACGGATGCGTATCGCTGTTGGCCGCATCAAAGGTGAACACCTCATGACCAGCCTGCTCCGCGCCCTTCGTAAAGCGGTCAGCCAGATAAATCGACGTTGACTCATTATGCGGATGTGGACTGCTCGTGACCACAACGATTTTCATTTCTTTCCCTCCCGAAATCTCGCCTTTCGCGTGCGCTGCCATGCCAGAAGCATCCTTTTCCTGTCCCAACAGGGCTGAAAGGCCGCAGCCGCTGAGGAATATCGTCATGGCGCCCATGCCTGTCAGTTTCAAGAACTCCCTACGCTTCATCCGCTCCACACTCCTTTTGTTTCCACTCCAGCTCATAGATCATGTAGTCAATGCAGGAGAGCTTTTCCTGCACCTCATGCAAGACTGTCATGAGCCTGCGTCGATGACGCTTGAGGGAGCAGATACGCGCGGCATCATCTGGCAGCGCCGCCAGCCCACATCGACACGCATCGGCTTCGCACACGCCCTGAAGATACTTCTTCGTCATTTCACCATCCTCCGAATATGATTTTCTTTGGATGATCCTATCTTAACCGCTTTCGTATACAATGTGAAATGCTTATATCTTAAAATTTGTCATACATTTCTTCTATGGCAAACTTGTCTGTGCCGCATTGGGCAGAAAAGTTCTATTACAGCGCAAAATCAAAACCGAGTGTTTTCTACTTATATTGAGGAAACATACATAGTAACTATCAAACGCTTGTCAAAAAAGCATCTGCTACCTAAAATAGAAACAGATGCTTTTGTTGTCCGAAGGGGGTAGATTAGGGATGGAACTCCGCACGTTATCGTACTTCCTGGCTGTGGCCCGGGAGCAAAATATGACCGAAGCGGCCAATGTGCTGCATGTGACGCAGCCGACGCTCTCGCGCCAGATTGCCAACCTCGAGGAAGAGCTTGCAAAAAGCTATTCACGCGCACGAGCCGCAGCACCCTGCTGACGGAGGACGGCATGCACCTGCGCCAGAGGGCCGAGGAAATCCTCGCACTCGTCAATCAGACCGAGGATGAAATAAAAAATGACACGATCGATCTTTCGGGCTGCATCCGCATTGGTGCGGGCGAGACGCATGCCATGCACATCCTCGCCGACCTCTTCGCCGAGCTGCACAGACGCTACCCACGCCTGACCGTCGAGCTCTTCACGGGCAATGCCGATATCGTCGAGGAAAAACTCGCGCACGGCCTCATCGACTTCGCCTTGATGATCGAACCATTCAATGTCGAGCACTACCACTTCATCCGCCTGCCCGAGGAGATGCGCGTCGGCATCGTGACGCGCGACGACAGTGAGTGGGCTCAAAAAGACGGCATCACACCGGAAGATCTGCGCGAGATGCCGCTGCTCGGCTCATCGCGCCAAACTGCCAACTCCTTCAGCCTCGCGCAATGGTCCGCTGGCAAAGTGACCGCCGAAACGATGCACACCGTTGGCCGCTTCGACCTCATCGGCAACGCCTCACACTTCGTCCGGACCGGCATCGCGAACGCGTTCGGCATCGACGGCCTGCTGCAGCTCGATACCGGTCACCTGAAATTCGTCCCGCTTCAGCCAGCCCTCACACTGCGCGCCGTCGTCGTCTGGAAGAAATACCGCCTGCTCTCGAAATCCTGCCGCACCTTCCTCGAAGAACTAAAGAAACGCGTGGACCATGAATCCTCAAATGATAAAATATGAAGCAAGCGCCGATTGGATACGAAAATCTCCCTCAAACTATGAGGGAGATTTTCTATTCCCATCATTCTGCAAGATGGTAAGTGATGGATGTCTTTACACACCCAATCATTCCGTGCGATTCCACCACTCGGGAAATCCATCTGGTGCCCACAAAGGAATCTTTTCCCCTATCTCGGGTGTCAGCAGGTGCCAAGCGGCGCCTTTGCTGGCTGTCGCCAGATCCTGCATCGGCGCCTGCCAGGTATGGCGGGCGAGCGCGAATTTGGAATTGTGTGCGGGCAGGACATAGCGGGCCCGCAGATCCGTGGCCGCCTGCGCCGTTTCGTCCGGCAGCATGTGGATGCGGTGCCACTGACGGTCGTATTGACCGTTTTCCAGCAAGGCCAGGTCGAAGCCGCCAAACTGTTCGCCGATGGTGCGGAAATGTGCGCCATACCCACCGTCGCCGCTGTAATACACCTTGCGCTGCGCCGTCACGATGGCAAACGAGGCCCACTGCGTCGCGTTTTGCGTGAGCAGACGGCCTGAGAAATGCTGAGACGGCAGCACATGCACATGAAAATCAGGATACACCTCGATGTCCGTATCCCAATCCTCCTCATGTAGCTGCTCGGGAGCAAAGCCCCAGGCTTCAAAATACTCGCCGACGCCCAAGGGACAGACAATGTCCCGTATCTTATCCTTGAGCGAGAGAATGGTCGGATAGTCGAGATGATCCCAGTGGTCGTGGCTCATAATCAGGATATCGACCTTCGGGATATCCGCCGCTGTGTAGACATTGCTGCCCAGAAAGGCGCGGTTGGCGAAAAAGACGGGCGAGGCGTAGCTGCTGAAGACCGGATCGATGAGGATGCGCCGACCGGCAATCTGCAGGTAAAAGCTCGAATGCCCCATCCAGACGGCGAAGTCCTCGTCCTGACACTGCGCCCATAAGTCCGTCTTTTTGCTCGGCAGCGGCGCGTCCGGCGTGCGCCCCGTCTTGTCCTCGAGGAAATACTTGAGCCAGCCCGTCAGGAAGCTCTCTTCATTCCCCTCCATAACGCGCACAGGTGTAAGGCATTCAAAGCGGCCATTGATGTAATGCGGCGATGCCTGCACGCGCGCCAGCCGCTCGGGCCGAAACGGCCGCCCGAAGCGCGGCGATTGCAGATAGCCAGCGCCGCCCGCCGCAGCTGCGCCTAACAGTCCGAGACCGCCTAAGATAAAAGTCCGTCGATTCATGATTCTTCTGGGATTCCTCCTTTTGCCTCATATCATCACTAACCAAAAGGGCTTATATGACAGCACCTATTGCATCGATTCTCGCATGGGGAAAATGCGTATCGCAGCCGGTTCCGCAGGGCAATGATATTCACAGGAGCCACAGCCGATGCAGGCTGCGTCATCGACGACCGGATAGCTGCGCCCGTCGCGCTCCTCGGTCATCGCGATGGCCTGCACCGGACAATGGCGCGCACAGTTGCCGCAGACAATGCCATCACGCGTGATGAGGCATTGCTCCTTGTCATAGCGGGCCAGGCCAATCTTGGTTTGCTGCTTTTCCGCCAAGGGCAGCGGGCGGATTGCACCAGTCTGGCAGGCCGCGGAGCAGAGATTGCAGTTGTAAACACAGTAGCCCAGAGAGAAATCCATATGCGGCTGCGAAAGGTGCAGGACACTGTCCTCCATCCCCGCAGGCGACAGGACTCCGCTCGGACAGCGACTGACACAGAGATGACAGGCGGTACAGCGCGTAAAAAAAGACTTCGCATCCTGCGCGCCGGGCGGCAGGATGGCCGCGCCCCTACCAGCAGTCTCAGCACTTGCAGCCGCTGAGAGGATAGGATTGCTGCGCACCAGACCTGCCGCCACTGTGCCGACGGCAAGGGCCGCCGTGCCGAGCAGTTCCCGACGTGTCATGATAGCACCTGACGACGGTCGATCCTCAGGAACGGTCTCCTTTCCTGCCATTCGTCGCGAATGAGAAAAATGCAGCGCCTCCTTTGGGCAGACGGTCAGGCAGTCAAAGCAATCGACACAGCGGCTGCTGTCTATGACACCATGCTTGGCATCAATACAGGAAGAAAGGCATCGCCTCTCGCAAGCGCCACAGTGGATGCAGCGATCCGCGTCCATGATAGGGCGGAACACACTGAACCGGCTGACCGTGCCCAGCAGCGTCCCCACCGGACAGATGGTATGGCAGTAAGCACGGCCATGACGCCAGGCCAAGGCGACCAGCACGAGCAAGTAAACACCCGCCAGCACCGCTGCCCATGCAGTTGGCTGCTGCACCTCTGCCTTCATCACCATCGGCAGCCAATCGTATCGTTCACTGATGTCCACGAAACCGTTCCATCCATAGGATACCGGTACCGCAAGCAGATCATTGAGGATGCGCCCAAAGATGCTGTACGGCTCGGTCAGCTCGAGCAAGAGCGTATATCCAGAGAGCAGGGACAATCCTGCCAGCAGCAAGACAACGTAGCGCAGGCCGCGCCGTTCGCGTGTAAAAGAGAACGAACGGCGCTTTTTCCTACGCCTTCCTGACAGCCAGATCACGAGATCCTGGCCGATGCCGAGCGGACAGAGCACACTGCAATACACGCGCCCAAAGAGGAACGTCACCGCGAGGATCAGTGCCAAGGCGAGGACATTCCCCGCGAGAAGCGCCGGCAGGAATTGCCAGTGCGGCAGCACTGGTGCGAGCAGACCGCCGAAGGTCAGCACCATCACGAGCAGCATCCCCGAGGATAAGATCATCCGTCCTTTCCGAAGCATTCAGAGCACCTCCTCTCCCGTTTCCCGTCCCAGACGCTGGACAAGGTCATCAACAGCCCGTACCATCTTCGGGATGTCGATATGCTGCGGGCAGCGCGGCAGGCAGGTACCGCAGGCCGTGCAATGCGACGCTCGCTGCGAGCGTTCCAGATTGTTCTTGTAATGCGTGAAGAACGCTTTTTTCTGACGATCCGTTGCCCGCTCGGGATGCGCAAGGTCTAAGCCAGCCGCTTCGCCATAGCGCTTGTAGATCCGAAAGACCGAGGCGATATCGACGCCGTACGGGCAGGGATCGCAATAGCGGCAGTACGTGCAGGGGAGCGTTCCGCTGTCGCTGACCTTGCCAAGCGTCTGCTGGATGGCCCGCGCTTCCGCGGTTGAAAGCGGCTCAAAATCCATCATCGTCTGGACGTTGTCGAGGACTTGCTCGAGACTGCTCATACCAGAGTTGAGCGTGATGACGCCGTCGAGAGAGCCCACCCAGCGCAGGGCCCACGAAGCCATGCTTGCCTCCGGACGCTGCGTTTTCAGGATGGATTCCGCCGCCTCCGAAAGACTGGCCAGATTGCCGCCTTTGACCGGCTCCATGACAAAGATCGGTACATCCTTCTCCCGGCACTTGCGGTAAAGATCGCCCGCCTGGCGGCTGCCAGACGGCGCTTCGCCAGGCTCATTCCAATCCGCGTAATTGAGCTGAATCATGCAGAAATCCCAAGGATACCGATCCAGCAAATCGTAGAAGAACGGCACATCGCCGTGGAACGAGAAGCCCAGGCTGCGGATGCGCCCCTGCGCTTTCTCCTCGCGCAGATAGTCGAGGATCCCCTCGTTGATATAGAGCCGGTCGAACTCCTCCTGACTGCTCAGCGAGTGGAGCATGTAGGTATCGAAATACGCGACCTGGCAGCGGTCAAGCTGCATTTGAAAGATCTCTTTGGCCTGCGGCAGGTCTGTAAGCATAGGGGTCGGCATCTTATCTGCCAGAAAAAAGCTCTCGCGTGGATATTTCTTCAGCATCTCACCCACGGAAGACTCCGATTTGCCATCGTGGTAGAACCAGGCGGTATCGAAGTAATTGATGCCATGACGACAGGCAAAATCTATCATTTTCTCGCTGAGCTCCGCATCGATTTCCCGTCCAGAAGTCGAGAATTTCGTAGGGAACCGCATGCAGCCAAAGCCGAGCAGCGGCAGCTCCTGTCCCAGCGGGGCGAAATAGCGGCGCGTGACCTGCCCCATGGCCTCGCCTGCTTCTTCCGCCGCCTTGTCACGGTCGAGGAATGAGAGGATCTCGTCACGGTTGAGGAACGCGCCAGCGGCCGCCATCCCCGTCAGGCCGCCAAGCGCCTTCAAGAAATTCCGCCGGTTGAACTCACTTCGCATGGGAATCTCCCCTTTCAGCTGTATGATAGAGCAAGTGTACACTGTAGGCAACTACAAAAGCAGCCCGACGCATTGCATGCACGAGGCTGCCATCTCATAGATTTCTGCTACCGATATGATACTTACTTTAAGTCAAGAGCTTTTTGAAAATTTTATACCGAATATCTACCATACGTTTTTCCTATCAAACGCTTATCAAAAAAGTATCCGCTCCCTACATAGAGACAGATGCTTTGATATTTATAGGTACGAAATCCAGCCAGAAAAAAGACGATTTCCCGTGCAATACTCAGAAGAATGCGTGCATGGCAAAGAGCGGGATGTTCTCGACCCACTCCTCTTTGCGGTAATCGTTCATGGACAGCCGGATGGTCTTCTCGGGATGATATTTGTCGTAGTACGCACGCAGGCTCTTGGCACGGACGTTGTGCTCTGCTTTTACTTCAACCGGCACAACACTGCCGCTTTGCTGGAGCATGAAGTCGATCTCATATCTGCCGCTCTCGGAGGTGTAGTAATACGGCTCACAGGATGAATCAGAGAACATTTGCTGGCAGACATATTGTTCCGTCAATGCCCCCTTGAACTCGATGAATACGCGATTCCCTTCCAGAAGTGAACGAGCATCAAGCTCACTAATTGCGCCGAGCAGCCCGATATCCAAGAAAAACAACTTATAGGCACTTTCCTGCAGATATGCCTTGAGCGGGATGGCTGGCTTCGCCACGCGATAGACTCTGGCAATCAGACCGCAATCAATCAGCCATTGTACTGCCATCTCGAAATCCTTGGCACGCCCTCCTTTCTTGACTTGTCCGAAGAAGAACTTCCTGTTCTCTTTTGCCAACTGCACAGGGATAGCGTTCCAGATCATCCGCACGCGCGGCAGTTCGCGCGGCTCGATATGCTTGCCGAAATCTGCCTCGTACATGGCCAGCAAATCCTGTTGGATTGTGCGCACTTCTGCATAGTCACGATGTTCAGCAAAGGCCTGCACCGCTTCGGGCATGCCGCCGATGAAATAATAATTCTTGAGCCATGTCGTAAAGCGGTCATGGAACAGCGCCATCATCTCTGTATTCTTATCGCCCAATACGCGGGCAAGCCCCGCTTCTTCTACGGCATGCAGGAATTCATAGAAGGAAAGCGGGTAGAGCTGCATCACATTGACCTTCCCGACAGGGAATGAGATTCCCGCATGGATCGCCACACCGAGCTGAGAGCCTGCCGCTATGATGTGATAATCCGGAGCATCTTCGCAGAAATATTTGAGCGCAGAGATTGCCCGCGGTGCTTCCTGTACTTCGTCGAAGATGATCAGGGTATCATGCGGCGTCACCCGTACGCCCGTCTCCAAATTGATGGCCATCAGTATCCGCTCGATGTCTAAGTCCTGATCGAATACCTGCTTCATCCGCGGATTCCTGTCAAAGTTGACATAAGCGGTCTTGGCGTAGCACTGCCTGCCGAATTCCTTCATGAGCCACGTCTTGCCGACCTGACGCGCCCCCTTCAAGACAAGCGGCTTTCGCCGCGGAGACGCCTTCCATCGGCGCAGTTCCTTCATCAATGCGCGTTCCATCCGATTCCCTCCATCCAATTTTACATTTTTTGTAGCGAATATATGCTTATATTTTACATTTTTTGTAGGGAATCAACAAGCCTACACTACATTTTTACCTTTAAGGAACCACTGATTCATTCGGCACTCCGTCTTCGCGCGTCTGCACTGTCCTCTCGTCGTCGACAATCCTCAGCCTAGCTTCGGCTAGGCCTGCGGTTTGTCTCCGAAGAGTACAGCGCATCCACGTAAATCCGGAGCACCTCATTTAATCAGAGGTTTCTTAAATGCTCCTTTCGATGCAACGCTCTGCCTGCCAAGACTCTCAGCCCTGCGCATCATCGGCCGGACAGGACTCGACGCGCAGAACAAAAGAGCCAAGAGGCATCACAGACTTTCCTTCAGGATGGCGACGACTTCCTCGCGGTCGAGAACCTTCTAGCCGCCCTCGAGGAGGAATGTAGCATCAGCGATACCGTCGATCATATCTTTTGTCGCGCCGAGCTCGGAAATGTTCATGGCCAAACTGAGTTCCTTCATCCAAGCTTCCATGGCCTTGAGGCCTTCCTCGGCAATCTCCGCATCCGTCTTGCCTTCCGGATTGACCTTCCAGACCTCGATGGCGAAGCGCTTGAACTTCGGCAGGCCGTAGGGCAGGATATGGCGGTAGTAGGGCAGTGAGACGGCCGCGAGCGTCATGCCGTGCGTCGCTGTTCAGATATGCCAGCGACTTGTCGCCGAAATAAAGCTTTGCCGGATTGCAATACGAAAAATTTCCTAACATACGATCCATTCTCCTTCTAAATATCTCAAACTTCCCACATGAAAACATGAGCTTTTCCCATAATCATACGGCTCTCAGCAACAAGCATTATCAAGCCGCAGACTTTTGTAGTGCACTACGCATATATTCCGGTAGCCTGTTGACGAAATCCTGTGCAATTACTTGCAGCTGCTCATCGGTCGCATGAAACACTGTCTTGATACTAGCCAACATCGCCTCCTGCAAAATCATCATGGACTGCTGAAATGTCACGTCGGCTATTTCCTTCACCATCAGATAGAACAGTTCGCCGATGGCGCGCTCATCCTCATCCTTCCGCTTTGTCACAGATAGTATCATGTAACGCGTAAAGACAAACGCCACATGTGCGGTAAGCACATCATAGGACAGCCCGTGATAGCTGCGCAGATGCAGATAGCTCTTGCATGTCTTGAAGAACATCTCGATGTCCCAGCGCCTCCCGTAAAGTCGGATGATTTCCTCCTCACTGAGGCTCATATCCGTGCTGATGAGGGCAATCCAATCCTTTCGATTCTGACGATTACGCACGCAGACAATTCTCGCCTCAGCTGTTTCCTCGCGACCCTCCGTGTCCTTTGCTGAAATTTTCACTGGGACGGACAGGAGGTACCTGGAACGCCCGCGCCGCTTCTTACAAGCGGCAAAAATCTGCTTGACGGTCATACGTTTTCCCTCAAACTCATAGTAACGCTTGGAGCTTCGCTTGATCATGGCGATGGTATGCAGCTTGAGCGCAAGAACATCGAGCAACTGACGCGGGCTGGAAAACCAGCTGTCAAAGAGGACGTAGCGAGCGGAAGCTCCTGCATCAAGCGCCTCTTTCAGCAAGTGAATCATGACAGTCGTGGCTTTCTCGCATGCCATCTCTTGGCGTTTATGTGAGAGCGTCCGATGGTCAAAGGAACATCTCTTGCCGAGAATGTTCTCGTCCTTCGTCGAGGAGAACAGCACGGAATTCACAGGGAGGAAGGAAGCGCCATCTGTCCAGCCAAGCGTCAAGAGGCGGAATCCCTTCTTGTATCGCATGGATACATGGTCGAATACACGAGCCGCAAGCTCTGTGCGCTTGTAACCGGCACGCTCGTAAAGAGAATCATCGATGACGAAGCACGTCCTCCGATTCTCGGAAGTCAGTGGCTTCAGGAACTGCTCGATAATCCTCACGGCCAGTCGTGTTGTGAAATGCAGCCAGTTCACATGAGGATTGGCAAGGAAACGGTAATACGTGTTCTTGGAAAAGCAGCCCCGCAGCTCCTGCATGCGTTGCTGCATGTAGAAGCTAGAAGAGCGGAAGGCATTGCCGAGGATGTAGGCGAAAAGGAATTCGACGGAAATGCCTTTCGTCTTGACGCAGCCACAGGCACGGAATAAGCGGATGACCTGAAAATCTGAAAGAAAGCGAGAGATAGAATTGGATACTTGGTTTTCAACGGGATGATTTGATGATAGAATAGACATAGCGTAAAGCTCCTTTTCGGATGGTTTGTTGCTATATCTATTTTCGACAAGGATAGGCTTTACGCCTTTTATTTCCCCGAAATCCTTTTGCTGGTCTCATATGAACAGTGTTGGTGATGTGGGAAGTTTGAGTAAATATCTAAATATCATGTCAGTCCTGCGGATACACCTCATCCGTAACAGGCTCGCACCATTCGTTGCTCGTCTCCGTGCCCGGGATCTCGAACGCGAGATGCGAGAACCAACTACGCCGCTTGGCACCGTGCCAGTGCTTGACGCCCGCGGGAATCTCGACAATGTCGCCGGGCGCGAGGCTCTGTGGTGCCTTGCCCTCTTCCTGATACCAGCCCGCGCCGTCAACGCAGATGAGCACCTGGCCGCCGCCTTGCTTCGCGTGATGGATGTGCCAGAAATTGCGGCAGCCCGGCTCGAACGTGACGTTGCAGATGACGAGCGGCTCGTCCGGCTTCGACAGAACGTTCAAATACGACCTCCCTGTGAAATACTCGGCATAGGCATCATTAGGCTCGCCGAGTCCGAAGAAACCGCCGCGGCCCTCCGCATCCGCTGCCTCCGCGTAGACTTCCTTCGCCACAGGGAATGCGGCCCAGGCGTTCGGCCAGCCAGCGTAAAAGGCGAGATGCGTGAGCAGCGCGGCCATCTCCTCCTTCGTGACGCCGTGCTTTCTCGCCGTCTGCAAGTGATAGCGCAGCGCATCCCCCGCGATTCCCTTGCCGACAAGCGCCGAGACCGTCGCGATGCTGCGAAGCTTCAGCGAGAGCTCCGTTTCCTTGGCCCATACCTCGCCGAAAAGCACATCATCGTTGAACGCCGCGAACTGCGGTGCGAAATCGCCTAATGCCTTACGTCCTGCTGTCTGTTTTTCCATGATGATTCCTCCCCACTCACAACCTCATTGTTCCCTATCATCATAGCAAGATATGCATACTATATGAAATGCTTATCAAAAATTATCTGCCATTCCTAAAACGTATCATAATGTATGCATCATCTGAAGCAGAAGGAGTCATGCATCGTGATTACAATGAGAAGTACGGTGGAACGATAACCGATACTAGTCAGGTTGTTTCTTCTGTACAGATAGCAGTCAATGCGGGAAGATCTGTGATTGTCAAGCTGCCACGCGCTGTAGACAGGACGCCTCTGTTGCGCAGTTCTGCCAACTCCCGCGTAATCTGTACGCGGCTCATACCGAGAAGATCTGCTAGATCTTCCTGTCTCATCTCGATGGTCAATCCAGAATCAGAGGGTTGATTCATCATCAACAGATACAGCAAATTGCAAAGCTTCACTTGTGATGAGTTGTATTCCTGATGAATCGTCTCAAACAGAAAGCGATTCACATACTTCGCATACCAATTGACAACGCTCTCGGCCAATTCTGCATTCGACTCGAACATGACCTTGAACTGCGAAATAGTGAACTCCAGAACCTTGACAGCAGAAAGCGCAATCGTACTCAACGACAGCTCAATGCGGAAGTCCGTCGTATGATACCCTGGCATGACCGTGCCTGGACCATGGAAACTGATGATTTTGCGATGGCCGCTTTCATGATCAGAGAAGTGGACCGATGTACCTGATACGTAATACTGAACACGGTCGTGGGGTTGTCCCGGCCGCCAGAGATACTCCCCCTTCTGGAAGATTCGTTCATGATGTGGCTGTGAAAGAAAATATCCGTAAAAATGGCGGAAGTCATCCGCAAAATAATATCTTGGAAGCAGCATACACGTTCCCTCGCTCTCGTATAATTTGATTATTTTGATTATAACATGAAATGGAGAGATGCAAATGCAACACAAAGTAAAAGTCACTGTCCTGGACAAGAAATTGTATCCAGATCTGCAGCAGCAGTACTGCGCCGTACCGAGCAGTGGCAAATGCCCGTGCTTCTATGTGGGGGACGAATTCGTCTTCTCTCGGAATGATGAGCGCGATGATTTCTGGCATTGCGGAGAAGGAACGCTCGTGAAATCCGGACAGCCAGATGAAGGCTGCCTGCAATCACCAGGCACGGCACATTCTGGGACGGAAGGGGTTCCCTTCTGCTCCGAAGCATGGGACGCAATCGCCCGATACATCTACACCGGCCTGCAAGGTGGTTCCATCATGCGGGGCTGGATGAAAGAAGAGAACACCATGATTGCCTGCTGTTCTGACGGAACACGTCCCGTGATCTTCAAGATTGAACGGATAGACTGCGATTGAAGCGGCCTTACAAGCATAAACAGCTCTGCTGCACAAAGCAACAGAGCTGTTTTCTTATCTCCAATGACTATCAGAGCATCCCGCTCTCGTCTTCCTGGACCTCGTTGTGAAGCAGGTAGTCGAAGCTGTAGCGGCCCGGGCCTGCGAAGACGACACCGAGGAAGAATACACCTTCCTCGAAAGGACGCGAGGCCTGCAGGAGCGGTGCGCCGGAGGCAAGCTCGATGGAAGTAGCCATCATGAGGTTGCCGACGAGGAAGAGCGCTATCGGGCGGTAGAACAGGCCGAGCAGGATGAAGAGCCCGCCGAACGTCTCCGTCAGGCCAGAAAGCAGGCCGAAGAACGTCGGGAAGAGATGGATGCCGAATGCGCCCATCATCGAGCCGAGTGCCGTCCAGCCCTCAGGGCCGCTCAGGAGCTTCGGCACGCCGTGCCAGATGAAGGAAATGCCGATCAAGATGCGGAAGACGAGCAGCCCCATGTCCTTCTTCGACGCGATGATGCTGTTGATGTACTGCAATGATTTCATGATAATCTCTCCTTGTATCTATTACAATATCTAACGGATATTCGTTATCTACTTATGTGATATATGAAGTATGTGATAGACACAAGAACGATTTTTTCATTTACCAGGTATGGAATACTTGCGTATTGCTGCTGCGCAAAGAAAAATAAAGCCTCACCTGCTCGCATCAGACGATGAAACAGACGGGGCTTTGGGAGCAGACACATCGCGGGGGAGCGATGTACAGGATTGGTGTCAACGGCTTACTTCAGGTATTTCTGGAAGAACGCCGTGATCTTGTCGAAAGGAATCTTCTCCATGTTGTCATAGAGATCGGTATGGTTCGCGCCCGGGATGATCAGGAGCTCTTTGTTATCGCCCTTGAGCTTCTTGAACGCGTCCTCACTGAAGTAACGCGAATGCGCTTTCTCGCCGTGGATGACGAGCACTGGGCTCTCGATCTCATCCGCGTAGGAGAGCAGCGGCATGTTCATGAACGAGAGCGCGCTCGTCGTGTTCCAGCCCTCGTTGGAGTTCACGGAACGCGGATGATAGCCGCGCTTCGTCTTGTAGTAGGCGTAGTAGTCCTTGACGAACCAAGGTGCATCGGCCGGCAGCGGATCGACGACGCCGCCCGCACGCTGATAGGTGCCTGTGCGATAGTCTTCCGTACGCTGGGCGTTAATGGCCTTGCGGTTTGCCATACGCTCCTTGGCGAGCGTGACCGCGTCTTTCTCATAGTCGAAATAGCCGTTGGCGATCACGCGGCTCATGTCGTACATCCTCGAGGTGACGGTCGCTTTGATGCGCGTATCGATGGCCGCCGCGTTGAGCGCCATACCGCCAAAGCCGCAGATGCCGAGGATGCCGATGCGCTCCGGATTGACGTCAGACTCCGTCGAAAGGAAATCAACAGCCGCCGAGAAGTCCTCCGTGTTGATGTCAGGCGACGCGACATTGCGCACGCCGTTCACGCCGCCGCTCTCCCCCGTGTAGGACGGGTCGAAGGCGATCGTGAGGAAGCCGCGCTTCGCGAGCTCCTGCGCGTAGAGGCCGGAGGCCTGCTCCTTGACGGCGCCGAACGGGCCGCTCACGGCGATGGCCGCGAGGCTGCCCTTCTTGGCGTTCTTCGGCTCGTAGAGATCCGCCGCGAGCTCGATGCCGTAGCGGTTGTGGAAGGTGACCTTCCGATGGTTGACTACCTTGCCCTCCGGGAACATCTTGTCCCACTCCTGTGTCAGATGCAATGTCTCTGCCTCCTTTTGCTGCGTGACGTTTTTCGCCGCGTTCGTCCCTGCTGCCTGCTGCGCCGCAGCCTCAGCCGTCAGGCCGTTGCCGCCGAGCGCGAACGCCGTGCCGAGCACGGCGAGCGCCGCGATGCGCTGCCAAAGTTTTTTCTTTTCATAAAGAACACCTCTTGCCTTTCAAACCAGTTTCGTGTTGGGATTCATTCCCTGAGCTGGTTTCAGTATACGGCAAGAGGTATTTTATTACCAATGCTTATATAAAATCATTGTTCATGCCCACGAGGCATTTCACTGAGAACAGTCGCTTTTTTATGGCTCTGCAGATGCCCCCGCGAATCCCTGTCGGTCGCTACCGAAGACTTTCTCCAGCCGGGCGCGCACGAGGGCGGCGGCGCGGGAGAAGACTTGCTCCCTTTTCCAGATGAGGTAGTTGTGGGAGGAGAGCGCCGGGGCGAGCGTGCGGAAGGTCAGGCCGGGATGGGCGGGGGCGCCCAGCGGGACGAGGCCCGCGAAAGAGATCAGGAGGCCGAGCCGCTGCTCCGCGAGGAACGCGGCGTTGTAGACGAGGTTGTAGGTCGCGCGGATGTTGAGCTCCGTCGCGGCCTCGCCCAGCCAGTGCGCGAAGACGTGGTCGCGCAGGAGCTGGCGCGAGAGGATGATCTGCTCGCCGCGGAGATCCTGCGGGCGGATGGCCTGCCGCGCGGCGAGGGGATGATCCTCCCGCAGGTAGACGCCCCACGCGTCGTCAAAGGGAACTTGCCGGTAGATGAAGCCCTCCGGCGGCGTCTGCATGCACAAGAGACCGAAGTCGAGCACGCCCTTTTGCAACGCGTCGAAGGTCTGCGCGTAGTTGCCGCTCGTGAAATGAAAATGCACCTGCGGATACACGCGTCCGAGCGGCGTCAGGGCGTCGATAACGAGCCGCATGGCCTGCGTCTCGCCGCAGCCGAGATAGACGTCGCCCGCGACGAAATCCTCAAGATGCGCGAACTGGTCGAGCGTCTTTTCCTCAAGCGTCGTCATTTCCTCGGCGCGCGCCTTGAGGAAGAGTCCCGCCTGCGTGAGCTCCATGCGCCGCTTCTCCCGCGTGAAGAGCGGCGCGCCGAGCTCTGCCTCGAGCTCCTGCAGCTACCGCGAGAGCGTCGGCTGCGTCAGATGCAGCTCTTCCGCCGCCCGCGTGATGTTCTGATGGCGCGCGACCGCCAGGAAATATTTGAGTACGCGAAGTTCCATTGCCATACCCCCTGTTGGATTGATCCGTAGCCTCAACGCAAAGCTATATGCACAAACGTCCACTTCGTGGACATTGTGCGCCCGCCCTTGCAGTAAATCCAGCCAATCGCGCTGCGCCTGCGGCTTGCGCTCTTGGGGATTTACATAGTAACATTTCTTGGATAGCTATCGTGTCCCTATTTTACTATAAATTCTACAATATCGGCTGTCAATATACAAAGGATGTCTGTCTCCTTTTCATAGGCATAATCACATACTTTTCCACGATCAAAAACCAGTCCCTTCTTTCAGAAAAAGACTGGTTTTATGCCAATGAGATACTTTCGTGATTTATCTGCCATCATTTCCTCAACTGAGGTGCGCGAGGAAATTCTCCATCATCTTCTTGCCATCCGGCGTGAGGATGGACTCCGGGTGGAACTGAATACCCTCAACGTCGTACTCCCTGTGGCGCACACCCATGATGGTGCCGTCAGCAAGCTCGCTCGTCACCTCGAGCGAGGCCGGCAGCGTCTTGCGGTCGATGACGAGGGAATGATAGCGCCCCACGGGGATTTCCTGCGGGAGTCCTGCGTAGAGACCCTTGCCGTTATGGCGCAGCGGCGAGGTCTTGCCGTGGACGATGGCGTCCGCGCGCACGACGCGGCCGCCGAAGACCTCGCCAATGGCCTGATGGCCGAGACAGATGCCGAGGATGGGGACGCGCCCCGCGAACGCGCGGATGACACTCTCCGTGATGCCCGCGTCCGCCGGCACGCCGGGCCCGGGCGAGAGCACGATACCGGCATAGCCTTTCTTCTCGATCTCTTCTACCGTCGTCTTATCATTGCGGACGACCTCGACGTCCGCGCCGAGTTCGGAGAGCAGCTGATAGACGTTGTAGGTGAAGGAATCGTAATTATCTAAAAGCAACAGCATCGTTCTCTACCTCCTCGACGACTTCAAAGAGTGCTTCCGATTTCTGCAGGATTTCCTGATACTCCCGCTCGGGTACGGAGTCCGCGACGATGCCCGCGCCCGACTGGATGACGGCGGTGTCGTCGTTTTCAATGCGCATGGTGCGGAGCGTGATGCACATGTCCATATTGCCGGCGAAATCCATATAGCCGACTGTGCCCGAGTAGGTATCGCGCTTGACGGGCTCGAGGTCGTGGATGATCTCCATCGCGCGCAGTTTTGGCGCGCCGCTGACCGTGCCCGCGGGGAAGGTCGCCCGCAGGACATCCATCGGCGTGAAACCCTGTCTGAGCCGCCCCGTGACCTCAGAGACCATGTGCATGACGTGGCTGAAATATTCGACCTTGCGCAGCTTCGTGACGCGCACGGTACCGGCATCGCTGATGCGGCCGATGTCGTTGCGTGCGAGGTCGACGAGCATGGAGTGCTCCGCGCATTCCTTCGCGTCTGCCGTGAGATCTGCCGCGAGCGCCGCGTCCTCCACCGCGTCTTTGCCGCGCTTGCGCGTGCCGGCGATCGGATAGGTGAAGATCTGCTTGCCCGCGACTTTCACGAGCATCTCCGGCGAGGCGCCGACGAGCTTGACGCTGCCGAAATTGATATAGAACATATACGGCGACGGATTGACCTGGCGCAGGCGGCGGTAGAAATGGAAACTTGGCTTCGTGATTTTCGCGCGGAACTGACGGGAGGGCACGACCTGGAAGATATCGCCCGCGAAGATGTGCTCCTTCGCCTTTTCGATGGCGGCGATGAAATCCGCTGGCACCTTGCCGAATTTCTTGAGGAAGTCGAGCGGCGCCTTGCGCTGCGTTTTCGGCGCCGCGTGCGGGGCGAGCGGCGCTGAAAGCTGGCCTATGAGCGCCTCCATCTTCGCCGCCGCCTCTTCATAGGCCTCAGCGGCAGGCTTGCCCTTGGTATCAACGAGGCAGATGAGCCGCGCGCTGTTCTTGAGGGCGTCGATGACGACGAGCACACGGCAGAGCATGAACTGGCCGAGCAGCTCCTCATCGCCAACCGCCATGCCGCGCACGCGGTCGAACGTCGCGACGACCTCATAGTTGAAATAGCCGACGAGACCGCCGTTCGCGAGCGGCAGCTGCGCGTCCTCGAGCGCGGGGCGGAACCGCGCCATATACTGTTTGATGGTATCGACAGGCGCGCCATCGATGCTTTTCATGAGATCGTTCTCCTTGATCATCAGCTTGTCCCTGAATACCTGGAGCCGCGCAAAGGGCTCCGCGCCGATGAAGGAAAATCGTCCGAACTGTTGCTGCGTGGTATCGACGGACTCGAGGATGAAGCCTTTCTCCTCATCGACGAGCTTGTAATAGACCGATACCGGTGTATCGAGATCCATATTGATTTCTGTCGAGACGGCAATGAGATTCTTCTCCTGCGCCAAGCGGCAGAAATCATCAAGATTCGGTGTCAATTTCATCATATTCACTCCCTGTCTGGCTGCGGGGCCTGCCGCCCGCATTCCTGCGCTCATCAGAGCTGTCCCGCGGTTCCCTTATCCCAGGAATCAGGAACATCTGGTAATTTTCTCTCCTCTGTGGTAGGCTGAAGTCATATTTCATGAAGAAAAGAGGTATCCTCATGGAAACACATTGCGTTGGTTTCCCGCCGAGCATCGACGCCGGCTGCCGCATCCTGGTGCTCGGCTCGATGCCGAGCGTCAAGTCGCTCGCGGCGCAGCAATACTACGCACATCCGCAGAACAGATTCTGGCCGCTCATGGCGCTGCTCCTGACGGGAGCGGCCGAGCCGCCCGCTGACTACGGCGAGCGCCTCCATCTGCTGCTCTCGCATCACATCGCGCTCTGGGACGCGATCGCGAGCTGCGAGCGCGCCGGCAGCCTCGATACTGCCATCCACGAGGAACGCGGCAACGATTTCACCTCGTTCCTCGCGGCGCATCCAGCGATCCATACCATCTGCTTCAACGGTGCGAAATCATATCAGTGCTTCCGCCGCTACAACCGGCCGCTCCTCGCGCGCGCCGACCTCACATTCCATCAGCTGCCATCGACCAGCCCCGCCAATGCGAAATGGCGCCTGCCAATGCTCGTCGAGGCCTGGGGCGAAGCGATTCTCGAGGCGCCGCCCGCAGGCAAGCTCAGTTCGCGCGGTACGCCGCGTCGAGCGCCTCTCGCATCGCGCGGATGAGCGCCATGGCGTCGTCGAACTGCCCCTTCATGAGACGTCCAACCACAGCGCTGCCGACGATGACAGCGTCCGCGTGCGCCGCCGCGTCGACCGCCGCCTCCGGCGAACCGATGCCGAAACCAACGGCCAGCGGCGTGTCCGTGAAGGAGCGCGCCTGCGCGCAGACCTTGCCGATGGTCGAGTAGTCGATTTTCTTGACGCCCGTGACGCCATTGTTCGAGACACAGTAGATGAAGCCCGTCGCACCGACACAGGTCTCTTTCATGCGCGCTGGCGTCGTGCCCGGCGTGATGAACTCCGCGAGATGGAACGACTGCTCCGCGCAGATGCGGCGCATCTCGCCCGACTCCTCGTGCGGCACATCCGGCACGATGATGCCGTCCATGCCCACCGCCTTGAAGTCCTTGACGAACCGTTCGAAGCCGTAGTGCAGCATCGTGTTGATGTAGCCCATGCCGATGAGCGGGATATCGGAGAATGTGCGGATCTGCCGGACGATCTCGAGTTCCTTTTGCGTCGTCATGCCGCCGCGCAGCGCGCAGACCGAGGCGTCCTGGATGACCGGCCCGTCCGCCATCGGATCGGAGAACGGCAGGCCGAGCTCGATGACGTCCGCCCCGGCCTTTTCCGCTTCCTTGACGGCCCGGAGCGTCGTCTGGATGTCGGGCGCACCCGCCGTGATATAGATGAAGATTCCCTTGCGGCCCGCTGCCTTGAGCGCGGCCATTTTTTTATCGAAACGCGTCTGCATATTGTCTGCCTCCACTCTTTACTCTATCATTCGATTTCCTGACCCAGTGCCTTCGCGACCATCGCCACATCCTTGTCACCGCGCCCGGAGAGGCAGACGACGACACTTTGCTCCTTCGTCGTCTGCGGCATGAGTTTCTCAAGGTACGCGAGCGCGTGCGAGCTCTCCATCGCGGGGATGATGCCCTCGATCTCCGAGAGGCGCTGGAACGCGTCGAGCGCCTCCCGATCCGTCACGGAGACGTATTTCGCGATGCCCGTGTCCTTGAAGAAGGAATGCTCCGGCCCGACGCCCGGGTAATCGAGACCAGCCGAGATGCTGTACGCCTCGACGACCTGCCCGTCCGGCGTGTGCAGCAGATAGCTGTAAGCCCCGTGCAGGATGCCCGGCTCGCCAGCACCCGAGAGCGTGCGCGCGTTCTCCCCCGTCGCCGCGCCGCGGCCGCCCGCCTCAACACCGATCTTGACGACCTCTTTGTCATCGCGGAAGTCATAGAACGTGCCGATGGCGTTACTGCCGCCGCCGACGCAGGCGACGACGTAGTCCGGCAGGCCGCCGATCTTCTCCTGCGCCTGCGCGCGGATCTCCTCGCTGATGACCTTCTGGAAATCGCGCACGATGGTCGGATAGGGATGCGGCCCGACGGCGGAGCCGATGATATAGTGCGTATCCGTGATGTTCGTCGCCCAGTAGCGGATGGCCTCGCTCGTCGCGTCCTTGAGCGTGCCCGTGCCGGAGGATACGGGGATGACCTTCGCGCCGAGGAGCTTCATGCGGAATACATTGAGCTTCTGACGCTCGACATCGACGGCGCCCATGAAGACATGGCATTCCATGCCGAAGAGCGCCGCGACCGTCGCCGAGGCGACGCCGTGCTGGCCCGCGCCTGTCTCGGCGACGATGCGCTTCTTGCCCATGCGCTTCGCGAGCAGCGCCTGCCCGAGCGCATTGTTGATCTTATGCGCGCCCGTATGCAGGAGATCCTCCCGCTTGAGGAAAATGCGCGCCCTGCCGTAATGCTCCGTGAGCTTCTTCGCGTAGTAGAGATTCGTCGGACGGCCCGCATACTCGCGCAGATACGTGCGAAACTCCTGCTGGAACTCCGGATCGTCCTTGTATTTCGCGTAATTTTCCTCAAGCTCGTTGAGTGCCGGCATGACGATTTCCGGTACATACTGCCCGCCGAACTTGCCGAATCTTCCCTTGGTATTCATGAAAACCTCTCCTTTATCATTCCTGCCTGTCCTCAGGCGGTTGCTTCCTGTTCCTTCCCCACGCTGGCAAATGCCCGCGTCTGCGCCGCGATGTCCTCCGCCCGCACGAGCCCCTCGCCGACGAGGATGCCGTCGCAGCCAGCGCTGCATAGGCGCTCCGCATCCTCGCGCGTGAAGACGCCGCTCTCGCTGATGAGCGTCCGACTCCTGTCAGCCGACGGCAGCAGCGCAAGCGTGTTCTCGATGCTCGTTGTGAATGTCACGAGATTCCGGTTGTTGATGCCGATGAACTCCGCCGGTGTTACGAGCGCCGCCGCCATGTCGCGCTCGTCATGCACCTCGATGAGCGCGTCCATGCCGAGGCTCCAGGTCGTATAGAGATACTCCTTGAGCTGCGCCGGCGTGAGGATGCGCGCGATGAGCAGCACGGCATCCGCGCCGAGCAGCCGCGCCTCATAGAGCTGGTACTCGTCAATGACGAAGTCCTTGCGCAAGAGCGGCAGCGCGACCTCCTTGCGGATCTTCACGAAATCCTCGTTGCAGCCGAGGAAATGCGGATCCGTATGCACCGAGAGCATGCTCGCGCCGTTCGCCTCGTAGATGCGCGCAAGCTGGTCGACCGTATGCGTGCGGTTGAGCCGCCCCTTCGCGGGCGACTGCAGCTTGCACTCGGCGATGAGGCTCCACGGCTCCGCGCGGAACCGCTCTGCCATGCGGAACGTCCCGGGGCGCAGGCGTGCCTTCACCTCCGCGAGCGGCAGACGTTCTTTCGCCTCGCGCACGATGTCTTTTTTCTTCTCCACGATCTCAGCAAGTATATCCCTCATTATATCCTCCTATGCTTCCTCCTCGAGCCGCTGCACGGCCTGCATGAATTCCTTGATCTTCCCGATGGATTTTTCCCCATGCACCTCGAGGCTTCCCGAGACATCCACGCCGTAGGGATGGAATGTCTCGTAAAGCTCCGGCAAATTCTCCGCCGTGACGCCGCCCGCGACGAGCAGGCGCTCGCGAACCCCGGCTGTGCGGACGACCTCCGCCGCCTCGCGCCAGGCGAACCGCCGGCCCGTGCCGCCGGGGAGCGCCGCCGTCCCGCTGTCGAGCAGGATGAGCCCCGCGGGGAACGCCGCCGCCGCGCGCGCGTCGAAACCATCGCCGAAGCGATACGCCTTGATGACCGACGCCCGCACCTGCCGCGCGTAGTCGGCGTCCTCACGTCCGTGCAGCTGGACGAAATCCAGCTTGCAGGCGGCGGCGATCTCGTTGACGCGCGCGACCGGCGCATCGACGAAGACGCCGACCTTCTTCGCGCGCCGCAGGCCAGCACCGATGGCCGCCGCCTGCTCCGGCGTCACCGCGCGGCGGCTCTTCGCCCAGAAGATGAAGCCGATGAGATCCGCCCCCGCCGCCTCGGCCGCTTCCGCCGCCTCACGCGTTTTCATTCCGCACAGCTTTGCTTTCATTGCCAGCACTCCTTTCTTGCCACGCTCTATCATTCGTGCAAATGCACAAATGTTTATCTTGAACACTTGCAACAGTTGCAACGTGCGATGCCTTACATTGCTTTTTCCACAGCCTTTTTCTGGAATATCTTCCGAAAACATCACATGAAAAAGCCCCGACAGGATTCCTCCTGCCGGGGCGATATACTCGCGGTGCCACCCAGTTCATGTATGAAAAATACACCTCATTTCAGGTACGGGAACACATCCGATACCCTAGCCTGCTAACGGAGGCAGCCGTTCCAGCCTACTCCGCTGATACGCAACGTTTCGGTGGACTCTCACAGGACCATTCACATAGTACCCCTGACCGATCATCTCACCTCCGGATTCCCGGACATCGGCTCGCTTGACAGTGGTTGACTGCGCTACTATTTCCCGCTCTCTGATTTACTGAGCTATTCACTTGATGGCTCTTATCATAAACCGCACATGTAATATTGTCAATCCTTTTCCTCAAAAAAAAGGAAATACCGTCGCGATGGGCTTAGCATTTCCCTCAGCTTTCATGGCAGATCATCCGGCGATGGCGGTGGCACCATAGCATCCGACTCCCTCTGTGCAGTGGCACATGGCAGGAATTCCAACGCTGTACCGCGATGCTCGCGCAGCAATGCAGGATCGACACCGCCCCCCCTTGCTACGTCTGTCCAATGATTGTTGATTTTCTTCCTGTCGAGTACTGACTGGATATCCATCCCCGAGGCATTGGCAATCTCTGCAGCTTCAAAGATGTCAAAGCTGCGATAGCCATCCTGCAACAAGGCCAATGCCCTCCCCTCGGAAATACTGCCCTTCGCCGCAAGATGACGCGCCTCCATCTCCATCATCACGCCATGAATCTGCTCTTGCGTGACCTGGAGTTCCTCTTCCACTTCGCGCCAGTCTTTACCGTCTTTCTTCAGCGCCAAAATATCCTTGAACGACTTGCCACTGATCTTCGCCAGCATCGCCGCATGACCGATGTCGCGGAAATCCCGCTTGGCCTCGATGGCCGCACGAACCTCGCTCTCATCTATGCCGAATGCCTCGGCGATATGCTTCGCAGCTTTCTCTGGATCCACCTGCATCATCGGCGGCGGCTGTCCCTGCCACGCTTCGGCTTCCGCCCTTACCTGATCCACGGCATGGACGTAGCCATACACCCCTCCGCCGAGCAGCAGCACACCAACGGCCATGCCGATCAGTACTTTCTTCCTCTCGCTCCTCATACTGCACCGTCCCTTTCCATCCATTGGTCATCCATCCTCTTGAACCGATACCTGCCGCCTGCGCGGCAGTCCCCTGTATGCGGCCCGATCTGCTGCCGATCCCGTCCGTCTCCTGCCCTCGCGCCCCCGCCTTTCCCCTTGTTGTCAAACATCTGCGCAGCCTCATGAGGAACCATCAAACGCAAAATCCCTTGCGACAGGCGATGGAAAATCCTCATACAATGACGGCGCGGACGCCCCCATGACAGACATCCGTACGCGGAACACGCAACGCAGGAAACAGGATCGCTTCCCGCCGGGCCGAAACGCTTCATAAAATCAGCCAACTGGAAATGCATGCATGAAGAATATCCTCTCCCATAACACATTTCTATGCTCACAGTATAAAGATAAGCAATTAGACCCCTTTTAGTTCGCTGTTAGAAGTAGCTTCAAATGAAATCATACATAAGCACTATTTCCTTCTATTTTCATACTGCCAGCTCTTTCGCGCAGCAATGCGTCTGTCAAAATCACTACTGCCAGCTGTTACCCGGAGGAAATTTTCTCAGCAGCGAAAAGAAAAACAAGGAAATATTCCGAAAGATGTTGTATAATGGATGCGTATGCTAAAGGAATCACTGGTTCATTCAGCGGTTCCTAAACGAAAAGAGGTGACACGAATGACGGAACAGGAACTCGAAAAGCTCGTCCAGGACAAACTCAATGAGGCCTACAAGGCCAATGAGCATCCGCACAAGTTCTTCATCACTGCGAACGGTCGTGGCGTCACGGACGGTGGCGATCTGTACAATGCGGTCCTGCAGGATGTGATGCGCGTCATGCAGCAGGCCATGACAGACATCCTCAAGGAAGTCGTAAAGAAATAAGCGGCAGCAAAAAGCGCTGCGGGAGCCGATTGGTTCCTGCAGCGCTTTTGTATTTTCACTTATTTTGAAGCTCCCGTCACGCGAAATGCGCTAGCGCCTCGGTGAAGTCCTGCACGAACTCCACCGTGCCAAGGTAGGTGCCATCTTCTCCGTATACCGCCTGGTAGCGCACGCCGACGGGCTTGCCCATGATGCGGCGCCAGACGACCATGTGATCGCGCTTCTTCGCCTTGAAATCGGCGAGCATCTGACGCACGACCGGGATGATCTGCGGCGGATGGCACTCATAGACCTTGCGGCCAAGCGCCGAACGCGGCCGCGCGAAGATCTTGCCCTCGTTGAGGAAATAGCGCAGCACATCGTCTTCGTCGATGAACGTGATGTCCACAGGGAAAAGCGCAAGCAGCGCGCGCAGCTGGCGGACGGTGAGCTCCCCTGTCTCGAGCTGGACCTTGCCGCCAAAGATCTCCTCACGCGCGAGCGCTGCCTGCTGCTCGGCGCACCAGGCCTCCGCTTCTTCCCATTTTAGCTGGGTGTCTGCGGGCGGCACGGCGGCGAACTCCTTGTCGTCGCGATAGACGGCATACCACTCTTCCTGCGTGAAATAACGCACGGTGAGCGGGAAGAGGATGCGCTCCTCCTTGACCATCATCTCCCGGATGCGCGTCATGAGATCATGCAGGCGGCCGCGATAAATCACGACATTCTCCGCGTCCTCCTTCAGCACCTTCGTGAGGACGCCGAGCTCCTTCTTGATCTCGTCATCGACGCCCCACATGACTTCCGACGGCCCCGTCACGCCATAGCGATAGAGGATGGGCATGAGGAGCTCTTCCTTCTTCGCGTAATGCGCGCGCAGAGCGTTGAGCCGCGGGAACGTGGCAGCGAAGGCCGTGCCGTCCTCCTTCTTGCCCAGCAGACGGAAGAGCGCCGTCAACTGCTGTTCGAGCGCCTCGTTCTCCCGCCGCAGGATGGAGATAGGATGCCCATCCGGCAGGCCGTCGAGTTCCGGGGCCGCCTGTGCCGCCCGCTCGGTCGCCGCCCGCTGGGCGGCAATCTCCTCCTCACTGCTCCCGCAGAAGAGCGCAGAATGCAGGTCGCAGAGCTTCTGGAGCTTCTGGGGCGCGACACCGTCACGCAGCAGCGACTGCTCCGCCTCCATGATCTCCTCCGGCTGGACGTCCACGAACGACCGCACGAAATCGCGGCGCACGGAGGCGAGTTCCTCTCCCTGCTGCAGGCGATCGAGATAGCCGCGCAAAACTTCTTTTTTCGTCTCCTTCATCATGTTTTCCTCACTTTCTCCATGTTTATCTGAAACAAAATTCCGTATCACATTCTCTGATGAATATGATACGGAATTTTCTTCGTCAATGCTGTTTCATTTGTTACTGGCCGCTGGTATTCTCTGCCGCACCATCGAGTTTCACCATAGCGATCTCATCGCAGTTCGGGAACTTCGGGCAGTCGATGCAGTCTTTCCAGACCTTCTGCGGCAGGGCGTCCTTCATCACCGTATGGAAGCCGAGCGTCTGGAAGAATCCGGGCTTATATGTGAGCGTGAAGAACTTTTCTACGCCGAGCGTCTTTCCCTCCGCCATGAGGCGGCGGACGATCTCCCCGCCGATGCCATGACGCGTCAGCCGGGGCGAGACAGCCATCGTCCGGATCTCCGCCAGTCTATCCCAGAGGATATGCAGCCCGCCCACGCCAACGATCTCCCCCGCGTCGTCCTCCGCAACGATCATGTCCCGCAGCGTCTCATAGAGCGTATTGCGCGAACGCGCGAGCATCACGCCGTCCCCCGCATAATCATTGACCAGGGCAAAGATTACCTCAATGTCGGCAAATGTCGCCTTGCGATATTTCATACTGAACACCTCTGAGAAAAGATAGTCTGCCTCGGCGGCAGGGATCCACCGCGCTCCGCCTCATTCCGCATGGCCCGCGCTCGGGCAGACGGGCGCGAGCGGACACGTCTCGCAGAGCGGCCGACGCGCCTTGCAGACGCGCCGCCCATGCCAGATGAGCCAGTGATGCGCGTCCGACCACTTTTCCTTGGGAATGGCGCGCTGGAGGCCGCGCTCGACCGCGAGCGGCGTCTCCCCCACCGCGAGATGCAGCCGGTTCGCCACGCGGAAGACATGCGTATCGACGGCAATGGCCGGGCGGTGGAACGCGATGGAAGTCACGACGTTCGCCGTCTTGCGGCCGACGCCCGGGAGCTTCAGGAGCGCGTCGTAGTCCTCCGGCACCTCGCCGCCGTACTGCTCGCAGAGCGTCACACAGGTCGCCATGATATTTTTCGCTTTGTTGCGGAAGAGCCCGCAGTCACGGATCTCCTCCTCGAGCTGCGGCAGGCCGAGCGCGACGATGGCCGCAGGCGTCGGCGCCTTGGCGAAAAGCCGCGCAGTCGTGACGTTGACGCGCTTATCCGTGCATTGCGCCGAGAGGATGACTGCGATGAGCAGCTCGAACGGATTGCGGAACTTGAGCGCCGGCTTGGCGCCGAGATACGTCTGCTCGAGGATGCGGATCTGCTCCTCCTTGATTTTCTTCGTGACGCGCATATCAGTTCGTGAGGCTGCGCACCGGCGCGGGGATGCGTCCGCCGCGCGCGATGAACGCCGCTGAGCTGTACTGGTTGCGCACGGGCACGATCGGGCAGTAGCCGAGCAGGCCGCCGAACTCGACCGTATCGCCGACCTTCTTGCCCGGCACGGGGATGACGCGCACCGCCGTCGTCTTGTTGTTGATCATGCCGATGGCCGCCTCGTCCGCGATGATGCCGGAGATCGTCGCCGCCGTCGTATCGCCCTCGATGGCGATCATGTCGAGACCAACGGAGCAGACGCAGGTCATGGCCTCGAGCTTCTCGATGGAGAGACTGCCCTGCGAGACGGCGTTGATCATGCCCTCGTCCTCGCTCACGGGGATGAACGCGCCTGAGAGGCCGCCGACATGAGACGACGCCATGAGGCCGCCCTTCTTCACGGCATCGTTGAGCATCGCGAGCGCCGCCGTCGTGCCCGGCGCACCACACGCCTCCAGCCCCATCTCCTCGAGAATGCGCGCGACGCTGTCGCCGACGGCCGGCGTCGGCGCGAGCGAGAGATCGATGATGCCGAACGGCACACCGAGGCGCTTGCTCGCCTCGCGCGCGACCATCTGGCCCACGCGCGTGATCTTGAACGCCGTCTTCTTGATGGTCTCGGCGACCTCGGTGAAGTCCGCGCCCTTCATGCCCTCGAGCGCGTGCTTTACGACGCCCGGGCCGCTGACGCCGACGCTCACGACCTTGTCGCCCTCGCTGACGCCATGGAACGCGCCCGCCATGAACGGGTTGTCCCCCGGCGCATTGCAGAACACGACGAGCTTCGCGCAGCCGAGCGCCTCCTGCTCCCGCGTAAGCTCCGCCGTACGCTTGATGACCTCGCCCATCTCGCGCACGCAGTCCATATTGATGCCGGCCTTTGTCGAGCCGAGGTTGACAGAGGAGCAGACGATATCCGTCGTCGCGAGCGCCTGGGGGATCGACTGGATGAGCGTGCGATCCCCCTTCGTGTAGCCTTTCTCCACGAGCGCGGAAAAGCCGCCGATGAAATTGACGCCAACCTCCTTGCCCGCGCGGTCGAGCGCCTCCGCCACCGGCACATAGGTATCCGTCTCGCAGGCATCCGCCGCAATGGCGATCGGCGTGACCGAGATGCGCTTGTGGATGATGGGGATGCCGTACTCCGCCTCGATGTCCTCGCCTGTCTTCACGAGGAATTCCGCCGACTTCGTGATCTTATCGTAGATATTCTGGCAGAACTTCGTGATGTTCGGATGCGCGCAGTCGCGCAGGGAAATGCCCATCGTGATCGTGCGCACGTCGAGCTTGTTCTCCGTAATCATCCGATTCGTTTCAAAAATATCATCAATGGTAATCAAATGAAGAAGCCTCCTCAGACGTTGTGCGTGACATTGAAGATGTCCATGTGCTGGGCCTTGATGTCAAGCCCCATTTCCTCGCCCTTGTCCTTGAGGACCTTCTGCAGCTCGCCGAGCTTCAGCTTGCTGTCCTCGCTCATCTCGGCGATCATGACCATGTTGAAGAAGCCTTCCATGATGTTCTGGTTGATATTGAGGATGTTGACATTGTTCTCCGCAAGGACGGAGCTCACCGTGGCGATGATGCCGACGCGATCCTTGCCGACGATGGTAACGACTAATTTCATTGAGACATTTCTCCTTCACAGCGACACTTTGTGCACTCCCAAAAGTCATGGAGACAATGCACAGATACAAAGATGTATCTATTATTATAGCAAGACCAGCAGGAAAAACCAATAGCCCACACCCGCGTTTCTGAAAGATTTCCGAGAATTTGACAGAAATTCGCATTCTTTCTATAATGATAAAACCATCTTAACGATTGATCGAAAAGAAAGGATGCGATATTTCATGCGGTTTTCCGCCCGTGTTTCTGTTGTCTTACTGGCGCTTGGCCATCTCTTCAACGATTTCTACTGCAACTTCCTGCCGGTGCTGCTGCCCATCATCATGCCGCGGCTCGACCTCTCGCTCACACTCTCCGGGCTACTCGTCATGGTCATGAGCATCGCGAGCAACATGATGCAGCCGGTGTTCGGCTTTCTCATGGATCGCCACCGCATGAGCTGGCTGCTCATCCCCGTCATCCCCTTCGGCGCCATCTGCATCTGCACGATCGGTTTTCTCACGACGAAGGCGATGCTCTTCCTGTTGATCGCGCTCACGGGGCTCTCTGTCTCCGCCTTCCACCCGCTCGGCTCCTCGCTCGTCGCCAAGGTCGCGCCTGCCGGCCACCAAGGACAGTCCATGTCGCTCTATGTGGCAGGCGGCAACATCGGCTTCGCGTTCGCGCCCGTCGTCATCGTCGCCTATACGCAGGCCCTGCCGCTCTCCGCACTTCCCTGGCTCATCCTGCCGAGCCTCTGCATGATGGGGCTTTACGCGTATTCCGGGCTCGCCCGCTTCTCGACGATACAGGAGACATCTCCCTCTGACCGCCTGCCGCTCCGCAAGATGCTGCAGAATCCTTCCGTCGTCCGTCTCAACATCGCGATGGGACTGCGCTGCTGGACGCATGTCGCCGTCTCGACCTTCCTGCCGCTGCTGCTCGTGAGCGCCGGCTACTCCGCGATGATCTCCGGCACGCTCCTCACGCTCTTCCTCACCGGCTGCGCGTGCGGCGGCATCACGGGCGGCATGCTCGGCGACCGCTTCGGCCACAAGCGCATCATCCTCGGCGCACTCATCCTCGCCGTCGCGCCGACCGCTTATTTCTTCACGCACGCGGGCACAGCGCCGCTTTCGCTGCTCGCGCTCTTCCTCTCCGGCGCTTTCCTCATCGCCTCCCAGCCGAGCTCCATCGTCTGGGCACAGCGCGCGATGCCCGGCAGCGCCGGCATGGCCTCGGGCATGATGATGGGCCTCTCCTTCGGCTTCGGCAGCCTCGGCGCCGCCCTCACGGCAGCCATCGCCGACCAGATCGGCCTCGCCCCGGCCCTGCTCCTCACGACGCTGCCGCTCATCCTCTCCATCTTTGTTGCCGCCGCAACGCCTTATCCAGAAAATGCGCGCACGCAAAAAGCAGAGACCGCTGCCTGACGCACGCAGTCTCCTTTATCAATCTGCCGCCGCTCAAAGTGACAGCAGCGCCGCACCCTTCAGCGATTCCGCTTTCCAGGGGATGAGCACTTCCCGTCCGCTGGCTTTGCGGTTCTCTTCATCAATCCACGCCGCTTCCTGCGCAGCTCGTGCGCGCAGAAGCGGATTTTTTGTCTCCAGTCCCAGGAAAGAGTGGTTGACCACCCACCATCTCACCTGCAGCTGCGCGCGCTGCAGATCCTCGCGCAGCCGCTCCGCCTCGTAGACGGGCGTCGCCTCCGGCAGCGTGACGATCACGGTCTCCGTCTCCTCGCTCTTCAGACGCGGCAGCAGTTTCTTGACCGATGCCGGCGTCTTCCCCTGCGAGCGCTTCAGTTCGCGGTCGTATGCTGCTGTCGATTCCAGCAGCAGCAGCGTATGACCTGTCGGCGCCGTGTCGATGACGACGATCTCGTCCTCCGCCTGCGCGACGATCTCCGCAAACGCACGAAAGACGGCAATCTCCTGCGTACAGGGAGACCGCAGATCTTCCTTGATATAGTCGAGATCTGCCGGTGCGATGCCGCCTGCCATCGCTTCCCGGATGACATCCTCCTGATATTTCTTCAGTTCCTTCTTTTCGTCGATATAGCTCGTACGGATGCCGCTCCCCTCATCGAGGACGAATTTCAGATGTGCGGCCGGATCCGTCGTCGCGAGATGTACGCGCTCTCCTCTCTTTGCGAGTGCCAGCGCGATGGCGGCGGCAATCGTCGTCTTGCCGACACCGCCTTTGCCCATCGTGAAAATGACCTTCCTCCGATGTCTCGCCAAATCATCAACAAGATCGGACAGCCGATGGCCTTCTCTTGCCCGAACGGCCGCCTGCGCGTCCTCCAGATGATCCGTCCGCAGCATATCCCGCACATGTGCGATGCCCGTGATATTGTAGGCCCGCAGTGGAATCTCATACGAGTCCATGCGGCGCAGGCCTTCCGGCATCTGTGCGAGCGCCTGCCGCTGCTTCTCATAGAGCGCCGCCGAAACCGCATCGTCTCCCGGAGGCGCTACGGCATTGAGGATGAGTACCTGGCGCAAGATGCCCAGCCCTCGCAATTCCTCAGCCGCACGCTCCGCTTCTTTCAGCGGCGTTTCTTCCAGCCGCGCTACGAGCAGCAGCGTCGTCTTGCCTCCGTCCGACAAGGTGCGGACAGCCGTCTCATAGAGCTTTCTTTTGTCCGCCAGTCCGGAGAGCTGTCCGAGGCAGGAAGCTCCATGCTTGCTCTGCTCGATGAAGCCGCTCCAGGCGGACGGTAGCTGCAGCAGGCGCAGCGTATGTCCTGTCGGCGCGGTATCGAAGATGATATGATCGTATCGCCTGTTCAGCGCCTCGTCGGTCAGGAAGCTGGAGAACTCGTTGAACGCCGCGATCTCCGTTGTGCAGGAGCCAGAAAGCTGCTCCCGCATATTCTCGATGGCTGCCTCGGGCAGCACGCCGCGGTACGCCGCGACGACGCTTTCACGATACTCCTCCGCTGCCTTGATGGGATCGAGGTTGGCAACGAAAAGGCCCGGCGCCTGTGGTATCTCCGTTCCCTTACGATCCAGGGCCAGAGAAAACACATCCTGCAGGTTGGAAGCCGGATCCGTACTCACCAGCAAGACGCGTTTACCGTGGTCTGCGAGATAGACGGCTGTGGCGCACGCAGTGGACGTCTTGCCCACCCCGCCTTTCCCAGTAAAAAACAGATATTTCGTCTGGACGACGCTTGCGGGATCAAATCGTTCCATGATGGTCTCCCTCCTCTGCGGAACAGCAGCAGCCTGTGCCCGCTGCCGCTTCCTCATCCGCAGTGCATCCCGCTGCGCTGCAAGAGCAGCCAGATGACGTCTCTGCCGCGCAGCATGCCGGCTCCTCTTTGAACCCGATGGCCTGCGCATCGACCTGCAGCCAAGCAAGCACTTCCTGATTCGTCGGATAGCGGCCCGTGACCATCATCCCCACTGATGGTCACGGGCAAAATCGCCGTCCCATGTTTTGACAAAAGCTCTTTGACCGCCTCGTTCTGCGCGAATACCTGCGGATGGCTCGTGAGATTATATCGTTCCACGACAATTCCCTTTTCCTTCAACAAGGAGAGCAGCGTAGAAATGCGCAGGAGCTCGGGATCGATGGATGGCCCGCAAAGCCCCGTCGCGCAGCACATCGCAGGTTCAAAAATACGGATATTCTTCATGACGATTCCTCCATTGATTTATATATTGATATATATGAATATGTAGATCAAAAAGAAAACGCGCAAAGCGCTTCTTTTTACCGCTACACTCTCCCATCACAGCGAGCGCACGCAGTCTGCGCCACGGGACGGAACCTCGCCTGAAACTCCTCGGCGACGGCGTCGATCTCCCGCGCGTCCGTCGAGTAATACGCCCAGCGGCGATCCCGACGGCAGGTGACCAAGCCCGCATCGCAGAGGATCTTCATGTGATGCGACAGCGTCGGCTGCGAGATGCGCAAATCCGTCAACAGCTCGCAGGCACACTTCTCCCCCTCCCGCAAGGAAGTCAGGATACGGAGACGATTGTCATCCGAAAGCGCTTTCGCGATTTTGACGAAATCATGCTGCTGTCCCTGCATATAGCCGCCCTCCTTTTAGAAAGAACTGATTCATCCGGCACTTCCTTTAGGAAGCGCTGATTAAATGAAGTGCCCTGAATTTGCGTAGATGCGCTGTATCTCTCTAGGAGACAAACCGGAGGCGTAGCAGCCAAAACGCTCCATCGCGTTTTGTGCTGAGGATTGTAGGGCGACGAGAGGACAGTGCAGATACGCAAAAGCAGGGTGACGAATTAATCAGTGATTCCTTATGTGTTGCAGCAAAACGCTGCATACGTCAGCGCTTTCACATCGATGTCTATCGATACGTTGACTTTAGCATATATATTGATCTATGTCAATATATTATTTTCTCTCATACTAGCTGCCAATAACCTGAGACTACGCCCCAGGAAAATCCCTCGTGCACGCAACAGAAAACCACCTGCCGAAAGCATATGCTTATAGCAGGTGGTTCTTCGTCTATCTCGCTGTGATGTTGGGTAAACACGGTTTCATTCAGCGCGTTCTTCAGTCCTCGCAGACCTTATGCGGATTCAGGATGCCCTGCGGATCGAAGGCCTTCTTGACGCGCTGCATCAGGGCAATCTGCTCCGGCGGCAGCGACTGTTTGAGATAGGAACGCTTCGCAAGACCGATGCCGTGCTCACCGGAAACTTGTCCGTCGAGTGCGCGGGCTTTCGCGTACATCTTCTCCATGGCGAGGTCGAGGACCTTCTGCCACGCCTCATCGGAGAGCTTATCGCGCAGCACATAGACGTGCAGATTGCCGTCGCCGGCGTGGCCGAAGAGCTTGATGCGCGCGCCGATTTCCTTTGGCAGCGCATGCGCGAACTCGACGAACTCATGCACGCGGTTGCGCGGCACGACGACGTCGACCTCATCCATCGCGGACGTCGAGCTCTTGATAGCCTCGAGGAAGGCGCCGCGCGACTTCCATACCGGCTCGTTGCGCTCCTCCGTGTCCGCAATGAGGATATCGATGGCGCCCTGTTCGAGGCAAATCTGCGCCGTCTCATCATAGTAGGAGGCGATCTCCTCCATCGTATTGCCGTCAAACTGTAGCAGCAGGTAGGCATCCGCCTGGTTGTCCGGGAACTTCCTGCCGAGATACTGTTCGGAGTCGAGGATGACATCGCGTTCCATGAACTCAATGGCTGTCGGGATGGCCTTGGAGCGGATGATGCGCGGCACCGTGCCGATGGCCTGCGCGAGCGTGGGGAACGGGATGAGCAGGCTCACGCGCTTGCGCGGCAACGGCATGAGCTTGAGGATGGCCTTCGTCACGATTGCGAGCGTGCCCTCCGAGCCGACGATCATATCCTTGAGGTCATAGCCGGAGCTGTTCTTAACGACCTTGCCGCCGAGATGCAGGATCGTGCCGTCTGCAAGCACGACCTCGAGTCCCCGGACATAGTCGCGCGTGACGCCGTATTTCACAGCGCGCATGCCGCCCGCGTTCGTGCTGATGTTGCCGCCGATGGTCGCCGATTTCTCACCGGGATCCGGCGGATAGAGGAAGCCGCGCTCCTCTACGTATGCCGCAATTTCCATGAGCAGGACGCCCGGCTCTACGGTCAACGTCAGGTTGTCCTCATCGAGCTCGAGGATATGGTTCATGAGCGTCATATCGATCATGATGCCATGCTCGACTGCCACGGACGCGCCGACAAGTCCCGTGCCGGCACCGCGCGGCGTCACGGCGATATGATGCTCCGACGCATAGGCCATGACCTTCGAGACTTCCTCCGCGGACTGGACGCGCACGACGATGTCAGGATAGATATGCTCGCTCGAGAGCTCGTCATGGCTGTATTCCTCATGGATGGTCTCTGCAAAAAGAACCCGCTCCTCATCGCCAATGATGGCAGCAATCGCTTTGTAGTCGTTTTCTGTCACTCTCTGAAACATACTTATCCCCTTTTCCCTTTCCCCGCGCGGATTCCTGTCAGAAGCTGCGGAACGATTTCATAGAGATCGCCAATGACTGCGTAATTCGCCGCCTTGAAAATCGAGGCTTTCGGGTCGGTATTGATGGCGAAAATGGTATCGGAATGATCCATGCCCGCAACGAACTGGATCGCACCGGAAACGCCGCAGGTAATGATGAGTTTCGGTCGAACCGTGCGCCCGGAGAGGCCGATCTGATGCTTCGCGTCGAGCCAGCCCGCCTCAACCAAGGGTCGCGTGCAGGCGAGCTCGCCGCCCAAGGCATCGGCAAGCTCCCGCAGCAGCGAGAGGTCTTCCTTTTTCTTCACGCCGCGCCCCGCGACCACGAGCACATCCGCCATCTCGATGCTCTTTTCCTTTGGCTTCTTCTTCATACCGATAACCGTGACGCGGCTGCCGAGCTTCTCTGTCGGTACATCGAACGGCACGATTTCGCCCTTTGCCTCCTCGCTGCGCTCCGGCGCGTCCATGACTTTGTAGCGCACGGTCGCGAGCTGCGGGCGGCTGTTCGGCGTGAGGATCTCCGCCATGATGTTGCCGCCGAACGCCGGGCGGATCTGGACGAGGTCGGTATTCTCGTGCATGTCGAGAATCGTGCAGTCTGCCGTGAGGCCCGTGCGGAACCGCGCGGCGACGCGCGGTGCCAGCTGGCGTCCCACAGGCGTCGCACCGACAAGGATGGCCGTCGGCTTCACATCATGGATGAACTGCTCGAACGCCGTCGTATACGTCTCGATGCTGAAATCCTGCAGTTCCTCCTTGTCGCAGACAAACACCTTGTCCGCCCCATAATGGAGGAGCTCCTCCGCCCGCTCCTCGATCTCATTGCCGAGGAAGAGCGCGTAGACAGGATGATGAATCTTGTCCGCGAGCTCCCGCGCCTTGCCGAGAAGTTCGAACGTCACGGGATGGATGTTCCCCTCGACATGATCGACGTAGACGGCGATGCCGCGCCATGCGCTCTTGTCGACTTGCGGCACAGGCTCGTCCTCGACGTATTCCATCGCGCCCTTCGGGCCCTTCTTGACGCAGAGGCGGCACATGCGGCATGCTGCCGTTACCTCTACCTTGCCGTTATGTTCCACCATCGCGCCGAACGGGCAGATGGAAATCAATTTCTGCACATCATCAATCTTGTCCTGATGAACAACTAATTTTGCCATCGTTCTTCCCCCCTGCTCTCACGCGATGAATTTCTTCTGCTTCAAAAGATCCAGCACCTGCTGTGCCGCCTCTGCACTCGTCCCTTCGATCGTCCTCTGCTCCTTGTCAGACGTCGGCGGGAAAATGCGCTGCACCTGCGTTGCCGAGCCGTTCAGTCCGTAATGGTGCTCGTCCTGATCCTCCATATCCTGGAAGGTATAGACGGTGATCTTACGATCCTTCGTCGCCTGCTTGAGTTTATAGGAAGGAAGCCGCGGCTGCATGATGTCCTTCTGCACGGTCAGCAGGCAGGGGAACGAGACATCGAGCTCCTCGATGTCCTCCGACATCTCCATCGTCACAGTGATGCCGCCCGCCTTGACCGCGCCGATGGCGTTCACGTTGCAGACACAGGGAATCCCAAGCATCTCGGATACCTCCGGGCCGACCTGTGCCGTATCGCCGTCCGTCGTCTGCAGGCCGCAGAGGATGAGGTCGAACTTGCCCAGACGGCGGATGCCCTGCGAGAGCGTGTAGCTCGTCGCGAGCACGTCCGCTCCGCCGAACTTCCGGTCCGTGACGAGCGCACCCTCGTCAGCACCCATCGAGAACGCCTCGTAGAGCACCGCCTTCGCCTGCGGCGGCCCCATCGTCAGCACCGTCACCCGGCCGCCGTACTGCTCCTTGAGCTCCATGCCGACCTCGAGCGCATAAAGATCGTAAGGATTCATCTTGCTGTCCGCGCCATCGCGCTTCAGCACGCCCGTCACCGGATCGACCTCAACCTTGTTCGAACCAGGTACCTGTTTGATGCAAACAAGAATTTCCATAAATCGCCCCTCCTACTTTGTGACATCAGGAAAAGATTCCGCGGTGCCGTGCTGCGGCGAGCCTTCCTTTGCCCACATCACTTTTATTGTTGACTTTCGTTTCTCTGCTTGTTGCAGTATGTTTTTTCCTGATTCATATTGTATAAAATTTCCTCCGATTTGTCTACAAAGTGAAGATATTAACTTATTTGCTCTTTTTCCATATCGTTTTTTACAATCGAGGGGGAATTTTTTGATTGACACATCCCAATTTAGTACCTATACTAAAGGTGTGCTGCGAAATTGGACTGGCCCGGACGCAAAAAAGAAACAATACGACACGTCTTGTTCAGAGCTTTGCGTTCGTCCTCTTTTGTGCCACAAGGGATAATCTAGGATTATTAAAGCATTGGAGTGTTTTATTATGGCAAAACCTGTGAAAATCATGGAAACCGTCTTGCGCGATGGCCACCAGTCGCTCTGTGCGACGCGCATGCACCTCTCTGATATGCTGCCGCAGCTCGCTGCGCTTGACCAGGTCGGCTACAAGGCTCTCGAGGCATGGGGCGGTGCCACCTTCGATACCTGCCTGCGCTTCCTCGATGAGGACCCGTGGGAGCGTCTCGATACGCTGAAGTCGAAACTCAAGACGCCGATCCAGATGCTCCTGCGCGGCCAGAACCTCCTCGGCTACAATCATTACTCCAATGATGTCGTCGAGAAATTCGTCCAGAAGGCATCCCAGCACGGCATCGGTGTCTTCCGCATCTTCGATGCGCTCAACGATGTCCGCAATCTCAAGGTCGCTATCAATGCGGCGCTGAACTGCCCGGAGAAACCGGAGGTTCAGGGCTGCCTCGTCTATACCATCAGCCCGGTGCATACCAATGACACCTTCGTCAAGCTCGCGGCCGAGCTGCAGAAAATGGGCTGCCACTCCATCTGCATCAAGGATATGTCCGGCCTGCTGAAGCCGTACGTCGCGGAGGATCTCGTCAAGAAGCTCAAGAGCGAGCTCGACATCCCTGTGGAGCTCCATACACACTGCACTTCCGGCTTCGGCCATGCGACGTACCTCAAGGCCGTCGAGGCCGGCGTCGACGTCATCGACTGTGCCCTCGCGCCGTTCTCTTCCGATACGTCCCAGCCCTGCACGGAGACGATGATCCGCATGCTCGAGGGCACGGAGCACGACACGGGCATCGACGTGCAGCAGCTCACGCCGATCTCCAAGCACTTCCTCGAGGTGAAGAAACGCCTCATCAAAGAGTTCAATCTCAAAGGCTATTTCGATATCAATCCGAACGTCCTCGACTTCCAGATTCCGGGCGGCATGCTCTCGAACCTCGCGAACCAGCTCAAGGAAGCCGGCATGGAGGACAAGTATCAGGATCTGCTCGACGAGATGCCGCGCGTCCGCAAGGATATCGGCTATCCGCCGCTCGTCACGCCGTCCTCTCAGATTGTTGGCACGATGGCAACGTTCAACGTCATGAGCGGCGAGCGCTACAAGATGGTGCCGAACGAATTCAAGGATCTCGCACGCGGCAAGTTCGGCCGCACGCCGGTGCCTGTGGATCACGACTTCCTCACGAAGACGCTCCACATCGCGGAGGAGGATATCATCGAGGATTGCTCCATCGAGGATGCAAAGGCAGAGACGTTCGATCAGTTCAAGGCGGAGCTCATCGGCAAGGGCTTCCTGAACCCGACGGATGAGGACGTGCTCTCCTACGCGCTCTTCCCGCAGGTCGCAGAGGAGTTCTTCAAGAAGCATTATCAGTCCATCACGGCATATCGCCGTTAAAAGTTCCCATATAAGAAACACAGCGAGGGCAGTGTACGGCGCACTACCCTCGTTTTCTCTCCATAACAAACTCAACGCACAAACGTCCACTTTGTGGACATTGTGCGCCCGCCCTTGCAGTAAATCCAACCAATCGCGCTGCGCCTGCGGCTTGCGTTCTTGGGGATTTACGTAGTAAACTCAACGCACAAACGTCCGCTTCGTGGACATTTTGCATCGTCCTCACAGTAAAGAAGATAAAGACGAGCCGCCGCTCTCCTCCAAGGGAAAGCGACGGCTCGTCTTTTAGGAAGTGCCGTATGAATCAGCGACTCGTTCGTTATCTGTTATATTCGTATATTTTGTCGGCCATCAACGCGCCTTGCTTGCGAAGAGATACACAAGCACCGTCAGCACCAGACCGAGCGCGCCCCAGAGCGCACCCTTCTCGACAAACGCATAGACCGTCGCCGCGAGACAAAACACGACGGCAAAGATGGTCTGCTTCGCATTTTCCCGCCGATAAGCAAACGTCTGATAATCAATGCCCGTGATTTCCTTGAAACAGTCCCGGCAGATGATCTCCTCCCCGCCGTCCTTCTTTTTGTGGCGGAGCGCTTCCTTCTCATCCAGAGACTTGCCGCAATGTGCGCATCTAATCATAGTTTTTCTCTCCCTCTCGCTATCCATCGCCCGCACGAGCGCAGCAGGAACGCCGTCTATCACCATCTACAAACGGCCTCCATACCGACAAACAACGCACCCCGATCCTCAACGTTTCCGCAAAGTCCTCGCCGCATACCGCAGCCAGTTCCAATGCCAAGCAAAATGCAGAACCGCAAGAATGGCCATGCCGTACCCGCTCCACTTATGAATCGTAAACAAAAGCATCTTGACGCTGCGGCCGCCGGAAAAGAGATGAAAATCCAATACGATGCCTGTTACAGCACAGAGTAAGGTGCTCACTACGAGCAGTATGTCCAGTATGAAATTTCTCTTCATGGTGGTGTAACCTCTCTATTCGCAAATCTCTAAGACAGGTTCCGCCAACTGTCACAGCGCCATCACCCCAGCTGATGGATGAAAACGAGTGATTTGAGTGGATGCCCTAAGAGCCGCTGCAAGTAGCCGATGAGCATCTGTTCCGCCGCGAGGAGATTATCCCGCGTGACCGTGGACGACGCATCTGGTCGCCAGTCATAGGCAAAGATGCGCGCAAGGAACTCCCGCAAAGGCGCCGGATAAGGCACGGCATCCGCGGCCCTATCCTCCGCGCAGAGCGCGCCGCCCGCCTGTTCGCTGAAAAAGGCGTCCCCCTCCAGTAATTTCCCGCAATGTGCGCAGCGCTCATAGGAGAGCTGCAGCCCCGTATGCTCCATGAGCTGATACGCGGCCATGAGCGCGACAATGCGTGCGTTGCGCGTCTCGAACGCCGCGAACACCTTGCCGAGCAGTGTGTAGATCGCGGGCTCCGGCTGTTTCTCCGGCAGGAACTCGCGCACGAGCTCCGCGACGAACGAGCCGTAGGACATCGCCGCGAGATCCTCGCTGAGCTTCTTCGGATGATGGAGCAGTGAGGCCATCCGCACCGTATCAAGCCGCTGCCCTTCCGTGAGCTCCGCCTCGATCTCGTTGAACATCTGCAGTCCCGCTGCAAGCGGACTTTTCGGGCGGCGCGCGCCGAAGGCCGCGGCCCGGATGAGGCCGCGCTCCCGTGTGAAGAGCGTGACGATCTTATCCGCATCGCCCCAGTTGTGCACACCGAGAACCAGTGCAGATGCCGTGTAGCGCGCCATCAGCGATGCTCCCCTTTTCTTCCTGTCTGCGTGTCAGACGCAAATGCCGCGCCCTCTTCCTGCTCCGGCGCGGTCTGCTTATTGCTCTCTTTCTCATCCTGCGCGCCGTGATTCTCCAAAGAAATCTGCTCCCCATTATCCCGCTGCGACAAAGGAGGCTGCCCGATCTTCTTCGGCATGACGGCCCCAGCTGTGAGCATATATTGCAGTGCGGATTCGCTGCTGATATCGAGGTAGATGACATCGCTCTCCTTGACGAAGAGATTCGTTCCCGAGGTCATGTTGAGACTCCAAGGGACGAAGACGCAGACATAATCGTCGCCGAGCTTCTCCTTGAGCGCCTGCGGCACATCCGCCATGATGAAGCCGAGCGCTTTCGACTGATGGAAGGGGACGAGCACGACGCGGTCGAACATGCTGTTCGACTCGAAGACGGCCGTCGAGAGATGCTTGACGCTGTTGTAGATGAACTTCACGACAGGGATTTTCCCGAGCAACTGCTCCCCCAGGCGGATACAGCGCCGCATGAACCAGTAGGAAGATAGCCAGCCGACAAAGTAGATGAACAGGACGAGCGTGATGATGCCCATGCCGGGAAAATAGAACGGGAGGTGCTTTCCCAGCACGCCTTCCGTGAACTGCAGCGTCTCCGCTACGACGAAAAGCGTAATCGCGATGGGAACGAGCAGAATCAGACCATTGATGAAGCGGCGGGATATCACCCGCCGCAATGCCCTGCGTTTCTCATTGTTCATTGCCGAACCCAAACCCTCTCAAGACGCTGTCGCGGTCGCGCCAATCCTTTTTCACCTTGACCCAGAGGTCGAGGAAGACGCGCGTGCCGAGGAGCATCTCGATGTCCGCGCGCGCGAGCCTGCCGATCTCCTTGAGCATGGAGCCCTTCGCGCCGATGAGGATACCCTTCTGCGAATCGCGCTCGACATAGATGGTCGCGCGGATGTAGGTGTCGCCGTTGTCCCGCGCCTTCATCTCGTCGACGTCGACGGCGATGGCATGCGGGACCTCGTCGCGCGTGAGCTGGAGCGCCTTCTCGCGCACGAGCTCCGCGACGATGAGCCGCTCCGGCTGATCCGTGACCATGTCCTCCGGATAGTACTGCGGCCCCTCGGGCAGATATTTCTCCACTTCCTCGATGAGCGCGTCGAGGTTCGTCTCCTCTTTCGCCGAGATGGGCACGACACCGACAAAGGGATACTTGTCGGTGTAATGAGAAATGATGGGCAGCACCTGCTCCTTCTCGATGAGGTCGAGCTTGTTGACGACGAGGATGACCGGCTTTGCCGTCGCCTGCAGGCGCTCGAGAATATAATATTCCCCCGGCCCCATTTTCTCCGTAGCGTCGACGACGAAGAAGATGGCGTCGACCTCCTTGAGCGTGCCCTCGGCGGCCTTGACCATATACTCGCCGAGCTTGTGCTTCGGCTTGTGGATACCAGGCGTATCGAGAAAGACAATCTGCGCCTCCGGCCGAGTGAGGATGCAGAGGATCCTATTGCGCGTCGTCTGCGGCTTGTCGCTCATGATGGCGATCTTCTGCCCGATCAGGCTGTTGATGAGTGTCGATTTGCCGACGTTCGGCCGACCGATGACGGCGATGAATCCCGATTTATGCTGTTTCTCTTTCATAGCATCACGCTCCTTCATTTCTTGAGATGCCCAGCTGCTCCATGACGTAGCGCTGTTCCTTCTCCATCTCGAGGCGATCCGCCTCCTCCATATGATCGTAGCCCAGGAGATGCAGCATGCCGTGCACGGTCAGGAAGGCGATCTCCCGCCGCAGGCTGTGCCCATAGTCCGCCGCCTGTTCCTCGGCGCGCTCGACGGAGAGGATGATATCCCCGAGCACGTTGATATCCGGCCCGTTCTCGATATCCGGCTCTTCGCTCTCGTTGAGCGCAAAGGACAGCACATCCGTCGGCCTGTCGATCTGCCGATACTTTCGGTTGAGCTGGTGGATGTAGTCGTTGTTCGTGAGCGTCACGCTGACCTCGCCGTTCTCGACGCCGTAGAGTTCCCCGACCTTCTCGGCAGCTGCCCGCACATTTTCTTCGATCTCCGCCGGGAAGCTGAGCTCCTCCGGATAATTGCTGATGATGACCTTCATGCCTTCGCCTCGCTTTCTGCCGCAACCTCCGCCCGCTCGCCATACTGACGTCGCCGCCTCGCCTGACGCTGCTCGCGCTGCTTTTTCTGCTGCTCCTCATAGGCGCCATACGCCTTGACAATGCGCGTGACGACATCATGACGGATCACATCGAGCGGCGCGAGGCGCACGATGCCGATGCCCTCGACGCCATCCAGGATCTCGCTCGCCTGCCGCAGACCACTCGTCACGCCGCGCGGCAGATCCACCTGGCCGAGATCGCCCGTGACGACCATACGCGAGCCGAAGCCTAGGCGCGTGAGGAACATCTTCATCTGCTTATCCGTCGTATTCTGCGCCTCATCAAGGATGATGAAAGCATCCTCAAGCGTACGTCCGCGCATATAAGCAAGCGGCGCAATCTCGATGATGCCGCGCGCCATGAATTTCTGGTACATATCGAGCCCGAGGATATCCTGCAGCGCATCGTAGAGCGGGCGCAGATACGGATCCACCTTATCCTGCAGGTCGCCGGGAAGGAAGCCAAGCCGCTCCCCGGCCTCGACCGCCGGGCGCGTGAGGATGATCTTGTTGACTTCCTTCGTGCGCAGCGCCGCCACCGCCATGACGACGGCGAGGTACGTCTTGCCCGTGCCCGCCGGCCCGATGCCAAACGTGATACTGTTCCTGCGAATAGCCTCGAGATAGACGCGCTGGCCGAGCGTCTTCGGCCGCACATGACGTCCCTTGGCCGTCACGAGGATGGTGTCGCTAAAGAGCTTGTGCAGCGCCTCGCCCTTGCCCCGCTTCTCCAGCTGGATGCCATAGCGTACCTCATGCATCGTGATCTGCGTTCCCTGCCGATAGAGATACTGGAGCTCCTCGAGCACATGCGCGGCAGCCCCCGTCTCCTCCGGCGCGCCGAGAATCTCGAGCCTGTCCCCCCGGCTCACCATCTGACAGTCGAAATTCTCCTGAAAGACGCGGATGAACTCATCCCGCCCCCCGAGCATACTGTACGCTTCCTTCTGATCCTCAAAATAAATGACCTTCTCCACAGGCTCTTTCTCTCGCAAAAAACAAACCACCTTCACGCAACATATAGGAAAGAAACTACTATATGGAATTATAAACCGTTTCTGCTATGTGCGCAAGAAGACGAGTCCCTTGTCCCCGCCTGCTTTTGCAGGCGAACGCATAGATGTACAAAATCCATAAGTCAAACCCACGCCTATCGCCAGCCATCAGAAACGATGCTCGTACCCCAGGGAGAACCCGACGCCGTTGTAGCCGGGGTTATGGTCCTTCATACCGTTCGAGGAGTGATGGAACATGTAGGCGAGGCTGACGGCATCGCGAGATGTATAGTGATATGTGAGGCGCGAGCCGATGCGCCAGAGGAAGCCGTAGGCGCGTCCGTCGGCGGGATGGGCGTGATTGTAGAGGAGCAGCGAGCCGGTGCCGTCGATGCTGCCTGTGAATTTCCCGCCGAGCGGGCGCTCCCAGCGCAGCTGGACGGCCGGGCCGAGGCCGACGGCCTCGGAGTCGCGGTAGATGCCGTCTTTCGTCGTGCAGCCGACGGCGCGCTCGACGGTCAGCCCGTAGTAGGTCTTGATGTGATGAACCGTGCGATTTTGCCAAAAGACGTGGAGGTTGTAGAGGTCGATGTTGCGTTCCTTGAAAAAGCGCCCCTCGAAATAATCCATCTGGATGTCGATGGCATGCTCTTTTTCCTGCGATGCAGCCTGTTCTTCTCCTTGTGGTGCAATCTGCTCTTTTCCCTGTGGTACTTCCTGCTCTTTTTCCTGCAGCAGCGCCTGCTTGGATGCCTCCGCCTCAGCAGATGCAGCCGTCTCAGCGGGCGCCTGCTGCGTTGCGGCCGCTGCTGCACCAGGTGCGGCAGTCGTATGATCTGCTGCGCTCACGGGAGCCGCCGCACCTGCCATCCCTGTGGCAAAAAGCATCTCTGCTGCCAGAATTCCCGCCATACGCATTGTATTCTTCATCATAAAACAAACGCTTCCTTTCCATATTTCTGTGCCAGGTATGAGCCTCGGCCCTCTTTCCTATTCCTAGGATCAGTCCTGATCTTTGTTCTCTCCCTGCTGCGCTGCCTCCTCGAGCAGCGGCTTGAGGAATTTCCCCGTGTAGGATGCTGGAACCTTCACGATGTCTTCCGGCCTGCCGGTCGCGACGATGGTGCCGCCGCCGCTGCCGCCCTCGGGGCCGAGGTCGATGATGTAGTCGGCCGTCTTGATGACGTCTAGGTTGTGCTCGATGACGACGACGGTATCGCCGCCGTCGACGAGGCGCTGCAGGATGTCGAGGAGCTTGTGGATGTCGGCGGTGTGCAGTCCCGTCGTCGGCTCATCGAGGATATAGAGCGTGCGCCCGGTCGAGCGGCGCGAGAGCTCGGTCGCGAGCTTGACGCGCTGCGCCTCGCCGCCGGAGAGCGTTGTCGCGCTCTGGCCGAGCTTGATGTAGCCGAGGCCGACGTCCTGGATGACCTGGAGCTTGCGCGCGATGCGCGGCACATTCTTGAAGAACTCGACCGCTTCGTCGATGGTCATGTCGAGGACTTCGGAGATGTTCTTCCCCTTATAGCGCACCTCGAGGGTCTCGCGGTTGTAGCGCGCGCCCTTGCAGACCTCGCAGGGCACGTAGACGTCCGGCAGGAAGTGCATCTCGATCTTGAGGATGCCGTCCCCGCGGCAAGCCTCGCAGCGTCCACCCTTGACGTTGAAGCTGAACCGCCCGGCCTTGTAGCCGCGCATCTTCGCTTCGCTCGTCTGGCTGAAGAGGTCGCGGATGGCATCGAATACGCCCGTGTAGGTCGCGGGGTTCGAGCGCGGCGTGCGGCCGATGGGCTGCTGGTCGATGTCGATGATCTTGTCGATGTCCTCGAGCCCCCGGATGGCCTTGTGCTTGCCGGGCTTCCCCTTCGCGTGGTAGAGGCGCGAGGCGATGCCCTTGTAGAGGATCTCATTGACGAGCGTCGATTTGCCGGAGCCTGAGACGCCGGTCACGAGCGTGAGCGTGCCGAGCGGGAATTTCACGCGGAGATTCTTGAGGTTGTTCTCCTGCGCGCCGACGACCTCGAGGAATTTCCCGTTGCCGGGCCGCCGCTTCGCGGGCACGGGGATGTAGCGGCGACGTGAGAGATACGCGCCCGTGATGGACTCCGGCACCCGCTCGATCTCCTCGGCCGTCCCCTGCGCGACGACATGGCCGCCCTGCGCGCCCGCGCCCGGGCCGATGTCGATGATGCAGTCCGCCGCGCGCATGGTGTCCTCGTCATGCTCGACGACGATGAGCGTATTGCCGAGGTCGCGCAGTTTCTTGAGCGTCGCGAGCAGGCGGTTGTTGTCGCGCTGATGCAGGCCGATACTCGGCTCATCGAGCACGTAGAGCACGCCCGTGAGCCCCGAGCCGATCTGCGTGGCGAGCCGGATGCGCTGCGCCTCGCCGCCAGAGAGCGTCCCCGCCGCGCGTGAAAGCGTGAGATAGTCAAGACCGACGTTGAGCAGGAACGTGAGCCGCGCGTGGATTTCCTTCAGGATCTGCGCGGCGATCTTCGCCTCGCGCGGCGTAAGCTCCACGCTGCCGAGGAAGGCGTCCGCCTCGCGGATATTCATCTCCGTGACCTCATAGATGTTCTTGCCGCCGACGGTGACGGCGAGCGTCTCCGGGCGCAGGCGCGCACCATGGCAGGCCTTGCAGGGGATCTGCGTCATGTAGTTCTCATACGACTCGCGCATCTCGTCGCTGTCCGTCTCGCGGTAGCGGCGCGCGAGCAGCGGCATCACGCCCTCGAACGGCACATTGTATTCCTTGCGCTCGCCGAACATATTCGTATAGCCGAACTTATAGCATGTCTCCCCCGAGCCGTAGAGCAGCGCTTTCTGCGTCTTCTTGTCGATGTCCTGCCACGGCGTATCCAGCGTGTAGCCGGCCGCCTTGAGCAGCGAGCTCATGGCGCACATCGCGTAGGAGTGCGGGTTCTTCGAGAGCGGCGCAAAGACGCCCGCCGCGACGGAGAGCGCGGGGTCCGGCAGCACGAGCTCCTCGTCGAACTCCATGTGGCTGCCGAGCCCCATGCAGACAGGGCAGGCACCGTAGGGATTGTTGAAAGAGAACATGCGCGGCGTGATCTCCGGCAGGCTGATGCCGCAGTCCACGCAGGCGAAATTCTCGCTGAACATCAAAAGCTCGCCGCCGACGACCTGCACATAGACGACACCCTCGCCGAGCTTGAGCGCTGTCTCGAGCGAGTCCGCGAGCCGCGTGTCGATCCCCTCGCGCACGATGAGACGGTCCACGATGACCTCGATGGTATGCTTCTTGTTCTTCTCAAGGGCGATCTCCTCATTGACATCGTAGATCTCACCGTCGATGCGCACGCGCACGTAGCCCTCATGGCGGATGTGCGCGAGGGTTTTCTTGTGCTCGCCCTTCTTCCCGCGCACGACCTGCGCCATGATGAGCAGCTTCGTGCGCTCGGGCAGCGCGAGGATGCGGTCGACCATCTGGTCGACGGTCTGCTGCGTGATGGGCTTGCCGCACTTGGGGCAATGCGGCCGCCCCGCCCGCGCGAAGAGCAGGCGCAGGTAGTCGTAGATCTCCGTCACCGTGCCGACGGTCGAGCGCGGATTGTGGCTCGTCGTCTTCTGGTCGATGGAGATGGCCGGCGACAGGCCGTCGATGCTGTCCACATCGGGCTTGTCCATCTGCCCGAGGAACTGCCGCGCGTAGGACGAAAGCGACTCCACATAGCGCCGCTGCCCCTCCGCGTAGATCGTATCGAACGCGAGCGAGGATTTCCCCGAGCCGGAAAGCCCTGTGATGACGACGAGCTTGTCGCGCGGGATTTCTAGATTGATATTCTTCAGGTTATGGGCGCGTGCGCCCTTGATCTTGATGCTGTTTTCCATGATAAATTCCTCTCATTCACTCATGCAGAACTCAAGAAATATCATACCATATTTCCCTCTGCGCCGAGAACATTTTGGGCAGATAGGCAGGAGTTATTAATAAACCGCCAAAAACGCTGCATAGTGGATGAACGCTCTGATTGCGCCCCTTGCTCATCCTGCGGAACACAAAAAGGCTGCCGCAGCCGACAGCCCTTGGAAAATCGTATGTATTTGGTATTTACTTGCGCGCGTTCTTTGCATTGCGGCCGCGGATCGTGCGGTCGAGAATCGCCTTGCGCAGACGGATGTTCTCCGGCGTCACCTCGACGAGCTCATCGCTGTTGATGTACTCGATGGCCTGCTCGAGCGAGAGGATGCGCGGCGGCGTGAGGCGGATGGCCTCATCCGAGGAGGACGTGCGCATGTTCGAGACGTTCTTCTTCTTGCACGGGTTGATGTCGATGTCGTTTTCGCGGGAGTTCTCACCGACGATCATGCCCTCGTACACCTGTTGACCCGGGGAGATGAACATCGTGCCGCGATCCTGCAGCGTATAGATGCCATAGCCCGTCGTCTCGCCCTGCTCGAACGCCACGAGCGAGCCGCGCGTGCGGCCCGGGATGTCGCCCTTGTACGGCGCATAGCCATGGAACACATGGTTCATGATGCCGTTGCCCTTCGTGCTCGTGAGGAGCTCGGAACGGAAGCCGATGAGGCCGCGCGCCGGAATCGTGAACTCGAGACGCATGTAGCCCGCCGTCTCCGTCATGTTCGTGAGTTCCGCCTTGCGCGTGCCAAGGCCCTCCATGACAGCGCCCATGTACTCCTGCGGCACCTCGACCGTGAGGTTCTCGATCGGCTCGCAGAGCTGGCCGTTGATGGTCTTGTAGACGACCTCCGGCTTGCCGACCTGGAGCTCATAGCCCTCGCGGCGCATCTCCTCGATGAGGATGGAGAGATGCAGCTCGCCGCGGCCCGAGACCTTGAAGACATCCGGCGAGTCCGTCTCCTCGACCTTCATCGCGACATTCGTCTCGACCTCCTTGAACAGGCGGTCACGCAGATGACGGCTCGTGACGAACTGGCCCTCGCGGCCCGCGAACGGGCTCGTGTTGACACCGAACGTCATCGAGAGCGTCGGCTCGTCGATGCGGATGGCCGGCAGCGCCTCCGGCTGCTCTGCGTCCGCGACCGTATAGCCGATGCTGACATCGCCGAGACCCGTGAGCGCCACGATCTCACCCATCGGTGCCTCCGGCACCTCGACGCGCTGCATGCCCTGATAGACGAAGACCTTGCCGATCTTCGCGCGCGTCTCCTGGTCGCCGTTGATGAGCACGACGTTCTGGTTCGGGCGCGCCTTGCCGCGGCTCACGCGGCCGACCGCGACGCGGCCGACATAGTCGTCCGCCTCGAGCGTTGTGACCATCATCTGGAGCGGGCCGTCCGCATCGCCGTGCGGTGCGGGGATCTCCTTGACGATCGTCTCCATGAGCGGCTCGAGGTTGTCGCTCTCGTCCTCCATCTTGTACTTCGCGATGCCGTCGCGCGCCGTCGCGTAGATGACCGGGAAATCGAGCTGATCGTCATCGGCATCGAGCTCCATGAAGAGCTCGAGCACTTCGTCGTAGACATCGTCGACGCGCTGGTTCGGCTTGTCGATCTTGTTGATGACGACGATCGGCTTGAGCTTCTGCTCGAGCGCCTTGCGCAGGACGTACTTCGTCTGCGGCATCGGCCCCTCGAACGCATCAACGAGCAGCAGCACGCCGTCGACCATGTTGAGTACGCGCTCGACCTCGCCGCCGAAGTCCGCATGGCCCGGGGTATCAACGATGTTGATCTTGATGCCGTTGTACATGATGGACGTATTCTTCGAGAGAATCGTGATGCCTCGCTCGCGCTCGATGTCGCCGGAGTCCATGACGCGCTCCGCCACCTGCTCGTTCGAGCGGAACACATGGCTCTGCTTGAGCATGGCATCGACGAGCGTCGTCTTGCCGTGGTCGACGTGCGCGATGATAGCGATGTTTCTCAGTTTCTCGTTCGTACTCATATCTGTTAAGACCTGCCTCCTAGGAAGGAACCTCATCAGCGGTTCCTTAAAAAAAATGGATACGCACCGGTATCCGAATCTTCCAATCCATGCTTCATCCATACTTCGATGAAGCAACACTATTCATTCTAATCGTGGCAGGTACTCTTGTCAATATTTTTTTGCGCTGCCTTCTTCCTCGCCCGCCGGTCACGGAAGAAACGCTTCATGATGTCCGCGCATTCCTCCGCGAGCACGCCGGCCGTCACCTCCGGATGGTGGTTGAGCGCGGGATGGCCGGGGATATTGAAGAGCGATTCGCAGGCGCCCGCCTTGTAGTCCGTGCCGCCGTACACGACGCGATCCACGCGGCTCATGACGATGGCGCCCGCGCACATCGGACACGGCTCGATGGTCACATAGAGCGTGAGGCCCGAGAGGCGCCAGCGCCCGAGGCGCTCGCAGGCCGCGCGGATCGCGATCATCTCCGCGTGCGCTGTCGCGTCGTGGTCGCGCTCGCGCAGGTTGTGCCCGCGCGCGACGATCTCTCCCGCCTCATCGACGAGCACCGCTCCGATGGGGACTTCGCCGAGCGCATACGCCTGAGCCGCCTCCGCGAACGCCGCGCGCATGTAGAACGCATCTTCCTGCTTCATAGATACCTCCTCGTCTCCTTTTCTATCTCCACAAAGAAAGACCCCGCACGCATGACGTGCGAGGTCTCCCTTTGTCCGATACCGCAGGCACGAAATGTGCCTGCGGCACCCTCTATCGCATGCAGCCGAGCTGCACTTTGTGCAAAACGCTTATTTCAGTGCGTCGCCGAGCTTGGAGTTCGTGTTGCGCGCAGCCTGGACGCTCTCGTCGAACTTCGCCTTCTCGTCACCCTCGAGCTTGTACTCGACGATCTTCTCCACGCCGTCTTTGCCGAGCAGAACCGGCACACCGATGCAGAGGTCTTTCTCGCCATACTCGCCATCGAGGTAGACGCAGCACGGGATGAGCTTCTTGGCATCGAGCGCGATGGCCTCGACCATCGCAGCAGCAGCAGCGCCCGGAGCGTACCAAGCGGAGGTGCCGAGGAGCTTCGTGAGCGTAGCGCCGCCGACCTTCGTCTGAGCAACAGCCTCATCAAGCTGCTCTTTCGTGAGGAGCTCCTTGACGGGGATGCCGCGATACGTTGCAACGCTCGTCAGAGGCACCATCGTCTTGTCGCTGTGGCCACCGATGACCATGCCGTCGATGTCCGTCGGCGTAGCCGGATAGCCAGCCTTCTGGAGTGCCTTGCTGAGGAAATAACGGAAACGGCTGCTGTCGAGCATGCCGCCCTGGCCGATGACGCGGTTGCGCGGCAGCTTGGAATCCTTCAGCGTGAGGAACGTCATAGCATCCATCGGGTTCGAGATGATGATGAAGATGGCATTCGGGGAATACTTGAGGGCCTGGTCGACAACGCTCTTGACGATCTTCGCGTTGACGCCGATGAGATCCTCACGGCTCATGCCCGGCTTGCGCGGCATACCGGAAGTGATGACGACGACGTCGGAGCCAGCCGTCGGAGCGTAGCCTTCCTCATCGCCGATTTTCGCCGTGACACCCGTGACCGTCGTGTCGAAGTTCAGCAGATGAGCCGTCTGCATGATGTCCATCGCCTTGCCCTCGGAAACGCCTTCCTTGATATCGACGAGGACGACCTCGCTCGCGAAGTTCTTCTGTGCGAGCACGTTCGCGACCGTTGCACCGACATTACCTGCACCAACAACTGTTACCTTCATAATATAAACAGCCTCCTTATGAACTAGACGACGCATCCCTATCGAGAGAACGCTTCATCTCCTTGTCCCAGATACCATCCGCTACGGGACATACTTAGGACTTGCTACGCCTTGATTATAACAAAAAATAGTCAGAAAATCAACGACAATCCAAGCGATTTTCATATTTTACCATTAATCGGAGTTATGAATCAAAAGCATCCTCGCCTGGTATCCGTCGGCAGGAGCACCCGGCGCACACGCGATGCGACGCCGTCGAAGATCGCGCTTGAGATAGCATTCTTTGCTGAGAGACCGCTGCCAAGCGCGATCTCCGGGCGGTTGGCGCCGTGGTAGTCCGTGCCCGCCGTCGGCAGCAGGTGATATTTCCCGATGAGGTGCGCGGCGAACGCGCGATCCTCCTCGCTGTAATTCGGATACCACGCCTCCATGCCGTCAAGCCCGAGCGCTTGGAGGTCACACACGGCGCGCTCCTGCTCCGCGCGCGTTAGTCCCTTGAGGCCGATGCGCTTGTGAAAATGCGCGAGCGACGTCACGCCGCCCGCCGCATGGATGAGCGGCAGCGCCTCCTCCGCCTCCACGGCTGAGGCGAGCCCGAGCGCCTTGACTGCGGGATCGAGGTAGTTGTCCCAGAGCGGCTGCGCATGGTCGTAGAGATGGAGCGAGACGAGATAGCGCATGATGGCGTAGCGGTCGAGCGGCCCGTAGGCGAACGCCTCGACATCCTCCTCGCGAATGGGAATGCCCTTCGCCGCGATATAGGCAATGATTTCGGGGATCTTCGCCTCTTTGCCCGCGCGCACCTTCCGGTAGAGCTTCAGGAACTCCGGGCTGTCCGCCGCGAAGCCGAGGCAGACGATATGGAGCTTGCGCCCGCGGAACCGGACGGAAAGCTCCATGCCCGGCAGGAAGCCGAGGCCGAGACGCGCGGCAGCCTGCCAGGCCGCCGCGTCGCCCGCGATGTTGTCGTGATCCGTGAGCGCGAAGGCCGCAAGTCCCCGCTCCGCCGCGTGCGCCGCAAGCTCCTCCGGCCTCATGCTGCCGTCCGTGACGAGCGAATGCACGTGCAAATCAACGTATTTCATGTGACGTTTCTCCTTTCCACTCCCTCTGGGCAGCGAAGAAATGATAGACGGCCTCCGCCGCCGGCTGATTCATGCCGGAGACAGCCGCGAGCTCCTCGACGCTGGCCGCCTTGATTTTCGCGATGCTGCCGAACGCGCTCCAGAGCGCCTTGCGACGCGCGGGGCCGATGCCGACGATATGATCGAGGATGGAGACGAGGTTGCGCTTGCCGCGCAGCTTGCGGTGGTAAGTGATGGCAAAGCGGTGCGCCTCATCGCGGATGCGCTCGATGAGATAGAGCGCCTGACTGTGACGCGGCAGCACGACGGGCTCGCTCTCACCCTCGCGGAACACGAGCTCGAACTGTTTGGCGAGGCCGACGACGGGAACGTCCGCATGGCCCGCGCCGCGGATAATCTCGAGCGCCGAGGAGAGCTGACCCTTACCGCCGTCGATGACGATGAGGTCCGGCAGATCCTCCTCGGGCAGGTCGCCGTAGCGGCGCTGCGTGACCTCGCGCATGGAGAGGAAATCGTCCGGCTTCCCCTCCGTGCTCCTGATCTTGAAGCGGCGGTAGTCCGATTTTTTCGGCAGGCCGCCCTCGAAAACGACCATCGAGGCGACGGTCTCCGCGCCCTGGATATGCGAGATATCGAAACACTCCATGCGGTACGGCGGCTTCTCGAGGCCGAGGTAGCGGCCGAGCTCTTCGACGGCCCCGAGCGTCTGCGCATCCGTCTGTGCGCGCCGCGTCTCCTCGTCCGCGAGAAACTTCTCCGCGTTGCTCGCCGCCATCAGCACGAGGTCATGCTTCGTGCCGCGCTGCGGCACGACGAGATGCACGCGCGCCTGCTTGCGCGCCGCGAGCCAGTCCTCGATGAGCGGCGCCTCCGCCACGGCGAGCGGCAGCAGGATCTCGTGCGGCAGGAACGTCGCCCGGTGGTAATACTGCTGCAGGAACGCCGCGAGCAGCGCGGCGTCTGACTCATCCTCGCTGCCCTGCAAAAGGAAATGCTCGCGCCCGATCATCTTGCCGCTGCGGATGAAGAAGACCTGCACGCAGACGCCGAGCGCCGAGCGCGCCATGCCGATGGCGTCCTGGTCGCCTGCTCCCGTCACGATATTCTGCTTTTCCGCGATCTTCTTCACGGCGGCCAGCTGGTCGCGCAGGCGCGCCGCGATCTCGAAATGGTACGCCGCCGCCGCGCGTTTCATGCGGAACGTCAGCTCGCGCTCCACATCCTCCGTGCGCCCCTCGAGAAAGAGCAGCACGGCGCGGATGAATACCGCGTAGTCCTCCCGTGAGATCTTGCCAACGCACGGCGCAAGGCAGCGCTTGATATGGTACTCGAGACACGGGCGATCCTGCAGCGTCCGGCAGGTGCGCAGCGGAAACAGGCGGCGCAGGAGCTTCAGGCTCTCATGCACCGCCGTCGCATTCGTATAGGGGCCGAAATAGCGCGCGCCGTCCTTGACGACGCGCCGCGTGATGAAGACGCGCGGGAACTCCTCCTGCACCGTGACCTTGACATACGGATACGACTTGTCATCCTTGAGGCTGATATTGTAGCGAGGCCGATGCTTCTTGATGAGGTTGCACTCGAGGATCAGCGCCTCGACCTCGCTCGCCGTCATGATGAACTCGAAATCCGCGACCTTCGCGACCATCGCGCGCACCTTCGGCGTATGGTTGCGGCTGCTCTGGAAATACTGCCGCACACGGTTCTTGAGCACGACGGCCTTGCCGACGTAGATAATCTTCCCCGCCGCGTCCTTCATGATATAGACACCGGGATTCTCCGGCAGGAGTTTCAGCTTTTCCCGCACGATGTCCGTCATGACCCCACCTCCCGCTTAGATATGGAAGAACTTCGTCAGATCTTTGCGGTGCCCGACGACGAGCACCGTATCGCCCGCCGCGCACTGCGTCGCGGGCGTGATCTCCACCGTCAGGCGTCCCTTCTCCTTGATGCCAAGCACGTTGACATGGTAGCGTCGGCGGATGTCGAGCTCGCCGATCGTGTGCCCGGCCCACGCTTCCGGCATCGGCAGCTCATAGACTGCATAGTCGTCGCCGAGCTGGAAGTAATCGAGAATATGGTCGTAGCCATAGCGGATGGCCGTCCAGTTTGCGAGCTGCTTTTCCGGGTAGACGACCTCGTCGGCACCGTTCCTGAGCAGGAATTTCTCATGGATGCCGCGCGAGGCGCGCGAGACGACATACTGCGCGCCGAGCTCCTTGAGCCGCAGCGTCGTCTCGAGCGAGCTCTGGAAATCGTCGCCGATTGCGACGATGCAGAGATCGAAATTGCGCACGCCGAGCGACTCGAGGAAGCGCGGATCCGTCGTATCCGCGACAAGCGCATTCGTCACGAAGGGCAGTGCGAGATTGACTTTCTCCTCATCCTTGTCCACGGCGAGGATTTCATGGTCGAGCTCGTTCATCTTTTTCGCGACATAGCGCCCATAGCGCCCAAGCCCGACGATCAGGACAGATTTCTTCATACTAACACCTCAACCAACTGTGACCGCGCCCTCCGGCAGGCGACGCGGCACCGGCTCGCGCCGCGTGTGCATGGCATAGATCAGCGTGAGCGCGCCCATGCGGCCGAAATACATGAGTACGCAAAGCAAGAGCTGTGAGACGGAACTCAGATGCTCCGTGAGACCGATGGAAAGCCCGACCGTGCCGAGCGCCGAGGCCGTCTCGACCATCGCGTCCATGAGCGGCACGCTGTCATGATAGGAAATAAAGACCGTCACAAAAAGCAGCAGCACGAGATAGACGAGAAAAATCGTCAGCGCGCGACGCACGGTCTCGAGGGAAATGCGCCGCCTGAGATGCGTGAGCTCCACATCCCTTTTCAGGCGCAGCGAAGAGACCATCGTCGCGAGCAGCACGAAGAGCGTCGTCGTCTTGATGCCGCCCGCCGTCGATCCCGGCGCGCCGCCCGTGAACATGAGCGCGACGAGCAGCAGCCTCCCTGTATCGCTCATCGTCTCGATATCGACGGTATTGAACCCCGCCGTGCGCGGCGTCACCGCCTGGAAGAGCGAGGCCCAGAACCGCGCCGCCCCCTGCAGCTCGGGAAACTCCAGCATGTAGAAAATCGCCGTCGGCACGATGACGAGCACGGCGGTCATGAGGAGGATGATCTTCGTCTGCAAGCGGCAGCGGCTGAGGTGGCGGCCATGCAGGCGCAAATCCCCCCAGGTGATGAAGCCGAGGCCGCCCGCGAGGATGAGCGCGGTGATGACGAGATTCACGAGCGGATCCGCCGCGTACGCCATGAGCGAGCCGCCCGCCCGCTCCCCGAGAAGGTCGAAGCCCGCGTTGCAGAACGCCGAGACCGCGTGGAAGAGCGCGAGCCAGCCTCCCTCGCACCAGCCGTAGTCCCGTACGAACACCGGCAGCAGCAGGAGCGCCCCGAGGAGCTCGCAGCCGAACGTGAAGAGCAGGATGAACCGCAGCTGCAACACAATGCCGCCGAGCTGCGGCGCCGCCACAGCCTCCTGCATCGTACTGCGCTGCATGAAACCGACCTTGCGCCCCGAGGCCACCGTCACGGCCACCGCCATCGTCACGACGCCGAGCCCGCCGACCTGGATGAGGACGAGCAGCACGAGCTGGCCGAACATCGACCAGTAGAGCGCCGTGTTCTCCACCGTGAGCCCCGTGACGCAGCTCGCGGACACCGTCGTGAAGAGCGCCGTCAAAAACGGCGCGCCCTCGCCGCTTTGCGTGGCAAACGGCAGCATGAGCAGGAGCGTCCCGGCCGCGATGAGCGCGAGAAAGCTAAGTCCGATGACCTGGAACGACGAAAACTGCCGCCCTGTGAAAGGAACGCGCAAAGGAACCTCCCCTTTCGCACCGCGGAGGCGCACCGCCTGCGGGCAAACAAGAAACGGCACCGTCCGCAGACGCTGCCGTCACACATTCGACTGGTGCGGATGAAGGGGGTCGAACCCATACGCCTTGCGGCACTGGATCCTAAATCCAGCGCGTCTGCCAGTTCCGCCACATCCGCATGTCTCGTCCTGCCACCTCAGAGAATCCGCAGGAACTTCTCTATTATAGCAAACAGTCCAAGCCTGCGTCAACAACTACAGCCAAACGACACATCTGGCCGCAACAGGCATCAAACCAGCAATACGAGACATGAGTCAAACTCATAGGAATTGCACATTGTCTCAACGCCGCTTCGTAAAGAACCCACAAAGGCCCCGCCTGAGCCTGCCGCCCGCGCCGCCGGTACCTGTTGTGCCATCCGACTGCCAGACCTCGCCGCTCAACAAATCGAGACAGGAGATACAGCCTCCCGGCAGATAGGAACCCGTATCCATCATGAGCACCCTGCCGCCGGAGAAAGCCTGCGGCCGCGCGGGGAGGCCCAGCGCGGGAAGCGGTGTATGACCGATGACAGCGATCTCCTCCCTGCGATATTCCTCTCGGTGGAACGCGAGATCCCTGCTCCAGAGGAAGTCCTCCTGCGCCATCGCCGTCAGCGGCACCGAGGGATCGCGGCTGACGCTCGCATGGGCGAAAATGTACCGCTTGCCTCTGAGCGTCTCCTGCCAGCAGAGCGGCATCTTCCGTACGGCCTCCAGCCATGCGGGCAGAAGCTCCTCCCGCCTGCCGCTCGCATAGAGCTGATGATCGGTTTCGCTGCCGCCGTTTTCCAGCCAGAGCGCTTTTGGCGAATCAAACCAATCATCGCCCTCCTGCGCCGTCGATTCCGCGCGGCAAGCATCGAGCAGCATCTGGTCATGGTTCCCCCGCAGGAACACCATATCGTCTCTGCCGAAATGCCCGAGCACCCAATCCATCACCTGCACGTTGCCCGAGCCGCGGTCCAGATAATCGCCCAAGAAGAGTGCGCAATCCTGCCCCGCGCGAAAACCGACCTTCCGCCAAAGCGTCTGAAATCTCGAAAACTCGCCATGCAGATCACCGATGACCAGGTATCGCTCCATATCACTCATCTCCCTTTCCCGCCGCCTGTGAAACAGACATCAGCCAAGACATCTGCGCCTATGAATTATTTTTTCAGCTTTAGACCATCGTGAAACGCTCTGCCGACGACTGGACCGATGACGCGGTACGTCTTCGTGCTGATATCAAAGATGATGGGCTGCAGCTTGTTGTAGTCCACGCTGCCGTTCGTGAGCACGGCCTCGTCCGCCTGCTCCGCGACGATCCTCCCGACGAGGATGCCGGTCTCATCGTCATAGCTCTTGACCTCGCACTCCAGCGTCACGGGAAACTCCTCAATGATCGGCGCGTTGACATGAGCGCTTCTATGCACATGGCAGCCGGCCTTTTCCATCTTGTTGACACGGCCGCCCGTCTCCACGCCGAAATAATCCGCAATCTCCACCGTATCCTTCGTCGCGAAGGCCACGGTGAACGCGCCCGTCGCCTTGATGTTCTCCGTCGTCTTGTGCTTCGCGAGGTAGAACGTCACCTCGCCGTAATCCGACTGGCTGCCCCAGGCGGCATTCATCGCATTCGGCACGCCTGCCGCGTCATACGTACCGATGACGAAGACGCCCTCCGGTACGATGCATGCCTCTTTCTGTGCGAATTCCTTGCTCATTGCCACGCCTTCCTTTCCAGAATACCTGATTCTCTCGCGCTTCTCTTCCGCGCGCGCCACCATGAAACCTTCATTGCATTTATCGTAGGCGTTACCTCTACAAAAGTCAAGAATCGATGCTTCCCCGAACGCACAAAGCAGGGGCGGCATCCTCTGATGCCGCCCCTGCCTGGAAGCGCTTCTTATAGGTAGCCAGGCCGGCAGCCGCCCGAGGGGCGGCCAGCCGGTGTTTGGTTTGTCAAGCCCTAACGACTCACGCGCCGATGGCGATGGTGTGACCCGTATGCTCCGTCACGGCCTTCTTCGGCATGTGCACCGAGAGGATGCCGTCCTTGTAGTCGGCCGTGCAGCCCGCTTCATCAATATTGTCGATGTAGAAGCTGCGGCTCATGCTGCTTGTGCTGCGCTCACGGCGAACGAAGTTGCCCTTCTCATCCTTCTCGTCCTTGCTGTCTGCGTGCTTCGTCGCGATGGTCAGATAGTTATTGTCATACGTGAGGGAGATATCTTCCTTCTTGAACCCCGGCAGCTCAGCCGTCAGGTCGTAGCTGTCCTTATTGTCCTTGACATCCACCTTGAACTCCGGCATACGGAAGTTGTCCATAAACGGTTCGTCAAAGACATTCAGAAAGCGATCGAAGAGGTTATCTTCTTTCTCAAGATCTTTGTGCGAGACAAATGGAACCAAACCAAACATCATCAAGATCCCCTTTCTGAGTCTTGCCGATTCCTTGCTGCAGGAACCGGAACTTCAAACCATTCGATACTCGAGCGTCCAGAGGTTCGTCCGGAGGCCTGACCCCCTTGGCCGTTCCCCTTTCCTCTCTACATCTTCTATTGTACTCACATTAGTCAAAATGTCAATAGGTCAAAAAGGGAAATCTTGATTTTTTCCGCCGTTGCCGATTCACGCCTCCAGCGCCCGGTCAAACGCACGGGCCACTGCCTGCTTGATACTCTCATCTGACTGGCCGGGCTGGGCCTCGAAGCACTTCTCCCCCTCGATGAAGACGCTCGGCACATAGTAGTAATCTTTCCCATATGCCTGCGCCGCCGCGCTGCCGTCCTCAATCTCTTCCACCGTGAGCGGTGCGTATGCCGCCTGCTCTGCCTTGAGCTCTTTGATGGCCCTCTTCGCTGCCGCGCAGTAGGGGCAGCCCTGCATGACGATCATGGTCAGTTTTTTCATAGGAAATCTCCTCCTCTTTAGGAATCACTGATTAATTCGGCACCCTGCCTTTGCATATCTGCACTGTCCTCTCGTCGCCCTACAATCCTCAGCGTAGCTCTGCTACGCCTCCGGTTTGTCTCCTAGAGAGATACAGCGCATCTACGCAAATTCAGAGCACCTCATTTAATCAGCGGTTCCTTACGCATTTCTTCCAGCGGGCCGCAGAACGCCTGGACGAAGCCGCTGTATGAGCGGCGCGCCATCAGAAAAGCGGCCGCTTCGACATGAAATCTCTGTTGAGAAAAAGCCCCGCACGGACTGCCGTGCAGAGCCTTCTCTCTTCCTGATGCTTATTTATAGTAGGCGACGCCAGCCTCGAAGAGCTGCTGATCTTTGTCGCCCGGGACATTTTTGGCGATATCCTCGCCGATGCGCTCCGAATGGCCCATCTTGCCGAGCACGCGGCCGTCCGGGCTCGTGATGCCCTCGATGGCGTTGACGGAGCCGTTCGGGTTGAACGGAATCTGCATCGACGGCTTGCCGTCATCGTCGACGTACTGCGTCGCGATCTGGCCGCGCATGCGGAGCTTCGCGATGATTTCCTGATCCGCGACGAAGCGGCCCTCGCCATGCGAGACAGCGATACGGTGGACGTCGCCGACCTTGACGTTGTTGAACCACGGCGAGAGATTCGAGGCGACGCGCGTCGTGACCATGCAGGAGACGTGGCGGCCGAGCGTGTTGTGCGTGAGCGTCGGCGAGCTGTCCGTGAGGTCGCGGATCTCGCCGTACGGCACGAGACCGAGCTTGATGAGCGCCTGGAAGCCGTTGCAGATGCCGAGCATGAGGCCGTCGCGATGGCTCAAAAGGCGCATGACCTCCTCCGCGATGCGCGGATGGCGGAACATCGCTGCGATGAACTTGCCGGAGCCATCCGGCTCATCGCCGCCGGAGAAACCGCCCGGCAGCATGATGATCTGTGCCTGCTGGATGCCCTTGACGATGGCGTCGACCGTCTCCTCGACAGCCTGCGGCGTGAGGTTGCGCACGATGAGCGTCTCCGCCTCCGCGCCCGCGCGCTCCCAGGCGCGCGCGGAATCGTATTCGCAGTTCGTGCCGGGAAACACGGGGATGAAGACGCGCGGCCGCGCGAGCTTCTTCGTGCCCTTGATGGCATTGCCCGCCTCATAGGGGCGCCAGACGGCCGTATCCTTCGCCTTGCGGCTCACCTGCGTCGGGAAAATCTTCTCGAGCGGCTTCGTGTAAGCCTCGACGGCCTCCTTGAGACTCACGACGACGTTGCCGCAGACGATGCTCGGCACGGCCGTCGTGACACCGAGCTCATAGCAGCCGGTGCCAGCGAGCTGCTGCTCGATGTCGGAGCCGGCCGCGACCTCGAGGAGGATCGTGCCGTAGTCCGGGCAGAACAGCTCCTCGCGCGTGACCTGCTTCGTGAATTTGAAGCCGACCATATTGCCGATGCAGAGCTTCGTGATCGCGGCTGCGATGCCGCCCATACCGACGCTGCGCGCCGAGAAGACCTTCTTCGCGGCTGTGAGCGCGCTGATCTTCGCGAAGTTCTTGTTGAGCTGGTCGAAGACCGGCAGATCCATCTTGTCCTTGCGGCAGGGCACCGCGTAGACCTTGTTGTCCGCGTACTTGAACTCCGCCGAGACGGCGCGGTCCGCCGGCAACACGTCAACGGCGAACGCCGCGAGCGTCGGCGGGACATGGATGTGCTCGAACGTGCCGGACATCGAGTCCTTGCCGCCGATGGCGGGAATCTTCAACTGGTGCTGCGCCCAGAGCGCACCGAGCAGCGCGGCGAACGGGTTGCCCCATTTCTCCGGATCCTTGCCGAGGCTCTCGAAATACTCCTGGAACGTCAGACGGATCTTGTCCGCGCGACCGCCGAGCGCGACCATCTTCGCCGCCGCCTCGACGACGGAGTAAACGGAGCCGTGGAACGGACTCCACTCCGTGAAGTACGGATTGAGGCCGAACGTCATCGCCGTCGCCGTCGTCGTCTCCGCACCGAGCACGGGCAGCTTCGCCACCATGCCCTCCTGCGGCGCGAGCTGCGTCTTGCCGCCGAACGGCATGAGCACCGTATTGCCGCCGATCGTCGAGTCGAACCGCTCCGCGAGTCCCTTCTGACTGCAGACGTTGAGGTTTGTGAGGTTCGCGAGCCAGGCTTTCTCGATGTCGCTGCCCTGCGCCGCTGCCTCAGGCGTCATGGACGCAAGATAGCGCTTGCTCTCATCCGGCGCGGCAATTTTCGCCGTGACATGCTGGCGCACGCCGTTCGTATCGAGGAACGAGCGGTTCATCTGCACGATGGGCGCGCCGCGCCATTTCATGATGAGACGCGGCTCCTCCGTCACGACGGCGACCTGCGTCGCCTCGAGATTCTCCTCGTCTGCGTATTTGGTGAACGCCGCGAGATCCTTTGGATCGAGCACGACGGCCATGCGCTCCTGCGACTCGGAGATGGCGAGCTCCGTGCCGTCGAGGCCCTCGTATTTCTTCTTCACGGCATCGAGGTCGATGATGAGGCCGTCGGCGAGCTCGCCGATGGCGACGGAGACGCCGCCCGCGCCGAAGTCATTGCAGCGCTTGATCATGCGCGAGACAGTGGGATTGCGGAACAGGCGCTGGATCTTGCGTTCCGTCGGCGGATTGCCCTTCTGGACCTCCGCACCGCAGCTCGTGAGGGACTCCTCCGTGTGCTCCTTCGACGAGCCCGTCGCGCCGCCGCAGCCGTCGCGGCCCGTGCGTCCGCCGACGAGCACGATGATGTCGCCAGCCGCCGGCCGCTCGCGCACGACGTTCTCCTTCGGCGCGGCGGCGATGACGGCGCCGATCTCCATGCGCTTCGCCATGTAGCCCTCGTGGTAGACCTCCTGCACCTGCCCCGTCGCGAGACCGATCTGGTTGCCATAGGAGCTGTAGCCTGCGGCAGCGCCGAGCGTGATCTTCTTCTGCGGCAGCTTGCCGGGCAGCGTCTCAGAGAGCGGACGGCGCGGATCCGCGGCGCCCGTCACGCGCATGGCCTGATAGACATAGGAACGCCCGGAGAGCGGATCGCGGATGGCGCCGCCGAGGCAGGTCGCCGCGCCGCCGAACGGCTCGATCTCCGTCGGATGGTTGTGCGTCTCGTTCTTGAACATCACGAACCAGTCTTCCTGCTTGCCGCCGATGTCCGCCTTGATCTCGATGCTGCAAGCGTTGATCTCCTCCGATTTGTCGAGATCCTCGAGCAGGCCCTCCTTGCGGAGCTCCTTCATGCCGATGACCGCGAGATCCATGAGCGTGACCTCGCGCGTCGTCGTCTCTCCATAGACGCTGTCGCGATCCTTGAGGTACTGATTGTACGCGGCCTGCAGCGCCGGGCTGAAATAGCCGTCCTCGATATCCACCATGTCGACGGCCGTCGTGAACGTCGTGTGGCGGCAGTGGTCGGACCAGTAGGTATCGATGACGCGCAGCTCCGTGACCGTCGGCGCGCGGTGCTCCGTGTCGCGGAAATACGTCTGGCAGAACTTCAGATCCTCGAAGCTCATGGCGAAGCCCATCTCGTCCATGAACGCCTGCAGTCCGGCATCGTCGAGACCGTTGAACTGCTCGAGCACCTTGACGTCCGCGGGCGGCGTCATCTTCATCTCGAGAGACGCGGGCTTCTCGAGGGAGGCCTCACGGCTCTCGACCTTGTTGATGCAGTACGCCTTGATCTCGTCAAAAGTCTCGCGATCCACATCGCCGACGATGACGATGACGCGCGCCGTGCGGATCTCGGGGCGCTCCTTAGCCGTCACGAGCTGCACGCACTGCGCCGCCGAGTCTGCCGTCACATCGTACTGCCCGGGCAGGTACTCCATCGCGAACACGCGCGAATTGGGGAAATGCGGCAGCTTCTCCTCATAGACGACGTCGACGGGCGGCTCGGAGAAGACGACGGATTTCACCTTTTCGTACTCCTCGTCGCTGAGTCCCTCGATATCATAGCGGTTGATGATGCGCACGGCCTTGAGGCCTGTGAGGCGGAACGTCTCCGTCAGGTCGTCGCAAAGCTGCTGCGCGGGGATGTCGAAGAATCCCTGTCTTTTTTCTACGAAAAGTCTTCTCACCGTCATGGGTAATAATTCCTCCTGCCTCGTATAGCTCTATCTCTCCATGAAACTCCGACCGGGTTGTCATTGGCGCAGCGGGCAAAACGCCCGCAAGCGTGTCAGAGCAGCTCCGTGGAAATCTTGACAACGACCTTTGTCACTGGCGCAGGCCCGTCCTCCGTCGCCACCTGCGGACGATGCACATCCTCCGGGAAGAGCACGGCGAAACTCCCGGGCAGCAGCACGAGGTTGCTCTCCGGGACGAGCCGCTCATAAAACGTGACGTCGCGCGCCGCATCATAGGGCGTGCGCACCGAGAGCTCAGGACTCAGCGGACACCAGCCAAGATACTCCTCCCCCTCGACGAGATACTGGATATCGACGAAACGCTGGTGCGTCTCAGGAAAACAAGCATCTGCCGCCCGCGTCGTGTAGCGATCGAGATTCGCATAGCACTGCTCACCGCGAATGGGATAATGGCCATCGGCCATCTTCTTGAAATCATGCGCTCGCAAAAACGCCAGCGCCTCGCGCAGGATGGGCGGAAACTCCACATACCCCTGTTCCGCGGCCTCCATCGTGCCAACAATCATGAAAACGCCCCTCTTCCTCTACTGTTACGCCTTGCGCAGCGCTGATGCATGCTGTGCCCAGAAAAGTCCGGCGCACCTCATTTCACCAGCGCTTTCTTAAGCGCTCCCTTAATTGTATAAAAAAACACCTGGTTCTGCAAGGCATCGGCTTCAATATTTTCCCGCCGCGCACGTAACGAGCGCACAAAGCTACATGCACAAACGTCCGCTTCGCGGACATTATGCATCGTCCTTGCAGTAAAAGACACGTTTTCCTGCGGGGCAACGGTACAGTGACACGCCCCGGACAAAGAAAAAGCGCCCCGCGCGTGAGCCTTCTTCATGCGCGGGGCGCCCGCCAAACAACGCTGTTTTCACGGCTTCGCGTTCAGCGCGCGTCGAGCGCCTGCGCGAAATCCTCCTGCAGATCCTCGATATCTTCCAATCCCACATTGATCCGCACGAGATCGTCCGTGACGCCGGCATTCGCCTTTTCCTCCTCGCTCGCGTGGAGGAAGATCGTCGAAGCCGGATGGATCACGAGCGTGCGCGCGTCGCCGATGTTCGAGACATTGAGCGCGTAGTGCAGCGCATCGATGAAACGGAACGCGCGCTTCCGTGTGCCGAGACGCAGCGTGAGCATCGCGCCGTAGCGCCCGCCGAACTGGCGCGCCGCGAGTGCATGCGAGGGATGCTCCGGCAGACCGGGGTAATTCACGCGCTCCCCGCGCGCCGCGAAGAACGTGGCGAGCGAAAGCGCGTTCGCCGTGATGCGGTCGAGGCGCAGCGCGAGCGTATCGAGCCCGATGCCCGTGAGATACGCGTTGAACGGCGCCATGCAGCCGCCGTAGTCCGTCACCATGCGCAGGCGCAGGCGGACGAGATAGCTCATGGGCCCGAACGGATACTCCCTGAGCTTCGGGAAACGCGCCGCATCCCAGCGGAACTTGCCGCCCGAGACGACGATGCCGCCGATGGAGTTGCCGTTGCCATTGAGTGCCTTGGACGTCGAGTGGATGACGACATCGGCGCCGAGCGCGAGCGGCTGGCAGAGGTACGGCGTCGTCACCGTATTGTCGACGAAGAGCGGTACGCCGTGCGCGTGCGCGAGCTCAGAGAGCGCCGCGATGTCGACGACGTCGAGCTTCGGATTGCCGATGGTCTCGATGTAGATGAGCCGCGTGCGCTCCGTGAGCGCCGCGCGGAAATCCGCCACGCTGCCGCCCGCCGCGTAGCGCACGCCGATGCCGTAGCTCGCGAAATCGCGAAAGAGCGAGCTCGTGCCGCCGTAGAGTCCGCCCGATGCGAGGATCTCATCGCCCTGCGAGAGAATGTTGAGCACGGCATGCGATGCAGCCGCCATGCCGGATGCGCAGGCCACGGCGCCAACGCCGCCCTCGAGCGCATTCACGCGCTGCTCGAAGCGCGCGACAGTCGGGTTGTTCACACGCGTGTAGACGAAGCCCGGCTTGCGGCCCGCGAAGACGCGCGCCATCTCCTCCGCCGTCGGCTGATAGAACGCCGAGGTCTGGTAGAGCGGCTGCGTCGTCGCCCCCGTCGCCGCGTCCGGCGCGAACGCCTCGTGCAGGAGCCGCGTGGTGAATCTCATGCGAGACCACCCTTTTCCACGACGAGGTCATACGTGCCGTCCGCATTTTGGTCAACGGAGAGCACCTTGTGCCCCTCGTCCTTGAGGCTGCGCGGCACGTTCTGGATGGGCTCGCCGTCATTCAGGTGCACGGCGAGCGTCTGCCCGTCCGCGAGATCCTCGAGCGCGACCTTCACCTTGACGAACGTGATAGGGCAGACGACATCCGTGATGTCGATGGCGGCATCTGTGTGCTTCTCACTCATAAGACTTCCTCCACTTTCTTCTCGAATACATCCCAGCCCACACGGTCGAGGCAGTTCGCGAAGCGCTCGCTCGGCTTTGCATTCTCCTCGAAGAACTTCAGCGTGACGTCGACGATCTCGTAGACCTTGGCCTCGTCGAAGACGATGGGCAGAAAATGGCGGCCGATGGCGATGCGGTTGCCGTAGAGCCCGCCGAAGGAAATGACGAAGCCGTTCTCTCCCGTCCAGGCATCCGTCGGGCAGCTCTTGAGACATTTGCCGCAGTAGACGCAAGACTCTTGGTCAAAGGCGAGCGCCTTCTTTTCCTTGTCCACGCGGATGGCTTTCTCCGGGCAGACAGCCTCGCAGACGCCGCAGTACATGCAGCTCGCCGCCTCCCATTTCGGCAGCACGCCGCCCTTGACGCCGAGGTCGTTCTCCTCCGCCTTGAGGCAGTTGTTGTGACAGCCCGTAAAACCGAACTTGAACTTGTGCGGCAGCTCCTTCCCGCCGTAGCGGCGGTCGAACTCATTGGCGAGCTTCACCGTGTCGATGAGACCTGACGGACAGGTCGCCGCCCCCTGGCAGGCCGTGATGGTGCGCACACGCGGCCCGCAAACGCCGACCTCGACGCCGCCCTTCTTGAGGACTTCCTTGACCTCGTCGATCTCCTGCAGCTTGATGTACGGAATCTCGATGCCCTGCCGGCTCGTGAGATGCACATACCCTTTGCCGTACTTCTCCGCCACCTGCTGCACGGTCGCGAGCTGCCCCGCGGTGAAATGGCCGCCGACGGATTTCAGGCGCATCGAGAAACAATCCTTCTGCCGCTGGCGCATGAGGCCGCCCTTCTTGAGTGCTTTATAATCTACTGCCATCTTGCTCTCCTCCTGTGGCCGGAGTCCCCGGCCCCGCTCTTTACCTGATTCTCAGATCCTCTTTCGTGACTTCCTTCTCCCTGCTCACATGGAAGCTGTTCAGCACGGGCTCACCGCCATGCAGTGAGAGGATGAAATAGCTCGCCTTGCTGTCAAACGCGAGCCGCTTGTCCTCCTCGCTCGGGCGCGAGGGGCTCGCGGGATGGCTGTGCCAGTTGCCGAGCAGCTGCCAGCCATTCGCCCGCATCTCCTTCACCGCCGCGAACTGCTCCTTCGGGTCGAGGGTGAAATGCTCCTCGCTGTGGTCGGTGTTCGTGAGGTAATACACCTTCTCCACGGTCTTGACGCCGTCTGCGACTGTGCCGCCCAGAAGGCCGCAGTCCTCGATGGGCGCGAGCGCGCGGGCGTGGCGAACCATCTCCAGATAGTCCGCGAGTTTCAATTCGATGACCATAGCGCCCTCCTCAATGCTTTCTGAGATCGCAGGCCGGCTGCTCGTAATCGATGAGTTCCGTGATCGTCGGATGGTCGCCGCAGATCGCGCAGTGCGGATCGCGCGGGAGCTTCACCTTGCGGAACTTCATCGTGAGCGCGTCGTACGTCAGCAGATATCCCGTGAGCAGCTCGCCGACGCCGAGGATGTACTTGAGCGCCTCCGTCGCCTGCAGCGTGCCGATGATGCCGCCCATGACGCCGAGAACGCCCGCCTGCCGACACGTCGGCACGGCATCCTTCGGCGGCATCGTCTTGAACACGCAGCGGTAGCACGGCCCCGCACCCGGCACATACGTCATGAGCTGTCCCTGGAAGCGGATGATGCCCGCGTGGACGAAGGGCTTCTTCTCAAAGACGCAGGCGTCGTTGATGAGGAACTTCGCGGGGAAGTTGTCCGTGCCGTCGATGATGAAGTCGTAGTCCTGATCGCGGATGATGTCGCGGATGTTCGCCGAGGTCACGAGCTCATTATACGTATGCACATCGACGTCCGGATTCATCGCCTCGATGGTCTCCCGTCCGGAATCGACCTTCGGCTTGCCGACATCCGCCGTCTGGTGGATGATCTGGCGCTGGAGGTTCGAGAGGTCGACGACATCGAAGTCCACGAGACCGATGGTGCCGACGCCGGCCGCGGCGAGATACATCGCGGCCGGCGCGCCGAGGCCGCCCGTGCCGATGACGAGCACCTTGCTGCCGAGGATCTTCTCCTGGCCCTTGCCGCCGACCTGCTGGAGGATGATATGGCGGGAATACCGTTCGAGCTGTTCGTTCGTCAGGCTGCTCATCTCGCACCGCCTCCCATGAAATACAGGAACTCCACCGTGTCGCCGTCCTTCACGAGCATCGACTCAAAACCGGAGTGGTCGACGAACTCCCCGTTGAGCTCTACGGTCACATATTCCGGCTGCTCGGCCTTGGCGACGACGAGCAGTTCCTTGACATTGATGGGTTTCTCGATTTCCAGTGGTTCTCCATTGACAGTCAGTTTCATCTTATATCCTCCTCGCTATCCTCTGCCGACGGGGCGGCAAAGCGCGTCGCGTCCACCGGCTGTGGCGTCTTCTCTCGCGCCCCGCTACGCAAAAAAGCCCGCGGAAAGCCAAGGAGCAGACACTTCTGCCACGCTCCCCACGCTTCCCGCAGGCTTTCGCTGTCGAATGACCTACGGCGGACCGTTCAATCATATAATAACAATATGTTTTCTAAAACATTACTGACATTATAGAGCAGCCGCCGGGAAATGTCAACAGATTTTCTCAATTCCAGGAATCCAGTCAGAGCCGCGCATGAGGCCGCTCATCACGCAGGCGCCCGCCGCCCCGTCCGCGCACACCTCCGCGAGGCGCGCAGGCGTGATACCGCCGATGGCGTAGACGGGAATCCGCGCCGCCGCGCAGGCGCGCCGCAAAAGATCCCGCCCGCGCGGCGGCAGGCCCGGCTTGCACGCGGTCGCGTAGACGTGGCCGAGCGTCACATAGCTGCAGCCGAGCCGCTCCGCCGCGCGCACATCCTCAACGGAGTGGCACGACGCCCCGAGCAAAGCGAAGCGCTGCCGCTGCGCGAGCGGAAGCTCCCGGAGCAGCGCGAGCGGCAGATGCAGGCCCGCGGCCGCAAGCCGTAGCGCGAGTGCCGCATGCGTATGGAGGAAGCACGGCACACCGGCGCCGCGGCAGAGAGTGAGCACCTCCCGCGCAAGCCGCTCGTAGGCATTCGGAGATAAATCCTTCTCACGCAGAACGACGGCGCGCGGGCGCGCACGTACGACAAGCGCCATGCGCCGCAAAAACGGCGTCCAGTCCTCCGCGCCCGCGAGGAGTGCGCCTTTTTCTGCCGCGCCGCCCGCGCACTCCCGCCCGCCAGCGCTGCCAGCAGCCGCCTCCGTCAGAGACGCGCCGTCCGCGACGAGATGGCGGTTCGTGATGCAGAGGACGCGGGAGAGCTCTGCCTCACGCGACGCAGGGAACGCCTGCCGCAGATCAGACATAGAGGTAGTCATTGAGCACCGGCTGCAGTCCCTCGCGCTCCATATCGCCGTACATGCTGCGGATGCTGCGCGTGTCGGAGATCTCGAACTGCTCGTCGCCCGTCTTGCCCGTATCCCTGCCCGTGTATTTCTCCTCATGGTCGCCGATGCCCGTCGAGACACCCGCCGAGATCTTCGTCGCGCAGATCTTCGCGATGCCGTTACGGAAGCGCGCATTTTCGCGCGAGGACACCGTGATGCCGATATAGGGCAGGAAGATGCGGTACGCGCAGAGGATCTGGCAGAGCACCTTCTCGCTCACATCGAGCGGATTGATCTTCTCATTGTTGATGATGGGGCGCAGGCGCGGGCATGAGAGCGAGAACTCCGCCTGCGGGTATTTGCGCTGCAGGTAGTAGACGTGGAGCGCCGTCGCGAGCGCGTCCTTGTGGTAGTCCGAGAGCCCGAGCAGCGCGGAGAATCCCACGCCGCGCATGCCGCCCCGGAGCGCGCGCTCCTGCGCCTCGAACCGATACGGCCAGACGCGCTTGTGCCCGAGGAGATGCAGCGTCTCGTATTTCTTGAGGTCGTACGTCTCCTGGAACACCGTCACATAGTCCGCGCCGCACGCGTGCAGGTACCGATAGTCCTCCGTATTCATCGGATAGACCTCGAGTCCGACGTTCTTGAAATACTTCCGCGCGAGCTTGCAGGCCTCACCGATGTAATGGACGTCGCTCTTCGTCTTGCTCTCGCCTGTGAGGATGAGGATCTCCTCCATGCCGCTCTCGGCGATGACCTTCATCTCGTGCGCGACCTGCTCCGGCGTGAGCTGCAGGCGCTCGATATCGTTGTAGCAGTTGAAACCGCAGTAGACGCAGTAATTCTCGCAGTAGTTCGCGATGTAGAGCGGCGTGAAGAGATAGACCGTATTGCCGAAATGGCGGCTCGTCTCGCGCCGCGCGCGCTGCGCCATCTCTTCGAGGAACGGCGCGGCCGCGCGCGAGAGCAGCGCCTTGAAGTCCTCGATGCTGCAGCGCTCATGATCGAGCGCGCGCCGCACGTCGACCGCTGTATAACGCGACTCATCATAGGATTCCATCTGCGCGATGACTTTCTCGCGCACATCCGAGGTGATCTGCTCCATGTCCGGGAAATATTCCATCGGATCCCTGCGGCATGACGGATCGTTTTCCAGGCGGTGCTTCTTTGCGAGTGCTTTCTCGCTGAGCTTCGCCGAGTCGACGAAGAAATTGTTTTCCTTTTCGCTCATCTCCTCGCCCCCTCAGTCCCGCAGGAAGCCCGTGAGGGGATCCGAGGCGGCCGCGCCGCGCGCGAGCACACGGCCGAGACCCGCGCGGTACGCCTTGCGCCCCGCGGCGATCGCGCCCTGGAACGCCGCCGCCATGAGCGGCAGATTGCCCGCCGTCGCGAGCGCCGTATTCGCCATAACGGCGGCTGCACCCATCTGCATCGCCTCGCAGGCCTGCGCGGGACTGCCGATGCCCGCATCGACGATGATGGGCAGGTCGATCTCGTCGATGAGGATCTGGATGAACTCCTTTGTCACGAGCCCCTTGTTCGAACCGATGGGCGCGGCGAGCGGCATGACAGCGGCTGCGCCGGCGTCTACGAGGTCGCGCGCCGTATTGAGGTCAGGATACATATACGGCAGAACGATGAAGCCCTCCTTGGCAAGCTGCTCCGTCGCCCGCACCGTCGCCTCGTTATCCGGCAGCAGATACTTCGAGTCGCGCATGATCTCGATCTTCACGAAATCGCCGCAGCCGAGCTCCCGCGCGAGATGCGCGATGCGCACGGCCTCCTCCGCCGTGCGCGCGCCCGACGTATTCGGCAGCAGCGTCACCTGCTTCGGGATGTAGTCGAGGATGTTCTCATGCTCCTTCGTGTTCGCGCGCCGCACGGCCACCGTCACGATCTCGGCGCCCGCATCGCGCACGGCCGCCTCGATGAGCTGCAAGGAGTATTTCCCCGAGCCAAGAATGAACCGCGAAGCGAATTTCCGTCCGCCAAGTTCCAGCAGGTCTTCCTCATTCTGCGCCATACCATTGCTTCCTTTCTCTCTTCAGTAACTGGCAGCGACTCAGCAGCCGCCGCCCATGAAACAGACAATCTCCACGACATCGCCGTCGGCGAGCTGCGTCGCTGCATACTGCGCCTTCGACAAAATCGCCTCGTTGTACTCCACCGCGACCGCGCGGCTGTCATAGCCTGCGGCCTCGAGATACACCGCGATGCTCTGCCCCGCCGCATCCTGCGGCTCACCGTTGATCTTCACCATGCGCCTTCCTCCCTACCAGGGAACACCTGAATCCCATAAATAAAAGACTGCCCCTGCTTGGACAGTCTTCTCTCCGCGATACAACGGCGCTCCCTACGTTGGCATTATCCAAATCAGGTTCCGGGTCGGCAGTTCCACTGCCCTCTCAGCCTGCTCGGAGGACAACTGTCCTCAGCAAGCTCCCCTCGCTATATGATTTTCCTTTTTATTATAGAACGCTTTCTCTGAAATTGCAATCCGAGAACCACCGAGAAAACACGGCAGGCCGCGGATTTTCCAGTTTACAGGCGCGCAGGCCTGTGATATACTATGCAAGGTGCGTCAGCACCATCCATGCCGCGGCGCAGAGGCTGGCAACTCCGGCCGTTTCTTCGCTGACGGTGCAGCATATCAAGATTAGGAGGAAAAGACAACATGCTGACTCAGGAAGCAAAACAGGAAATCATGGCAAAATACGCGGTGCACGAGGGCGACACGGGTTCGCCCGAGGTGCAGATCGCCGTTCTCACGGCTCGCATCCAGTACCTCACGGATCACCTCAAGGAGCATAAGAAAGATCATCACTCCCGCCGCGGCCTGCTGAAGATGGTCGGCCATCGCCGCCGTCTCCTCAGCTACCTCTACAAGAAGGACATCGAGCGTTATCGCGCCATCATCGCGAAGCTCGGCCTCCGTTCCACGGTGGAGCGCTGATTCATCAAGCAACGAGTCTTTCGGGACGCACACGACTTCGCAAGAAGGCGCGTGCGTCTTTTTCATTCCTCACAGCGGTTCGTGTCATAAATAAAAAAGTGCCTGTGCGCTCTCCCCATGGAATATTTTCTCCGTGGGGAAACGCACAGGCACTTTATTATGTAAATCCCCAAGAGCGCAAGCCGAAGGCGTAGCGCGATTGGCTGGATTTACTGCAAGGACGGGCGCACAATGTCCACAAAGTGGACGTTTGTGCGTTGAGTTTGTTACGATGGCAGCTGCGTGCGCCAGATGGCGGCCGCACGCGCGCGGTCCTTCGTGAGCTGCCGCACGAGCTGCTCCGCTGAGGCGAAGCGTTGCTCGTCGCGCAGTTTGGCGAGGAAATCGACGGTGAGCTCGCGGTCGTAAATGTCTGCCGAGAAATCCGCGATGTTGACCTCCACGCGACGGCCGCAGCCCGCAAATGTCGGATTGCTGCCGATGCTCGCCATGCCGCCGTACCACTGTCCGGCATAGGCGACGCGCACGGCGTAAGCACCGTTCGGCAGCATGGCGACGCCTGGCAGGATCGGCAGGTTCGCCGTCGGGAAACCGAGCGTACGCCCGCGGCGGTCGCCGTGGATGACGCGCTCGACGAGGCGGAAGGGATGGCCTAGGAAATCGTTCGCCATCGCAAGCTCTCCCTCGGCAATGAGCGCGCGGATGCGCGTCGAGCTCACGATCCGGCCGCCGCGGAGCACGGCGGGACAGATCTCCGTCTGGAAGCCGTAGGCCGGGCCGTCGCGCAGGAGCTGGCGATGCGTTCCCCGCCCCCTCTGCCCGAAGGTATAATTCGGCCCCGTGACGACAAAACGCGGCGCGAAATCGGCGCGCAGGAGCTCGAGGAACTCCTCCGGCGTCCGCTGGGCAAATTCCCGCGTAAAAGGGATGGAGACAAGGACATCGACGCCCAGCCCCGCGACGAGCTGCTCCTTGAGCGCCTCCGTGCCAAGCTGCAGCGGCATATGCTGCGGCGAGAGCACCGAGAGCGGATGATTGCTGAACGTGAAGACCGCGCTCGTCCCGTCTACACTGCGCGCAAGGTCGACGGCCCGGAGGATGATGCTCTGGTGGCCGATATGGACACCGTCGAACATGCCGAGCGCGACCGCCATGCGCGGATATTTCTTTGTGAAGTCTTTCAGTTTATGGTAGACCTGCATGGTATCAGTCCTGTTACTGTGATTTGGAAGAATTAGCTGCGCGGGAGAACCTTCTCCGGCACGATGCTCTGCACCGCCGCGTCCACGCGTCCGATGCCGAGGAACTGTCCCTCGCCGTAAACACGCAGGCGCACCGCCTCGGGCATCGCCAAAGAGATGTCGTGCGTCGGCAGCCCGTTGCAGAAGGCACGTGCGCGCCCCCGCGGCAGATTGTAGCGGGGAAGTCCTGAGAGGCGCTCCTCCGGCGCCTCGAGGGCGTCGCGCCCCCGCGCGGCAAACTCCTCGAGCGTCATCGCCTCCGCCAGGGAGAAATCACCGACGCGCGTGCGCACGAGGAAGCTCATGACGGCGGGCATGCCGAGGCGCTTGCCGATGTCGCGGCAGAGCGAGCGGATATATGTGCCGCGCGAGCAATCGACATCGAGCAGCAGCGTGTGCCGTGCGGCATCGAGTGCGAGCAGCTCCAGCCGGTGGATGGTTACGCGCCGCGCCGGCAGCTCAACCGTCTCACCCGCGCGCAGGCGCTCGTAAGCGCGCCTGCCGCCGATCTTGATGGCGGAGTGCGCGGGCGGCACCTGCGAGATCTCGCCGCGGAACGCGGCAAGGGCCTGCTCGACCTCGGACGCGGCAGGCATGCTGACCGCCTGCCGCGCCACGACCTCGCCGCCAAGATCGCCCGAGTCCGTCGCCACGCCGAGCAACAGCTCCGCGCGGTATGATTTCTCCGCGTGCTCGAGATACTCGATGAGGCGCGTCGCCGCGCCCGCCGCCACAGGCAGGACGCCCGCCGCGCCGGGATCGAGCGTCCCAGCGTGGCCGACCTTCTTCATGCCGAGCACGCGCCGCACGCAGCCGACGACGTCGTGCGAGCTCATGCCCGGCGGCTTGAGCAGGTTCAGAAAGCCATCTTCGCGCGCCGTCATGCCGTCCAGCCCTCGCGGATGGCGCGCGCGATGGCGTCCATGATGGTCTGCTTCGCCTCAGCGAACGGCTGCGTGAGCGTACAGCCCGCCGCGCGCACATGGCCACCGCCGCCGAAGGAGGCCGCGATGCGGCTCACGTTGACGCGCTTCGAGCGCATGCTCACGCGGCAGAGCTCCGACTCCTTGCATTTGAGCACGACGGCGACATCCACGCCGTCGATGACGCGGATATGGCCGATGAAGCTCTCCGTCGATTCCATGCGCGCCGTCTGTTCCTGTGTGAGGAAAATGCCGCAAGCCTTCCCGTCCGCAAAAAGCTCCATCTGGGAAAGCGCCTCCGCGAGATCGCGCACGGTCTGGAGCGGCCGCACCTCGAGCGCCTCGGATATCACATGCGGCTCGGCGCCGGCCTCGAGAAGGTCGGCAGCCGCGCGGTAAGTATGCGCCGTCGCGTTGGAAAAGCGGAAGAAGCCCGTATCCGTCGCGAGCCCCGTATAGAGGCAGACCGCGGCCGCGGCGTCCGGCCGGACGCCGAGCGCGCCCGCGAGGTCATAGATGATCTCCGCTGTCGCGGCGCGCGTACCATCGAGGTAGAGCTCCTCGCCCGCCTTGCCCGTGTTCGTATGATGATGATCGATGTTCAGGATGCGCCGCGCACGGACGGCACCGGAAGTTCCCCCGATGCGGTCCGACATCGTGTCGAGGATGACGAAGACATCGCACGCGATGGCCTCGCCCTCCCGCGGCCTCTCTATAACATCATATCCCGGCAGCACCGAGAAGGCTGCCGGGATATCATCATCAAGCAAAACCGTGACGTCCTTGCCAAGCGCCCGCAGGAGGTGCATGAGGCCGAGCGAGGAGCCGATGGCGTCGCCGTCGGGATTCACATGGGCCGTGATGACAACCTTTGCGGCGCCTTGCAGCGCTGCCGCTGTTTCACTCAATGTAAGCATTTTATTTTTCTCCCTCCGCATCAGCAGCGGACGCGGCTTTCGCCGCATCCTCCGCCTGGATTTTCAAGAGGAGTTTCTGGATATGTGCGCTGTAGTCGAGAGACTTATCGAGCGCAAAGGTGAGTTCCGGCGTAAACCGCAGGCGGATCCGCTTTCCGATCTCGCGGCGGATGAAGCCGAGGGAACTCTGCAGCCCCGTCCAGCAATCCTTGACCTGCTGCTCGCTGCCCATGAGGCTCACGTAGATCTTTGCCTCACGGAGGTCGCCGGTACATTCCACAGATGTCACAGTCACAAACCCGATGCGCGGGTCCTTGAGCTCGCGCAGGATGATTTCAGAAATCTCCTGCTTCATGAGTTCCTGCACCTTTTCTACTCGGAGCTGGCTCATGTGCATACGCCTCCTTTACTCAGCCGCTTTTTCTTTCTCTGCCTTGGCCTTGGCCTCCGCCTCGCGCTTCTTGGCGGCCGCCTTGTTCGCCTCGGTGATGCTCGTCTCCACTTCCTCCATCGTGTAGGCCTCGATGATGTCGCCTTCCTTGAAGTCGCGGAAATCAATGATGGAGATGCCGCACTCGTAGCCCGCCTGGACTTCCTTGACCTCGTCCTTGAAGCGACGCAGCGAGTCGATCTCGCCGTCGAAGATCTCGATGTTGTCGCGGATGATGCGGATCTTCGAGTTGTTGCAGATCTTGCCCTCGAGCACGTAGGAGCCTGCGACGAGCGCCTTGGAGAACTTCATGACCTGACGGATCTCCACGCGGCCCTGTACGACTTCCTTGTACTTCGGCTTGAGCATGCCGCTCATCGCGTCCTTGACGTCGTTGATGGCATCGTAGATGACGCGGTAGGTGCGGATGTCGACGCTCTCCGTATCGGCGACGCGGCGCGCGTTCGCATCCGGGCGCACGTTGAACGCGATGATGATGGCGTTCGACGCCGAAGCGAGCATGACATCCGACTCGTTGACCGCGCCGACGCCCGAGTGGACGATGGAGACGCGAACCTCGTCGTTCTTGTTGAGCTTCAGGAGGGAGCTCGAGAGCGCCTCGACAGAGCCCTGCACATCCGCCTTGATGACGATGTTGAGATCCTTGATCTCGCCCTCCTGGATCTGATGGAAGAGATCGTCGAGGGAGACCTTCTTGCTCTTGATGAGGTTATTGCGCTGACGCTCGATGCGCGCCTCCGCGATGGAACGCGCCTGCTTCTCGTCGAGTGCCGCGAGCACGTCGCCCGCCTCCGGCACATCGCCGAGGCCGAGGATCTCGACCGGTACCGACGGGCCGGCCTTCTTGACGTTCTCGCCGCGGTCGTTGATCATCGCGCGGACCTTGCCGTACGTCGTGCCGCAGACGATGGAGTCACCGATGCGCAACGTGCCGTTCTGCACGAGCACCGTCGCGACCGGGCCGCGGCCCTTGTCGAGTTTCGCCTCGACGATGACGCCGCGCGCCGCGCGGTTCGGGTTCGCCTTGAGCTCCTCGACCTCCGCGACGAGCAGGACGTTCTCGAGCAGGTCGTCGATGCCGATCTGCTTCTTCGCCGAGACGGGCACCATGATGGTGTCGCCGCCGTATTCCTCCGGCACGAGTCCCTGTTCCATGAGCTCCTGCTTCACGCGATCGGGGTTGGCGCCCGGCTTATCGATTTTGTTGACCGCTACGATGATGGGGACATTTGCCGACTTCGCGTGATGGATGGCCTCGATGGTCTGCGGCATGACGCCGTCATCTGCCGCGACGACGAGGATGGCGATATCCGTGATCTGGGCACCGCGCGCGCGCATGGCCGTGAACGCCTCATGGCCCGGCGTATCGAGGAATACGATCTTCTTGCCCTTGCAGTTGACCTGATAGGCACCGATATGCTGCGTGATGCCGCCCGCCTCGTGCGTCTGCACATGTGTGTTGCGGATGCAGTCGAGCAGGCTCGTCTTGCCGTGGTCGACGTGGCCCATGACTGTGACGACCGGCGGACGGAGCTTGAGGCTCTTCGGATCATCCTCGATCTCCGGAATCTCCGTCGGATCGACATCAGGCGGCAGCTCCTCGCACGTCACGCCGAACTCGGAGGCGACGAGCGCCGCCGTCTCGAAGTCGATCTCCTGGTTGATGGTCGCCATGACGCCCATCATGAAGAGCTTCTTGACGACCTCTGCCGCCGTGTAGCTCATCTTCGAGGCGAGATCCTTGACCGCGATGCTCTCGGGGAGCTTGATATGCGTCGGACGCGCGATCTCGACCTTCGGTGCCGGCTGCTGGCGGCCGCCCCTGCGGTTATTCCTGCCGCCGCGGCGGTCGTTTCTGCCACCCCTGCGGTCGTTCCTGCCGCCGCGATTCTCCGTGCGATCGTTCCTACCACTGCGGCCATTGCGGCCATTGCGGTCATTGCGGCCATTGCCGCCATTCCTGCGGCTGTCGCCGCCGCGATTGCCGCGATTCTCACCGCCGCGATTTTCGCTGCTGCGGCTCTCGTTGCTGTGGCTGCCGTTGCTGTGGCTGCCGCTGCGGCTCTCGCTGTGCGCTGAGGCCGTGCGGCGCTCCGCCGGACGGTTCTCGCTCCTGCGGCGCGTCTCACCGCCCGCTTGTCCGCTTTCCCGCTTCGGCTCCTGCCACACCTCCTGCTTCGGCTGCGGCCGCACCTCCTGCTTCGGCTGCGGCGCGCGCTTCTCCGGCTGCGGCGCTGGTGCTGCCGCCTTTTCCTGCGACTTGCCGCTCTTGCCCACGAAATGATTCTTCACCGCGGCATGCTCCGCGTCGCCGACGCTCGAAAAATTATTGACCGCCTTGAAATGATTCTTCTTCAGGATGTCGAGGATATTCTTCGTATCTGTATGGAATTCCTTTGCTAATTCATAAACCCTATATTTGGACATTAATCCACCCCCGTAGGTATCATCCCTGCTCCTTCAGGAGCTCCTGCAAGCGCTTCGCGAATCCTGCGTCGAGCAATGCTGCGACCGCACGGTATTCCCTGCCCAGGCAGGCGCCGAGCGCATCCCTCGTGAGAAGATGCGCGACGGGGACGTCGTATCTATCTGCAAATTCTTCAAATTTTCGTTTCGTTTCCTGCTGCGCGTCAGCCGCGATCATCAGGAAGTCTGCCTTCCCTTTCTTCACGGCCTCCTCGACAGCAAAGGCACCGGAGGCCACACGGCCCGCCCGCTGTGCCATGCTCAGGAGGTTCACGATGCGCTGCTCGCTCATGCGCGTTCCTCCGGAACTGCGCCGACAGCGAGTTCCGCCGCGAGCGCCTCATAGACCGCCGGGTCGATGGCACAGGCGAAGGAACGCTCGAGACGATGTCCCTTGCGCGCCTTCTCGAGGCACTCTACGCGCGGACAGATGTAGGCGCCGCGCCCTGATTTCTTGCCCGTGCGGTCGACAGAGAACTCCCCTTCCGGGCTCCGCACGATGCGGATGAGTTCCTTTTTCGGATGTCTCTCCTGGCAGCCGACGCAGAGCCGCTCCGGTATCTTCTTGACTTTTCCTGCCTTTGCCGCCACGTCATTCACCTTCCGCTGTGAAGGAAGCGTCGCTCTCGACGGCGACCTCGCTCATGCCCTCGTCAAGCACCTCGTCTGCTGCCTGCGACTCGTTCTTGATATCGATCTTCCAGCCCGTAAGCTTCGCGGCGAGGCGCGCGTTCTGCCCCTCCTTGCCGATGGCGAGAGAGAGCTGATAGTCCGGCACGACAACGCGCGAGACCTTCTCATCCTCGTTGACGGCCACAGAGACGACCTTCGCGGGGCTCAGTGCGTTCGCGATGAACTTCGCGCTGTCCTCGTTCCATTTCACAATGTCGATCTTTTCACTGCCGAGCTCATCGACGACGGCCTGCACGCGCATGCCCTTGTGGCCGACGCAGGAGCCGACGGGATCGACGTCATCGTCCTTCGAGTAGACAGCGATCTTCGAGCGCATGCCCGGCTCGCGCGCCACCGACTTGATCTCGACGATGCCCTCCTGGATCTCCGGCACCTCAAGCTCGAAGAGGCGCTTCAAGAGGCCAGGATGCGTGCGGGAGACGACGATCTGCGGCCCCTTGCTCGTCTTCTTGACCTCGACGATATACGCCTTGATGCGGTCGCCATGCTCGTACGTCTCGCCAGCGATCTGCTCTGTCGGTGTGAGCACGGCCTCCGTCTTGCCGAGGTCGATGAACACGTTGCGATTCTCGACGCGTGAGACGAGGCCCGTGATGATGTCACCCTCGCGGCTCATGAACTCCTCGTAGATGATGCCGCGCTCCGCCTCGCGCACGCGCTGCACGACGACCTGTTTCGCCGTCTGTGCCGCGATACGTCCGAAGTTCGCCGGCGTCACCTCGATTTCGAGCACATCGTCAACCTCGTAGTCCGGGCGGATGGTGCGCGCCTGCGCGAGCGAGATCTCCTGCACGTCATCCTCTACCGTCTCCACGACCGTCTTGATGGCATAGACGTGATAGGCACCCGTCGTGCGGTCGAGCACGACACGCACATTCTGCGCCGAACCGAAGTTCCGCTTATACGCCGAGATGAGTGCCGCCTCGATGGCGTCGAAGAGGACCTCCTCCTCTACGCCCTTTTCACGTGCGAGCTCCTTGAGCGCCTCAAGGAAGCCCGGCTCCTGTGCCTTTGCCTTCGCTTTGCTTCTTCTTGCTGCCAAAATATATATCCTCCTACTGCAGCGGAGACCGCGTCACGCCGCCCCCTCGCATGATAATTAAAAATCAATATGCAACCGGATCTGCGAGACCTTCGCCAGCGGCAGCGCCATCCCGCTGACCGTAACGGTCTTTGCAGCGTCGTCATACGCTTCGAGCACGCCCGTCAGCTGTTTCTTGCCGTCGAGCGGCGCGTAGAGCGCGACGTCTACCTTCTTGCCCTGCTCGCGCACGAAATCGCGCGGCTTGCGCAGCACGCGGTCGAGCCCCGGCGACGAGACCTCGAGTATGTAGCTGTCCGCGATGAGACTCGTCGCGTCGAGCTGCTGCTCGAGCTTCTCACTGAGCGTCTGACAGTCATCGATATCGATGCCGCCTTCCTTATCTATGAAAACGCGCAGATACCAGTCATGCTCCTTCACATACTCGATATCGACAAGCTCGACGCCCGCCTGTTCCTCGAGCAGCTTGCGCGCCATCTGTTCCACAGCTTCTTCGATCGGATTTGCCATTCCTCCACCTCCCGCAAGAAAATTACCATAAACATAAGAGGAAAGAGTGGGCTCACACCCACTCTTTCAAAAAACGCTCAAATTTCTTTATTAAGTATAGCATTCGCCCGCGGACTTGTAAAGAGAAAATTATCTATTTGCCCGCCCTCTGGAGACGTCATCATTGCCGCGCAGTCCCCGTGACGAAATGCGCCGCACTGCCCTCGGGGGACTTCGTGACCTCGAGGCGACACGGAATGCGCGCGGCGAGTTCCTCAACATGGGAGATGATGCCGATGACGCGTCCGCCCTCCTGCAGCTTCAGCAGCGCCTCGACGGCGAGGTCGAGCGTCTCGCTGTCGAGAGAACCGAAGCCCTCGTCGATGAACATCGTATCGAGGCGGATGCCGCCCGCGTAGCGCTCGACGACATCGGCCAGCCCGAGCGCAAGCGAAAGCGAGGCGAGGAACGATTCGCCGCCTGAGAGCGACTGCGCCTCCCGGCATTTTCCCGTATAGGCATCGTAGATCGCGATCTCGAGACCATCCGCCTTGCGCCCATCCGACTGGCTGCCGAGCGCGAGCGCGTAGCGCTGGCCGCTCATGGTGCCAAGGCGCTCGTTGGCCGCATCCATGACATCGCGGAAGATGGAACGCTGGATATACGTCTGGAAATGGATGCGGTAGGGCTGCTCGCCGCCGGCCACCTGCGCGAGGCGGCCGGCGAGGCCGTACGCCTGCTCGATGCTTTTTTCTTCGACAGCGAGCTTCTGCAGGGCAGCCTGCCATTTCTTGCCCTGCTCGATCCGCAGCGCCGTCTCGCTTTCCTGCCTCGCCGCCTGCCGCCACGCCGCCTCTGCGGCAGACGCAGCCGCCTTGAGCGCCGCGAGGTCCGGCGCGGTCTGCCCCGCTGTCTCACGCGCCGCGTCCTCCCGCGCCGCCCGGTGTCTGAGCGCCGCGTCCTCAAAGGCGCGGATGTGCTGCGCCACCTCATCGCGGTGCGCCTTCTCGCACCAGCGTCCCGCAAGCGCCGCGTCATACGCAGCCTGCGTGGAAAATCCCGCGTCCGCGCGCGCGGCTGCGAACTGCTGCTGCGCCTGCACTGCCCGCGCGCGCTGCTGCTCCGCATGCGCGGCGGCGCTCTTCGCGCTCGCGGCGGAGGCGCTCGCGGCCGTTTCCGTCCGGCGGCTCGCCTCCTCGCACTGCTTGAGTACCTGCTCGCTTTCCTGCAGCACTCGAGAGGCCTCGCACCAGGCCCGGTTCACAGCCGCCGCGGCAGGCGCGACGCCTTCCGGCAGATTCTTTTTCTGCGCGGCGAGCTGTCCCTTGAGCGCCGCTGCCGCCGCTGCGGCCTTCTGCTCTTCTTCCTGCGCACCACGTACGCGCTGCCGCAGCTTCTCGAGCACCTTTGCCGCCTCGTGCACCTCCTGCTCCTCCGGCACGACGTCCTGCGCCTCCGCCAGATGCGGATGCGAGCAGGAGCCACAGACAGGGCACGGCGTCCCGTCCTCCAGGCCGCGGGCCAGCGAGACGGCCTTGCCTAGGCGCTCGAGGGCCTGCAACCGCTCCAGCCTCAGCTTTGCCTGCTCGGCCGCCGTCTCCGTGTCGATCCGCTCCACGCGGCAGGCGGCTTCGCGGCGCTCGGCCGCCGCGAGCGCATGGGCCAGGCGCTCCGCCTCCGCCGCAGCACGCTTGGCCAGCTCGAGCTGCTGCACCTTGCGCCGCAGCGCCGCGCGTTCCTCTTCCTTCTCCTGCTGCACCGCGAGCTGCTGCGCCGCCTGCGTGGCCGCCTGCTTTGCCTGGGCGGCCGCCGCGGCAAGGCGCTCTGCCTCCTTGCTGCTTCTTACCTCTGCCACTGCCTCCTCTGCCGCCTGCCGCTCCTTGTCGAGGAGCGCTGCCGCCTGCTCCGCCTGCGCCAGCTGCGCGCGAAACATCTCTACGCTCTCTTTCTTCTTCTCATCCGACGCGCAGTCCTTCTCCGCCTGCGCGAGACGCGCGAACGCCGCCGCGAGCGTCTGACCGCTGACGAGTCGGCGCTGGCGCTCCTCATGCGCCAGCCGCAGGGACGTAGTCCTTTCCCTGCAGGCGGTGAGCGCCTGCTCTCGCTGCGCGAGCACTGCCGCAAGCTCCTCCGCCGAGGCGGCCTCCGCCTGCGTGAGCAGCTGCGCCTGCTGTGCCCGGCAGTCCCTCGCCCGCGCCGCGAGATCGAGCGCACGCTCCTTCAGCCGCTTCTCGAGGGCTGCATACCGCTCCGTGTGGAAGAGCGCCTGCATGAGCTCGCCGCGCCGCCGGGAATCACTCATGAGGAACGCGCGGAACTCACCCTGTGGCAACAGCACGACCTGTCGGAACTGCTCGCAGCGAAAGCCCGTCAGCGTCTCGAGATACTCCGTCACCTCGCTCGTGCCGGTGACGAGCAATTCCTCCTCGCCGCCGCGCTGCACGTAGAGCTCCGCCCGCGCCCTCGTCGCGCTCTTCCTGTCCTCGCGCCGATAGGCCGGACTGCGCAGCACGCGGTAGCCGCGCGTGCCGAGCGCGAATTCCAGCTCCACCCAGGTCTCTGTCTCCGGCGCCGCCTTGTCCGAGCGCAGCATCGTACCCGTGCGCAGAGAGCCGCTCGCCTCGCCGTAAAGCGCAAAGCAGATCGCGTCAAGCAGCGTCGTCTTCCCCGCGCCCGTCATGCCGTGGATGAGGAAGCAGCGATTCTCTCCCAGCCCCCGCGCGAAGTCGAGCGCCACCTTGCCGACATAGGGGCCGAATGCCTGCAGGCTGAGTTTCCTGATCCTCATACTTCCTCCCTCTCTTCCCGCGCCATTTCCTCAAGGACCGCCTCGAGATACTTCTGCTGATCGGGGGAAAACGTCTCCCGCGTCATCTCCTCATAGAAATCCCGGAACAAGGCAAGCTCCGACACCTCTCCCGCCTGTGGGCGCAGCCGCAGTTCCTCCGCCTGCGCCGCCTGCCAATTCGGCCGTGTGAGCGCGAAGAGATTCGGATAGATGGCGGTGAGCTTGTCATAGGCATTGAGAATGGTCGCACGATCGAGGAGATCCACACGCACATAGTCATCATGCGGCAGAGGGTCAAAGTCCGCCTGCCGCAGCTCCTCCAAGGTGCCGCGCACGATGCGCACGTCGTGGCGCGGCGCCAGCGCCTCGAACCTCGTTTCTACGGCACCGTCTGCCGCGAGCTCCACGACCAGCGCCCCCTTTTTCTGCGCAGCCTCGTCAAAGGAATATTTGAGCAGTGATCCCGCGTAGCGGATCTTCTCCGCTCCCGCGCGCTGCGGCCCATGCAGATGGCCGAGCGCCGTATAGCTATAAGGCAGGAAATGCGCGGGCCGCACCTGGTCCGTGCCGCCGACGGAGAGCGGCCGCTCGGAGGAAGCGCTGCGGCCGCCTGCGAGGAATGCGTGCGCGACAGCCACTGAGCGGCAGCCGTCCGGAATCTGCGCGCGCGCCGCCTGCACCTGGCGCGCCATCGCCGCGTCGAAATCCAGCGGTTCCTCGCGCGGCACCTGAAATGCCGCGCGTACCTCCACGGGCGTCGCAAAAGGCAGCAGCGAAAAATACACCGGCCCCGCCGCATCCTCGAGCACGACCGGCGCGTCCTCCCCGCGCACACACCCGCGCAAGTAGACGCCGCTCGCGGCGAGCAGTTCCCTGCCGAAATCAAGGCGGGCCGCACTGTCGTGGTTGCCCGCGATATAGAGCACCGCGATGCCCTTTTTCACGAGGCGGGCGAGCACCTCGTTGAAAAGCGCCACAGCCTCGGCGGGCGGCACCGCGCGGTCATAGACATCCCCCGCGATCACGACGGCCTGCACGTCCTCATCCACGGCCAGCGCGACGAGTTCCTCGAGCACATAGCGCTGATCCTCCGTCATGTAGCGCTGGCCGAACAACTTGCCGAGATGCCAGTCTGCTGTATGTAAAAATCGCATGATTCCTCCGTAATCTCTATCCCATAGCACACATCGTTCCAAAGAAAAAACTGCGGCAAAGCGCAGTTCCTAAAAAAACACTTCGCCGCAGCTATGCGCCCGGCCCCCAGTACAAAAAAAGGCTGAATGAACTTGTGGTTCCTCAAATCCCCTGTAGCGGCGTCATCGCGCGTACAAACGTACGACCGCAGGCGCAAGGTTCGCAGCAAAGGCTCACCGCCTGCCCTGTGCGGAAGCGTATGAGCGGAAGTGCCTCCGCCATGAGTGAGGTGAGCACGAGCTCGCCCACCTGCCCTTCCTCGACCGGCGTATCTGTCCCAAAAGCGATGACCTCGGGATACCAATAATCCTCCTGCACATGCTGCCCTTGCTGTGCAGGACAGGAAAAGAGCGCTCCCGCCATACCGAGCGCCGGCGGCGCGAAGAAATTATAGACACGCGCCTGCGACCGCTGCATGACGTGACGCTGCAAGAGATTCTGCAGCCCCATATCATTCAGACTGAAGATCATGCGCAGCGGATACGCCGCGATATCCTTCCCCACCGCCTGCAGCTGGATGACGAGCTGCATGATGAGCTGCGGCGTACTCACAATGGCATCCATGCTCACACAGTCCATGAGATGCAGCCAGCGACGGTAGTCCGTGCCGAGCGGCACGACCGCCGCACCCAGCATCTCAAGCGCATACTGCACGTCGAGCAAGCGGCTGTCTGAGAGATCCCCCTGCACGCCGACCACCGATGTCCTGTTTACGCCCGCCGCTACAAGCCCACGCAGCATCATCTCGACGTTATGCGCCACATCGCCGCTCGTGTAAAGCTGCAGGAACTCCCCGGCCGGCTGCTCCTGGTAGCTGAAGCGCAGCACGCCCGAGAGCGGCAGCGTCAGCCTGTCATACACATCACGGCTACGTAAATCCAGCGGCGTCACAAAGGGCAGCTTGCGAATATCAGAGAGTGCCTGAATATCCGCTGCAGAAACGCCGACCTTGGCGAAAACGTCCCGGTAGAAACCACTCTTCTCTCCCGCCCATTTCACTGCCTTCTGCAAACGCTCCAGCTGCAGCGCCTGCAGCGCCTCGTGTGGCATCATCTCAATCTCGGGATTTGCATACATATCAGACATCCCATCGCTTCCTATCGCTCATGCCAGCGGCCGCTGATAGAAAAATGGCTGAAAGCTCGTATAGCCAAGCGCCCGGAAATTCAAAATCGCCTCCGTCGCGCCAACAAAGAGGATTCCCCCCGGCTTCAGCGCACGGAAGAAATTCGCATAGAGCTGATCCTTCGCCTCCTCCGTGAAATAAATCACGACATTGCGGCAGAGAATGAGGTCGAATCCCGTTTCGAAGGGATCCTTGAGCAAGTTGTGCCGCTTGAACTCGATGCAACGCTTGATCTCATCTTTCACCGCGAACTTACCGCCCTCCACGCGGTCGAAATACCGACTGCGCCGCTCCGGCGTCATGCTCTTGAGCTCGTTCTCCGTATAGATGCCCTGCCGCGCCTTGGCGAGGATCTCCACATCGAGATCCGTCGCGAGAATCTGATGCTTGACGCCCGGCGTGAGTTCCTTGAGAATAATCGCGAGCGAATACGGCTCTGCTCCGATGGAACAGCCCGCACTCCAGACCTTGAGTCGCGGCGATCGCTTCAGTAAGTCGGGGATGACATCTGTCTCCAGCTTGCCGAACTTCTCCGGCGTGCGGAAAAACTCAGATACGTTGATCGTCAGATATTCGATGAACGCGGCGAAAGCATCCTTATCCTGTACGACATGATCGAAATATGCTGTATAGCCATCGAACTTGCCGCGATTCACGAGATTACCGATCCGTCGTTTCATCTGCGGCTCCTTATAGAGATCGAGATCGATTTCCGTTTTTGCCTTGAGCTTTCTCTTGAAGTTCACCCAATCCGCATCATCCATCATAGGGAATCCCTCCTAAATTTGCAGGAACACCTCTCCTTCCTCCGCACGAGGACGGTGAGACTTGGCAGAGCTACACTTCAGTGCATCTCCTACCCTTTCCCGCAACACATTCTTCTTTCGGTTCTATATTCCCCTTTGAGGAACGAATTTCCTGCTAACCGCGCAAAAAAAGACGGTCGCTGACGCGCGACCGTAAAAAAACAGGAAATATTCTCCAAGGAGATTATACTATTTTCTGTGCCTGACCTGCTTGTAAAACAAGTCACTTGATGTCATAAACCATCTTGTCCTCGTTTCCCTGCACCTTCGGCAACACGATGTGCAGCACGCCGTTCTCAAAAGAAACAGTCACAGCATCCTTGTCAATATCGTCAATCTCAAAGGACCGCTCGAACGTTCCCGTGCGGCGCTCACGACAGAGGTAGCGTACAGACTCCAGTTCCGGCTCCGGACGCTCCGCACGAATCGTCAGCGTACTTTCGCCTTCGTAAGCGACGGTAATCTCCTCCTTCGTGAATCCCGGCAGTTCGGCAAAGAGTTCATAGCGATCTGGCAACTCGATGGCATCCACGCGAAATGGGAAGATGACACTCGCTGCCCGTCCGACAGGATTGTGCGCCTGCTCCATCGCGAAATCCCAAAAACGATCGAGCACCTCGCGGCTCTTCTCCGAAGCATTGTTCTTGAAATGAAATGGAATCGTACGGAACATAATAATCTCCTCCTATCGATGTTTCTGATTTCATTATACCTTTTCCAGCGGAAAATCACAATGGAAAATCGCTGCGGCTGCTGCGCACAGGAAACGCTGCACTTCTAGCGTACGCCCGCTTGCACCCACCTTACGGCAAGACGTGCAGGCGACGAGAGGCGCTGGCCGCAGCCGCTCTCACGCTGTCGCTGTCTCTCTGGAAAAACAGCATGCCCCACCGCCGACTTTCTTCGCGCGGTCCAGTGCCATACCACCGTCATGGATGGCCTGCTCCGGCGTCATGCCGGGCAGCGCATGCACGATACCGGCATTGACGCGCAAATGCTTCATGCGATCATCCATGGACAGCATGAAGGAGAGCTGTTCCTGGAAGGCTTTCACACTTGCTTCCGCCGTCTCATCCGATAAGTCATCCGGCAGGAAAACCGCGAATTCATCGCCGCCGAGACGGGCTGCGTGATTGGTCGTGAAGGCCGATCGCAGTTCCTCAGCGACAATCTGCAGCACCGCGTCCCCGAGCGGATGGCCATAGCGCTCATTGAACCCGTGGAACCCCTCGATATCAAACGAGAGCAGTGTATAGGCCTGGCTGTTGTTCTTCTTGAGGATATCGTAGAAATATTCCCTGTTGAGCAGCGATGTCAGCTGATCCTCGCGCGTGAGCCTCTGAATGGTGCTCCGGTACTCTTTTTCCCGGGTGATATCCCGCGCAATGCCGACGGTGCCGATGATGTCCTGACTGTCCTCGTCAAAGATCGGCGTCTTATACGTCTTGAGCTTACGCAGGCCCTGCGCGCTCATGACCTCCTCAACGTAGAGGCACGTCTTACGCGCCTTGAGCACGTCCTCCTCCGTCTCCACACAGACGTAGTCGCTCGACTCATAGACCTCACGCGGAATCCCCCAGATATAGTAGTGGTCTTTGCCCTCCACATCCGATTTCCGCTTGTTGACCGCCGTGCAAAACGCGTCATTGACATGGAGATGCAATCCTTTGATGTCCTTGTACCAGACCATGTCGGGCAGTGTATTGATGGTCTGCTCAAGATACGTCTGCGTGAGCCACGCGTCCTTCTCTTCCTTGAGCAGTTGCTGCAGGCGGTGAAAATGGAAGGCGGCCGTCTCCTCGAGGTGCGCGCGCGGCCATATCGCATCGAAATAAGCAAGCTCCTCTTCCGGCAGATCCTGTACGGAGTCTGCACAGAGAATCAGCTTGCCCTTCGTACCGATGTCCTGCCGCAACATGGGAATCTGGAGTGTCGCCACATCGCCGAGCAGGACGATCTGATTCCTCCCGCTGGGCAGGCGCATCGATCGAGAAAAATTATGGAAGAGGTGTGTGAACCGCTCCAGCGGTTCTGCCTCCTGCCAGATACGGACGATTTTCTCATCAATGCCTCTCACCCAAAAATGCAGCTGAACATGGTACATGGTCTATCTTCCTCTCAGACGTGTGTTTCTCCGTCCACTTTCGTTCTATGGTATCTATGAATCTACAATTTTCATATACTTCTATTCTACACAAAAAGTCCCTCTCCTGCAAAGGAAAGGGACTTCCTGTACTTTATTTCGCGAAACTTATCCGAGAATCACGAGGGAATCATGTACCTTGACGCTCTGACCAGCCGCGACATTGAACGTCTTGACCACGCCATCGGCATCCGCCGTGATCTCGTTCTGCATCTTCATGGCCTCGAGGATGAGCAGGACATCGCCAGCCTTGACTGCCTGGCCCTCGGAAGCGACGAGCTTCACGATCTTGCCCGGCATCGGCGCGTCGATGGAGTGCTCGCCAGCGCCAGCTGCGACAGCTGCCTTTGCCGGTGCAGGCGCAGCGGCGGGGGCCGCTTTCGGTGCCGGTGCAGCCTTCGGCGCAGGCGCTGCCTTGACTGCGGACTTGACCTCTTCTACCTCTACCTCATAGGCGGTGCCATTGACCGTGATGTTGAACTTTTTCATTGAAAATTCCTCCAATTATTCAGCTTGATTCAATGCCTGCCGCCGCGGGCAGCCAGATTCCATGCATTGCTCGTGCGCTTGATGCGCACAGCGATGACTTTGTTCCCCGTCATCATCTGGACCGCAGCCGAGATAGCGGCTACGACCTCAGGACGGACATCGCTTGCATTGATTTTCATGAGCGGTTCCTCGCTTCCGAATTACAATGGGATATTGCCATGTTTCTTCGCAGGACCGACCTCGCGCTTGCTCGCGAGCGCGTTGAACGCGGTGATGACGAGCGGACGCGTCTCCTTCGGCTCGATGACCATGTCGACGTAGCCGCGCTCTGCAGCGACGTACGGCGTCGCGAACTCATCGATGTATTCCTGCGTCTTGGCCTCTTTGTCCGGATCCTTGCGGAAAATGATGTTCGCTGCGCCCGCAGGACCCATGACAGCGATCTCCGAGGTCGGCCATGCCATGACCTGGTCAGCGCCGAGCTCGCGGCAGCACATCGCGATGTAGGAGCCGCCGTAAGCCTTGCGCGTGATGACCGTAACCTTCGGCACCGTCGCCTCGCTGTAGGCGTAGAGCATCTTCGCGCCGTGGCGGATGATGCCGTTGTGCTCCTGGTCGACGCCCGGCAGGAAGCCCGGCACATCGACGAGCGTCAAGAGCGGGATGTTGAACGCATCGCAGAAGCGGACGAAGCGCGCCGCCTTGTCCGACGCATCGACGTCGAGGCACCCGGCCATGACGTTCGGCTGGTTCGCCACAATACCGACAACACGGCCATCCATGCGGGCATAGCCGATGATGACGTTCGTCGCGAAGAGCTCCTGCACCTCGAAGAACTCGCCGTTATCCACAATGGAGCGAATGACATCCTTCATGTCGTACGGCATGTTCGGATTGTCCGGCACGACCGTATTGAGGCTCTCATCCTGGCGATCCGGATCGTCCGTCGGCTCGACGGACGGCGCGTCCTCCATGTTGTTGCTCGGCAGATACGAGAGCAGCTCGCGGATCTTCGCAAGGCAGTCGTCCTCGTTCTCGCAGGCGAAATGCGCGACACCGGAACGTCTGTTGTGCGTGACAGCGCCGCCGAGTTCTTCCGCCGTAACCTCCTCGGCCGTGACGGACTTGATGACCGCCGGGCCCGTGATGAACATCTGGCTCGTGTTCTTCACCATGAAGATGAAGTCCGTGATGGCCGGGCTGTAAACAGCGCCGCCCGCGCACGGTCCCATAATGACAGAAATCTGCGGGATGACGCCGGAGGCCGCCGTGTTGCGGTAGAAGATGCCGCCATAGCCGGAGAGCGCATCAACAGCCTCCTGGATGCGGGCGCCGCCGGAATCATTGATACCGATGCAGGGAGCGCCCATCTTCATCGCGAGATCCATGACCTTCCAGATCTTGTGCGCATGCTTCTCGCCGAGCGCACCGCCGGACACCGTGAAGTCCTGCGCGTAAGCATAGACAAGACGGCCATCCACCGTACCGTAGCCGGTGACAACGCCATCGGCAGGCATATCCTTTTTCTCCTGACCGAAGTTCGTGCAGCGATGCTTCATGAACATGTCGAGCTCGACAAAGGTACCCTCGTCAAAGAGCTTTTCGAGACGCTCGCGCGCCGTATACTTACCCTTGGCATGCTGCTTCTCAATGCGTGCCGCACCGCCGCCCAGGCGGATGTGCGCCTTTTTCGCATTCATCTGGTCAATCTTTTCTTGAACGGTTGCCATTTTAACCCTCCTATGATCAGCATTGTTACTGCATCATTATTTTGCACCTTTTTCGCAAAAATTGCAAGTAGCTACTAAGAGCTGATAAGAAAGGCATCAGTCGCGCTGGCAGAGCTCAAGAAGGACGCCGTGAGAAGCCTTCGGATGCACGAAAGCGATCTTGGCACCGCCGGCCCCCTTGCGCGGCTTCTCGTCGATGAGGCGTACGCCCTTCTCCTTGAGGTCGGCGAGTGCTGCCTCGAGGTTGTCGACGCGCAGTGCGATGTGCTGGATGCCGCCGCGGCCGTTGTTCTTCTCGATGAACTTCGCAATCGGGGAGGAATCCTCCGTCGCTGCCAGAAGCTCGATCTCGCTGCCGTTCGGCGTCGGGAAGAATCCCGTCGTGACCTTCTGCTCTGCGACGGTCTCCTCGCCGTTGGCCGGCAGGCCGAGCGCCTCGCTCCAGAACGAGCCGACCTCCTTGAGATCCGTGACTGCGATGCCGATATGGTCTACGCCTAAAACCTTGAACATAATATCTGCCTCCTCAATGACTCCTCAGCGGAGCATTTCCTGCATGATGTCGCCGACGACCGTGTAGGGATCCGTCTCATGCGCCTTGATCTTCTCGACATAAGCGTCGAGGCGGCCCGTATCCACGATCTTGCCAGTAATGTATTTGCCGATGTTGCTCGACAGGATGTCGAGCATCTCGTCTTTCGTGCGCTTTGTGCGGCGCGCCTGCAGCTCGCCGTTCGCGCTGATGTAGGCATGGTGTTTCTCGATGCTCGCGATGAGCTCCTTGACGCCGATGTTCTGATTGGCAATGACTTTGTCAATCGGCGGACGCCAATAGCCAAGCTTTGCGTCCCCAGTCGCCTGCGAACCGACCGCCATGTGGTGGAACTGGTCAGAGAGCGCCTTCTGCGCCGCGTCCATGGGCGCCGGCTCATGGACGTCGAGATCGAGCATCATGTTGATCTCGCGCACGAGTTTGTCGGCACCGTCATGATCTGCCTTGTTGACGCAGAACACGTCGCCGATCTCGAGGATACCTGCCTTGATGGCCTGGATATCATCCCCCATGCCGGGAATGAGCACGACCATCGTCGTATCTGCCGCCTTGACGATATCGACCTCGGACTGGCCGACGCCGACCGTCTCGACGAAAATCACATCTTTGCCGAAGGCATCCATCGCCTTCACCGCATCTGCCGTCTTGTGCGAAAGTCCGCCAAGGCTGCCGCGCGTTCCCATGCTGCGGATGAATACGCCTTCATCGAGCGTGAGTCCGTTCATGCGGATACGGTCGCCGAGGATGGCGCCTCCCGTAAACGGGCTGGTCGGATCGACGGCGATGATGCCGACGGTCTTGCCCTGATTGCGGTACTCGCGCGCGAGCTTGTCGGTCAGCGTGCTTTTGCCGGCTCCCGGAGGCCCGGTGACACCGAGAACGAATGCATGGCCCGTGCGCGGATAAAGCTTCTTCATGATCTCGGTCGCTTCATCGTATTCATTCTCGATGGCCGTGATGGCGCGGGAAAGTGCTAAGCGATTTCCTTTCAGCAGTTCTTCTGCAATATCCAAAGGCTCGCCCTCCCTTAAAGAAACTGAATCAATGGGCTCTTAGAGCTTTACATGCTCCTTGATGAACTTCACGACATCCGTCGTCGGCGTGCCCGGCGTGAAGACCTCGGCAATGCCGGCCTCCTTGAGGGCAGGGATATCGGTTTCGGGGATGACACCGCCGCCGATGATGAGGACATCGTTCATGCCCTTCTCGCGGACGAGATTGACAACCTTCGGGAACAGATGACCATGCGCGCCGGAAAGGATGCTCATCGCGATGACGTTGACATCCTCCTGGAGCGCTGCTTCAGCAATCTGCTCCGGTGTCTGACGAAGGCCCGTGTAAATGACCTCGAAGCCCGCGTCGCGCAGTGCGCGCGCGACGACCTTCGCGCCGCGGTCATGCCCGTCAAGGCCCGGTTTCGCCACTAATACTCTGATTTTCTTCTCCATTTGTTGTCCCTCCAGACAGTGCGGCAACGCTGGGCATGCACCCGGCTGCCGCAAGACTTACACTCAGCAGATTACAGGTTCACATGTGCCTCATACTCGCCAAAGACGCTGCGCATGACGTTGCAGATCTCGCCGAGCGTCGCGTACGTCTTGACCGCTGCGAGAATATGCGGCATGAGGTTCTCGTTTTCATCCTCGCAGGCGCTCTTGAGATCCTTGAGCGCTGCCTCGACAGCCGCGTTGTCGCGTTTCGCCTTCATCTCGTGCAGCTTGGCGACCTGGCGCTTGCCGACGGCCTCGTCGACCTTCAGGAGGTCCTTCGGCGGCTCCTCGTTCTCCATCTGGAACTTGTTGACGCCGACGATGACGCGGGCACCGGACTCGACATCCATCTGCCACTTGTAAGCGGAATCCTGGATCTCCTTCTGGATGTAGCCTTTCTCGATGGCCGCGACGGCGCCGCCCATATCATCGATCTTCTTGATGTAATCCCAAGCCTCAGCCTCAAGCTTGTTCGTCATGGCCTCTACGTAGTAGGAGCCGGCGAGCGGGTCGATGACATCGGCAAGGCCGCTCTCGTAGGCGACAATCTGCTGCGTGCGCAGTGCAATCGTCACGGACTCCTGCGTCGGCAGCGCGAGCGCCTCGTCGCGGGAATTCGTGTGGAGGGACTGAGTGCCGCCCATGACGGCCGCAGCCGTCTGCAGGGCAACGCGCACGATGTTGTTGTTCGGCTGCTGCGCCGTGAGCATCGAGCCTGCCGTCTGCGTGTGGAAGCGCAGCTTCATGGACTTATCCTTCTGCGCATGGAAGCGCTCCTTCATGACCTTCGCCCAGATGCGGCGGGAGGCGCGGAACTTCGCTACCTCCTCGAGGACGTTGTTGTGAGCGTTCCAGAAGAAGGAAAGGCGCCCTGCGAAATCGTCGATGTGCAGGCCCGCCTTGATGGCAGCCTCGCAGTAAGCGATGCCATCGGCGATCGTGAAGGCGATTTCCTGGGCAGCCGTGGAGCCTGCCTCGCGGATGTGGTAACCGGAGATGGAGATCGTGTTCCACTTCGGCACGTTCTTCGAGCAATACTCGAAGATGTTCGTGATGAGGCGCATGGACGGACGCGGCGGGAAGATGTACGTGCCGCGCGCTGCGTACTCCTTGAGGATATCGTTCTGGATCGTGCCGCGCAGCTGGTCAGCAGGAACGCCCTGCTTTTCCGCGACAGCGATGTACATAGCGAGCAGGACGGATGCCGGCGCATTGATCGTCATGGACGTCGAGACCTTGCCGAGATCGATCTTATCGAAGAGAACCTCCATATCGGCGAGGGAGTCGATGGCGACACCAACCTTGCCGACCTCGCCCTCGGAAATCGGATCATCGGAGTCATAGCCGATCTGCGTCGGCAGGTCGAACGCACAGGAAAGGCCCGTCGCGCCATTTTCGATCAGCATGCGATAGCGCTTGTTCGACTCCTCTGCCGTGGAAAAGCCTGCGTACATGCGCATCGTCCAGAAACGGCCGCGGTACATCGTCGGCTGCACGCCGCGCGTGTACGGATAGACGCCCGGGAAGCTGATTTCATCAGCGTAGTCCGTATCCTTGATGTCGAGCGGCGTGTAAAGACGCTGCTCCGGCAGATGCGGGCGCTCCGGGAAACGGGCGACTGCTTTTTCAACGCTCGCCTGATACTTAGCAAGTTCAGCTTGGATTTTCTCGTGTTCCGTGCTCATATCGAGTTGCCTCCTGATTCAGTTCTTTAGGGAACCGCTGAATTCATCAGCTTTTCTTTAGGAAAGCGCCGTGTCAGCCTGAAAGCAGAACCGACCGGCACATCCACTTTCTTATTTCTGCATCGTCCCCGTCTTGAGGAAGCGCTCATGGAAGGAGAACGCCTCTTCGAGGATATGCGGCGTATTCGCGTGTTTCGTCGTCTCGTCTGCACGATGGAAGTAATCGAGCAGCAACGGACGATAGTCCGGATGCGCGCAGTGGTTAATGATCTCGAGTGCGCGCTCCTTCGGCGCCTTGCCGCGCAGATCCGCGATGCCCTGCTCCGTGATGATGACGTCAACATCGTGCTCCGTGTGATCGATGTGCGAGCAGAACGGGACGATGGACGAAATCTTGCCGTCTTTAGCCGTCGACGGTGTATAGAAAATGGTAAGGTATGCGTTGCGCGCGAAGTCGCCGCTGCCACCGATGCCGTTCATCATCTTCGTGCCCGTGATATGCGTCGAGTTGACATTGCCATAGATGTCGCACTCGATCGCCGTGTTCATGGCGATGACGCCGAGGCGATGGACGACCTCCGGGCTGTTGGAAATCTCCTCCGGACGCAGCAGCAGGTACTTCTTGTACTTTGCGACGTCCTTATAGAAGCGTTCCATGCCCTCAGGCGACGGCGAGAAGGCCGTGCCGGACGCGAAGTTCAGCTTCCCCGCGTCAATGAGGTCGAGCATGCCGTCCTGGATGACCTCGGTGTAGACCGTGAGATCCTTGAGATCCGAGTCCACGAAGCCGGCGAGCACCGCGTTCGCAACGTTGCCGACACCGGACTGCAGCGGCAGCAGGTTCTTCGGCATGCGGCCCGCCTGGATCTCCTTCTGGAGGAAATCCAGCGTGAGTTCCGACATCTTCTTGGAGCCCTCGTCGATGGCGCGCAGCGGGCGCGTATGATCCGGGATATCGCAGGGCACGATGAACTTGATCTTTTCCGGCGTGCACGGGATATACGGCGTGCCGACGCGGTCGCTCGCCTTCACGATGGGGATGGGCAGACGATGCGGCGGATCGAGCGGGATGTAGACATCGTGCATGCCCTCGAGCTCAAGCGGCTGGCTCGTGTTCACCTCGACGATGACGGTATCCGCGCTCTGCACATAGGACGCGGCGTTGCCGAGCGATGTCGTCGGGATGATGTTGCCGTCCTCATCGATGGCGCAAGCCTCGACGATGGCGACATCGATATGGCCGAGATAACCGCAGCGGGAAAGCTGTGCCGACTCGGAAAGATGCAGGTCGAGGTAATTGACGCTGCCGTCGTTAATCTCGTTGCGCAGCACCTTGTCGGTCTGATACGGCAGGCGCTGCTTGATGCCATGGACGCCTGCGAGCACATCATCGAGCTCCGGGCCCGTGGACGCGCCCGTCCAGAGGTTGATCGTGAACGGATCTTTTTTCATGCGTTCGGCGAGTGCCATCGGCACAACCTTCGGGTAAGCAGAGGCCGTGAAGCCGCTCGTCGCGACGTTCATGCCCGGCTGGATAAAGGCCGCGGCTTCCTCTGCTGTGACGATTTTCGCTTGCAGTCCTTTGTTGCGGACGCGATCGAGAATATCAATCATCAGAAATCCCCCTTGTGAAACTTGCATGTAGTATAACTCTTCGTTATCGCAGCTATATGAAATAACTATGATTTATCATACCACCATGCATCATTTATATCCCATGCCTTAGAATATCACACATAGAAAAAGCCGTCAAGATTGCTCGGACGGCTTTTGTCATATTTTTTATTATTTTTAAGTCAATTACGGATGAACAGCGCGTTAACAATACACGCTTTCACCTGCGTGTGATGTAATACGAAAGCCTGCTCAGCCCGATGGACAGATCCTCATTGACGATGTGCATGGAGTCCGGCACCTGCATCTTGATGGGCGCGAAGTTCCAGATGCCCTTGACGCCCGCGGCGACGAGCCGGTCGGCGACCTCCTGCGCGAAGGCCGCCGGCACGGCGATGATGCCGATATGTACATGGCGCTCATGCACGATCGGGACGAGCTCTCGCACATCCTCTACCTTGACATGGTTCTGCACCGTGCCGATGACCTTCGGATCCTGGTCGAAGAGTGCGACGAGATTGAAGCCCAGCGAGACGAAGTTCTGGTAGTTCGCGAGCGCGGCGCCGAGATGGCCGATGCCGACAACAGCGATGTTCCAATGGTTGTCGAGGCCGAGGATGCCGCCGACATTGTGCTTGAGCTCATTGACATAGTAGCCGACGCCTTTCTTGCCGAACTGGCCGAAAGACGCGAGGTCCTTGCGGATCTGCTCCGGCGTGATGCCGAGGCGCCGCCCGAGTTCATCGGAGGAAATGACGTCGATGCCCTCGTCCTGCACGAGGCGCAGCGTGCGGAAATAGAGCGGCAGACGGTCGATGGTCGCCTTGGAAATCAGGGATGTGCGTTTCGTGGTGGTCATGTCTGCTGCTCCTTTCTCGTCGCTGCCTGCTCCCGCTTGCTCACGAGGGAAAGGCTCGCGGCTGCGGCGGCCAGCATCCACATGAGCATGGAGGACGGGATATTGAAGAGCAGATCGTCCGTGAGGCCGTTAAGGGCGATGGACACAAGCGCCAGGCCGATGCCGAGCGCAAAGCCGGACGCGAGGCGGCGCTCCTCCCAGTGCGATACCTCAGCGCGAAACGCCGCCCAATTCCAGGCGGGCGCCTCCGTCCTCGCTGCAACGCTCTCGTGAACGGCGCGCAATTCCTCGTCAATGCCGCTCTCCGGCGAGAGATCCGTCGGCTGCGGTGCGCGCCCCGCCTGCGCCTCCCGCTCGATCTCCTCCGGCGTGAGGAAGCGCGTGCGCAATGCCGTCACCAGCGTGCCGAAAAAGAACCAGAAAAAAGCGAGTGCGCCGATGATGCCGATCTCCGCCGCGTAGTTCAGATACATGTTGTGCGCATGTACGATCTTGATGGTCGTACCCGCCGCGCCCTGCATGTAGAAATCATAGAGCGGATACACCATCCAGTACGCCCCCCAGCCGATGCCGAGGAACGGGTGGTCGGCAATCATGGCGACCGTGCTCTCCCAGAACGCGAGGCGCATCTCAGACGAGGTGTCGAGCCGCGTAAAGACCGAGGTCATCCGCTCGAGCAGCGCGGGGTCGAGCGCGAGGATGCCGCCGCCCGCGAGCACGCAGCCGACGAGCACGCGCCAGTCGCGCAGCGCGCCGTAGGCCAGGAACACCGCCGCGATGGCCAGGCAGGCGCCGCGCGCATACGTCATGGCGAGGCACGCGGCAAGCGCGAGCAGCGCCAGCGCCAGCACGAGCCGCTGCCCGCGCGCCTTCACGCGGAGGAATACGCCGAACACGAGGCACATCATGACATCGAGATAGCCAGCGAAGATATTCGGGTTCTCCCAGGTGGAAAAGACGCGCTTGCGCAGCTCGGGGAATGCCTCGCCGTCCACCCATTTCATCGCGCTCGTATCAATGCCGAAGGCGAACTGATAGAAGCCGTAGAGCACGCAGAGCAGTGCGGAGGCCGTCAACGAGGCGATGAGCAGCTTGAGCTCCCTGCCCGTGCGGAGGTTCTGCCCGATGAAGAAATACATGAGCAGATAGACGCCGACGAGGTTGTAGTAGTTGTAAAAGCTGAACGCGAGATCCGGTGAGACGAGGATGGACGCCGCGCCGAAGCCGGCGAAGATCAGCACCGGAATGTCGAAGGGCAGCCGTCGAAAATGCATCGCGGGGTCTGCGCGCAGCCGCCAGAGCGTCAGCGCGCTGCCGACGAGCAGCGCTGCCGTCGCCGCCCCCGGGGAGAGCGCGAGCGCAAAGCCCACGGCCACGATGGCCCAGCCCAGCCAGCGGTCGAACTGCCGGGCACGGCGCTTGGCTCTGAGATCTTCGAGCACACGCGCTTCCGCTTGTGTGATTGCTTCCTTACCAGGCGTATCAGGCATGGGGATCCTCCTTTCCGAGCAGCAACTGGCGCAGGCCGCCGATGAGATAGAGCGAGCCCGCTACGACGAGCAGACGGCCCTCCTGCGCCAGAGAAAGCGCGAGGGCGAGCGCCTCGACGTTGTCCTCGCGGTACGCGACGCTTTGCGCGTACTGCGCCGCCTCCTCCGCCAGCACGCGCGCTTTCTCTGCGCGGTCAGACTGCGGCGGCGTCATGACGACGAGATCCTCCGGCCGCACGAGTGTCCGGAGCATCTTGTCGATATCCTTGTCGTGCAGGATGCCGAGCAGCAGCACGCGCGGCTGCCCAGGGAAATACGCGTCGAGGCTCTGCCGCAGCACCTCCATGCCCGCGGGGTTGTGCGCGCCGTCGATGAGGACGGGCTGCACGCCCGCGCCCCCCTCTGACGGCACCTCGAGATACTCGAACCGGCCGGGCCAGGTCACGAGGCGCAGCGCCTCGCGCACGACCGGCTCCGTGATGCGCGGCTCGATGTTGTGCAGCAGATAGGCCGTCATGATGGCGACGCCCACGTTTTTCACCTGATGCGCGCCGAGCAGATGGAGCTCATAGGGCGCGCCGTCCACGCCGAGCTGCGGCGAAGAGAAGGAAAACGACTGCCCGCGCGGCGAAAACGCGCCGCCCCTGACCGAGAAGTCCTCTCCCTCGACGAAGATATCCGCGGCGTGTTGCTCCGCCGCCTCCCGCAGGATGGCAAGCGGCATGCCCTCTGCCGCCGTGACGACGGGAACCTCGTCCTTGATGATGCCCGCCTTGTGGTGCGCGATGCCCGCGAGCGTGCCGCCGCAGAGCTTCGCGTGCTCGAACGCGACATTCGTGATGACCGAGACCTCCGGCGTGATGACGTTCGTCGAGTCAAGCAGCCCGCCGAGGCCGACCTCGATGACGGCATACTCAACCTTGCGCGTGGCGAAGTAGTAAAAGGCCGCGGCCGTGAGCGCCTCGAACTGCGTCGGGCACTCTTCGCCCTCCGCGAGCATCTGCTCGATGAACGCGCGCACGGCGGAGATCGCCTCGGCAAAATCCTCCTCACTGATGGGCTGGCCGTCCACCTGCATGCGCTCCGTGTAGGAGACGAGATGCGGCGAGATATAGAGTCCCGTATGGATGGTCGCCTTCCGGAGGATGCCCGCGAGCATGGCGGAGACGGAGCCCTTGCCGTTCGTTCCCGTCACATGAACCGTGCGGTACTTGTCCTGCGGATTGCCGAGGAGCGAGAGCAGGCGCTTGATGCGGGAAAGTCCGAGGCGCACGCCAAAGACATTGAGCCCGTCGAGATAGGCCAATGCTTCCTGATAGTTCATCTGCGCTCCTCCATCAAAGCTTCGCGAGATCTGCGAGACGTGCCTCGAGGGATTTCTCCTTTTCCTCATAGCCTGCGAGCTTCTCGCGCTCCCCGGCGACGACGGCCGCCGGCGCCTTCTTGAGGAAGCCCTCGTTGCTGAGCTTGCCCGTCAGGCGCTTGATTTCCTTCTGGAGCTTCTCGCGCTCCTTCGTGAGGCGCGCCGTCTCCTTCTCCACGTCGATGAGCCCCTTGAGCGGCAGGTAGATCTCCACACCGCCGACAACGCCCGCCATGGCGTTCTCCGGTTTCGCCGCACCAGCGGCGAGCAACGTCACGGGCTCCGCGGCCGCAAGCGCCTGGAGGTAGCTCTCGTGCGCCGAGAAAACGGGACGCAGCGCCTCGTCCGTGAAGCCGAGGATGACCTCGCTCTTTTTCCCGGGTGCCGCACCGACCTCGGCGCGCAGGTTGCGGACAGTCTTGATGGTCTCCATGATGGCCGTCATCTGCGCCTCGACTTCATCGTGGATGAGGCCCGCGTCCCCCTTCGGCCAGTCGGCGATCATGATGCTCGGGAACCGCGTGTCATGCGGCACCTTCTGCCAGATTTCCTCCGTGAGGAACGGCATGAAGGGATGCAGCAGGCGCAACGTGTTCTCGAGGACATAGGAGAGCACATAGAGCGCCGTGTTCTTCGCGCGCACATTCTCCTTGTCGTAGAGGCGCGCCTTTGTGAGCTCGATGTACCAGTCGCAGAACTCATTCCAGAGGAACTCGTAGATCATGCGGCCCGCCTCGCCGAGCTCGAATTTATCGAGGCTCTCCGTGACGCCCTGCTCCGTGCGCGCGAAACGCGAGAGGATCCAGCGGTCCGCGAGCGTGTAATCCGCCTCCTCCGGGCGGAACGAGCGATCGAAGCCCTCGAGGTTCATGAGGATGTAGCGCGACGCGTTCCAGATCTTGTTCGCGAAATTGCGCGCGCTCTCGACGCGCTCCCAGTAGAAGCGCATATCGTTGCCCGGCGTGTTGCCCGTGATGAGCATGAAGCGCAGCGTATCGGCGCCGTACTTCTCGATGACCTCGACGGGGTCGATGCCGTTGCCGAGGGACTTGCTCATCTTGCGGCCCTGGCTGTCGCGCACGAGGCCGTGGATGAATACGTGATGGAACGGGATGTCCTTGCCGAACTCCAGCCCCATCATGACCATGCGCGCCACCCAAAAGAAGATGATATCGTAGCCCGTCACGAGCGTCGCCGTCGGATAGAACTGCGCGAGCTCCGGCGTCTTGTCCGGCCAGCCGAACGTCTCGAACGGCCAGAGGCCCGAGCTGAACCAGGTGTCGAGCACATCCTCGTCCTGATGGATATGATGGCTCCCGCAGTGCGGGCACACCGTGAGATCCGTGCGCGAGACGCTCGTCTCGCCGCAGTCGTCGCAGTACCAGGCGGGGATGCGATGGCCCCACCAGAGCTGGCGCGAGATGCACCAGTCGCGGATGTTCTCGAGCCAGTTGCAGTAAATCTTCGTGAAGCGCTCCGGCACGAACTGGATGCGTCCGTCCTTCACCGCCTCGATGGCGGGCTTCGCGAGGCCCTCCATCTTCACGAACCACTGCTTCGAGACGAGCGGCTCGATCGTCGAATGGCAGCGCGAGCAGTGACCGACGGCGTGCTCATGCTCCTCGACCGAGACGAGAACGCCCGTCTCCTCGAGCTCCTTGACGAGCGCCTTGCGGCATTCATAGCGATCCATGCCCGCGTATTTCCCGGCGCCCTCGAGCATCTTGCCCGTATTGCCGATGACCTTGATCTCCTCGAGGTGGTGACGCTGCCCCATCTCGAAGTCGTTCGGATCGTGCGCAGGCGTGACCTTGACCGCGCCCGTGCCGAACGCCTTGTCGACATATTCGTCGGCAAAGAGCGGGATGCGGCGGCCGACGATCGGCAGGATGAGCGTCTTGCCGACGAGATCCTTGTAGCGCTCATCGTCGGGATGCACCGCGACGCCCGTATCGCCGAACATCGTCTCCGGGCGCGTCGTCGCGATCTCGACGTAGCGGCCCGGCTCGCCCTCGACCGCGTAGCGCAGATGCCAGAGATGGCCTTTCTCCGTCTCGTGCTCGACCTCGATGTCCGAGATGGCCGTATTGCAGGACGGACACCAGTTCGTGATGCGCGTGCCCTGATAGATGAGGCCCTTCTCGTAGAGGCTCACGAACACCTCACGCACGGCGCGGCTGCAGCCCTCATCCATCGTGAAGCGCTCGCGGTCCCAATCGAGCGAGGAGCCGAGGGAGCGCAGCTGGAACATGATGCGGCTACCGAACTTCTCCTTCCAGTCCCAGACGCGCTCGAGGAACTTCTCGCGGCCGAGCTCATAGCGGTTCGTTCCCTCCTCGCGGAGCTTCCCCTCGACCTTCGCCTGCGTCGCGATACCCGCGTGGTCGCAGCCCGGGATCCACACCGTGTTGTAGCCCTGCATGCGATGGTAGCGGATGAGGATATCCTGCAACGTATTGTCGAGCGCGTGGCCCATGTGCAGCTGGCCCGTGACATTCGGCGGCGGGATAACCATGCTGTACGGCTTCTTGCGCTTATCCACCTCCGCGTGGAAGAACTTGTGCTCCTCCCAGAACTGATACCATTTCTTCTCGAACGACTGCGGATCGTAGACCTTCGGGATGTTCGTCTCTTTCGTCTCTGCCATATCGGATACTCCTCTAAACCATCGCGGGCACGCCCGCAAAATCTCGTGACCCATGAAAAAAGCGCCTCCGTCCCGAAGGACGAAAGCGCCTGCTTCCGTGGTACCACCTAACTTGCTGCTCTTCGCTCTAACGCCGCGGCCGCGGCCCGAGGTAACGCGCACGCCTCCCCCGGGCGACTCAGAAGCGACTTCGCTGCCATCCTGCCGGGGGCTTGCACCGACCGCCCTCTCTCTGCTGACATCCGGCAGCTACTCCTCTTCCTCTTCGTCTTTCCATGATATGAGCTATTATGTGAGCTATCTTAGCACACGCGCGCGGAAAATGCAACCTCTGTCATCGCTCAAATCACCCACTGCCCCGGCGCGAACGCGGCATCGAGCAGTGTCTCCTGGAGCAGCCGCGCGGCGATGGCCTGCGCCGTCTGCTCGCCTGCGGGCGCGAGCGAGCTCCACTCCCGCGCCTCTGGGATCTCCGGGCGCGGCGCGTCAGCGCTGAGGACGAGCAGCACGATGACGCCCGCCGCCGCGAGGTGCGCTGCCGTGCGCGCGTAGTCCTCGCCCGCCGCCGGCGCGTAAAGGTACGTGTGACGGCCGCTCTGCACGAGGCGGTATTCCGCCTCCGCGACGGCGCGCGCCGTCGTGCCGTCCGCGCCGGGACGGAACACAGCGACGAGCGGCTTCTGCCAGTTGAGCGCGCTGCGCATCGCGGGCGTCGCGCGGACACGCGCCGCGTCCTCCGCAGCGCCGATGCTGCGCACGACGCCGCAGGCCGCCGTGTTGTTCGTGATGCGGTCGATGAGCAGGAGCTCGCCCTGCGTGCGGTGCTCGTCGAACAATCCGACCACGATGGGCTCCGTGACGGCAATCGTCACATGCGCGATCTCGTTCTTCTCGAGGCGCTCCGCCGGCTCGTGCTTGCCCGTATGGATGTCGGTGCGGTACGCGATGCCGGAAAGGATGCCGGGAATCTTCTTCGTGCCGAGCTTGATGAGGAAATTCTTCCCCACGGTGAGCGGCGCGTCGTCCATCCAGAGGATCTCCGCCTCGAACGCGTCAGCGAGGCTTAGTCCGCTCTCCCGCTCGAGCACGCAGCCGCGCGAGACATCGACCTCGCGGCTGAGCTGCAGCGTGACGGGCTGGCCGACGCTGGCACGCTTCTCCTCGTGGTCAGCGACGAAAATACGCGTGACCTCCGCCTGCTCGCCGCTCGGCAGGGCCGTCACCGTATCGCCGACAGCGACGCTGCCGCTCTCGATCTGCCCCGCGAAACCGCGGAACGACTGGTTCGGACGGCAGACGCGCTGCACGGGGAGGTAGAACCCCTTCTCCGCGGCGGCCCCCGCCGTGACGTCGACCGTCTCGAGATATTCCTGGAGGACCTCGCCGTCATACCAGGGTATGCGGTCAGAGCGCTTCGTGATATTGTCGCCCTCCGTCGCTGAAACCGGGATAATGCGGACGCTCTCGAGCCCGAGCTCCTGCCGGAGCGCGCCGATCTCCGCCTCGATGGCGCGGAACTGCGCCTCGTCGTAGCCGATGAGGTCCATCTTGTTCACGGCGAAGACGAAATAGCGGATGCCCATGAGCGCGCAGATGCGCGCGTGGCGGCGCGTCTGCGTGAGCACGCCCTTCGAAGCGTCCACGAGGATGATGGCGAGATCCGCGAATGACGCGCCGCAGGCCATGTTGCGCGTATACTCCTCATGCCCCGGCGTGTCGGCGCAGATGAAGCTGCGCCGGTCCGTCGTGAAATAACGGTAGGCGACATCGATCGTGATCCCCTGCTCGCGCTCAGCGAGCAGGCCGTCGAGCAGCAGCGAGTAGTCGATGGCACCGCCGCGGCTGCCGACCTTCGAGTCGAGCAGCAGCGCCTCTTTCTGATCGGCATAGATGAGCTTCGCGTCGTAGAGCAGATGGCCGATGAGCGTGGACTTGCCGTCGTCCACGCTGCCGCAGGTGATAAATTTCAGCAAATCGTTCATCAGAAATAACCCTCCCGTTTCCGGCGCTCCATGCTGCCGGCTCCCTCATGGTCGATGACGCGGCTCGTGCGCTCGGACTCCACGGCGCCAAGCGTCTCCTCGACGATGGCGTCCAGCGTGTCGGCATCAGACTCAATGCCGCCCGTGAGCGGATAGCAGCCGAGCGTGCGGAACCGGATCTTCCGCGGCCGGATATCCTCGGGCCGCAGGTGCAGCTTCCTGACGATGCGGTCGTCATCTACCATGATGATGTTGCCGTCGCGCTCGATGCAGGGGCGCTCCTTCGCGAAATAGAGGGAGACGATCTCGAGCTGCTCGCGGCGGATGTACTGCCAGATATCCTTCTCCGTCCAGTTTGAGAGCGGGAACACGCGGATGCTCTCCCCCTTGTGGAGCTCCGCGTTGTAGAGCTTCCACATCTCGGGGCGCTGGTTCTTCGGATCCCATGCCTGCGCTGCGTTGCGGAACGAGAACACGCGCTCCTTTGCACGGGATTTCTCCTCGTCTCGCCGCCCGCCACCGAACGCCGCCGTGAAGCCATACTTCGTCAGCGCCTGCTTGAGCGCCTGCGTCTTCATGATGTCGGTGTAGGACGCGCCGTGGTCGAAGGGATTGATGCCCTCGCGGATGCCCTCCTCATTCTTGTACTCGAGCATCGTGAGGCCGTATTTTTTCGCCTGCGCGTCGCGGAACGCGATCATCTCGTGGAACTTCCACGTCGTGTTGATGTGCAGGAACGGAAACGGCGGTTTCTCCGGATAGAACGCCTTGAGCGCGAGATGCATCATGACCGTGCTGTCCTTGCCGATGGAATAGAGCATCACCGGCTTTTCACACTCGGCCGCCACCTCACGGATGATGTAGATGGCCTCCGCCTCGAGCGCATCGAGATGCGATAATTTTCCCATGTCTTCTCTCTCCCTGATGGTAGTCTGTACGCGGCCGCTCTCGCAGCTCGCATGTCTTTCGTATCCGGCAGCGCGAGGTCTTGTGCCTCCGCTGACGTCTTGCGGTATCACTGATTTCTCAGTAATCATTCGCCTGCTGCTTGTTGACTGTGATGCGCTGCTCCGCGCCGTCCGCGAGCCGCAGCACCCAGGTGAGCGTATCACGGCTGTCCTCGGCGTAGAGCCTGCCGCCCGCGCCGCCGAGCGACGCCTCGAGCGTATAGAAGATCGCCGCACGCGGGCACGCCTTGACGCAGGCCGTGCAGCCCCAGCAGTCGCGCGCGTCGCGCAGGCGCGCCCTGCCTGCCTCGATGACGAGAAGGTTGCCCGGACAGACATCCGCGCAGCGGCCGCAGCCGATGCATTTCTCATTTTCCAGCCGTATGCTCATAACGCTGCCCCCGTTTCACCAGATCGCGCAGGAGGATCTCCACCCTGCCGTCTTTCAGCCTGGAATTGACGTACTTCTCAAAATGCGCGTCCCGCGCCGGATGGTCGAGGTTCTCCGCGAAGCAGTGCCAGCGTGTCTCGCGCCGCGCTTTCATGTGGTCGATGAGCACGCGGCAGACGAGCAGCCGCTCGCGCAGCTCGAAGATCTTCAGCAGTCCGTAGGTGTCCTCTGCGCGCAGCCCCTCACTGAGCCGCGTGAGGCGCGCGATGTGGTGCGCGGCCGCAGCGAGCTGACGCTCCGTGTAGCGGTAGCCGGCGCTGATGCCGCCCGCTTCCTCATCCATGACCTGCTGCATGGCCTCCTCGAGCGCGTCGGCGGTGAAGAGCGGCGCTGCCGCCGGCCGCACGCGCAGCCGCTCGACTCGTGCCTGCACTGCCGCCGCGTCCTCCGCCGGCGCGGGGAGCTCCGCCTGCGCCGCCGCGTAGCGGGCAGCTCCCTCGGCGGCATAGGCGCCCTCGGCGAACGCGCCCGTCACGTATTTCTGCGGACAGCCGCCCGCGACGTCGCCCGCGGCAAAGAGCCCCGGTACCGTCGTCTGCCGCGCCGCGTCCACCCAATAGCCGCTCGCCGTATGGCCGCCGACGACATAGGGCTCCGTGCCCTCGACCTCGACGTTCGCCGCGCGCGGGCCGAGTCCCGTCTCGCGCCAACGCATCGTCTGCGCCGGCGCCATGTTGAGATACGCGCGCTCGAGCGACTGCTCTTGCGCCTCCGTGATGCCCTGCGTCTCGAGATAGCAGGGGCCGCGTCCCGCGAGATTCTCGCTCACGACGGCGTAGAGGCGTTCCGATGTCGTGTTGCCATAGGCCGCCTGGTACTTCTCGCCGCGCGCGTTGACCTGCGGCGCGCCCACGCCCTGCGCGAGCGTGCCCGTCGGCGCGATCGTGTCCTTGCACCGCAGCGCGATGAACCGCATCTCGAAGGACGTCATCTCCGCGCCCGCGCGCAGCCCCATCGCGTACCCCGCCCCCGTGTTGAACGGCGAATACCACATCGTGTGGCGCGCCGCGCCCGGATGGTTCGGCCGGTAGAGCCCCGCCGCGCCGCCCGTCGCGCAGATGACAGCGCGCGCGCGAAAATAACAGACCGCGTCCGCGCGCAGGTCGATGCCCCAGGCGCCGGCGATGCGCCCGTCCGCCGTTTTCAAGAGATCCACGACATCGACATGCTCCAGCACCCGGACATTTTCCGCCCGACGCACGACAGAGGCGAGCAGCGGCTTGATGTTCTCGCCGTTGATCTTGATGTTGCGCCAGCCGCGCGAGACGTAGTTCCCCGCCGCGTCTTTCAAGATGACGAGCCCGAGCGCCTCCAGGCGGCGCGTGACCTCGTTGAGCCGCTCGGACATCGTGAGCAGCAGGTCGTCGCGCACGATGCCCGCCGCGTCCGCCGCCGCGTAGTCCGCGTAGTCCTCCGGCGTATGCCCCGGCGTGATATACGCGTTGAGCGCGTTGACGCCGGCCGCGAGGCAGCCGCTGCGCTCGATGCCCGCCTTGTCGACGAGCAAGACCGAGCGCTCTGGCGCCTCCGCCGCGAGCGTGAGCGCTGCGTAGCAGCCGGCAGCACCGCCGCCGATGACGAGGATATCTGATGTTTCTTCCTTCAGTTTCAAATCCTTCACCTCAAATCACCACGGAATCCTGACGCTTCGCCGCATTCTCGAGGATGCGCGTGCCGCCGTCCGCGAAGCTGTAGATGCGGTGGATGAACACCTTGGCCGCGTCCCCCTCCCGGAGCGGCCGCTTCTCTAGGCTGCGCCGCCCGTGCAGGAGCTGTCCCTTGACCTCGACATCAACCTGCAGGCTGTCCCCGCGGAAATAGACGCCGCGCACTGTCCCGTCCTCCGACGCGAGCGGCAGGCGCATCTCGTCGGCGTCCGCACCGATCTCGAGGAACTCCGGGCGGATGATGCCCTCTCGGCCCGCCGCGCCCCCGTCGCCGTCAAATCCCTTGAACACCGTATAATCCGGCACATGCACCGATTCGCCGATGAAATCCGCGACGAACGGCGTGCGCGGTGACTGGTAGATAGCGACCGGCGTACCCGCCTGCTCGATATGGCCGTGATTCGTGATGATGATGTCATCCGCGACCTCCACGGCCTCCTCCTGGTCGTGCGTGACGAAGATACTCGTGACGCCGAGCCTGTGGATCGTCTGCCGCAGCCAGCCACGGAGCTCCTTGCGCACCTTCGCGTCGATGGCGGCGAACGGTTCGTCGAGCAGCAGGAGCTCAGGCTCAGGTGCGAGCGCCCGCGCGAACGCGACGCGCTGGCGCTGCCCGCCGGAAAGCTGCATCGGATACCGCGCGCCGAGCCCCGCGAGCCCGATGAGCTCCAGCAGCTCATCGACGCGCGCCCGGCGCTTCGCCTGCGGCACCTTCTGGATCTTCAGGCCGAACGCGATGTTCTCACGCACCGTCATGTGACGGAACAGCGCGTAGCTCTGAAAGACGAAGCCGATGCCGCGCTTCCCCGGCGCGAGGTCATTCACGCGGCGGCCGCCGATGAGGATCTCTCCGCGATCCGGCGTCTCGAGCCCAGCGATCATGCGCAAAATCGTCGTCTTGCCGCTGCCGGACGGGCCGAGCAGGCCGACGAGCCTGCCGCGCTCCGCCGCGAAGCTGACATCGTCCGACGCCTTGAAGGCGCCGTATGATTTCTCAATATGACGAAGTTCCACCTCAATGGGCATGATGCATCCCCCTTTTCGCACGCCACTCCACGAAATTCCTGAGCACGAGGATCACGACGGCCAGCAGGACGAGCAGCGACGCCACGGCAAAGGCTGCCGTGAAATTGTATTCATTGTAGAGAATCTCGATATGCAGCGGCAGCGTATTCGTCTTGCCGCGGATATGGCCCGAGACGACCGAGACCGCGCCGAACTCTCCCATCGCGCGCGCCGTGCAGAGGATCACGCCGTAAAGCAGCGCCCACTTGATATTCGGCAACGTCACATGGAAGAACATCTGCCAGCCGCTTGCACCAAGCGTCGCCGCCGCCGCCTCCTCGCTGCGCCCCTGGCTCTCCATGACCGGTACGAGCTCGCGCGTGATGAAAGGAAACGTCACGAACACCGTCGCGAGCACGATAGCCGGCACGGCGAAGAGAATCTGAATGTGCTCCGCGCGCAGCAGCGGATAGAGCGGGCTCATGCGGCCGAACAGCATGACGAAGAACAGGCCCGCGACCACCGGCGAGATCGCGAACGGCAGATCGATGAGCGAGCCGAGCAGCGCCTTGCCGCGGAAATCATGCTTCGTGAGCAGCCAGGCTGACGCGAGGCCGAAGAGCGTATTCGCGCTCACGGCGACCGCTGTCGCGAGGAGCGTCAGCTGCAGTGCCTTGACCGCGAACGGCTCCGTGACGGCCGAAAGATACGCCGCCGCACCGCGCGCGAGCGCCTCATGCACGACGAGCACGAGCGGCAGGACGAGCATCACGCAGAGGAACAGCGCGGCAAGCGCGATGAGCAGCCAGGCGCCCAGGCCTTTTTCCTTTTTCATCCTCACACCCCCTGATGGTGCATGCGCCAGCGCTGATAACCATTAAGCGCCAGGAGCACGAGAAACGACGCGGCCATCATCACGATGGCGATGGCCGCCGCCGACGGATAATCGAACGACTCGAGCTTCGCCATGATGAGCAGCGGCGCGATCTCCGTCTCATAGGGCAGGTTGCCCGCGATGAACACCACGCTGCCATACTCGCCGATACCGCGCGCGAACGCGAGCGCGAACCCCGTGAGCAGCGGCGACAAAAGCTCGGGAAATATCACGCGGCGAAACGTCAGGAACCTATCCGCGCCGAGCATCTCCGCCGCCTCCTCGAGCTGCGGGTCGAGCTCCGCGAGCACGGGCTGCACGCTGCGCGCCACGAAAGGAATCCCCACGAACACCAGCGCAATCGTGATGCCGAGAACGGAAAACGCCGAGGGAATCCCCGCCGCGTAGAAGAACTGCCCGAGCCAGCCATTCTCCGCGTAGAGCGTCGTGAGCGCGATGCCCGCGACCGCCGTCGGCAGCGCGAACGGCAGATCGATGAGTCCGTCGAGCAGCCGCTTTCCAGGGAAATCGTACCGCACGAGCACCCACGCGAGCAGCAGGCCGGACGCCGCGTTCACGAGCGCCGCCGCAAGCGATGTGCCGAAGCTCACGAGATACGCGTGGACGACGCGCAGCTCCGTCGCGACCGCGAGGAACCTCCCCAGCCCCATGCCGCTCGCGTAGAGCAGAAATGCCGCCAGGGGAATCAGGAGGATCAAGGACAGATAGAAAAACGTAATGCCGAGCGTGAACCTGTAGCCCGGGATGACATGAGCCGCAGCCCGCATGAAGAACACCTCTCTTATGGAATCACTGCTTCATGCAGCACTCCCCTAGAAAGCGCGGCACCATGCCGCGCCCACCACCGATTGTGCACCTTTATTGCTTCTCATAAATCTGGTCGAACGTGCCGCCGTCCGCGAAATGCTCCGCCTGCGCCTTGGCCCAGCCGCCGAACGCGCCGTCGATCGTCACGAGGCGCAACTGCGGGAACTGCGACTCGTAGGCAGCCGCGACCTCCGCATTGCGCGGACGGTAGAAATGCTTCGCAGCGATTTCTTGCCCCTCCGGTGAATAGAGATACTCGATATACGCCTCCGCGAGCTTCCGCGTGCCCTTCCTGTCCACGACCTCGTCCACGACGGCCACCGACGGCTCCGCGAGGATACTCAGCGACGGCGTGACGATCTCATACTGGTCCGGCGCGTCCTTGACCGAGAGCAACGCCTCGTTCTCCCAGGCGATGAGCACATCGCCCTGGCCGCGCTGCACGAACGATGTCGTCGCGCCGCGCGCGCCCGAGTCGAGCGCGACGACGCGCGAGAAGAGCTGCTTCATGAACGCCTTCGTCTGCGCCTCATCGCCGCCCGTCTTCTCGCTCGCATACGCCCACGCCGCGAGATAGTTCCAGCGCGCGCCGCCCGACGTCTTCGGATTCGGCGTCACGACGGAGACATCCTCGCGCACGAGATCGTCCCAGTCCTGGATCTGCTTCGGATTCCCCTTGCGCACGAGGAACACGATCGTCGACGTATACGGCGCCGAATGGTCGGGGAACTTCTCCATCCAGTCTTTGTCGATGAGTCCTTCCGCGGCGATCTCATCGACATCGTAGGCGAGCGCGAGCGTCACGACATCCGCCTCCAAGCCCTCGCGCACCGCCCGCGCCTGCTTGCCCGAGCCCCCGTGCGACTGCTTGAAATTCACCTGCTCTCCCGTCTCCGCCTGCCATTTCTCCGAGAACGCCGCATTGAACTCCTGATAGAGCTCACGCGTCGGATCATACGAGACATTGAGCAGTTCCTTGCCGTCCGCCGACTCCTCCGCATCACTGCCGCAGCCCGTGAGCACCCCTGCCAACAAGAAAAGTCCCGCCGCAGCCGCCAAAAACTTCGCCTTTTTCATCCCAATCGCTCCTCTCCGCAAGACAGGAACAGAAAAAAGCCCAAGACAACCGTCGTACACCAATAAACGACGGACGTCTCAGGCTTTCGCTGTCGAATGACCTGTAGCTCATTCCTATCTTTCTTATATGTTTTATGAACTGATAGTGCTATTCTAAACCATTCCTTCCCCTTTTGTCAACTGCCGTGGAAAATTTGTCTGTGTCAAGGAAAAATGCTTGCACCCACATTTCCTTTATGCTATACTATCCATATTGTGTGCGAGAGCGCCTTGCTCTCCACAAACTTTGAAATCAAAACCCAGATTTCATCGCAAGGAGGTGTAACACACATGGCACATGTTTGCGAAGTCTGCAACAAGGGCGAGCTGTCTGGCAACAACGTCAGCCACTCCCACCTGAAGACGAAGCGTTCCTGGAAGCCGAACATCCAGCGCGTCCGCGCTGTGGTTGACGGCGAGGTGAAGCGCATCAACGTCTGCACGCGCTGCCTGCGTTCCGGCAAGGTGGAACGCGCCCTCTGATTCATGGTTTTGCGCAAAATCAAGAATTTGATAAAGAAGAGGTACGAGCCGATGGCCCGTACCTCTTCTTTTCTTTTAGGAACCGCTGATTAAATGAGGTGCTCCGGATTTACGTGGATGCGCTGTATCTCTCTAGGAGACAAACCGCAGGCGTAGCCGAAGCTACGCTGAGGATTTGTCGACGACGAGAGGACAGTGCAGACGCGTGAAGACGGAGTGCCGAATGAATCAGTGGTTCCTTTATTTTCAAGGGAGCAGCGCCCGCAGGCCCGCCTCGTCGAGCACGGGGATGCCGAGCGTCTGCGCCTTCTGGAGCTTGCTGCCTGCGGCCTCGCCCGCGACGAGGTAGTCCGTCTTCTTCGAGACGGAGCCTGTGACGCGGCCGCCGTGCGCCTCGATGAGCGCGGCGCACTCCTTGCGTGCGAGCGTCGGCAGCGTGCCCGTGATCACGAATGTCTTGCCGCCGAGCGTATCGTCGAGCGCCGCTGCCTGCTCCGCCTCCATGCGCACGCCCTGCGCGGCCATATCGGCAATCTGCCGCCGATTCTCCTCGTCGGCAAAGAACTGCACGATGGCGCGCGCGCTGATGTCTCCCATGTCGCGAACCGCGAGCAGCGCCGTCCCATCCGCCGCCATGAGCTCCTGTACTGAATGGAAGGTGCGCATGAGCTCGCGCGCCGCCGCACGGCCGATGCCCGGAATGCCGAAACCTGTGACGAGCCGCTCGGGCGCATTTTCCTTGCTCGCCTCGATGGCCGCGAGCAGCTTGTCCGTATTCTTCTCCTTGCCGACGATGCCCTCCGCGAGCAGCGCGTCCCTGTGCTCGCGCAGATGATAGATATCCGCGATGCTCTGCAGATAACCCTTTTCGATGAGCGCATGCACCGCGGCCTCGCCGAAGCCCTTGATATCCATCGCGCCGCGGCTCACGAAGTTCAGCAGGTGGTTCTCGAGCTGCGCGGGGCAGCTCGGATTCTGACACTTGATATCCGCCGTGTCCTCCATGCGCACGGCAGGCGCGCCGCAGACGGGGCAACGGTCGCCGATGCGAAACGGCACCGTGCCAGAGGGACGCTTCTCCTTCACGACCTCTTTGATTTTCGGGATGATCTCGCCGGATTTATAGACGCGCACTGTGTCGCCGACGCGCACGTCGAGCGCGTCGATGAAGTCCTGGTTGTGCAGCGTCGCGCGCTCGACGCTCGTGCCGCAGAGCCGCACGGGATCGAACACCGCCGTCGGCGTGATGCGGCCCGTACGGCCGACGGAGAGCTCGATGGCACGCACGACCGTCTCCTTTTCCTCCGGCGGGTATTTATAGGCGATGGCCCAGCGCGGCACCTTGCTCGTCGCGCCGAGCTTCTCGCGATCGCTGAGGCTGTTGAGCTTCACGACCGCACCGTCGATGTCATAGGGCAGGCTGCCGCGGCTCTCGCCGATGGCCTCGATGGCCGCCCAGACCTCGTCCGCCGTATGGCAGACACGGTAGCCGTGGATGGTCTTGATGCCCTGGCTGTGCATGTAGTCATAGGCCTCCGTATGCGTCGCGAACGTCCGTCCCTCCGCCTTCTGCAGATTGAAGATGAAAAGCGAAAGCCCTCGCTCCTTCGTGATGCGGCTGTCGAGCTGGCGCAGCGTCCCCGCCGCACAGTTGCGCGGATTCGCGAACGGACGCAGGCCGAGCAGTTCCTGCCGCTCATTCACGCGGTCGAAGGCCGCCTTTTCCATATAGACCTCGCCGCGGATCTCAAGATACGGCAGCTTGTCCGCGAGATGCTGCCGCACATCGGCGATCACGCGCGCGTTCGCCGTGACATCCTCCCCCTGCACGATGCCGTCGCCGCGCGTGATGGCCCGCTCGAGCTCGCCGTCTCGATAGCGCAGCGCCAGCGAGAGGCCGTCGATTTTCTCCTCGACGACGAACTCCGGTGCCGCAAGCTCCTGCTGCAGCTCCGCCACGAACGCGTCGATCTCCGCACGCGAGAAGACATCCGCAAGCGAGAGCATCGGCACATCATGCTTCACGAGCACGCCCGCCGTACGCATCGCTTTGCCGCCGACGAGCTGTGTCGGCGAGTTCTTCGTGATGAGCTCCGGATACGCCTTCTCGATCTCCTTGAGCCGGAGCATGAGCTGGTCATACTCATAGTCAGAGATTTCCGGATTATCTTCATTATAATAGCGGTTGTTATGGTGACGGATCTGCTTGCGCAGCGACGCAAGCTCCCGCTTGACCTCTTTCATGTCAGTTGCCATGCTGCTATCGCTTTCTCCTCTCTCTTTCGGGGTACATCTTCCTTCCCATTATAGCATATCTTGCGCCTTTCCAAGTAGGGGAAAAGGATTGCCATCGGCGAGGAAATGACGTATAGTAGCATTGAATGATCACTGATTCTCCAGGGAGGCATGTCAAATGAAATTCCGTTTCGCACATAACAACTTCAATGTCCTCGACCTCGAGCGCAGCCTGAAATTCTACAAGGAGGCGCTCGGCTTCGAGGAATCCCGCCGGCTGAACGCCCCTGATTTCACGCTCGTCTACCTCTCCGACGGCGGTCAGACGCCGCACGAGCTCGAGCTCACCTGGCTCCACGACCGCAAGAAGCCCTACGACCTCGGCGAGAACGAATTTCACCTCGCCGTCACAGCGGACGACTTCGACGCCGCGCACAAGAAGCACCAGGAGATGGGCTGCATCTGCTACGAAAACCTCGCGATGGGCATCTACTTCATCGCTGATCCGGATGGCTACTGGATCGAGATCCTGCCGCAAAAGTAAATACCACAACGCGCAAACGGCTGCTGCGGAACCTCCGCAGCAGCCGTTTGTCGCCTTCCCCCGTTTTACAACTTTTCGTGTTTCCGTTTCCATGCTTTTATTTCCCGCAGCCGCTGCGCAAAACGCCCTTCCAGGCCTTCCTCTGTGGGATGGTAATAGCTCCGCCCCCGCAGGGATTCCGGCAGGCATTCCATGTTGGTGAGCTTGTCCCGTGCATCATGGGCATACTGGTAGCCCTTGCCGTAGTCCAGATCCTTCATCAGGCGGGTCACACCGTTGCGCAGATGCAGCGGCACGGGTTCGGCCTGACGCTCCGCGGCATCCTTGCGGGCCATGCCATAGGCCACATAAAGCGCATTGGACTTGGGCGCCAGGGACATATAGACCACGGCCTGCGTGAGATGCACCGTACACTCAGGCATGCCGATGAAATGACACGCCTGATACGCCGCCACGGCAATCTCCAAGGCCCTCGGGTCGGCAAGTCCGATGTCCTCGCTGGCAAAACGGGTGATCCTCCGTGCCACATAGAGAGGGTCCTCGCCTCCCTCCAGCATCCGTGCCAGCCAGTACACCGCCGCATCAGGATCGGAGTTGCGCATAGACTTGTGCAAGGCAGAGATGATGTTGTAATGCTCCTCCCCATCCTTATCATAGAGAAGCAGTTTGCGGGAGGTGCATTGCGCTACATCTTCCTCCGTAATCGTCAGTTTCCCGTTTTCATCCGTAGCATTCAGTGCTGCCATCTCCAGGGTGGAAAGCGCCTTGCGTGCATCGCCATTGGCGAAAGCTGCCAGTTTTTTCAGCAGAGCAGGTGGGATCTCCACCCGCTGTCCGCCAAAGCTCCGCTCATCTCTCAGGGCACGCTGCAGGAGGGCTTCGATATCCGCCTCAGACAAAGCTTTCAGCACAAAGACCTTGCAGCGTGATAAAAGCGCGCCATTGACCTCGAAGGAAGGATTCTCCGTAGTGGCGCCAATCAGGATGATGCTGCCCTTCTCCACGAAAGGCAGGAAGGCATCCTGCTGGGCCTTGTTGAAGCGGTGGATCTCATCCACGAACACGATGGTCTGTTCGCCGTAAAGCCTGTTGCGTTCGGCCTTTTTCATGACCTCGCGGATCTCCTTGATCCCGCTGGTCACCGCCGAAAAATTGATGAAGCGGGCCTTGGTCATCCGGGCGATGACGCCAGCCAGGGTGGTCTTGCCCACGCCCGGCGGCCCCCAGAAAATCATGGAGGAAATGCTGTCCTGCTCGATGAGCTTCCGCAGCACCTTGCCCTTGCCCAGCAGATGCTGCTGTCCCACGATTTCCTCCAAGTTGCGTGGCCTGATCCGTGCCGCCAGCGGCTCCGGCACTTCCTTGCCAAAAAGAGACGACGTTTCCATACGATCACCCCTGCGATAAAATCCAGCAGATGCCTTTGGCCGTGCGGCCAATGTCATCCGTGAAGTGATTGCCGGGATTCATTTCCATGACGGCGGAAATGCCCTTGCCCTCATAATAGTCCTTCAGCAGGCGGGTATTTTCTTCCACTGGCTGCAAGACTTTGTTCCGCGTCCTTGCCTCCTTATCCCCCAGGGAAAAGTAAATGCACTCCGGCACCCGCTTCATTTTCTGACTCTGGGCGAAGCGCAAGAATCCCGGGTACCAAAGGGAGCCGGAAACACTGGCAATGCGTCCGAACAAATCCGTTCGATACATGGCGTAAAGGGCGAAGATCCCCGCCAGGGAATACCCGCTCAAGGCGATATAGGCAGGCTGTCCCGGAAGCTTCTGCAAAATCTCTGGCAGGATCATCTCCGTCAGCTCCGCCAGATACGCATCCGCACCGCCTGTACAGGGAGGCTCGCCCTCGGCAATGGGCGGTATGGGCCAAGGAGACATGTCGTCATCCCATTGCAGCCCGTCAATGGCGGCAAAGGAAAACGCCGTCTTCGTAAGCCTGCCCACCGCTTCATAGACCTGACGCCCCTCTCCATGCACCGTATGCAGCAGCACGAGCGGAACCCCCTCCTGCGGAGAGATACAGAGCTCCACGGTCTTTCCTGCAAGCAATCGTTTTTCCATCGTTTACAACATCTCCCGTATCTTGCGTGCGCCAGAATTCTTCCTGTCCTGCTCCTTGCAAATTCCTCCGCTACATAAATCATATCAACTCTGAAAAGAAAAACAAGTACGCAGTCTTACGGACATCGTGCTGATACCACACGTCTTGATGCCGCGCACAACCGCCTGCGATCCAAAATCCTAAAGGAATCGCTGATTAAATGAGATGCTCCGGATTTACGTGGATGCGCTGTATCTCTCTAGGAGACAAACCGGAGGCGTAGCCGAAGCTACGCTGAGGATTGTCGACGACGAGAGGACAGTGCAGACGCGTGAAGGCGGAGTGCCGAATTAATCAGTGGTTCCTAAATGCAGGCAAAAATAGCCGTGAGCCTTGATTTTACAGGGTTCACGGCTTGTTTATATCTTATCTGACATATTGTACCTCCGATGAACAGAGGCTGTTCTAGCATATCGTCTGGAAAAAGGCCAGGGCGCGCGAAGAAGTTCCCGCGAGGTAGACGATGCAGTTATGGAACCTGTTGCCTCGCGCGGCGAGGCGCCAGCCAAGGCGCATCGCAGCCTGTCCGCTGTCTCAGGAGAGCAGCGCCTCGACCTGTTCCTTCGGGATGAGGCCCACGGATTGCTTGCCCTGGCGGCCGCCCTCGAAGACGATGAGCATGGGGATGCTCATGACTTGGAACTGCTCCGCGAGCTCCGGCTGCTCATCTACGTTGACCTTGCCGACCTTGAGCTCCGGATGCGCTGCCGCCACCTGGTCCACCACCGGAGAGAGCATGCGGCACGGGCCGCACCACGGTGCCCAGAAATCGACGAGCACCTTGCCCTCCTCCTTGAGAACCTCCTGCTCGAAATTTTCCTGCGTGAGTTCAACTGCTGCCATGAATAAGACTCCTTTCTCGGCAGGCGGCGCCATCTGCTATCGTCCGCGCCGCCCGTTGCTTTCATCGTCTATCCTATCAATTTCCTCGCCGCTGCACAGTGATTGGCTCACGCAGGCATCCGGCGGCCCCTAGAGAACCCAGACGGCCGCGCGACCACTGGATCGCAGACGCGTAACAGCAGGAGCGGCATCCGGCGCCTGCTGGCCATCAGCCGAGTGCGACATCGAGCGCCATCATGAGCGTGAAACCGACGGCGAAGCAGACGACGCCGACATCGGAATGCGTCCCCTCGCTCATCTCCGGGATGAGCTCCTCGACGACGACATAGAGCATGGCTCCCGCGGCGAACGCGAGCAGATACGGCAGCACCGGCACGACGAAGCTCGCCGCGAGGATCGTGAGCGCGCCGCCCACAGGCTCTACGGCACCGGAGAGCACACCGAGCACGAAAGCCCGCGCGCGGCTCGCGCCCGACGCCCGCAGCGGCATCGAGACAATGGCACCCTCAGGGAAATTCTGAATCGCGATGCCGACGGAGAGCGCGAGCGCCGCGCTGAAGGAAATGTCGCCGCCGCCCGCGAGCCACCCAGCGAGCACGACGCCGACCGCCATGCCCTCAGGGACGTTGTGCAGCGTCACCGCGAGCGCCATCATGACGGTCTTCGAGAAATGGCTCTGCGGCCCCTCCGCCTGCTCTGCATGAAGGTGCAGATGCGGTATCAGGTGATCGAGCGCGAGCAGGAAGAGCGTCCCCACCCAGAAGCCGATGACCGCTGGCAGGAACGACCAGCTGCCGAGCGACGCGCTCTCCTCCATCGCGGGAATCAATAAGCTCCAGACAGAGGCTGCGACCATCACGCCCGCGGCAAAGCCCATGAGCGCCTTCTGCACCCGCGCCGAAAGTTCCTCCTTCATCACGAACACGCACGCAGCACCGAGGCTCGTGCCAAGGAACGGGATGAGGAGTCCCGCCAAAAGTTCTTTTTCTATCATCGTGCACCTCCTGAAAAAATCACAAAATTACATGCACAAACGTCCACTTCGTGGACATTGTGCGCCGCCCTTAGAGGATTTCCAGCCAATCACGCTGCGCCTGCGGCTTGTGTTCTTGGGGATTTACATAATAAAACGCCGACAGTAAGATGTCCCATTTAGGATACCATACCTGTCAGCGTTTTGTCACGAAATGCTATGCCACTCTCAGCCCTCCGGCAAGACGGCCGTCACCGCCTCATGCGCCATCTCGATGGCGAGACTGAGCTCCTCGCGCGTGATGTTGAGCGGCGGATTGAAATAGAGGATGTCGCCGAGCGACCGCAGTACGAGGCCGCGCGACAGCGCCTTCTTGTAGATGGCGTAGCCCGTGCGCCGACGCGCGTCGAGCGGCTCCTTCGTCGCCGGATCCTTCACGAGCTCAATGGCGTGGATGAGGCCGATGTGGCGGATCTCGCCGACATTCGGATGCACGCCGAAGGCTTTCTTCATCTCCGCCGTGAGCCACTTGGCGTTCTGCGCGGCCGTCTCAAGCACATGCTGCTCCTCAAGCACGCGCTGCACGGCGAGCGCCGCCGCGCAGCCGAGCGGATTGCCCGCGTAGGTGTGGCTGTGGACGAACGCGTGCCCCGTACCGTAATCGTCGTAGAATGCGTCGTAGATCTCATCGGAGACACAGGTCACGGACATCGGCAGGTAACCGCCTGTGAGCCCTTTCGAGATGCACATGACATCAGGACTGATGCCCGCCTGGTCACAGGCGAACATCGTCCCCGTGCGCCCGAAGCCCGTTGCGATCTCGTCAGCGATGAGCTTGACATCGCAGCGGTCGCAGAGCGCGCGCAGCTTTTTGAGATAGAGCGGCGGATAGATGCGCATGCCCGCGCTGCCCTGCAGGAGCGGCTCGACAATCATCGCCGCCGTCTCTTGCGCGTGTGCGGCGAACGCCTGCTCGGCCTTCTCGAAGCACTCGCACGCGCAACTTTCGCGCTGTTTTCCGTACGGGCACCGATAGCAGTCCGGCGCTTCGACATGGATGTTCTCCATCATCATCGGCTGATAGAGCTTCGCGTAGAGATCCATGCTGCCGACCGAGAGCGCGCCGATCGTCTCGCCATGGTATCCCTCCGAAAGGCACATGAAGCGCTGCTTCTCCGGCTTCCCCGTCTGGTGGTAGAACTGGAAGCACATCTTGAGCGCCGCCTCGACTGAGGAGGAGCCATTGTCGTTGAAATGGAACTTATTGATCCGCTCGGGCGTGATTTCTGCGAGCTTTTCCGCCAGCTCAATGGCCGGCCGATGGGAAAAGTTCGCGAAAATCACATGCTCGAGCTTATCGATCTGCTCCTTGATGGCCGCGTTGATCGCGGGGTTCGCGTGCCCGAGCAGATTGGCCCACCAGGAACTCACGATGTCGAGGTATTTCTTGCCGTGAATGTCGTAGAGCCAGACACCCTTGCCGTGGTCGATGACCATCGGCGGCAGCGTCTCATAATCCTTCATCTGCGAGCAGGGATGCCAGATATGCGCGAGATCCCGCTCCTCCCAGGTTTTCGTCATTGTCTCTCCTCTTCCCAATACGAACATTCGTCCACCGGCGCACCGTGTCCGCTCAAGCATAAAGTGCCGCAAGCTCCGCTGCGTCCATGCGGAGCTCCTTGTCACCGGGCTGCACATAGGCGAGCACGGGCACCTGCGTCATCTCCTCGACCATGCGGGCATTATCCTCCTCCATGAAATTGCCCGGATGGCAATGATTGAAGATGATGCCGCGCACGGGAATCTCCCGCGCGCGCAAGTGCTCGATGGTGAGCACGACAGCGTTGATCGTGCCGAGCCCCGCGTCCGCGATGACGAGCGTGCCGAGGCCGAGGTCTTTCACGAGGTCATCGAGCACGACATGCTGCGTCTCGTCCCAGCGCAGCGGACAGATAATGCCGCCGCTCCCCTCCATCGTGAGGTAGTCATAGCGCGTAAGCGCCGCGCGAAAATCGCGCCGCACCTTGTCAAAATCGATGGGCATGCCGCTGCGCTGCGCCGCAAGATGCGGCGAGACAGCCTCCTCGTAGATATAGGAGACGAGATGCGGGATTGTCTCGCCGAGCCCCGCGACCTCGTTGACATGGAGCGCATCCCCCGGCAGGAGCTGCCCCGCCGCATCACGCTCAGCGCCAGAAAGCGCCGCCTTGTAATAACCTGCGTGCATGCCCGCGTCACGCAGGCATTTCACAATGAGTCCCGTGACATACGTCTTGCCGATGTCCGTCCCCGTACCCGTGATGAAAAGACCTTTTCCCATCGCTCATGCCTCCTTTGCCGCCAGTGGCTCCGCCTTTGCGGGTGCCGGCATCACCCAGAGGCCCGCCGCATGACAGCGCAGACCAAGCGCCGCCGCCGCCACGCAGAGCATGAAATCCGGCGGCGCCTGCAGGATGCCGCAGTAGAAGATCGCCGCCCAGAGCGCGATCGGCGCGTCGAGAACGAAATTCGAGAAGACATAGAACCAACTGATGCCGAGGAGATAAACGACCGCCATGCCGAGGAGGTTCACGAGCAGCAGGCTGCGGAAGCTCACCTGCGCCACGCGCCGCGCATACCGCCCACAGAGCCACGCCTGCACCACGAAGCCGATGAGATAGCCGAACGTCGGCTGCAACACATACGACGGGCCGCCGCCCGAGGCAAAGACCGGCACGCCGGCAAGGCCGAGCAGGATGTAGACGACAACGGCCAGCGCGCCGAGGCGCGCGCCGAGCAAGAGCCCCGCGAGCAGCGTGAAGAGGAACTGCAACGTATGGACATCCGTCCCCACGGGAATCCGCACGAACGTGCCGGCCGTGATAAGCGCGACAAAGAGAGCGCAGAGCACAAGCTCGCGCGTTTTCATGTGTTTCATCGAAAAAACACTCCTTTCATCTCACTCGTATTATCATACACTTAGAAAAAGCTATCGTCAACTATTTTATATATAAGGTTAACAATGATATTCCACGTTCCCCAATTCTACGACGGTATGATCCGGCTTTCCCGCCGATCCTGTCCGCGTTCGTGATCCCAGCATATCAAAACGGGCGGCAGACCGTACGTCTGCCGCCCGTTGCTTGGCGTCTGATCAGAACTTCACAGAAAGCCCGAAGCCAACACCATCCTCGTGGTGTCCTTCATCCGGTTTGAAGTTGTGGTAATTGATGTTCGCGTCGATGTTCGCGATGAGGTTCTTGTTGATGCCGACCTGCGTCTCGTTGAAATCCTTGCCGGCAACATAGGAAGCATACGCCTCGAAACCGAAAACCTTCGGCGTGCTCACAGCCGCGCCGATATAGGCGTTGTGCTTGTCGCCCGGCAGGTTCCAGCGATAGCCGCCGATGGCCTTGACCTCTGAGCCGATGAGATCGTACTGCAGATAGACAGCGTCCTGGTTCTGGTACTCGTCGCGATCCATGTACTCATAGCCAACGGTCGCCTTGCCCGTGACCTTGTGCTCGATATAGCCGCCCTTCGTATTCGCGCCGATGGCCGTCTCATGGTTCGCCATCTGGTTGACCGGTGCCGCGAGGGCCGGCACGGCGAGCAGGCTGGCCGCAAGTGTCATAGCTGCGATGCGTTTCATTTTCTTCATGTTCATACCTCCAAAAATTTCTCAAAAGCACTTCTATCTTGCCTGTCCCGCGCCTCATGGCTTTTTGGTCAGGCAATGGAAAACGGGCCAAAACGGCCGGTAATCCCTATAAAGACCCGGCTCGTGACGCGCTGCCAGAATGCCATCCAGATGACAGCGGCGGAAAGGAGTGTAGTGGCAGGGGCAGTTGCTCAAGAGGGACGCCTGGCTGCCGCGTCCTCCCTGAGGAGTTGCTCTAAAAGCGCCTGCGTCAGATCCGTCTCCGAGTAGACGCGGATGCCGTGCGCCGTGAGCAGCGCGGCGGCAACGCCCATGCCCGGCTGCTTCCTGCCGTCGAAATCGCCGGTATGGACGACGTGAACGCCGCAGGAAGGACTGCTCTCCTTGAGAATGGCTGTCCTGATCTCGTAGGTTTCAGCGATTTTCAGCACCTTCCGCGCCCCCGTGAGCAGATACTCCGTCGTATCGAGCCCGTTTCGGTCGACAGCCTTCCCCTTGCCGGCCAACAAGGCTGCGCCCGTCACATGGCAGAGTTCCATGGGCGGCCGCGGCACAGGCAACAGGGCGAAGCACTCCGGACAGATGGCAAGGAACTGTCCCCGCTCATGATACCGCAGGATGAGGTCATGCGTGTTCGTGCCACCGTCGTACTTGACGCGATGACCGAGGAGACAAGCACTGACGAGGATCACCGCCGCCAACCCCCTCGCCCGGCACCATAGCCCATGCGTGCCTGTCCGAAGGGAATGAGCCGCACGCCGAGCGCGCGCACGAGCGCCGGGAAATCATCCACTGTGCCGAGCGCACGTCTCGCGTAGACCGGGATGGCCGCGCAGACGCGCGCGTCCTCGAGCGCGTCATGATGCTGGAACTTGAGCCCGAGGAACGCGCCCACGGTATCGAGCTTGTGATTCGCAAGCTCCGGCCACGCCTTGCGCGCAATGGCGACGGTATCCGCATAGGAGAACGCCGGTGCACGCAGGTCAGCTCCCGCCAAACAGGAGGCGAGGACATTCATATCGAACCGCGCATTGTGCGCGACCACGATCTTGTTTTCCAGATGAGCTGCAAGCTCAGGCCATATGTCCGCAAAGTCCGGCGCCGTCTCCGTATCCTCGGGCGTGATGCCGTGAATCCTAATATTGAACGCGTTATAACGGTTCTCCGGCGGCCGGATGAGCGCGGAAAAGCTCTCCTGTATCCTGCCGTCCTTTATCTCCACGACGGCTACGCTGCAGGCGGAATCCCGCGCCGCTGTCGCCGTCTCAAAATCAATCGCCGCAAAGTCCATGCGCGCCTCAGTCCCTTTCCGCTTTCTTTTCCTTCAGATAGGCGTCAATGGCCGCGGCCGCCTTGCGCCCCGCACCCATCGCGAGGATGACCGTCGCCGCGCCCGTCACGATGTCGCCGCCCGCGAAGACGCCAGGCTTTGACGTCGCGCCCGTCTCCTCGTCCGCCGCGATGTTGCCGCGCTTCGTGAGTGCGAGCCCCGGCGTTGTCTGCGCGATGATAGGATTCGGCCCCGTGCCGATGGCGACGATGACCGTATCGACCGCAAGGGAGAACTCCGATCCCTCGACGGGGATCGGCCGACGGCGTCCGGACGCATCCGGCTCCCCTAGCTCCATGCGGATGCAGCGCATCGCTTTCACCCAGCCGTTTTCATCGCCCTCGATGGCGACGGGGTTCGTGAGCAGGCGGAAGTCGATGCCCTCCTCCTTGGCGTGCTCTACCTCCTCCGCGCGCGCGGGCAGTTCCGCCTCGCTGCGGCGGTAGACGATGTAGACATGCTCCGCGCCGAGACGCAGCGCCGTGCGCGCCGCATCCATCGCGACATTGCCGCCGCCGATGATGGCTGCCGTCTCGCCGACCTTGAGCGGCGTCGCATAGTCGGGGAAACGGTACGCCTTCATGAGATTGCAGCGCGTGAGGAACTCATTGGCAGAGTAGACGCCGCTGAGGCTCTCGCCCGGGATGTTCTGGAACCGCGGCAGGCCGGCGCCCGTGCCGATGAAGACCGCATCGAATCCCTCCTCGCCGAGGAGCTCGTCCACCGTGTAGAGGCGGCCCGCCACGGCGTCCGTCTCGATGGTCACGCCGAGCTTCTCGAGGTTCTCGATCTCCTTCTGCACGACCTTGTCCTTCGGCAGGCGGAACTCTGGAATGCCGTAGGAGAGCACGCCGCCAGCCTTGTGCAGCGCCTCAAAAATCGTGACCTTGTAGCCGCGCTTCGCGAGATCGCCCGCGCAGGAAAGCCCGGAGGGGCCGGAGCCGATGACCGCGACGCGCTGCGCATCTGGGGCTGCGGCGAAAGGCGCATCCGGCATCTCCTTAGCGAGCGCCCGATCCGCTGCGAACCGCTCGAGACGGCCGATGCCGACCGGCTCGCCCTTCTTGCCGAGGATGCAGTATTTCTCGCACTGATTCTCCTGCGGGCAGACGCGGCCACAGACAGCCGGCAAGGAGTTTGTCTCCTTAATTTTCTCGATGGCGCCGTCATAGTCGCGTTCCTTAATCTTCGCGATGAACGCGGGGATGTCAACAGAGACCGGGCAGCCCTTGCGGCACTGCGGCACCTTGCAGTGGAGGCAGCGCTCCGCCTCCGCGACGGCCGTCTCCTCGTCGTAGCCGAGCGCGACCTCCTCGAAATTATGCGCGCGGACCTCCGGCGCCTGCACGGGCATCGGATGTTTCTTGAGTGACAGAGCCATGATCATTTCCTCCCCAGGCCAATACGGCAAACGTGTTCTTTCTCCACAGCCTCCAGATCGCGGTACATGCGCTGGCGGCTCATAAGCCCCGGGAAGTCGACGGCATGGCCGTCGAACTCCGGCCCGTCGACGCAGGCGAACTTCGTCTCATCGCCGACCGTCACGCGGCAGCCGCCGCACATGCCCGTGCCATCCACCATGATGGGGTTGAGCGAGACGACCGTTGGAATGCCGTACGGACGCGTCGCCTCCGCGACGCTCTTCATCATGATGACAGGGCCGATGGCCGTGACCTGCGCGATCTTCTCGCCGCGCCTTACGAGCTCCTCCACGGCGTTCGTCACGAAGCCCTTGATGCCGTACGAGCCGTCATCCGTCGTCACGAGCACCTCGTCCGTCACGGCCTTCATCTCCTCCTCCATGATGAGGATATCCTTCGTCTTCGCGCCCATAATGGCGATGACCTTGTTGCCCGCCTCATGCATCGCGCGCGCGATCGGATACGTCGGCGCGATGCCGATGCCACCGCCCACGACGACCATCGTGCCGTCAAGCTTCCGGATCTCGGACGGGTGGCCGAGCGGCCCGACGAAATCGAGCAGGCTGTCCCCCGCCTCGAGCGCCGCGAGCTCCATCGTCGAAGCGCCGATGACCTGGAACACGATGAGGATGCGTCCCGTCTCACGGTTGAAATCCGCAATCGTCAAAGGAATGCGCTCCCCCTCCTCATTGACGCGCAGGATGATGAACTGCCCCGGCTCCGCTTTCTTCGCGACGCGCGGCGCAGCGATCTCCATCGCGTAGACATGCGGGGAAAGCTCTTCCTTTTTCAAAATCTCGTACATGGCTCCTCCTCCTGCCGGGGCGGAAAACCGCCCCAGCCTCTCCTACGATTGATTCTTCCTTGTCTGTGTGCCTCGATGCACAGGTATCCGACGTGCGGACACCATGCATCACCTCTACCGCAAATCCCACCGCACTCCGCGCCCCCTCGCGCGAGCGCACGGCTCACACTGCGGGAAAGATGCCCGCGAGATACGCCTCGAGATTCGCCTTGATCGGCATGATGTAGATGCTCTCGTCCCGCTCCTGTGCAAACGCCATCACGCGCCGCGTGAACTCGATGCTCCAGTCGAGCGTCGGCGCGAACTCCTGCGGGAAGACGACCTTGTTCTTCCGCTCCCAATAGCTCTGGGAACGCTCGGACATCACGGGCGCGACGCCCCAGTAAACATCGAGCCCCGTGAGCATGTCCTCATAGACGGAGAGATATCGCAGGTCGAAAAACGGCTGCGTGAAAAAGCCAGCCGCGCCCGCCTGCAGCTTCCGCTTCACGCGGTAAAGCTCATCGCTCATCGAGCCGCGGTACTGGTCGATGCCCGCGTAGACCTTGACCTCCGGCATCTCCTCGCGGAACTTGCGGATGACATCCGTCGATGTCGTCGGATAGACTTTCTTCGTCATATCCTGCGGCGGATCTCCCTGGATGACGAGCACCTCGCGGATTTCCTGCGCACGCAGGAAGTCCTTCATCGGCAGTTCCGCAGAGAGATCGATATCCATCGCCCGGATGTGCGGCATCGCCGCCTTGAAATATTCCTTCGCCACAGCTGCGCCCTCATAGCTCCGCATGGGCAGCCGGAGCAGGTCAGGGATGTTGATGACATCCGCGTGCGCCGCATGCTGCTTCACGACATCCAGCGACTCTCGCAGCGCCGCCTCATCACGCGGCACGAGCTCAAGGGAAATCCGCTTCATATAAGTACCTCCGAATCAAATGGATATGATAACTCCACGATACTAACGTTCATTTTAGTTTGTTTTGGCCGATTTTGCAAGTTGCGCCGCAAAAACGCCTCTCTGTACTGCCCGGCGTCCTGCGCACACACATGCGCCCGTCTCCACTCGCATTCCAGTATAGCAGAAATGCGCTCTCGCGATAAATACAAAAATGCGGCTGTCGGTGATAGCATCAACCTATCACAGACGCAAACGTCTCTGAAGAATCTGGCACTTCCATAACACAAAATTTTCAAAAATTTTTTCATTCCCCCTCCTCGCTATGCTATGATGAACGAAGAACAGAGCTGTCAACTGAATGCGGGAGCCATAGGCGCCGCTGCCTCAGCTGGAGGAATACGCCCCGGCCTGCCGCAAATATGGAAGGGATGGTTCCCATGAAAACAAGCGCACGCAAAGAGAAACGCCTGATGGCAGAGCATGAGCGGTTTGGCTGGTTCGGACTCGTACGGCTCCGCGATGTCTACGAATTCGAGTGTTATCTCATGCAGCGGGGCTGGAAGCCCTGCGTGACGCTTGGACGCAGTCTCATGCGCGTGGTGCGTGACGGACGCATCATCGAGGTGGTCTGGGATCCTGAGAAGCGCCAGACCCTGACCTCGCGGTACGGCATGGTACTCTGGTACGATTTCCAGATTTTCGAGAAAGATAAATGGTTCGAACATCCGCTTTGAGATGATATTCCTCTATCGCACATCATGCACGGAGGCTATGACGCGCAAAAAAGCCGGTGACGGTACGAGCGCATGCTGCGCTCGCGCAGCCACCGGCTTGCTTTTTTGCCGTTGAAGCGTCCCCCAAGAACCGCCGGACGAACCAGCGGCGCCTTAAGGAACCACTGATTCATTCGGTACTCCGTCTTCACGCGTCTGTGCTTCCTTAACTCTGCTGGAGGATGGCGTAATTTTCCGGATGGATGCCAGGGCGGACGACGACCTTGATATCGGTGCCGTATTCGGCCGCGAGATTCATCATGAGCTGACTTTGTCGCAATTCCTCCGCGACGCTTTCATGAACCTCGATCTCGTAGCCGTTCGCGGCGTGCGACTTGTGCTCCATGCGGCGGATATCGCGGCTGATGCGGATGGCGACGGTCTCCGGCGACTCGATGCGGCCGCGGCCCTGACAGGTGGGACACTCGCTGTAGATGATGCTCTCGAAGTTGGAGCGCGACTTCCTGCGCGTGATCTCGACGAGGCCGAGCGGCGTGATATCGATGATGTTCGTCTTCGCACGGTCGTGCTTGACGGCCTCGCGCAGATAGGCGAGCAGCGCTTCCTTCTGACTGTCTTTCTCCATATCGATGAAATCGACGATGATGATGCCGCCGATGTCGCGCAGACGAATCTGCTTGAGGATCTCCGCCGCTGCCTCGAGGTTCGCCTGATAGACGGTATCACCGAGGCTGGATTTACCGACGTATTTTCCGGTATTGACATCAATGACAGTAAGTGCTTCCGTCTTGTCGATGACGAGAAAGCCACCTGACTTCAGCGCGACCTGGCGCGCGCCGACGTTCTCGATCTCCTGCTCGATGCCGTATTTCCTGAAAAGAGGTTCTCGGCCCTCGTAGAGCCTGACGCGCGGCGCGAGCTCCGGCAGGCGCAGCTCTACGAGTTCTTCGACGCGGTCATAGACGGTGCGATCATCGACGATGAGCTCGTCGACATCGCCGCTGAAGAGGTCGCGCACAATGCGGATGATGAGGTCGGCGTCGCGGTAGAGGAGCGCGGGCGCGCGGCTGTGGCGGTATTTTGCCGTGATGGCATCCCAAAGGCGCACGAGATAGGCCACGTCCTCCCGGAACTCCTGCTCAGTGATACCGACCGCCGCCGTGCGCACGATGAGCCCCATGCCTTTCGGCGCATAGCGCACAGCAAGCGCATGGAGACGCGTGCGCTCCGCCTCATCCTCAATGCGGCGGGATAGCGCGATGTAGGCGGCCGTAGGCATGAGCACGAGATTACGTCCCGGCAGCGTGAGATGCGTCGTCGCGCGTGGCCCCTTGATGCCTGTCGCATCCTTGATGATCTCGACGGGCAGGTTCTGCCCGATGTGGATTTTCTGATGCGGCAGCACGAGTCCCTGCGGCGCATCATGCGGCAGGCCGTCCCCGATGTAGAGGAACGCGTTCTTCTCCTGGCCGATGTCGACGAAAGCCGCCTGCATGCCCGGGAGGACGTTCTGCACATGACCCTTGTAGATATTGCCGACGAGGTGCGCGTGAGAGGCGCGCTCCACCTGCACGCTCTCGAGTTCCCCATCCTCAACGCACGCCATGCGCGTTTCCTCGGGTACGATATTCACGAGAATCTGCTTCATCGGTTTCTCCTCTCTTCCCCTCTCGACCAGCGAAAAAATTGACAGTTCCCAGTCTGCCTGGCTCCCAGCATCCTGCGCCCTCTATCATGTGCAGTTGGAACAAAGACGCCACTGACTAGCCCCTCCGAACGCATCTCACCGCCGCGCAGACACGCCGCAGGCATCTGGCATACCCCACGCGGAACGTCCCCGCCGCGCCCTCAGCCGACGAGGTCGATGAGGTCGCGGCCACGACCCGTGAGTGCCGTGCGGTGGATGTCCGCCTCAGAGACTGCGACGGGCAGGCCGAACTCGTCCGCGAGCACCGCGAGGATCTCGCCCGGCTTGACGCTGCCCGCGTCCCTAAGGATGCGCGTCGTGAGCGTGAGCGTAAGCACGCCGTCCGCGATTGCCGCCTGGAGCGGGCCGCCCAGATACTGCTTGATTTCCTTCTTGCGCGTCTTCTTCGGCGTCACACGCGTGACGAAGACCTCCGGCGCTGCCGCAAATGCGTCAAACGCCTGCTGCGCCTTTGCCGCAGCCTTATCCCCGCCCTTGAGCGGCACGCGCACGCGGTAATGTGCGGCATCCGCCTGCGCCATGAGCGCGACATGCTTGCCGCTTATGGGACGCAGCGCGAGCACGCGCACGCCCGGCGGCAGCTGGGCCGAGAGGCGGTCGAAGACCTCCGGCTGTGCGAGCGGCTTTCTGAGCGCGAAATCCATATACTCCGCCTCGCTCGAGACGCCGACCGCGAGCGCGGAGCCGAACGCGAGCTTCATATGCGGATTGAATCCTGAGGAATACGCCATAGGCAGCTTCGCGCGGTCGAACGCCTTGACGAAGACGTCGGCGTACTCGAGGTGAGAAACGAACCGCACGGCCGCGTCCTTCGTGACGCGCGCGCGGTACCAATAGGCGGGCGGCTGCGCGCCGTCGCTTTTTTCCGGATGAACCGGCTGCGGGACGTACTTCTCCTCGAGCGGGCCGCGCGCCTCCTCCTGCTTCTTGTAGTCGATGACGTGAACGCCGAGGTTCGGACAGATGCCGCAGGCACTGCACTTGTCGCGTCGGCAGTCCTCCGTGAGCGCCCCCTGCATGGCCTTCTGCCATTCGCGCAGGAAAAATTCCTTGTTCGCGCCCGGCGAGGTGACCTCCCAGGGCAGCGGCTCGTCAAACGCGCGCGTGCGCTCGCTGTAGGCGCGGATGTCGATGCCGCATTTCTCGAATGCAGCGTGCCAGATATCGCTCCTAAAAAGATCGCTCCAGCCGTCGAACTTTGCGCCGTCGCGCCACGCCTGCTCGAGCACGCGCGCGAGGCGGCGGTCGCCGCGCGCGAATGCGCACTCGATGACGGAGAGACGCGCGTCGTGATAGTTGAACGTGATTGCGCGGTCCTTGATGTGCTCCTTGAGCAGCTGCTGCCGCCGCTCGAACTCCGCGAGCGGCACCTGGCCGAACCACTGGAACGGCGTATAGGGCTTCGGCACGAAGCAGGCGACGGAGATCGTGACCTTGACGCCGCGCTTGCCCTTGATCTCCGTGTAGAGGTCGACGACCTTCTTCGCGAGGCGCGCGATGCCGATAACATCGTCGTCCGTCTCCGTCGGCAGGCCCATCATGAAATAGAGCTTGACCTGCTTCCACCCCTGACGAAACGCCGCACCGCACGCCGTCATGAGGTCTTCCTCCGTGACGCCCTTGTTAATGACGTCGCGCAGGCGCTGCGTACCGGCCTCCGGCGCGAACGTCAGGCCGGACTTCCTCACCTGCTGCATCTTGTGCGCGAGATCGATGGAAAAGCTGTCGATGCGCAGCGATGGCAGAGAGAAGCTGACCTTCTCGTGGCGGAACTCGTCCATGAGATCGTCGACGAGGCGACCGAGACAGGAATAGTCCGCCGAGGAGAGCGAGGTGAGGCTCATCTCGTCGTAGCCCGTGCAGTCGACGAGACCACGCGCCATCTCCTTCAGATGTTCCTCCGTGCGCTCGCGCGCCGGCCGGTAGCAGATGCCCGCCTGGCAGAAGCGGCAGCCGCGCGAGCAGCCGCGGAAGAGCTCGAGCATGACACGGTTGTGCACGACGTTCATGTAGGGCACGATGGGATGCGCGACGCTCGGCACCTTGTCCATATCCTTCACAACGCGCTTATAGATGACGGGACGCGCCTCCTCCGCGCGCGGCACGAGCGCCCGGAAGCTCCCATCGGCCGCGTACCGCGGCGTGTAGAACGACGGTACATAGATGCCGTCGACTGCGAGCAGGCGGCGCAGGAACCCCTGACGCCCATCCGGCATGCCCTCCGCCTGCCACGCCTCATAGACATCGACGACCTCGAGGAGCACCTCCTCGCCCTCGCCCACGACGAAGAAATCAAAGAAATCCGCAATCGGCTCGACATTGTATACGCAGGGCCCGCCGCCAACGACGAAGGGATCAACTTCCGTGCGCTCCGCCGCGCGAAGCGGGATGCCCGCGAGATCGAGCATGTTGAGCACGTTCGAGTAGATCATCTCATACTGCAGTGAGAAACCAAGGAATGAGAAGCGGCGGATCTCCGTTTTCGTCTCGAGCGAATAGAGCGGCAGCTGCCGCTCCCGCATGATGGCCTCCATGTCCGTCCAAGGCGCATAGACACGCTCGGCCGCGACATCCGCGCGGCCGTTGAGGATTTCATAGAGGATCGCGAGCCCCAGGTTGCTCATGCCGACCTCATAGACGTCGGGGAGCGCGAGGGCAAAGGTGCAGCGCACCTCGTCAGGGTTCTTGCAGACGGCATTCCACTCCGAGCCCGTATATCGCGCGGGCTTTTCCACCGACTGCAGGATGCTGGGATCCAGTGTGACCATAAAACTTCTTTTTCCTCCTCATCAAAAGAGCAATTTCTGTTTTCGCTGGTGAATATTCAAGAGTATCGCGATGGACATGATGTTCGTCGTAAGCGAGCTGACGCCGTAGCTCATGAGCGGCAACGGGATGCCTGTGACTGGCATGATGCCCATCGTCATGCCGACGTTGACGAGCACGTGGAACGCGATCATCGACGTGATGCCAACGGCGAGCAGGCGGCCGAACGTATCCGCCGCATCCCGCGCGATCTGCACGCCGCGCCAGAGCACGACGAGATACAAAAGCAGCAGGAACGCCACGCCGATGAAGCCGAGCTCCTCGCCGACGACAGCAAAGATGAAGTCCGTATGGTTCTCCGGCAGGAAATTCAGCTGGCTCTGCGTTCCGTGAAAAAGCCCCTTGCCGAAGAGCATGCCCGAGCCGATGGCGATCTTCGACTGGATGATATGGTAGCCCGAGCCGAGCGGATCCACGTTCGGATCCATGAAGACCATGATGCGCATCTTCTGATAATCCTTGAGGAAATGCCAGAGAACGGGCATCGCTGCAAGCCCCGCGGCAAAAATGCTGCCAAGGAGCTTCATGCGGATGCCGCTGACGAAAATCATACCGAAGAAAATCGCCATGAAGACGAGCGACGTACCGAGATCCGGCTGCTTCATGACGAGCAGGAACGGCACGCCGACGTAGGCAGCGACGGGCAGGAGATCGCGCAGCGTATTGAGATGGCCGACGCGCTCCTCGAGCATGCCCGCAAGACAGACGATCATGATGAGCTTGCTGAACTCCGACGGCTGGAGGCTGATGGGACCGATGACGATCCAGCGCTGCGCGCCGAGTGCCGACTGCCCCACGACCATGACTGCGACGAGCATGATGATATTAAAAATGTAGAGCTTCTTGCGGAAACCTGCGAGCATCTTGTAGTCGAAGTTCATGAGAAACGCCGCGAGAGCGATGTTCATGAGGGCGAAGATGCCCTGTCGCTGCACAAACCAATAGCGCTCATCACTCGGCGTATTGATATGCGTCGCGCTGCCGATGATCACGAGGCTCATGATGAGGATGCCCGCAGCCGCGAGGATCAGCGGCATGTCCATGCGTTTGAAGAGTTTCTTATTCAAGATGCTTCCCACCATGCCGCATGCTCGTGACGGGGATGTTCGCGACGAGCGCGACGGAATCGTCATCATCCGCGAGCGAGATATTCATCTCCTGCGGACGGATATCGAGGTACTTGGCGACGACCTCCAGAATATCGTGTTTGAGATGTTCCATAACCTCCGGCGAGACGCTTGCCCTGTCGTGAATGAGCACGACCTTGAGCCGGTCACGGGCGACCTTCCCCGACGGCTCTTTCTTGCCGAAAATCTTCATGAGTGCATCCAGCATGCGTTCTCCCTCCCATCACAAATTAAAAACACGCTTGAGGCGCGAAAAGAATCCCTCTTTGGGGAATGTCATGAACGGCACCTTCTCGCCGAGGATGCGTCCCACGATATTCCGATATGCCTGACCTGCCAGGGAATGATCCATCATGATGCAGGGCTCGCCGCGGTTCGTCGATGTGACGACCATCTCATCATCCGGCACCTGGCCGATACACTCGATGGAGAGGATATCGTTGATGTCATCCATGTCGAGCATATCGCCCTTCTCCACCATCTGTGGACGGATGCGGTTGACGACGAGCTTCACGTTCTCCTTGTCGGCACGTCCGAGCTCGCCGATGATCTTGTCCGCGTCGCGCACGGCGGAGATCTCCGGCATCGTCACGACGATCGCGCAATCCGCTGCGGCAATCGCCGTCTGGAAGCCCTGCTCGATGCCGGCGGGGCAATCGATGAGGACATAGTCGAACTCCTTGCGCAGCTCCGTGCAGAGCTTTACAAGCTCCTCAGGGTTGACGGCTGTCTTGTCCTTGACCTGCGAGGTCGGCAGCAGGAAGAGACTCTCCTGCTTCTTGTGGCGGACGAGGGCTTTCTTGTAGGGAACGCGTCCCTGCGTCACATCGACAAGGTCGTACATGATGCGGTTCTCGAGGCCGAGCAAGAGGTCGAGGTTCCGCAGGCCCGTATCCGTGTCGACGAGCACGACCTTCTTGCCGCGCATCGCGAGCCCCATGCCGAGATTGGCCGTCGTCGTCGTCTTGCCTACGCCGCCCTTGCCGGATGTGATTACGATAACTTCACTCATCTGGTATCCTACCTTTCTATCGGTTCAATGACAATCTGGCCATCCTTGATGGAGGCACGCTCTGGACGCGTAGGCCGTTCACTAACAGCAGGCGTCTTATCCGGCGCGCGCGCGATGAGATCCGCGATGCGGATCTGCGTCGGCACGAGGCAGTCGGCGATCACGAAAGCCTCCTGGTTGCCGTAGGCGCCGGCATGAACCATGCCGCGGCAGGTACCGCGGATGTCTATGCTGCCGCCCGCGATGATCTGCGCGCCCGGATTCACGTTGCCGCAGACGAGCACGGAGCTTTTCGTGCACACCTCCTGCCCGCCGCGCAGCGTCCTGTTCACAACGACCATCTGCGTCGTCTCTTCTCCAGCGGCTGCCTGTGACGATGCTGCCTGTACAGCCTCCTGCGCGGGCGACGGCCGCTGCGTTTCCGCCTGCGGCGCGAAATGCGCGCGTGAGACGCTGAAGATCACGCCGTTCTCATGGAAAAGGCGGCGCAGCTTCTCCATCTCCTCCTCGGGGAGCGAGCCAGCAAGCGCATGCATGACCGTGCCGCGGCAAAAAAATCCGGAACCCGCCGCGAGCTTCTCGCGGATTTCCGCCTCAATAGCGGCATAGGTAGCGCCTGCAGCAAAAAGCAGCTGCAGCCCCGCCTTCGTCCCCTTGATCCTGACTATCTCCTCACTCATGATTCCTGCATGTCCTTTCCTGTCAGCTAGACAAATCCATCCCGTTTCTCCCCTGCCAGTGACTGTCGGCATCTCACTTCCCCGCTGCTGCGTCCTGCTGCACGTCCGGCGCGTAGCGGCCGACATGGAACGCCGCCTCGAGGATTTCGCGGCCGATCGGCACAGCCGACTGTGAGCCGAAGCCGCCCTGCTCGACGATGACTGCCACGACGATGTTCGGGTTGTCGAACGGCCCGTAGGCAACGAACCAGCCGTGGTCGCGTCCCTGCGAGTTCTCCGCCGTCCCCGTCTTGCCCGCGATATCGACCGGGAATCCCCGGAACGTGCTCGCTGCCGTGCCGAACTTCGTCACGTCGTGCAGGCCTTCCTGCACGAGCCGGATGACATTCGCAGGAACCTGGAGCTCTGAGAGCAGTTCCGGCTGGAACTCCTTGATGACATCGCCGTCCTGCGTCTGGATGCGGCTCACGAGATGCGGCTTGTAGCGCTTGCCATCCGCCGCGATCTCCCCCATGACCATCGCTGCCTGCAGCGGTGTCACGAGGTTGAATCCCTGTCCGATGGCAGCGTCGAAGGTTTCAGAGAGATACCAGTCACCGTCTTCGAAATTCTTCTTCTTGTACTCGCGGTTCGCGACGAGCCCCTTCGCCTCATACGGCAGATCGATGCCCGTGCGCTGGCCAAGACCGAACATGCGCGCGTATTTTTCAAGCAGATCGATGCCGAGGCGGTTGCCCATCTCGTAGAAATAGACGTTATCGGAGTGTGCAAGCGCCTCCTGGAAATTGATCCAGCCGAGTGCCTCGCCCTCCGCATTGCCCTTCGGGATGATCCAGTGATGGCCGCTGTCGAAGATCTTCTCCTCCGGCGCCACCTTCCCCTCCGTGAGCGCTGCTGTGCCCGTGACGATCTTGAACGTGGAGCCCGGCGGATACTCGCCGGAGATCGTCTTGTTGTCCATCGGATGGAACGGGTTATTGTTGAGCTTCGCCCAATCCTTCGAGGAGATGCCATGCGCGAAGAGGTTCGGGTCGAACGCCGGTCGGCTCACCATCGCGAGAACCTCGCCTGTCTGCGGATTCAGGACGACGGCCGCGGCCGCCGAGGCATGGATGGCCGCGAGCCGATCATCGACGGCCTTTTCCGCCGCCGTCTGCAGATCCTTGTCAATCGTTAGCACGAGGTCATCACCCGGCACCGGCACCTTGCGGCCGAGGCGCTTGACAGGCTTGCCCGAGACATCCACCTCGACCTGGTCGCCGCCGTCCTCGCCGCGCACATACTTATCGTAAATTTTCTCCAGGCCGAACTTGCCGATGATATCGCCGGACTTATAACCGTCCGCCTTTTTCTCCTTGAGCTCTTCGTCGTTGATCTCGCTCACGTAGCCGAACGTATGCGCACCCTCCTGCTTGAGCACATAGTCGCGAATCGGCGTGTTCTCGATCATGACGCCCGGATAGAGCTCCTTCTGCTCCTCGATGATGGAGACGATATCGGGCGTGACGTCCGCCTTGATGCGGATGGGATCGAAACCGCTGTGACCGGCAATCTTCGCCTTGATATCCTCCACCGGGACATGCACGAGTGCGGAAAGGCGCGCGATGACCTCTTCCTTGATGGGAGATGTGAGCGGCAGCAGCGACACGGTGAACCCCGGACGGTTTGTCACGAGCAGCTGGCCGTTCCTGTCATAAAACGTGCCGCGCGGCGCGACCGCGGGGATGATGCGGATGCGGTTGCCGTCCGCCAGCCCCGCATAGTACTCCCCCTCATAGATTTGCAGATACCCCGCGCGCCCGATAAGCACGGCGATGACAAGCACCATGAGGATACCGAGCACGCGGAGCCGGCGGTTGAAGCCGTCGTAGCCATCTCTTTCGACCAAAGAACTTCTCTCCTATTTTCCAGAATGAACAAAGAACCACTGACCTCTAAGGAACAGCTGATTAAATGAGGTGCTCCGGATTTACGCGGATGCGCTGTATCTCCCTAAGAGACAAACCGGAGGCGTAACGGGCTACGCTGAGGATTTGTCGACGACGGGAGGACAACGCAGACACGTGAAGACGGAGTGCCGAATTAATCAGTGATTCCCTAAGCATCATTCAGCGGTTCTCATGGTCTATTTTCCTTCCTGTGCCGCCCACTTATTGACCTGCCGCGTGAGCTTGTGTACAGGGTAGGAAAATACGAGTTGATAAACGATGAGTGGCAGGAGGATATATTCTGCATTCTCCAGCAGGTTGAACCGATAGCCCAGCAGCAGCATGAGCACGGCGAGCAGGAAATAATTTGCAACAGCCGCAATGACGGAGGACACGACCGGCAGGAACATCTGTTCCTTGAACACGCGGTCGGAAAGCGCGCCGGCAATGAGACCGGCAAGCATCTTCGTGAGCGTATTCATGCCTAGGAAAGTCCCGGACAGCAGATCCTGCAACAGCCCCGCAAGAAATCCCGCAAGCACGCCGAGCCGCATACCGCGGATGAAGCCGAAGGATACGGTGAAGAGCAGTAGAAAATCCGCCGACGCGCCGTGAAACGCGATGAGCGGCAGCAGGGAGGTCTGCACCACATAGAGGATCAGGACAAAAAGCGCCCATTTCAAAAACGCCTTCAATCGCTCTCACCTGCCTGTGCCTGCATATCCTGCTCTTGCGCCGTGTTCTCCCCATCGGCGGACTGCGCCTCCTGCGCCTTCTTCTCCGCCGCGGGATCCGTCTCTGTGCCAGGCGTCTGCACAGGTGTCTTGAGGGGCTCAGGCGGCACCTCGCGCGAATTGACGATGACCGCGACATCCTCGAGCTTCTGGAAATCGACCGCGGGCTCGAGCAGGGCGATCTTCAGCAAGCCCGCCTCATCGTTCTCGAGCGAGGAGACGAGGCCGACGACGAGCCCCTTTGGATACATGCCGCCGAAGCCCGACGTCACAATGATGTCCCCCTCCTCAATGTCCGCGTTCTTCGGCACATTGATCATGCGCGGCATCGTGGGGTTCGCCGGATCCCCCTCGACGATGCCGACAACACGCGACTCAGCGCGTTGCACGAGCGTGCCGACGGACGAGCGCGGATCGAGGATGAGCTGAACCTTCGCGTAGTTCGGTCCCGCCTCGATGACGTGCCCGACGAGTCCCTTCTCCGTCACGACCGCCATGTTCTCCTTGACACCATCGGCCGTGCCGCGGTCGATGACGATCATGTGCGACCAGCTATCCGCTTCCCGGCCGATGACGCGCGCCGCCACGAGATCGAACTGCATGGCGGCCTGCTTGTAGCCGAGCAGTGCGCGCAGACGCGCGTTCTCCGCCGCATACTCACTCGCCTGGAGATTCTGGATGCGCAGTTGGTCGACCTCGTTTCTGAGCATCTTATTCTGTTCATGCACGGTCGCGATCTCCCAGATATTGCTCGTCACATAACGGAGCTGGCTGCCGACCCAGGAAATGGCTTTCTCGAAGGGTGCGGCAACCGTAGAGACAGACTTCGCGAGTACAGGAGCCTGAAACCGCCCCTGCGCCGCAAAGAAAATGATGCAGAAAACGCTCACGAAAACAAAGAGGAGCGCCCAAGTGCGGCTTTTCTTGTGCCCATCCCGTCTCAGTCTCGTTCCCATCTTACTGTCTCAACTTCTTCGAGGTCATCACGACACGCTTCAGAAGGCCGATGTTCTCGAGCGACTTGCCCGTGCCCTCGCCGACGCAGGAGAGCGCGTCCTCCGACACAAGCACCGGCATGCCCGTCTCCTTGGAGAGGAGCTTATCGAGATTCGTGAGCAGCGCGCCGCCGCCCGTCATCATGATGCCGTGATCCATGACATCGGCCGCGAGCTCCGGCGGCGTCTTCTCAAGTGTGTTCTTCACCGCTTCGATGATCTTGTAGATCGGCTCATCGAGCGCCTCGCGGATCTCGCTCGCCTTGATCGTGAGCGTCTTCGGCAGGCCGCTCACGAGATCGCGTCCGCGGATGTCCATGCTGCTCTGCGTCTCCGGCGTCACGATAGCCGTGCCGATGTTGATCTTGATTTCCTCTGCCGTGCGCTCGCCGATCATGAGGTTGTACATGCGCTTGATGTACTGGACGATGGCGGAGTCCATCTCATCGCCGCCGATGCGGATGGAGCGGCTCGTCACGATGCCGCCGAGCGAGATGACGGCGATCTCCGTCGTGCCGCCGCCGATATCGACGACCATGCTGCCCGTCGCCTCCTCGACCGGCAGGCCCGCGCCGATGGCCGCCGCCATCGGTTCCTCGATGAGGTACGCCTCACGCGCGCCCGCCTGCTGCGCCGCGTCGATGACAGCGCGCTTCTCGACCTCCGTGACGCCGGACGGCACGCCGACCACGACGCGCGGGCGCACGAAGGACTTCGTGTTCATCGCCTTGCGGATGAAATACCTGAGCATGGCCTGCGTCACGTCGAAATCCGCGATGACGCCATCCTTCATCGGGCGGATGGCGACAATGTTGCCCGGCGTGCGGCCGATCATCTGCTTCGCCTCCTCGCCGACGGCGAGGACATCGCCCGTATCGCTCTTGATCGCGACGACGGAAGGCTCGCGCAGCACGATGCCGCGCCCCTTCACATGCACGAGCGTATTCGCTGTGCCAAGATCGATCCCCATATCATGCGACAAACCACCAAAAAGACTCCACATGTTATCTGAAAACTCCCTTCCAGGAATGAAATGAACCTATGCAACATTGATTTATTTTACCACAAACCTCTTCATTGTACCATACCTTCCTCTTTTAGGCTAATAAATTTATCGCCTCCGAGAACGATGTGGTCCAGCACGGGAATATCCATGATCTTCCCCGCGTCCACAAGCCGCTGCGTCACAGCAACATCCTCCTGGCTCGGCGTCGGATCGCCGCTCGGGTGGTTATGGAGCACGATGAGCGAGGCCGCCGAATGCTGGATGGCCAAGCGGAAGACCTCGCGGGGATGTACGACCGAGGCCGACTGACTGCCGATCGAGACATCCCGCATCGCGAGGATGTGGTTCCTCCTGTCGAGCAGCATCGCGACGAAATGTTCCCTCTGCTCATGGCGCAGGCGCGGAATCGCATAGCGCGCCGCGTCCTCTGGGCCGTGCACCGCCTCGACGTGCTCGGCCGCCTTCATGGAGAGCCTGCGCCCAAGCTCGATGGCCGCGACGACCGTCGCAGCCTTTGCGAGCCCGACGCCCTTGATCTCGGCGAGCTCCTGCGGCGCCATGTTGACGAGCTCCACGATGCCGCGGTCTCGATAGCGCGCGAGCACCTCCTCCGCGATGTGAAGCACGGACGCCTGCTGCGTGCCCGTGCGCAGCAGGATGGCGAGGAGCTCCGCGTTGCCGAGGCTCGACGCGCCATAGGTCAAAAGCTTTTCCCGCGGCCTCTCATCCGCGGGCAGATCCCGCACCATGACTGTCATAAAGATCCACTCCTGCTCTTTTCGCGAGCTGCGCCAGCGTGCAGAGCGGCAGCCCGACAACACCAGAAAACGAACCGCGCACCGCCTCGATGAAGGCGGCCGCGCGTCCCTGCACAGCGTAGCCGCCCGCCTTGTCGAGCGGCTCGCCCGTCGCGACATAGGCCGCGATCTCCTCACGAGAGAGCGGCGCGAAAACGACCTCGGTCGAAGAGGCGTCTGTAAAGACCTCACCGCGTGCATTGATGAGCGCAAGCCCCGTCGTCACCGTGTGGCTGCGCCCGGATAGCGCGCCGAGCATCGCGCGCGCCGCCTCCGGCGTGCCCGGCTTGCCATAGATTTTCCCATCGAGCGCGACGACGGTGTCCGCTCCGAGCACCGCGCGGCCCGGACAGCGGCGCGCGACCGCCTCCGCCTTCGCGCGCGCGTTCGCGCAGGTGAGCGCGCGCGGCATCGCGGCGTCGCGCAGTTCCTCCGCCTCGCTCACCTGTACCTCGAACGCTGCGCCAATCTGGTGCAGGAGCTCCGCGCGCCGCGGCGAACCGGACGCGAGTATCAGCTTCGCCATCCCCATCCCTCCTCAGAATTTCTTGAACGCGACGACGCCGAGCACCATGCCGAGCGCCGAGAGAAGATGCGGCGTGAAGGAGAGGCCCAGCGTCAGGCGAAACACGAAGAGATTGATGTCGAACGGATAAATGGTGAAGATCTCGCTCTCCGCCGTCAGATACGGCACGAGCCCGGAAAATGCGTCGATGCTCTTCATGAGTTCGCCGACCAAGCCGCCAGCAATCGCGCCGATGACGACGAAAAGCGCGCACATCCCCACACTGCGTCCACTGATTTTCATGAAACGACCTCCTGTCCTGAGATGTCCAGCGCGCTTTGCCTTTCTCCCGCCGCCGGCTCGTTCTCAGAAATATCAAATATAATTCATTCTAACACATACGGGCCTCTCCGTAAACGGAAAGGCCCGTACAAATAGAGCGCCATGAAGCTGCGGATGCAGCGATCTCTTACCGCAGGTGCACCGTGTCGCTACCAAGCAGCTGCTCGAACGCTGCGCGCACATCGTCGCCCTCGCGCAGCCAGTAATTCGCGCCTGTCTTCTGCCAGCGTCCCCCCATTTGGAGATAGACGACGCGGTCGCCATGATACGCCTGGAAGAGTTCTCTGAGCGCGTCGCGCGTCTCCTGCGATTCCTTGCTCTCAGGAATCTTGATGTAGTAGGTGAGCTGATACGACGCAAGCGGCCAGAGATTGTCCGCGAGGAGCTTCACGCCGTCGTCCGTGATGTCCACATGCCCCTGCACGACGACGGCCGTGTCGACGGCGAGCAGGTTCACGTGATCGTAGAACACGCGCGGAAAGACCGTAATTTCGAGACTGTCCGTGAAATCCTCGAGCGTCGCGAAGCACATCGTCTCCCCCTTGCGTGTCGTGATGCGCTTGAGTTCCGTGAACATGCCGCCGACACGCACGACCTGCCGGTCCTTGACCTCACCGTCTGCGAGCGTGCGGAGGCCCGGCAACTGCTCGAGCACGCCCTTGTAGCGATCGAGCGGATGGCCCGTGATGTAGAATCCCGTCGTCTCTTTCTCCCAGGCGAGAATCTCCTCTGGTGACGCCTCCGGGATGTCTGGGAGCTCGAGCTCCGCCGCCTCGTCGAGCACCTCCTCGCCGAAAAGGCCCATCTGGCCGCTCGCGAGATCGCGCTGCTTGCGCGCCGCCTCGCCGAGCGCCTTATCGAGCACCGCGAGGAGCTGGCTGCGGCGCGCGCCGAGCGAGTCAAACGCGCCGCAGCGGATGAGGCTCTCGATGGCGCGCTTTGAGAGCGTGCGCGTGCTCACGCGCGAACAGAAATCGACGAGTGAACGGAACTGGCCGCCCGCCTGCCGCTCCGCGACCATGCCCGCCAGCGCGTTCTCGCCGACGTTGCGCACGGCCGCGAGGCCGAAACGGATGGCCGCGCCGTCCACGGTGAAATACGCCTCGCTCGCATTGATGTCCGGCGGCAGGATGGAAATGCCCATGCGACGGCACTGCTCGATGTAGCCCGCGACCTTGTCCGTGTCCATGACACTCGTGAGCATCGCCGCCATGAACTCCTGCGGATAGTGCGCCTTGAGGTACGCCGTCTGCCACGCGACAAGCGCGTAGGCGGCGCTATGCGACTTGTTGAAGCCGTAGTCCGCGAAATGCGTGAGCAGGTCGAAAATCGTATTGGCAAGGCCCATCTCGATGCCGTTTTTCTTGCAGCCCGCGAGGAAGTTCTCCTTCTGATCCAGGAGGATCTTTGCCTTTTTCTTGCCCATCGCGCGGCGCAGGAGATCTGCCTGACCGAGCGTGAAGCCCGCGAGCACCTGCACGATCTGCATGACCTGCTCCTGGTAGAGCACGACGCCGAACGTCTCCTTGAGGATCGGCTCGAGCAGCGGATGCAGGTAATGCACCTCCTTCGTGCCATGGCGGCCGCCGATGAAATCCTCCACCATGCCCGAGCCGAGCGGCCCAGGCCGGTAGAGCGCGACGGTCGGGATGAGGTCGGCGAAGCCCTGCGGCGCGAGGTCCTTCACGAGCGCCGTCATGCCGCCCGACTCCATCTGGAACACGGCGCCCGTCTTGCCCTCGCAGAGCATCTTCGATGTCGCATCATCTACGAGCGGGATGCTGTTGATATCAAGCGTCTCGCCGCGGTTCTTCTTGATGTTCTTGACGGCATCCGTGATGACCGTGAGCGTGCGCAGACCGAGGAAATCCATCTTGAGCAGGCCGAGCTCCTCGACATGATCCTTGTCGTACTCCGTGACGAGCGTGCCGTCCGACATGGAGACAGGCACGTAGTCCGTGAGCGGATGACGCGCGATCACGACGCCCGCCGCGTGCGTTGAGGAATGGCGCGGCAGCCCCTCGATCTTGCGCGCGAGATCCACGAGGCGGTGGACATCCTCATGCCCCTCGTAGGCCTTGCGGAAGTCCGCCGACGTCTCGAGTGCTTTGTCTAGCGTCATCTTGAGCTCGCTTGGCACGAGCTTCGCGATGTCCGCGACCTGCGCGTACGGCATGTTGAGCACGCGGCCGACATCGCGGATGGCACCCTTCGCCGCCATCGTGCCAAACGTGACGATTTGAGCGACGTGGTCGCTGCCGTAGCGCCGCTTCACATACTCGATGACCTCGCCGCGCTGGATGTAGTCGAAATCGACATCGATATCCGGCATCGACACGCGCTCCGGGTTCAGGAAGCGTTCGAAGAGCAGATCGTATTTCAGCGGGTCGAGATTCGTGATGCCGAGCAGATAGGCGACGATGCTGCCTGCCGCCGAACCGCGCCCCGGCCCGACGCCGATGCCGTGCTCGCGCGCGTAGTTGATGAAGTCCCAGACGATGAGGAAATAGCTGTCATAGCCCATGCGGTGGATGATGCCGAGCTCGTAGTCGAGGCGCTTCCGCACCTCCTCCCCCGCGTCAGGATAGCGCTGCGGCAGGCGCTCCTCGCAGAGGTAGCGCAGATACGCCTCGTCATCCTTGTGCGGCGCTGGAATCGGATAGTACGGCAGCTGCAGATGGCCGAACTCGAACGCGACGTTGCAGCGCTCGGCGATGCGCGCTGTATTCGCGAGCGCCTCGGGATGCTCCGGAAAGAGCGCCGCCATCTCCGCTGGCGTCTTGAGGTAGTAATCATCGCTCGAGAAGCGCATGCGATCCGGATCGTCCACGGTCTTGCCCATCTGGATGCAGAGCAGGATATCATGGAACTCGCTGTCCTCGCGGTGCACATAGTGGAGATCGTTCGTCGCGACGAGGCCGAGGCCGTATTTCTCCGCCAGCGCCGCGAGGCCTGCGTTCGCCTTGCGCTCCTCCGGCAGGCCGTGATTCTGGATTTCGAGGAAGTAATTCTCCTTGCCGAAGATCTCGATATACTCGCGCACGATAGCTTCCGCGCGCTCAGGCTGGTCTGCGATGAGCGCACGCGGTACCTCGCCCGCCACGCAGGCCGAAAGGCAGATGAGTCCCTCGTGGTACTGTCTGAGCAACTCGTGGTCGACGCGCGGCTTGTAGTAGAAGCCCTCGATGTTCGCAAGCGAGACGAGCTTCACGAGGTTGCGGTAGCCCGTCTGGTTCTCCGCGATCAGGATGAGGTGATGATACTTGACGCCGTTTACCTCGGCGCGCTCCTTGCGCCCCGTCGGCGCCACATAGACCTCACAGCCGATGATGGGCTTCACGCCCTGCGCCACGGCCTCCTTATAAAAATCGATGACACCGTACATCGCGCCGTGATCCGTAATGGCGATCGACGTCATGCCCGCCTCCTTGACAGCCGCGATGAGCTCAGGGATGCGGCTCGCGCCGTCGAGCAGACTGTACTCCGTATGCACGTGCAGATGCACGAACGCTGGTTCCGCAGCTATGGAAATCACCTCATTTGCAGAAAATCCCGCCGGGCGCTTGACGCGGCAAAGCACCGGCGATATAGTGGAAGACAAAAGAAAAACGAAAGGACGACTGCCATGCCGAAGGTCACGCGCGAAGACATCCCCAACTGGTTCCAGAAAAAGACGGGGTTCGATGTCGACATCGAAGAACTCAAGAAAGCGGCCGAGCTCGACCGCATCGCCTGCGCCGACGAGCCGATGAAGCTCATGCGCGACCTCTGGGGCATCACGCCGCGCGACCTCGAGCACCTGCTCGGCGCGCCCGCGCGCACCGTCGAGCAATGGTTCTATGCCAAGCCCTCGCGCCCGGCCTCCTGGGTCGTGCGCCTCATCGTGGAGAAATGCGCCGCGCTGCATGAAGGGCGGCGCGGCCTTCCCCGCTGAAGGTTGGCAGCGTTTTCTCAGGAAACAAAAACGAGGATGCAGATCGTGATCACACGGCTTGCATCCTCTTTTCATTCCTTACATTACATTTCCATGATGATGGGCAGGATCATCGGGCGGCGGCGCGTCTTGTCGAAGAGATAGCGGCCGAGCGCGTCGCGGACGTTCGACTTGATCGTCGACCACTCCGTGATCTTCTCCTCCTCGCACTTTTCGAGCGCCTGCTCGACGCGCGCCTTGGCCTCATCCATGAGCGCCTCGGACTCGCGCACGTAGACGAAACCGCGCGAGACGATATCCGGCCCCGCGACGACGCGGCTCGTCGCGCGATCCATCGTCACGACGACGATGAGGATGCCATCCTGCGAGAGCTGGCGGCGATCACGCAGCACGATGTTGCCGACATCGCCGACGCCGAGGCCGTCGACCATGACCATGCCCGCCTGCACCTTGCCAACGATGGCACCCTTGTCCTTCGTGAACTCGAGCACGCTGCCGTTCTCCGCGATGAAGATATGGTCCTTCGGCATGCCGAGCTCGCGCGCGAGCTTCGCGTGCTGCACGAGATGATGATACTCGCCGTGCACGGGGATGAAGAACTTCGGCCGCACGAGGTTGTGCATGAGTTTGAGTTCCTCCTGGCTCGCATGGCCGGAGACATGGATGCCCTTGTTGCGCCCGTAAATGACGTTGGCACCGAGCTTCAGCAGGTTGTCGATGGTCTTGGCGACGAGCTTCTCGTTGCCCGGAATCGGCGTTGCCGAGATGATGACCGTATCGCCCGGCACGATGCCGACCTTGCGGTGATCGGACATCGACATGCGCGTGAGCGCCGACATCGGTTCGCCCTGGCTGCCCGTCGTGATGATGACGATCCGGCTCATCGGATAGTTGCCGATCTCGTCGATGTCGACGATCGTGCCTTCCGGCGCGTTGATGTAGCCGAGCTCGAGCGAAATGTTGACGACATTGACCATGCTGCGGCCGAGCACGGCCACCTTGCGCTTATAGCGCACCGCCGTGTCGATGACCTGCTGGATGCGATGGACGTTCGACGAGAACGTCGCGACGATGATGCGGCTGCGGCAGTTGTGGAACGCCTTGTCGAACGCCGCACCGACCGTGCGCTCCGACGGCGTATGGCCCTCGCGCTCCGAGTTCGTCGAGTCCGCCATCATCACGAGCACGCCCTTGTTGCCGAGCTCGCTGAAGCGGCGGAAATCCGTCATCTTGCCGTCAATCGGCGTATAGTCGAGCTTGAAGTCGCCCGTATGCACGATCATGCCGAGCGGTGTCTTGATGGAGAGGCCGACCGCATCTGGAATCGAATGATTCACACGGATGAAACCGACGCTGAAGCAGCCGACATTGATGATGTCGCCCTGCATGACGGGATGGAGCATCGAGGAGTCGACGCCGTTCTCTTTGAGACGTCCCTCGAGGATGCCGAGCGTGAGGCGCGTGCCGTAGACCGGAACGCTGATCTGCTTGAGCACATACGGCAGTGCGCCGATATGATCCTCATGGCCGTGCGTGAGCACGATGGCCTTGATCTTGTCGCGGTTCTCGAGGAGATACGTGATATCCGGAATCACGAGATCGATGCCGAGCATATCCTCCTCAGGGAACATGAGCCCGGAATCAATGAGCAGGATCTCATCCTCATAGCGGATGACCGTCATATTCTTGCCAATCTCTCCCAAACCGCCGAGCGGAATGATTTGCAGTTTTTGATTTCCCTTCGACAAAAAATTACACCTCCGAAAACGTGTACATGCCTTGGCATGAAATATATAAACACCTTGTGAATGAACAATTTTAGAAGAAACCTCGCTTCCGCGCCTCTGCGTTCATGGAAGCGAGGACGCAAGATCTCCGAAAGCCGGGCGGCAGGAACCGCCTGCGGCGCAATCTGCCGCAGTCCTCCCAACAGAAAAAGGGCACAAAATAACCGCTCACCAGTGCAGCAGCTACACATGCCGTCCCGTATCTGCCGTTCCTGGAAGAAAATTTTCTGGAATGCCGACGCTTTCAGCACTCCGTTACCGTCCGTTCAATTCATTAGGTTCTATTTTATCATTGTACGAAGGAGAATGCAATAGATTTCATACGGGCGCGACGGTTGTCGCGTCAGGACTTTCCTACGCGCAGAATGCCGTAATGCACGGGGCTGTACTTGCCGCCCACGACCTCCAGGAAGCCAAGCCGCGCGAACTCGCCGCTCTTGCTCGTCTCTTTCATCACGACGCGATGGCGCGCGACACGGCGTGCCTCGGCGATGAGCTCGGGCGTCGCCGCACGGTGATCCGCTGCATAACGCAGCGGGTTGAGGTTCTCGCTCGCGAGCAGCGGATGGCGGAACATCGGATCGAAATAGACGACGTCAAAGCTCTTTGCCGGCTGCGCGCGCAGGAATGTGAGCGCGTCGGCGCAGTGCGTCTCGATGCGCCGCATGGCCGCCGTCATCACCGCGTTCTCTCCCGCAAAATGCGCGAGTCCCTCATGCACGACCGCCTCAATGAGCGGACTCGACTCGATGCCGACGACACACCCCTTCTCTCCCGTGACGAAGCTCGCCACGATGGCATCCGCGCCGAAACCCAGCGTGCCGTCGAGCACCGACATGCCAGGGCGCAGGCCCATGGCCGCCGCCATGTTGTCCCTCTGCCCCTTGCGCAGGTTCTTCACGCGCAGATGGCTCATGTTCGGATGAAAGAAGAGCTCCCCCTCCGGCGTCTCGAGCCGCAGGCCGCCCTGACGCGCGACGAGCAGACATGAGACGCCGTAGCGCGCGCGCAGCTCGTCAGCTGAGAGCGTACCGCGCAGCACATAGGGAAGCGAGAGCTGTGCCGCCGTCTGCCGCGCAAGCGCCTCACTCGCCGCGTGCGGCTTGCGGCTCGTCGTCACGACGGCGCGGCAGCTGCCATGTTGTTCCTGTTCCATTGGTTCCTCCTAGTCTCGCCCGCAGGCCGTGCGCGCATCAACGCTTCTTGAGGTCGAACCCCGTGCGCTTGAACATCTTCGCGAGCTCCTCGCTGCTGAATTTCAGGATCGTCGGCCTGCCGTGCGGACAGGTGAAGGGATACGCCGTCTCCGAGAGCGCGTCGAGGATCATCTGCATCTGCCGCAGGTTGAGCTCATCCCCCGCCTTGATGGCCGCGCGGCAGGCCGTCGTCGCGAGCGCGGCCTTGCGCAGCTCCGCCGCGCTCACACTGTGCATGTCGTGGAGCGAGACGAGGATCTCGCGCACGATGTCCTCCGCCTCTCCCGCCGGTACGTCAGCGGGAATCTCCATGAGGCGGAATTCCCATTCGCCGCTCGGCTCCATGCGGAAACCGAGTTGCGTGAAGAGCTCCCTGTGCGCCTCGATGAGCGCGCTTTCCCGTGCGTCGAACGAAAGGATCTGGTGCACAAGCAGCTGCTGCGACGGAATGCCGTCCGCAAGCGCCGAGAACTTGTCAAAGAGAATGCGTTCATGTGCCGCATGCTGATCGACGATGTAAAGTCCCTTCGCGTCCCGCGCGATGATATAGGTGAGATCCACCTGGCCGATGGGCTCGATGCCACCTTCGCCAGCGAACGCACAGAAAGCATCTGCCGTCTCCCGCGAAACCTGCGCGCTCTGCGCAGGTTCCGCGACCTGCTGCGTCACTGTCTCCGCCACGGGATAGCGCACGGCCTGCTTCTCCCGCAGCTGCGCCTGCGCGGCGGCAAAGCCCGGCGCGTCCATTTCGCGGCGCGGCATGGTCGCGGGCCGCGGCGTCGCAAAGGACGCGGGCACATGTCCCAAGGGCTCCCATGCCTTTCCTGCTCCGCCTGCCTGCCCCGGCGCCGCAGTCGCCGGCACGAAGCGCAGCGGCTCGCTCGTGGCGTGCGTCTCCGGATGCTCCACAGCCGCCGCGACCCTCGCGAGGCCGAGATCCTGCGCAGGGCGCACGGCATCGAGCACAGCCTTGTAGACAGCCTTGAAGAGCAGCCCCTCATCCTCGAACTTCATCTCGATCTTCTGCGGATGGACGTTGACATCCACCGTGCGCGGCGGCACCGTGAGCACCAGCACCGCCAGCGGGAAGCCGTTCTTCGGCACGAGAGACTTATAGGCGTTGTCGATGGCCTTCGAGAGCGCGCGGCTCTCGACGATGCGCCCGTTGACGATGAGCGTCTGCCAGGCGCGGCTGCTCTTGAGCATCGAAGGCTTCGTGATGAAGCCTTCGATGCGGATGCCCTCCGCCTCATTTGCAAAGAAAAGCGCGAGCAGCGCATCCGCGACATGCGCGCCGTAGATGGCCTTGACCGTATCGTAGAGACTGCCGTTCCCCGGCGTCAGCAGCGCCATCTTGTTGTTGTTGAGGAAACGGAACGCAATCTCCGGATGCGAGAGCGCGAGCTTTACGATGAAATCGTTGATGCGCGCCCCCTCCGTATGATTCGTCTTGAGGAATTTCTTGCGCGCCGGCGTATTGAAGAAGAGATCCTCGACCTGTATCGTCGTGCCGAGGCTCGTCCCCGTCTCGCGGATATCCGGCGTCTTGCCGCCGCTGATCTCGACCTGCGTGCCGAGATCTGCGTCCGCCTCGCGCGTCTTCATGCGGAAGCGCGAGACGGCGGCGATCGTCGGCAGTGCCTCGCCGCGGAAGCCCAGCGTCCCCACAGTCGAGAGGTCCCCCGCCTCGCGGATCTTGCTCGTCGCGTGGCGCAGGATGGCGAGCTCGGCGTCCTCGCGGCTCATGCCCTTGCCGTTGTCCGTCACGCGCATAAAGCTCGTTCCGCCCGCGAGGATCTCCACCTCGATCTTCGTCGCGCCCGCGTCGATGGAGTTCTCGACGAGCTCCTTGACAACGGAGGCCGGGCGCTCGACGACCTCTCCCGCCGCGATTTTGTTGATGGTCTTGTCATCGAGTACATGGATGATGCTCATGCGCGTCCCTCCTCTCCTTTCGCCTGCTCCTGCAGACGATAGAGCTCATTGAGCGCCTCGAGCGGCGTCATGGTCATGATATCGAGCGAGCAAAGCGCCTCGCGCAGCGTACTGCCGAAAAGCGAGCCCATGCCCAGCGCCGCATCGATCTGCGTGGGCGGCGCAGCAGTCTCCTCCCGTCCGTCTGTCTCGGCGGCCTGCACTTTCTCCTGCTTGGCCTCGAGCGCGGCGAGCAGCGCCTCCGCCCGCTTCGTGACCGTCTTCGGCAGGCCCGCAAGCCGCGCGACATGAATGCCGTACGACTTGTCCGCGGCCCCCGGCACGATGCGCCGCAGGAACGCGACCTGCGCGCCGCGTTCCTTGACGGCGACGCAGAAATTCTTGATCTTATCATCCGCCATCTCCGTGAGCTCGTGGTAATGCGTCGCGAAGAGCGTCTGCGCGTGAATCTTCTTCTCGATGTACTCGACGACGGCGCGCGCGATGCTCATGCCGTCGAACGTGCTCGTGCCGCGGCCGATCTCGTCGAGAATCACGAGGCTGTCGCGCGTCGCGTACTTGAGGATCTGCGCGACCTCGTTCATCTCCACCATGAAGGTGCTCTGCCCACTCACGAGATCGTCGCTCGCACCGATGCGCGTGAAGATGCGGTCGACCGGCGAGAGCACGGCCTCGCGCGCCGGCAGGAAGCTGCCGACCTGCGCCATGAGCGCAAGCAACGCGACCTGGCGCATATACGTCGACTTGCCCGCCATGTTCGGCCCCGTGATGAGCATGATCTCGCAGTCCCTGTGGTTGAGCTCCGTATCGTTCGGCACGAAGAGGTCGCGCGTGAGGATGCGCTCGACGAGCGGATGGCGGCCGTCCTTGATGGAGATGCCTCCCTCAGGGCGCAGCTGCGGCCGGACGTAGTTGTAGCTCACAGCCGCCTCCGCGAAGCTCCGGAGCACATCGAGCACCGCGATGGCATGCGCCGTCTGCTGGATGCCCGGCAGCTCCTGCTTGATGCGCTCGCGCACCTCCGTGAACAGGCGGTACTCGATCTGGACGATCTTCTCCTGCGCGCCGAGGATCTTCGTCTCGAACGCCTTGAGCTCCTCCGTGATATAGCGCTCGGCATTCGCAAGCGTCTGCTTGCGGATATAGCGGTCGGGCACGAGATCCGCGCCGCTGTTGCGCACCTCGATATAGTAGCCGAATACCTTGTTGTAGCCGATTTTGAGCGACTTGATACCCGTTTCCTGTTTCTCTCGCTCCTCGATTTCCTGCAGCATGGACTTGCTGTCATGCGCGATGCGGCGGTACTCGTCGAGCTCCGCATCGTAGCCGTCCTTGATGATGCCGCCCTCGCGCAGCGAGATGCCCGGCTCATCGACGATGGCGCGCGCGAGGAGCTCCGTCACCTCATCGAATGTCATGACGCGCTCCGTCGTCTCCCGGAGGAGCTGCGCTCGCACGTCCGCGAGCGTCTCCCGGATGCCCGGCAGGCACGCGAGCGAGAGCCTGAGCGCCACGAGATCGCGCGCGTTCGCCGTACCGACCTCGATGCGCGTGAGCAGCCGCTCGAAGTCGCGGATGTCCTTGAGTCCGTCCGCGAGCGCCCCGCGCAGGCCGAAATCCTCTACCAACTCCTGCACGGCATCGAGACGCCGGTCGATGGCGACAATGCTCAGAAGCGGGGCCTCCAGCCACTGCTTGAGCAGACGGCTCCCCATCGCCGTCTCCGTGAAATCGAGCACATCGAGCAGCGTGTCCTTCTTGCCGCCGTCGCGCAGGTTGCGCGTGACCTCGAGATTGCGCAGCGTATACGTATCGAGCACGAGATTCTCGCTCGCGTCGAGATACGTGAGATGCGAGATATGCGAGAGATCCGTCATCACGGTATCATGCAGGTAGTCGAGCAGCGTCGCGACCGCCTCCTGCGCGGCCCTGTCCTCCGGGCGCTCGTCCGCCGTGAAATGCTCGACGAGACGATCCTCGACCTGCGCCGAAATGCCCGCGAGCTGCGTATACGTACACTGCGGGAGGCGCAGTCCCACGAACGCGTCGAGCTGCTTGCGGAACGAAAGCTCCCCTGCCAGTAAGAGTTCCGACACCTGCCGACGATAGAGCTCGTCGAAGAGCGTCTGCAGGCGGCTGCCGCCCGTATAGATGCCGTAGAAGCACTCGCCTGTCGAGATGTCCGCGCCTGCGAGGAGGATACGCTCTCCTTGTTCATAGAGGAGCGCGATGTAGTTATTCGCCGCGTCCGTGAGCACGGACTCCGAGAGCACCGTGCCCGGCGTGACGATCTTGATGACCTCGCGCTTCGTGAGCCCCTTGGCCTTCGGGTCGCCGATCTGCTCGGCGATGGCGACCTTGTAGCCCTTGTGGATGAGCTTGTTGATATAGCTCTCCGCCGCATGGTAAGGGACGCCGCACATCGGCGCCTTGTCCTTGTTCCCGCTGCGGCTCGTGAGCGTGAGTCCCAGTTCCCGTGCCGCGAGCTCCGCATCCTCGAAAAACATCTCATAGAAATCCCCCAAGCGGAAGAAGAGAATCTCATCGGGATGCTGTTGCTTTGTCGCCTGGTATTGCTGCATCATCGGCGTAAGTTCCACGTTTCGGCCTCCTCTGCCATTCTGCCGCCCTCACGGCAGCAACGGCAGGGCCTCCAGATCTGAGGCCCTGCCGCATATCCGCGGGCTCAGCGGCTCGCCACCGTTTCGCCCTTGAGCACCCACGTCTGCGGGTGCGTGATGTTCACTTCCACAAGATCGCCCGGCTGCTCTGCGCCGTGCGGGAAGAGCACGAGCTTGTTCGTGCGCGTCCGCCCGCTCCAGACCGCTGCGTCATGCTTGCTCGGTCCCTCGACGAGCACCTCGAGCGTACGCCCCTTGAGCGCCTCATTCTTCTCGCGGCTGATGGCATCCTGCACCGCCATGAGCCGCTCGAGCCGCTCATGCTTCAGTGCCTCCGGCACTTGGTCAGCCATTTCCGCCGCCGGCGTCCCCGAACGCTTCGAGTAGAGGAACGTATAAGCGGAGTCATAGCGGATCTCCTCAAGGAACGCGAGCATCTGCGCGAAATCCTCCTCCGTCTCGCCGGGGAACCCCACGATGAGATCCGTCGTGAGACTGACCTCGGGCAGCGCCGCGCGGATGCGCCCGACGAGCGCGCGATAGTCCGCCACCGTGTAGATGCGGTGCATCGCCCGCAGGATGCGGTCGCTGCCGTACTGCACGGGCAGATGGATGTGCTCGCAGATATGCCTACCGGTCCGGATCGTCTCGATGAGTTTGTCCGAGAGGTCCTTCGGATGCGATGTCATGAAGCGCACGCGCTCGATGCCCGGCACCGCGTCCACCATCTTGAGCAGGTCAGCAAAATCGGCCAGCTTGTGATCCTTGCCGTAGGAGTTCACGTTCTGTCCGAGCAGCGTGACCTCCTTCGCCCCCTGGCGGACGGCCTCGCGCACCTCGGCGACGACATCCTCAGGACGGCGGCTGCGCTCGCGGCCGCGCACATAGGGCACGATGCAATACGTGCAGAAATTATTGCAGCCGTACATGATGGGCACCCAGACAGAGAACTTGTTCTGGCGCGCGACAGGCCCGCCCTCGGGAAGTTCCGTCTCGCCTGGCTGCACGTCGACGACATGGCCGCGCTCCGCCGCGATCTCCTGCACAACGCGCGTGAGCTCATGTACCTTGTTCGTGCCGAGCACAAAATCGATATGCGGCGCGCGGCGTATCAGCGCCTCGCCCTCCTTCTGCGCCATGCAGCCCGTGATGCCGAAGATCAGCGCGGGATTCTTCTCCTTGAGATGCTTGATCTCACCGATCTTCCCATAGACGCGGTCCTCCGCGCTCTCCCGCACACAGCAGGTGTTGATGAGGATGAGATCCGCCTCTGTCATCTCCTCTGTCGGCTCATAGCCGATCGTCTCGAGCTGCCCCTCCATGCGCTCCGCGTCACTGACGTTCATCTGGCATCCGTATACTATTAGTTCAACGAAACGGTGAACTTTTCCATCGATAATCTTCATGTATAAAAATCCGTCCTTTATTTCATGATAATCAATAGACTATTGTATCAGACAGACGCTCCTTTGTCTATCCTGATTTTCTATCTCGATTTAACACAAATAGCCCATCCGCTTTTGCAGATGGGCTACAGGACTACTTCTCCGATCCGTTCATGATCCTGCCGAGATACCAGCGGCTGGTGAATGCCTTATGGGAACCGTCAGGATGCACGACGAAGTAGACGGTGTACTGCGGCAGGATACAGATATCAGTAGAACCAGTATAGGAAATGACCTTCTCCTTTCCCGAGGCGGTTTGCCAAACACGCATCGAGAAAGAAGCATCTCCGGCATCCCGGATTGATTCGTAGGAAGGAAAGGACTCGATGTATTCCTCACCCTTTTCCTGCACACTGTACATCAGGTAGCGCGGCAAGAATATGAAAACGGCAATGCTGACGAGGCCAATGATGAGACCGCCTGAAAGCTGCCAAGGTCTTTTCATCCGGAATCCCCCTATTCTCATTATAGGGTAATGAAGGATTTCTGCATTTCCCCCGCTTCCTGGAATTTTCCTTTTGCCAGACGGAGCTGTTCCTCGATGGTGGAGAAAATCAAATTGACCTGCTGGTCATCGTAGGCATAGGCATTGCGATTGGCCAGTTTGCCAAGCTGCTGGATGCGATGACAGATGTCATTGGTTCGCTTTGTGGCAAGTTCTTTGAACTTTTCCTGCTTTGAACTGGTCTTGTCATCAGCTTGCTCATCCTGAAGCATCTCATCATCAGCGGGCGTATCGGCCTTCCCGTCCAGATATTCCTGTGTCTCTTCTTCCATGTATATAACCTCTTTTCATTTGCCAATCTTGAACATTTTTCCTTTTATCCGAATCATGGTACTCTTTACGCCTACAATCTTTTGCCAAGCCCTGGCTCTATGGCACTTACATTGCTTCTCCTGATAAGCATGTATCGCTTCCAGCTGATCCATCGCATCAAGCTGCTGTTCAGTCAGACCATTATGCTGCAACGGAATTTTACAAATATCATTCATCCTCTGCTGCCTCTCAGAATGGGATTTCCTCATCAGGAATATCCAATGACGCCTGATACGAAGATGACGTTGTGGCAGATGAGTCCGTGTCTCCGGATGCAGGAGCATCCGCAGCCTGGCCCTTTTCATCATGGGATACAGCAGACTGCGTCAGCTGGATTTTTCGAGAATCCAGGAACTCAACCATGACTGCTTTGATGATGGTCTTCCTATGAGCGGTGCCTTGTTCGTCTTTATAATCATCATTTGCCAGGCTGCCTTTGACCAGTACCATGCGCCCCTTGATTAAGTTTTTCTGGCAGGATTCTGCCAGCCTGTTCCAGGCAACGATATGAAAGAAGTCCGTCGGATAATTCCCCTCGGCATCTTTTGTGAACGATTTACGAACGGCAATGTCAAAGCTGACGACAGACGTTCCCTTCTTGGTGTAGCGAAGTACCATGTCGGTTGAGACACGCCCAGATAAAACTACGAGATTCATGAATCATGCCACCTCTCATTCCGTCGGTTTCTTATAGCGAAACGACCCCGCATTCGTTTTTCCCTGTTTCTTTTTCAGATGGTATCCCATCTCTTCAAAAACGGGTTTCCCGTTCCGGTCTGGCAAAGTCGTTTTGCATTCCGGATACTTGGAGCAGCCCCAGAAATAACTCTTCTTCCCGTTCTTTGTTGTCCAGCGGCGCATCATGGGGCTGCTGCATTTTGGGCAACGCACCACATCTTTTGGCGGCGGGATCTCGCAGCTCTTTGCTTCTTCCAGTAGCTGCTGCACGAAACGGCTCTGTTCCTGAAAGAAATCTTGCAGTCGCATCTCCTTGCGGCTGATGGCATCCAAGCTCTGTTCCCAGCGGGCAGTAATATCCGGATACGTGATACTGTCAGACAAGATTCGCAGCAGCAGGTAGCCTTTCTCGGTCGGGATCAAGTTTTTCTGACGCGTAACAGAAACAAAGCCTCTTTTCTGGATAGTCTCAATGATGCCAGCTCTTGTTGCTTCCGTACCGATACCAGAACAATCTTTCAGAGTTGCCTTCAAGGAAGCATCCTTCACATACTTGCCGATTTCCTTCATGGCCTTCAGTAAGGTGGACGCATTGTAACGCGCTGGCGGTTTCGTCGTGCGCGTCTGGATTCGGCTCTCCTGGAACGAAACGGCATCCCCCTGCTTCACGGCAGGGAGCTTTATCTCCGGATGATTCTCTCCTTCCTTCTCCTCCAAGGCTCCGTGATAGAGCTGCTTCCATCCATCGTCCAAAATGACTTTACCGGATGCATGGAAGGATTCACCTGCGCAGCGGATCTGTATCTTTGTGGACAAAAAGGTCTGTGGCTGATAGAACTGCGCAAGGTAGGCTTTCGCTACTAATGTATATAGGTTCTGTTCCTTCTCCGTCAGCTTGTCCCATTCCGGCGTAATCGTTGTCGGGATGATGGCATGGTGTGCAGAGATTTTCTTGTCGTTCCAAGCCCGACTGCGCAGCGCAGGATCGGCATGTTCCACCATTTGAGCAAGGTCATCTGTCAACGCCCGCAGGCTTTTCAAGACAAGCGGCACATCGGCCAGCTGATTGGTCGGCAGATAATCGCAGTCCGACCGCGGATACGTGGTAAGTTTCTTTTCGTATAAACTCTGTTGTGTATCCAGCACTTCTTGCGGAGAATAGCCGTAGATCTTGCCTGCATCAATCTGGAGAGAGGACAGTGAGTATGGAAGTTTGGGCTGTGACTGTCCTTTCTTCTGTTCAACAGATTCCACGACACCAGGCTCCTGCCGGATTTCTTCTGCGAGCTGTTCGGCAGGATCGCGTTTGATAAGACGCCCTTCTTCGTCTTGTCCCTCTGCCTGTTCTTGTGGCTTCCATGTCGTTGAGATTACGCCATTTGGATGCGCCCAATCTACCTGAAAGAGGTAGTAGTCTTTTGGCTTGAAGTTGCGAATCTCCAATTCACGCCGCACGACCAATGCAGTCGTCGGCGTCTGCACACGTCCTACACTGATCGTACCGGTGTAGCCAGCCTTCTGTGAACGGATGGTATACATGCGCGTGAGATTCATGCCGATCAGCCAATCGGCCCGCTGCCTTGCCAGCGCAGAATTGCGCAGTCCGACAAAATCACGGTTGTCCCGAATATCCGCCAACGCGGTCTTGACGGATTTCTCATCCAGTGCATTCAGCAGGATGCGCTGAACCGGCTTCTGATTCAGAACACCAAGCTGGTTCAAGACTTCGTCTACGAGCAGCTGCCCTTCCCGATCCGGATCACCCGCGTTGACAATACAGTCTGCCTTTGCCACCAGGGACTTGATGACCTCGTATTGTTCTTTTGCACTGCTGGATACTTTGTTCTTCCAATGTTCCGGGATGATTGGCAAGTCTTCCAGCCGCCAGGCATGAAGATTCTTGTCATAATCCTCCGGATCATACTGTTGTAAGATATGGCCGAAGCACCACGTAACGATATCATTTCCGCACTCGATATATCCGTTCCGCTTCGACATATGCCCCAGTCCATGCGCGATGGCTTGTGCAAGGCTGGGCTTTTCGGCGATAAAGAGTCGCATCCGAATCAACCCCTGACTTCATGAACAGACGAAAACAGACTATTCCCTGGTGCCGGTTGGAACGGCGTCTCTGCCTGGTTGGCTGCTCCTTCAGGATGCTCTTCTGCCGTCTCTGTGTTCTCTTTCTGCTCTTCAGCTTCAAGCGGAGCTTCTTCCGGTTTAGCTGCGGCCAAGAGACTTTGTAGGGTTTCCTGGTTCAGCGGCACGCCATTTTTCCGCAACCCATCTAAGAGCTGGCGGCTGAAACGCGCAACCTTCTTTTCCTTCAAGCTGCTGATGGACTCCATCAGTTTCTTTTTCTGCTCCGTCAGTTCGGCAACCTTGTTGTCGATTGACCGGATTTTCCCTTCTTTCGCTGCAATCGATTCATCAATCTTCTTGTCATCCATCTAATCACCCTTCTCTTGCTGGGCTTGTAGTTGCTTCAAGAAAATCAAGACCGTATCCCGGTCATAGTTATCCAGAATGCCCGCTTCTTCAAACAGGAGTCCTGCTTTAACGAGCTTCTGATAGCGTTTTTGTTGGTTGAGTCTTTGAATCTGACGCTCCAACTTGCGTGTTTCCTGCGACGACCGGACCAATTGATCCTCAATCCTCTTCAGACGCGCTTCCTGTCTCGCGAGACGATCCATGACATTCACCTCAGATTTCCTTTTAGCCCTATTATAGCAGAACCACTACATATTGTATATAGTCCGGTAAAAATATCTATAAAAATACTATATGTTGTGGTTTGACTGTGTTATAATGAGTTGTGTCAGGGGAACGAGATGTGCAGTTAGGAGTTTCTCTTGCGAGAAACTCGGGGGATACGGCGAGGAGCCGTTTTCGATGTCCACGATGGACATCACCCTAAAGGGTATTCTGCCGCTCACTGCGCTCGCTGAACCTGCCGTTGGCTAAGAGAGACGAAAGGAGGCTGGCCATGGCGGTCTTTCATTTCGAGATAAAATCAGACAGGCGAAAGGGCGGAAAGCAGACCTCTGCTCTGCAACACGTCAAATACATCAACCGCGAAGGGCCTTACCAGGATGCCGATGAGCGGGAACTCATCAAGATGCCTACGGAGAATGTGATCACGGGGCCGGAACTGCAAGAACATGCCCCCGGAAGAGAACTGCTCCTCTACAGCAGTCCATTCGGCGTCATCAAGCAAGACGATTCCGGTATCCGGGTATCGCGCAACGCTTCCACGCAAACCGTTGCCATTGCGCTAGAAGTAGCCAAACGGCTTTACGGCAATGCGTTGGAACTGCGGGGGCAGGAACGCTTCCAGCAGCAGGCAGTTGCGGCCTCCAGCCAGCTTCACCTGGACATCCAGTTTCAATCTCAGCTTCATCAGGAAGCTGTCACGCGAAAGATAAAGGAGCAAGAACATGAGCGACGAATTTTTGAAGCAGCCGGAGGACGCTACGGAGTCCCCGTCTTCTCCCCAGGAGATATCATCTTCCCCTCTGGAATCCCCGGCGCCTTCCCCATCGGATCCGGAGGCAGAGAAAGCGGATCGGGAATTCTTGAGTCCGACACTGAACGACATACCGTCACAGAAATTGCCAGAACAGGATGGAGCCTGCCAGCATTGTCCGGCGGGAATGTGGTTTTATCGGGGCGACAGCCTGACGTGCTTCTGTCTCGCAATGCGAGCCATCAGCTACAGCGACGCATCCGAAGACGACAAGATTCCCTTCCTAAGCTGCGATGGGATGTATCTGGCCCTCGAAAAAATGCAGTCGAAGCAAGCGTGAAGGAAATCCTGCACAATCTGCAATATCATCTTGATAAGACATTCGCTTCCAGCCATGTGCAGTACATCAACCGCGAATCCGTCTTCAAGCAGCGAGGCGGCTGCGTCTATAAAGCGCACCATCTTCCAAAATGGGCGAAAGACAATCCGCTGGACTTTTTCCGTGCTGCGGATCAGCACGAACGCGACAACGGAGAGCGGTACAAAGAGATTGTCTTCTCACTGCCAAATGAACTCTCGCTCTCTCAACAGAAAGAGATCATCCAGCGGTTCCTGGATGCACACATGAAGAACTATTATTATGCCTATGCCATCCACGATAAAATCGGCACGATGAGCAACGGCGAACACCATACGCATGTGCATCTGATGTTCTCGACGCGTGAAATCGATGACTGCGAGCGGAAACAGGAACGGCAGCCAGACGTATTTTTTTCGCGGGTCAATCCAAATCACCCCGAAAAAGGTGGCTGCCGCAAGTCTGGCATCTGGAACGGGAAGGATCGCGCCAAGAACCTTTCTGTCCTCCGTGAAGATTTTGCACGAATCCAGAATGAGGTACTGGCGAAATACGGCATTCCCGTCCGCGTGGATCACCGCAGTCTGAAAGCACGCCGCCAGGAAGCCCTGGCCAAAGGCAATACGTTCCTGGCGGAGCTGCTTGACCGTGTTCCAGAACGCGCGGTAGGCCCGCTTGCTCTCTTGGAGCGGGGAAACCGGAACGTTCTTGCTCAGAAAAAACTTCGCGCCCTGAATCAGTCAAAAGAAAAAAATATTGTCGCAAAGACATTCCTGATGGATGGAATGCGTCGCGACAAGCTGATGAAACGCATACAGGAGCTGGAAGCCAACACAAAGCAGCTCGATGGGCTGCTGAACCAAGACGAGAAAGCCGCACTCGCTGGCACGCTGCAAAAAATCCAGAGTCAGCAAGATGCCCTCCAGGCGGCATTTGATGCTTCCATCTGGGCAGCAGAAGCAACGGAATCATCTATGCTGGCGTTCATGACAGAGGATGAGCGTGAAGCCTGGCAGACGTTCAAGGCAGCCGGACAGGAACTGAAACATTGGCAGGATTTCTACAGCAGCATCCAGGAAGATGCCTTTCCGGATCCTGCTCAACTGCAAGAGCTTCGCGCGGCCATCAATCGCGAAACCATGAAGATTCGCAAGACTATGCGTCAGCAAGCCCCAGCAATCCGCGCGATATTTGCCCGCTTGAATGAGGCACACACCAAGCGGGATATCATGCGCCACGCTGGCAATCTTCTCTTTGACGCCCGATTGACCAAAGCGAAAATCGACGGTCTAATCCAGCAGCAGGAAAAAGAATTGGCCAATCTGCAAGACCGGTACAAGCGGTTGACGGATTCCCTGCGACAGTCTCCGTCTTATACTGCTGGAGCTGTTGCGGATTACATGGATCTGTCGTTGAAGGAACTCTATGCCAAAGAACATAAGGTTCGTGCAGAAATGCGCCAGCTTGCCAAGCATGTCATTTCTCCGGCACGTGCCAGGGCGATGGCGGAGAATGTCTATACAAAAGGAGAATTCAAGAAACTGCGGGCCGCTGAGCGTGATTTTGCAAAGGAAACCGCTGCCGGTAAACTTTCTCCAGAAGAAAGCACGGCGCAGCAAAAGAAGCTACAGGAATGGCGCAGCCGCTTGGAATCTTCCTGCGCATCGATGGAGGCACAGGCGAAGATACAGGAAATCTGCGCGGGCATCCTGCGCAAAAATGCACCGCAGGCTATGGCCTATCAAAAAGTCCAGCAAGAGCATCAGGTCATTGCTGCTGCCATCACCGAAGCAAAAGCGCAGGCAGATGCAGCACGCCATCAATCCTATCGGGATCGAAATCAGACACTCTACCGGGCAACGGAGGCGACGCCAGCTATGGGATACATGGAACCGCCGCATATGATTGCCGCCGCCATGGCGGGCAATACAGATTGTGCGGTTCTGGTTGCCAAGAGCAAAAAGGACTTCCCGGATGACTGGTCACTGCTGAGTGAGAGTGAACGCGAGGACTTGAAGAACGATACATCGAAGATGATGTAAGCAATTCAATTATGAGGTGAACAGTCATGTCGGCAAAAGACTATATAGATAAATTGTTACAGCAGACATATGAAAGGCACGGTTCGGATCTGCACATTTGCAGCGGAATCTTCCCTGTCATACGTCGTGATGGCCAGTTGGAAACGCTCACAGAACTCACTGCACCACTGGCAGGAGAAGACATTCACGCCTTTATCATGAAGACACTTCTGAACGAAGCGCAACAGAAAGAGTTGCAGAAGACGGGCAGCGCAGATGCAGGGTATCAAATTTGGAGTAAGGACGGCCGTGCCATTCGCTGCCGCGTCAATGCATTCCGCGACGCCAACGGGATGGCACTGGCCTTTCGCCTTATCCAAAACCGCATTCCGTCCATGCAAGAACTGCGCATCCCTGGGCCGCTTCAGGACATACGCCATTGCAAACACGGCATGGTCATCATCACCGGGCCGACAGGCAGCGGAAAGACGACCACGCTTGCCGCGCTCCTGGATGCCATCAACGCGGAATCTCCCGTACACATCATTACGATTGAACAGCCCATCGAATACCAATTCCAGATGAAACGCGCCGTCATCTCGCAACGAGAAGTCGGACGTGACTGTATCAGTTTTTTGGAAGGTCTGCGTGCATCCCTCCGACAGGATCCCGATGTCATCCTGATTGGTGAGATGCGTGACGCTGAAACCATCACTACTGCGTTAGCCGCCGCAGAAACAGGTCATCTGGTCTTCACGACGCTGCATTCCGCCAATGCAGTGGAAGCAATCGATCGTCTCGTCCAGTATTTTCCGGCCACACGTCACCAGGAGATTCGCAACGAGCTGGCCAATTCCTTTCTTGCCATCGCCGCGCAGAAACTCCTCCCCTCTCGGAACGGTGGGCGTGTAGCCGCTTTTGAAGTGCTGCTCTCGACAGACAGCACCAAGAACGTCATCCGCAGCAGCCAAGGATTCCGGATCCAGGACTACATGCATCGTGACGAGGGGATGCAGACGATGGCGGAGTCGATCCGTGGCCTCAGGAACAAGCACCTGATTGATGGGTAAACTTTTGGTGGCAGGTGGAATGATACCCCTTGCACAAACAATAAAGCGCATCTCAAGCGAGATGCGCTTTATTGTTTGTGCGGAATTGGACGAGGACAATAGTCAATGCCGCACTACTTGTGCAATTTCGCGGTTCTCTTCGCGAATTGCGCGATATTCCGGGGACTTCATGAAGTCTGTCCCCAAGTTCGTGCCATAGTTCCGATCGTCAGAAACGGCAGCATAGGGACTGTTTGCCTGGACAACACGAGCTGCGGCAGCGATAGCAGACGGCTCACCCAAAGCATTGACGCAGGAATCCCGGATGAATGTTCGGTCGGCTTCCTGCCATGCTTTCTGGTCACAAGGCCGGATACTGGACAAGCCCCTTTCGATGGACGAGTTGTAGATGAACCGGCTATACTGCTTGACCGGATTTCCGATGCATGTCTCAGCGGTAGCCTGCACCCCTTCCAGGAAGACCTTCTGGAATCGCTTCTGATATGCCTCGAATTTCTCTGCGCCTACGCTTTCTTTTTGCGCCTGCTTGATGGACTCCACTTCGCTGCTCGCGATAGGCAGCAGGAACTGCTTGTCTTTAAGTGGATGGATTGTGACTTCCTGGAAACCTACGTCATCCACGTAAAAGCAGCGGTCATTCACACGGATGATGTCACTGATGCTCAGCTTCGGCATATCTGCGCCCTGTAGTTTATCGTACATCTGGTCAAGCAGCTCAGTCACACCGACATCGGCCTTGCGAGTCTCGTGATGAACGGCAGTATACTGCGAAAAGTCTGCGGCCTTCCCGGCAGCTTCCTGTAAAGGAGCATTTCGCCAGGGTGCATCTTTTGCCGCCTGGTAGATGGTAATATGCACCTGCTGCTGTGCCTGATAATACAGGTCAGGGTTCAGTTCATACTGCTTGATCTCTTCCGGCGTAAGCGGATGATCGTAGTAAATCGCGCCGTATCGGCCTCCACGATCCTCCTCATCCAGCTGAATGAAGCCTTTAGGGACACTGCCTAGGTCAGCAGGACGTTCATTCAGATAATATTTATAGGGAATGATAATCTTATCATCTTCCGGTTCTACGGTTGGAACCGAAGCAGCTTTTTCTTCCTTCGGAGCAGGTTGCTCCTCTTTCTTCCCAGCATCCTGTTTTGTATGCTGCTCATCCAGTTGCTGCAAGCGTTCCTTCACGATTCCCTTCAAGTAATTGGCGATTTTCTGTGCATCGTTTGCAGCCTTGAAGAACTCCATCTTGTCGTCCTTCAGGGCTTTTAACCAGCCCTGCGTATAAGCTGCATGACTGATGGAATTCAAGGGCAGTCCAAGATCTGCCGACAGGTAGGTGGAAGCCATCTCAGCACGCAACTCTTCCTTGGCATAAGCAGGAGAACCAAAGGGGTTCTGGATGTCGCGGTTCAGACGGCTGGAATGGCCAGTCCAATGTCCCAACTCATGCAATGCAGTCGCATAGTATCCGGCCAGCTCCTTGAAGGCAGCCTCCGGCGGCAGATGAATCTCATCCGTAGAAGGCCGATAAAAGGCACGGTCTGCCTGGTCATGCTTGATGACTGCTCCGCTGAGGCGCAGCATCTCTTCGGCGAGTTCCAGCGTCTCTTCATGCGTGTAGCCTTGTTTCTTCGGCACATAAGGCGGCAGAGGCTCTTCACGGAAGACACGCCTGACAATGGGCTGGCCGTCTTTTCCAATCTTAGGTTTCCCGTCTTCCTCCTTTACCGGCTCCACGACCTGCTTTCCGTCCTTGTCCAGCACCGGCACCCGCTGAACCATGTCCGACGCATGGAACACCGTTGAGATGATGGAAGTCCAATGGTATTCATCTTCTGGCAACGGATTCCCATCTTTATCCTTCGTCGCATAGAAGCCCTGTTTGATGGCTACACCATGCGAACCACGCTTGATGCTATAGCCCATCGTCTGCGCCTGATGGAAAGTGAAAAAGCGAGGATCCTTGCTGCCTTTCGAGTCCATGATGCAAGAGAGATAAATCAGATTTTCCTTCGAGTACGGCCTTCCTGTTGCGCCGTTCACTGGGGAAGCGACTAGCGCAGCACCGACCTTTCCATTCCAGGCTTTCTGCCAGGGAAGCTCTCCTTTTTCCATTTCTTCGATAATCCGGTTCGTGATCTCCTGATAGATGTCTTTGCGGCTCGACGCGCTCTTCCGATACGCCATTTTTACACCCCCTTATGCTGCGTCATCTTCTCTTCTTGCAGCTGCAACTGCCATTCTTCTTCTGTCACCAGTTTCTCGCCATCCCAGATCGTCTGTCCCATATACTCTTCCTCGGGGATTCCTTGAAAATCATAATCTTCCATCGGCACGACCTCAAACGGGGCCTCCCGATGAATGCGTTTGGAATACAGCATCCTGCTCACCTCTTTCTATGAATCTATCCTCATTATAGGGATTGGCCGATGCAGGGAGCCGCCGCTTTTTTTCACCTCAAGCTCTGGTAGAAATAAAAAATCCACCTGCAACATCCTATCAGGATGACTGCAAGTGGATTTTTTATGAATGATGAGGATGTCCATGATGGACATCCTGTCTCAACGCGTCCGCTTTTGTTCCATTGGTGTACTCGCCGTTAGATTCTCCGTAATTGCTTGAAAGAAGGCCTGATTCCAAAGCTCTAGTTCGGATGTATCCGCCAGAAAGGGGATGACATCCTTCTTTGCTGCTTCAAAATCCAATTGAGAAAAACGGTCTTTGAGCAGTTCCTTTGCATCTTGTAGCGTCAATCGCTTGGAGGCATCCCATCGCTCCGACTGCTCCTGGCGGTGGGTTCGTATCAACTTCCAGCTTGATCTTCAACTGCTCCTGTTTATGGATACCAGGAATCAGTATTTCATCCGTCTGCTGAATGCTGATGAACTGAATCAGAGTGCCGCCTTTGATGAATGCAGACTGGATATCTGTCACCTTCGTTTTATTCTTCTGCTCCACATGCATCTTGAGGCCAACCGCAGATAGTTCCTCTTCAACAGCTGGCAGATAGTCGGATAATGCAAAAGATGGATCCGGATACATCAAAGAGAAGTCCATATCCTCAGAAAAACGATGCAGTCCGTAGAAAATCCGCAAGGCAGTTCCTCCATAAAATGCGCCCTTCTGAAAGAATCCGCTCTTGCTCATACCGTACAAAGCGATTTCCTGTACGATTTCTTTCAGGGCATTGCGATATGCCTCTGCGGTTTTAGGCTAGTATCGTTCCAGCATCGATTGTATACTGCTCATCATGCTCATCGTCCTTCCCGATTCAAAAACAAGGAAAGTTGCGTCAATGTCGCTTTATGATATTTCGGACAAAGGAACTGCAAGTCTTCCCGATTCAGCTTAGAGAACTCTTCCTCATCGATCCGCAGGTCAGAAAACAGCAGGTACTTTAGATCCTTCACGGAATAGACTGGTGGCTTCTGGATATATAGCATATCACAAAGAGCCTTCTCCGGGGTAGCAATCTGGTAGCTGTATGCTTTCCCGTCCGTTTTCCAAATCACGCCATATGGATATACAGATGCCGGGACATCCTGATAAAGGAATGTTCCGAACGGCGTATGGTATTCCTTGCGGCGGTTCTTATGCTGCGTGGCAGAAGTGCAGGCATAGACCCGCTCTGGAATCATACCATACACAGAAAGTGCCGAAGCAAACGATACATAAGACGGCCCATAGATTACACCTGCCAGAAGATATGGCTCGACATGCAGATCCGTTTCATAAAGTCCCCGCCGAACGGGAATCAGCTTCTTCTCTCGGACAAGCCGCTGGATCTTGGTCTGCGGATTGCGATAGCCTTGCTGTTCCAATTGGAACAGCAAGGCTTCTGTTGTCTGTATCATAACATTCCCTCCAGTAACTATCATTATAAGATAGTTACTGGAGGGAATCAAGAGAATATTGAATTGACTATGTCAGAGATAGCAAAAAAGCCAGCACCATGGTATACTATTCTCGGCGGTCGATGGTCGGTTCCCCGTTCGCGGGGAGGTGATGCCCATGACGACTTACGAAAAAGTAGCCCTAGTGCTGGCTTTTTTGCAGGTACTTGTGGCGATCCTTGCGCTACTTAAGTAGCACTAACTGATCTACGTTTAAGCTCGGAACGTCCCAAAGTCTAAAAAACTGAACGGCGGGTCCGACGCGCGAACATCGGCCGCTATTTCTGTCTTGATTGTACCACATCCCCGATTCAAATACAAGGAACGGCTTGATGGCTGAGATGTCCATCATGGACATCTCAGCGACTGTCACGGTCGGCACATGCTGCATTCTCGCGCATCAAGGTGTCAACCTCCTCTGCTACCGTTGCGAAGTCCGGCATGGACGGCGACAATCTGGCAATGGTATCGGCAATCTGGTCTGCTGCTATCCCCTTCTGAATCATATGGATGGCACATTGACGGTCAAAGTCTTCGTTCCACGCGACCTTTGCCACGGAAAAATCATCCGGATGTTCCTGGCGTTCCTGCCGGATGAGCTGGAAGCAGGCCATGAACAAGAACGCACGCTCTGCGGCATCTTGCGCCGGAGCTTTCAGAAAAGATTCTTTGATCGAGCCATTTTCAGTCAGACAGTCTGTGATGCGTGCCAGACGCTCAGAGGCTTCTTCCTGCGCCGGTTTGCCATCATCTTTCAAGAGCTTCTCCAGTTCAGCAGACCGGGCCAGCTTCTCCTGCAAGAGTGCTTCCTTGTCGAAAGGATTCTGTAACTCTTCTTTTGCCACAGCAAGATTGTGTTCCAGCTGCACCAGCTGTTCCTTGTGGTAGCCGATCTTGCTGCTCAGGTTCTTGATGGCCTCTTCCATCCGGCGCACCGTTACCGACATGCGGGAGTCTGCTACCGGAACCCGGAACGAAATCTTATGCATCAAGACGATGTTCGGCGTGTTGGTGTCATAGTCCATGACCATGGTAAAGCGCATCCCCTTGAAATGACCCTGAACGCGGTTCAGATCACCGGCAGCGGCTTTTTCCAGAGCGGCATTGGCTTCGGATGGCTTCGTGTAGATTTTCCCGTTCAGTTCCAGGCTGAAGAGTTCGTTGCCATTGTCGTCACGCATGACAGATCCATCGGTCAGCATCTTCGTATCTTCCAGCCTCTCGATGATTTCCTTGCACATCCGGATCTGCTTCGGATACTCAATCTGGCATTTCTCCGTCAGGTCAGCACGCGCTTCCAGGTACTCCGATTTTGCCATCTTGAGCCGCTGGATGTCATTGTCGACATCCATTTTCTCCTTGATGAGCGGATTGCCTGTCGCACAAGCCTTGATCTCTGAATACGAGAGCGTCAGTTCATCGCAGTCTTCTGCTTCACGGGACGGTGCCTTCGAGGTCATGATCTGAGAGATGAACCGCTGCTTGTTCTCGATTAGCTGCCACATATATGCGTCAAACGTTCCCTCCGTGACATAACGGAAGACTTTGACCCGCTGATTCTGATTGCCCTGGCGGACAATGCGGCCACGCCGCTGTTCCAGGTCAGCCGGACGCCAAGGGACATCCAGGTCATGTGTCGCAATCAGTCGATCCTGCACATTCGTCCCAACGCCCATCTTGTCAGTGGAGCCGAGCAAAATACGCACCTTGCCCTGGCGGACTTTCTCAAATAGTACTTCTTTTGCCTTATCCGTATTCGCGTCATGAATGTACGCAATCTCCTCCGGCTTCACGCCTTGGGCAATCAGCTTTGCGCGAATATCGTCATAGACGTTGAAGCGTCCGTCCTGATTCGGCGTAGACTGGTCACAGAAGATCAGCTGCGTGGACTGCTGCTCGCTCGTATCCTGATAGATCTGGAGAACATTCTGCACGCAGCGGTTCACCTTGCTGTCCGGATTGTCCGGCAGCTCAGGATCCAGGATGCGGCTGTCCAGGGCTAATTTGCGGCCTTCGTTCGTGATCTTGAGCATGTTGTCATCCTGCGGCAGGACACGTCCATCCCGGACGAGCTTCGCACGATCCGCCAGCTTATCGACCATCGCCTTCTGTTCGGACGACGGCGGCAGCTTCTCAACGACATACTCACAGTCCGGAACGTCCAGATGAATCATGTCCGGCATCTTGATGTCAGCGATTTCCTTGAACATGCTCATGAGTTCCGGCAAGTTGTAGAACTTCGCGAACCGTGTTTTTTCTCGGAAGCCCTTGCCCTCCGGGCTGATCTCGGTAGACAGAACAGTCTGCCCGAAGGTTGATGCCCAATCATCAAAATGATGTAATCCTTCCTGGTGCAAGCGATCCGGCTGCAAGTAACGCTGCAAGGTAAAGAGTTCCGTCATGCTGTTGGATACCGGCGTACCCGTGGCAAAGATGATACCCTTGCCATGCGTGACTTCGTTGAGATACTGGCACTTCTCGTACAGGTCGGTTGATTTTTGCGCATCAGAGGTCTGTACTCCTGCGACATTCGACATCTTAGTTGTCGTGTAAAGGTTCTTGAAGTAGTGCGCCTCATCCACGTACAGCCGGTCTACGCCCAGCTCCTCAAACGTGATGGTATCATCCTTTTCTTCGTTCTTCTCCAGCTTTGTCAAGCGAGCTACCAATTCTTTCTTCTTCGCTTCCATCTGCTTGACGGTGAAGGTAGGCTTCCCTAGCGCGTCACGGCTTGCTTCCTGAATCGCTTCTGTCAGTTCCGCTACCTGCTGATCCAAGATGGCCTGCTGCCGTTCACGGCTCAGAGGAATCTTCTGGAACTGCGTGTAGCCCAGAATGACGGCATCCCAGTTCTGCGTAGCAATCTTGGCGCAGAATTCCTTCCGGTTTTTCTCCTCGAAATCTTTCTTGCTGGCAACCAGGATCTTTGCCCCTGGATAGAGGCGCATGAATTCTGCACCTGTCTGTTCCGTCAGATGCTTCGGCACGACAATCATAGGCTTATGGGCAATGCCCAACCGCTTGGATTCCATGGCACTGGCTACCATCTCATAGGTCTTTCCTGCACCGACACAATGCGCCAGGAGCGTATTGCCGCCATACAGGGTATGGGCAATCGCATCCTTCTGATGGGGGCGGAGCTGGATATCCGCTGCCATGCCGGGGAAGGTCAGATAAGAGCCATTGTACTCACGAGGCCGGATGTTGTTGAAATGGCGGTTGTAATAGTCAACAAGGGATTTCTTGCGGTCTTCATCTTTCCAGAGCCATTTCTCAAAGGCTTGCCGCAAATCATCCATTTTGAGCTGTGCCTGTACGGTACGTTCCTGGTCGACGCGCCGCTTTTCTTCTCCGTCTTCAATGACCGTCTGATATACTTTCGGCTGCTTGAGGTTCAAGGCCAGCTCACAGAGATTCAGCGCATTGATGGATTCCGTGCCGTAGGTCTTATTGACTTTGGCATTGTCTGAGACATTCTTGCCGTCAATATGCCATTTTCCTGTAACCGGAGAATACTGCACATCCAGGTTTTCTTCCTCAGAGTACGACAAGGACATCGTATCGACCAAGAAATCCCGGATATACTCAGGCTGGATCCATGTCGTTCCCAATGTGGCATGGATTTCCTCCGCTGTCAGGTCTTTGGGCTTCACGGTTTCCAGTGCCTCCAGGTTCTTATCCAGGCGTTCCATCTGCCTGACCATGGACTGGATATTGCCCTGCTTGAGATCCTGCCGCAGGGCATCCCTGGCATTCTGTTTTTCTACCTGGTAGACATCCCATTCTTCCCGCAGATGATCTAAGAACAGCTTCTGCTCTGCTGCATCGTCCGATGGATACCCGCCGAGGCGTTCCCGAAGGAATTCTACTGCCATGGCATCCTGCGGGGTAAGATGCCCGCACGCCATGTCTGTCATCGCATCTTCTGGCAGATCCATTTCTTGAAGGATACTGCTCAAGATTTGTTCGCCTTGGGTCGTGCGGCGGATTGGCTTGCCATACCGCATGGCTTCCAAGGCAAAGAGCGGATCTTCCTGGAAGCGCGGCACGACAAAGGCGTTGCTGTCCATGACGCCAGCCACCATGGCCGCAAACTCTCGTTCCTCTTTATGGTCTTCCAGGTAATCCCGCTCTTTCAGCCGCAAGGTATAGGAGTAGATACGTTTCCCTTCTTTTGCTGCCGTCAGGAACCTCCGCTCCCAGTCATTGCGGGGCTTCCATGCATATGCTTTCCACTCCGGGTACAAAAGGTCGGCTGTCTTTTGTGCAAGATTGCCCGCCAGTTTCTCTTTCTCCCTGGTAAGGAACGTGATTTTTTGACGGATATCGCCGCTCAGATATTCATCCGCCAGCTGGTACTCCTTCTTCTCTGCATCGTAGTAGATACTGGTATATTCCAGGCTGTCAACCAGGGATTCCGTCGAATCGCCGGTCAGTCCTGCCATATAAGGAAGGTCTACGCGCCCTTTTTCCTGCATGGAAATCTTCAAGGCATCTTCTGCCGTATCCGCATGAGTCGGCGCAACGTCCGGCTTTATGGTTCGCTTGTAGAAGAGGTCGGTCTTCCGCTGGAACACTTTCCCATCATAGACTTCCAGGGAGCGAAGAAGTGGATACGAAGGATCATCACGGAAGAGCTTTCCCAGTTCTTTGTCGCCCTGGATTCTTCCATGCCGATCTACATGTTCATCGTACAGGGCGTTCAGCTTGCGCTGCAAGCCTGCCAGTTCTACCTGAGAGCAACCGTTCTTCTCCGCTTCCAGCAGTTCATACGTTGCATCCCGCAGATGAATGGCAGAGAGGACTTTCTGCGCCTGTTTCGGCGTGACATCCAACTTCTCATGCGTACCAGTTACGGCATAATGGATGAGATCTCCATCTTCATAGAAAATGCCATAGGGCCGCGTGCGCCCGTACTGCTGCTCCTGCACAGGAACCGGCAACGGCACATCCTCAGGCTGATAGACCTGCGGGATGGACTGGATAAATGTCTGGAGCTGCTGCTCAAGCGGCATGTCCGGATTAGGGACACACGTGAGTTCCGGGCCATAAGGGCCAGTCTCATGCTTCAATGTCCCCATGACGGCATCCGGATGTTCATCCCAGTACAGATTGTAATTATTGGTAAAGCGATGCGCCCAGGTTGGAAGTTCATCATCCTTGTCCAGTACCTGCTCTCGTTTCTTCAAAATCAGGATATCCGTTGTGGCAGATGTCCCAGCCGCCTGGAAAGCCGTATTGGGCAAACGGATTGCCGTGACAAGCTCTGCACGGCGTGCCAGGTATTCCCGGACTCTTGCATCCTTCTTGTCCATCGTTCCTTTTGAGGTCATGGCCACAACCAGGCCGCCAGGACGCACATCATCCAGCATCTTGGCCAGGAAATAATCATGGATCAAGAAGCTGTCAGCCCGATGAGACAAATCGCTTGTCACTTGGTAATTCCCGAATGGGACATTACTGACTGCCAGGTCAAACGAGCCATTTGAGAAGGAAGTCGTCTCAAACCCCTGATTGCTCATGGTGACATTCGGGTATGCCTTGGCCGTGATGCGGCTGGTAAGGTCATCCAACTCCACACCAAAGACATGGCTGTTCTTACGCATATCGTCCGGCATAGAATCAAAGAATCGTCCAGAACCTGCGGCAGGTTCCAGGATGTTGCCCTGCTGGAAGCCCATCTTCTCCAATGCACTGTAGATTTGCTGCACAAGCATCGGACTGGTGAAATGCGCATTCAGCACACTGCCGCGAGCCGATGTGAATTCACTGTCACTCAGCTCGGCACGTAACGCCTGGTATTCCTTCTTCCACGATGTGTTGAATTCATCAAAGGCTTCCGGCAGACCTCCAAAACCAGCATAGCTTTTCAGCAAGCGTTGTTCTTCTGGCGTGGCAGAGCGGTCTTCTGCTTCCAACTGCTTCATGACACGGATCGCAGCCAGGTTGCGCTGGAATACCTTGCGCTTGCCGCTTACACTGGAAAGATCTGCTTCATAGTCGATGGCCGACCAATCAATTGCATTAGACGATTCTGGCTGAGTCTCCTGCGTTCCGTCCTGGCTTCCTTCGGTTACGACTGAATCTCCGCCGAAAGAATCTCCCTCACCTGCTCGTGGATCTGGGTGCAGCGGGTCATCCACGTGTACCAATCCATCCCCGGTGCCGGATGCCCCAGAATCCCTTCCTTCTCCAGCATCCGGTTCTCCATCCGGCTGAACTTCTCCGAATACTCCTCCTCGAACCGTTCCAGATACGCTGCTGCTTCCCCGCTCTCCACCAGTTCCTTCCACAATTCCGGCTTCACTTCCCTCAGATAATGGCGACGGATGGACGCCATCCCCCCGAAGTACTTTGTTTCCACGTCGATGTTCGTCTTGCTGTTCATGATGTTCTCTCTCCTTGTCTCGAATGTATTTGCCGATGGGGTTCAGCAGCTGCTGGCTGAACTGATTGACGGCTGCCAATGCTTCATCTGGATGGATATCTTGCCAGGGAAGTTGCAAGAGTGGAAGTCCGACGACAGCGTCCGTGTCATATCCCATCCGCGTCAGTACCACATACGCGGTGCTAAGAACCACCAATTCCGGATTCTCAACCGGCGACCCTTCTGCAAGCTGGCGGCACTTGCTGAGGACGCGTTCCTGAATGCTTGCGGTAGCCTCTCCCGGAAAGCACTGCTCCAGATAGGGACGATCCGCGTTCTCGTCCAATTTCCACAGAACGGTCTGCCCTTCCTGATACCCTTCCGTATCCCGCATGTCATAGACATACGAGATGGTTTCCCGGTTGCGTTCTCCCGTCAAGATGGGGATGGCACGTGCATGTTCTCTCACAGGATGCCCCAGTTTCTGCCATACCTCCAGCGGAGCAACTGCCGTTGCTGCGGATGGAGCATGGAAGAACAGGTTAGCCTGCTGCATCAGATTGTACTTGTGATATTTGGCCATCGTCCCCAGAAAATCCAGGTACCGTCCCTTGTTGCCCCGAAGCTCTGTCCAAAAGCGATGATTCTCAATCAGCATCGTATTGCGATTAATCATCCCAATCCCTCCTATAGTAGAAAAACCTCTATAGGTACAGGGTAAGTTCTGCCACATTTCATGAACCACCGCTTTTTTTCAACTTTCCCTGCCAATAATATACAGAATATTCTGTATATTATTGGCTTACTTTTATTATAGTACAGGAAAGGTTCTCTGTCAACTTTCTCTCGGCATACACATATAAACGCAATGCTTGTTTATGTGTATAAAATATGATAAAATATTATCGGGAGGTATCAGCATGAAGACTATTCGCATCTTAAAGGTAGAGTATCGCAACCTACCGCTTTATGAAAACGGTACATTCTCTTTTAACTTCATGGCGTCCGATCGTGTTACAGATAAAACGCAAGTCTTCCCCATTCAACGCTCCATTTATACGCAAAAACTTGAAGCTATCATTGGCATTAATGCCTCTGGGAAAACGTCATCGTTAAAGCTGCTTTTCTTTGCGATGTCCATTGTATTGAACAATGCTACATTGAATGATAAAAACCTTTTAGGAAAAGAATTGTTACGTGACGGCACAGAAATCACTATCACATTCATCTGTGACAATATGTGCTGGCAACTCCGTTCTATCATCGGTATAAAGAAGGATAACGCAGACGCAGATCGCCTTTATTACAAAGATGAATTTTTGTCTGGAAAAAGTTTGCAGGATATCCGGTCGAAAGATGATCCATTCCGATATGATACCTGTGATTCCGGCAAACAAAAATGCCAATTTATGCAAAGATCCACTATCTCAAAGGAAACACTTGCAATGATGTTGCCAGATACCAGTATTTCGCTTTCTATTACCAGGGATGCAGATACCTCTTTACAGCAGCTCATTTTATTCACCAATGTGAATATATCGGTAGCAAGAGGTGCAACTGATCCGGCAATCCTTCATGCCTTCGATCCAATGCTGGATGAATTCAATGCCAAAGACTCCGATGATGGGATTGTGTATACAATCAGGTTCAGAGGTGATAAGAAATCCAGGGTGGTTTATTCCCCGTTCGTACTGGATAACATCATTTCGTCTGGCACCATAAAAGGAAAGGATATCCTGTTCCTGATAAAAAATGTCCTTGAAACCGGCGGGTATCTTATTGTTGATGAATTGGAAAATCATATGAACAAGGAGTTGATTCATATGATTACGGACATCTTCAAAAATCCAAAAATCAACCCTCGTGGTGCATGTTTGATTTTCACGACTCATTATGCAGAGATTCTTGATTTCATGGATCGAAAAGATAACATCTATATTGCAAGAAGAAATCAAAACGGCATTGAGCTTTCCAACTATTCAAGCTTGGTACGACGTAACGATTTAAAGAAAAGTGAGGTTATTCTTTCTAATCACATCACGGGAACAGCTCCTCTCTATGCGAATATGCAAGCATTAGAAGATTATTTATTCCGAACGATAAAATAAATCTGGATATGATATAATAATCCCGATTTGATATCGTTCTTTATCAAAATTTGGAAGGAAGAACATAGAATGTCGAAAAAACAGTCCGTAGAACCGCAAATCGCCGACCTCGGGAATGGCTGGCTGAAAACATATCATCTCGACTACAAACTCGAGCAGGGAAGCCTCAATGATGAAATAGACAACGCTCTCAGCGAATATGCTTCAAAGTCAGGCGGTAAAGGAGGTAATCGTCCAGATTGCAAGCTCCTGCTCCAAGATTCTAATCTGGACTACTACCCAGTTCTAATTGAATACAAGGGTTATAAAGACAAACTCGCAAAATTGAATGCCAACGGCATTCCCATACTGAAAAAAAGCAATAATGATGACGACTACAAAACCATCAACAGCTATGCTGTAAATGGGGCCATTCATTACGCCAAAGCCCTTCTTCAATATACAAGCTATGAGCATGTCATCGCCATCGGCATGACTGGATATGAAGACGAAGGTGGGATACTTCAGCATGAAATCGGCGTTTATTATGTATCCGGCAAAAACTTTGCCTTTGGCCAAAAAGCAGGTGACTATACCGATTTTTCCTTTTTAAAAAAAGAGAATTTTGACGCCTTTGTTGAAAAGCTGCAATCACTGAACCTGACACAAGAAGCACACCTCTTGGCAAAAGAAGAGCGCGAAACGGAAATCACATCGAGACTCGTCAAGCTCAACAACGATATCTACAAAAACGAACATGGCCTTGGCGAATCTGCACGCGTTTATTTGGTGGCTGCCTCTATTATCGCCAATCTCGGCATCAAAGGAAAAGTCCGGCCCCTAGAAAAGAGCGATCTTAAGTGCAGCACGGAAAAGGGAAATCGCGATGGCGATATCATGCTTCGCAAGATTGACACCTTCCTGAGCGAAAAGAATGTCCCTGAAGACAAAAAGAACCTCATCATCGAAAGCTTTTCAGAAAAATTGCTGACCAACAGCAATATCAATAAACCAATCAACGGAGAAACCCAACTCAAACGCGTTTTCTCAAAAGTCATTGACGACCTGGGCCTCTACTATAAGATTGGGCTGACCACGGACTTTACTGGAAAACTCTTCAATGAAATGTACAACTGGCTTGGCTTTACGCAGGATAAGCTAAATGATGTCGTACTTACGCCAACCTATGTGGCAGACTTGCTCGCCAGGCTCGCCCGCGTCAACATGGACAGCTACGTATGGGATTTCGCTACGGGTAGTGCTGGTCTGCTCGTCGCCTCCATGAACATCATGATGGATGATGCCAAAAACAAAATAAAAAGCCCCGAAGAACTCCAAAAGAAAATCATACACATTAAAGCGAACCAGCTTCTAGGGCTTGAAATCTTACCGGAAATCTACATGCTCGCCATTCTGAATATGATTCTAATGGGCGACGGATCCAGCAATATTCTGAACCGCGATTCCCTCAAGGATTTCGAGGGGAACTACGGTTTTGTCCATACTAATGACAAATTCCCCGCAACGGCCTTTGTACTGAATCCTCCCTATTCTGCCAGTGGCAACGGCATGGTTTTTGTAGAGAAGGCTCTCTCAATGATGCACTCCGGCTACGCCGCCATCATCATTCAGAACAGCGCAGGAAGCGGCAAGGCAACAACGTACAACCAAGAAATCCTCAAGCATTCAACGCTCCTTGCCAGCATTAAGATGCCGCTGGATCTTTTCGTCGGCAAATCAAGTGTCCAGACAAATATCTATGTCTTCCAAGTCGGACTGCCGCACGAGGCAGACAGTGTAGTAAAATTCATTGACTTCACCAATGACGGCTACACCCGCACGAACCGAAAAAAAGCGAGTACGAATCTGCGCGATACTGACCATGCCAAGGAGCGTTACACAGAAGTCGTGAACCTCGTAAAATTCGGCAAAAAAAAATTGCACTACTTAAAAGAGACGGACTACTACGAAGGTACGATTGATCCGGCAAAAGGCGACGACTGGAATCAAAGCGCTCCCATAGATACGCGTCCAACGCTTGATGATTTTAAGAAAACCGTGGGCGATTACCTCGCCTGGGAAGTCAGTAACATTCTAAAGAATGATGCCGAGGGTGAACAACGCCTGGGAAAATGAGCGCCCCACTTGGCAAAAAGCTAAAAGCGGTCAAGTGGGGCAATTTCTCTATTAGCCAAGTCTTTAATAAGGTCGTACAAGGACGCCGTCTAAAAAAGGATGATCAGTTACCTGGCAATATTCCATTCGTCATGTCCGGGACAACGAATACAAGTGTTGTAGGCTATATATCCAACCCTGTCGCCACATTTCCTGCAAATTCAATAACTGTAGATATTTTTGGCAACGCATTTTATCGTGGCTATCAATTTGGTGCAGGAGATGATACTGGTGTCTATTGGAATACAGAGAAAAACTTCTCAAAGGAAACCATGCTTTTCTTTACAATTGCGATAAACCGTTCACTACATGGGAAATTTTCTTATGGAAAAAAACTCAGAAGTTCTCAAAGTCTAGATATAAAAATAAAACTTCCCATCACAAATACTGGCGAAATCGATTACACTTTCATGGAAACATTTATACGCGAACTCGAAGAGGAGCGTATACGCGAACTGGCCGCTTACCTGACGGCAAGCGGCCTGACAGATTATCATCTGACCCCCCCGAAATTGATATTATTTATCAATTTGATAAAACAGTTTGGGGTACCTTCAATTTGGAGAAACTATATGGAAAATCGACACGCGGCAAGCGCTTGAAAAGTGCAGACCGCGTCCCGGGAAAATTGATTTTTGTAACAGCAGGCGAAGCAAACGAAGGCATCTCCGCACATATTGGCAACCACGTCGAGATATTCCCCAAGAATACAACCACAATCGATATGTTTGGCTCTGCTAAATATCGCAACTACGAATACGGCGCAGACGATCATGTAGCCGTTGTCCATACGGAAAATCTGCCAAAATATGCCTCGATCTTTGTTACAAGTGCTATCCACAAAGCTGCCCATACAGGTAAGTTCAGCTATGCAAAAAATTTCTACGCCAAAGATGCCGATGAACTGAATATTTCTCTGCCAATCAAAGACGGCATTCCAGATTACACCTTTATGGCGACTTTAATTCGTGCTGTTCAAAAACTGGTCATAAAAAATGTCGTTCGCTACACGGATAAGAAAATTTCTGCTTACAAGCAAGTTTCCACTCAATAAAACTTAGTGATATTGGTCACTAATTACATGGCGCACGCCGCATTGTCGGTTTCTCCTTTTATCATTTGAAATCCACCCAACCACGGCCTTCCGGCTGCTGATACTGCTGCTTCTCTCTATCCGTAGGATGATATGGATCCTGGACGTGCAGTTCTGCATCTCTGACTTGCCGATAATAGGCCAGGTCGTCGTTTGTCTGGATTTTCTGGTCGATAGCACGGAGTTGCGCGAGCTGTGCCAGCAACGCATTCTGCCGTGCCTTCTCACTCTCTTCCAGGCCAAATAACTGGCTCTTGATCTGCTGGATCTGCATGTCGCCTTCTGCCTGATTGGCTGCCTCCAGCAACTCATCTACCGTCTTGCTGACTTCTTCTGCGTCCTTCTGCGAGTCCGCTGCGGCATTCGCATAGGAAGCATAGGTGTCCCCAATGGCCTTTGCCTGTTCCTTTGGATCATAGTCATTGGTATCATCATCATAGCGATTCATGTCTCGCAGGATGGTACTTTGCAGTAGTTTTGCCGCCGTATCGCTCTGGTTGAGATCCTGCGTATTCTTCTGCGTCTCCTGGAGCTTGACGGCAATGTCATGCAGGATTGTGCCATCCAGCGGCTTATGGTTCTTGAGCTGCAAGGCCATGTTTTCCAGCAGGAGTTTCAGCCAGCCCAGGATATTCTCTTTCTCATAGGCAGACTGGATATCCCGCGAGTGATCATAGACCTTGCCTCCCTGCCAGCCGAGATCCCGGAAGAAAAAGGATGGATTGTTGGTATCTGCCCAGGAAATCCGATCCGGGTCATAATAGTTCGGCGGATCAAACGGGCGATCCCAGCCAGGGATAATATGCGCGAACACGACGCCATATCCCACGCAAAAGCCTGTGACGCCCATCACGATCACCAGGAACAAGAATCCAACCCGCTTCAATATCGTCTTAATCATCGCCACGTCCTCCTCATTCATTCGTCAAATGGAACCCAGGACTGCCAAACTGCTTCATGATGCGCTTCGAGATGCGATCCGCAAAGAAGATGAACATCAAGAGTACCAACAGCAGTTTCAGCAGGAGCAGCAAGTTCAGCATGGTCTGCGTGACCGAGCTGGTGCCGTTGAGCAGTGCGGTCATATCGGATGCATACTCTTCCACCGATGCACTGTAATAACCACCATGCTTCAAAGCTTGCGCGTATTCCTCCGCTGTCTTTGCTTCAAAGAGGCCGTCTTCACCATAAGCATTTAGTGTCTTCGCGAAATCCTGCGCGAACTCTTCATCGTTGGCGTAGTGTCTGTAATCATGGCCATCATAGCCCATACCGGCATAATTGTGATATTCGACGGCCACCGGGCTGTCCATGTTTGCACCGGATTCATGAGCCATCTGCGCCCAGATGAAATCAGCCCGGAGATCGCGATGGTACGTCTCTTTCAGGATCTGCTGTACTCGATAAGCAACTTCTGCTTTCGGCCTGCCGGAGATATCGACGCCCTCCGTGCTGCCTCCGGAAGAAGCAATCATCCCTGGCGGCAGTGTGCTGCTGGAAGCTCCTGCTTCTATTGTCCGCGTCTCAATGAACGAGCCTACGGCCATATTCTCCATGGTATAGTTCAGCAAGAAGGCAAACATACAGAAGAACATCAGGTTGATGGACACCGCAAAAACGGCATTGATGCAGTTCGAGCCGTACTTGCGCGTGTATTTGATGCCGGAGAACAGGAAGCCCGTGAAGCTGAACAGGATAACGAAATAGAACTCGAGATACGCTTTCATGATCTGGAGACCGATCAGCAGAAAGAGTGCCAGGAAGGCAATGCCGAAGACCAGGCACAAGGCCGATGTAACCGCATGATTGACAAGATCCAGCAGGCCCTTGATCTTCATGGCCTCATTGATGATTGGCTCGATGATATACAAGCCCTTCTGGATAATGGAAGTCGGGTCGGACAGAATTTTCGCTGCTTCATCCGGTGTTGCACCAACTGCGATGCTGCCAAGAGCCGGGAAACCATGCATGGCCATCCCGCCGACAATGTCCCCCCAGTTTGCCAGGAGGAACATCATGACGCCGTACATGACCACTCGGTAGATGACCCAGTTGGCAAAATCATCGTTTCCTTCCGAGCCGAAGCTGCGCCACGCAAGACCGATGACAAGATCCATAGTCAAAAGTGCCATGAAGATCTTATAGACGACGTTCTTGATGAGTTTCATCGCTGCCGTGATGGCATCGACAAATTTATTGCTGATGTCCCGCAGCGGCTTCGCAAAGTCTGCCGACACTTCAAACGTCGCCTTGCCGTCAATGCTGTCTACGCCGTCTGCACGTTCCGGTACATGGTTCGGATCATAGGCCATCTCAGCTTGTTCGACTTCCGGGCAAAACAGTCCAGGGTCGACTGGATGGTCATTGATACGCACTTCCCAGTGACAATGCGGCCCGGTGGAATTGCCCGTCGAACCGCATAAGGCAATCCGGTCGCCTTGACTTACTTTCTGTCCGGCTGAAACCAGTAACTCAGAATTATGACCATAGAGGCTGGTGACGCCAGCACCATGGTCAATGATGACCGCATTGCCGTATCCGTCAATCCATCCGGCATATACTACAGTACCGGACTGACAGGCAACAATGGGCGTCCCTTGCTCCGCCGCCAAGTCAGCCCCAGAATGATACTTGCGGACGCCATAAATCGGATGGATACGCCACCCCTGTGGAGAGGTCAGCGTCCAACTGCCCTGCACGGGGCAGATCATCGTCCCGGCTCCACCGCCTCCTGTCTGCTTATCCATTTCCGATAGATCTTCTGATTCGGCCCATGCAACAGACATGCAGACCAGGTGAATCAGAAGCGTAATCATCACGATGAGTTTTATCTTCATAGCCTGCGCTCCTTCATCTCACGTCTCATTCCATTCTACGCAAGATATTTCCGTGCAAGCCGTCAATTTATTTCATGGCATGACAAAAAGCCCCGCGATGTCCATCATGGACATCGCGGGGCTATGCGCTGTATCTAGTATTCACCAATTCATGTATGCTTTTTTCTGGAACGGCAGACACACGTAGAATTGTCTCCATGATTATCATCGTACCAAAGAATATAGAATGTTTGATCTACGATATATCCGTAGATTCGATGCGTAGCTGAAATTTTCAGGCTGCGTAATGCTTCAAGTTCCAGTTGTAGTTCTTCCAGACGTTTTATTGCCACCTTATTCAGTTGCAGGACATCAATCTCATGATGATGTTTTTTCCCCTGCACAAAAATCTCCTCATACGACATAGACTCAAAAGCCCGCAGTCGAGTCAACACCTCATCCCAGAAGGCATTCTGTAGGTGTTGCTTGCATATACTCCAAGAGCAGCCAGGATCCATATCTGCACCAGAAAATTTCCATGATGGAGACGATCCGAAAAAGCGATTGGGATCTTTTTCGACCGCAATCCCTGTTTGCGGCGGCTGCTTACATTTTACAACTTTTTTCTTCTTAGAGGCTGCCATAGTACTCCGACATACTCTCCTTCGTTACAATATTCTGGCAGACAGCACCATCTGGTACACCTTGGCGCGCTTGTTTCCACGGATCTTCCATATGCGTCAAGCGGCTTAACCACTGCGCATCTTTATCGCCATAGTATTCAAGCACTTTTTCAATGGTATCCTTCTGTTCTTCCGTCAAAGGCCCCGCCAGGCGGCATTCTGGAATGTCCGATGCATGAACAGAAAACTGACCACGATGCAGATTGTACAGCTCATAACATACGGGGCCATTGCGCCATGCCTGGAAATCCTCCTCAAAGAGGGGTGCATCGTCCCACACAAGTGACCATGCCTGCGCGTAATAGCAGAGCTTCTGCAATTTCATGCTTGACATAGCCCCCCTTTGTTGAAGGATATACTTCGCAACAGTGAACACATTCGACATATCGACACCCCCTATCTCTATCTTTCACTCTGATTATACCTGACCGTCAACACTTTTATCAAGAAGTATTTCGTTTTGAAATACAGAAATGCCAACAATGTGCTATACTCGTATCGGCGGTCGATGAGTTGGCCTTCCCTTTAAACAAGGGGGTGATGCTCATGACGAACGAAGAGCTTGCGTTATTGCTGGCATTTCTTCAGTTGGTTGTTAGCATTATCGCGTTGTTAAAGTAATTCACACGTAAGGCTAGGCAAAAGAACCTCGCGCTTTCTTCAATCTTGGTAAGAAAAGGAAGGCTGACGGTTCGAAACATCGGCCGCTCTTCTATTGCAAGATCAACGCTACCTTGATTATAGCACAATATGTCGCCAGTCGGTAGTCTCTCTTTTAGTTTTCCTAATTTTTTGTATATTAGTTAGATTTATCACACACACGACAAATGCCGTTGAACGCTTCTGTTATCCGTAGTACAATGTAAGTATCAGTCAGTTTGTACCAATACGAAAGGAGATGACAACATGGCGGTACTTGCACATTACACGCTGCGGCGGAAGGATATTCCTCTGGTTCATTTCCGCCTCGAGGCCGAGCAGGAAGTGACTGCCGGTATGGCGCAGACCATTTACCAAGTTCACGTGACGCAAGTAGAAGAAGGCAACCGTCATCTCCTGCCCGGTACGCTCCGTGAGCAGCTGACGGATGCTTCCCTGCTCACATGGATTGACCGGAGGAAGGCACCGAAGAATCGTCAGTTCGTGGATCAGATCATGCACGCGATTGCCGATGATGAAAATCCGCTCCGCTACGTTGACATCTCCCATGCCCTGTCACTCAATGATGCGTTCTGGATCACGAACGATGATGTTCCTTCTTTATGGAAGGACTTCAACCTCTATTCGCATCCGTTTGACGAGGTGCTGGCCTATGTCGCCTTCACGGGATACAGCAAACGCGTATCCGGCGTCATATCGTCTCCGGAGCTGACTTCCTCCGGCGCATTGAAGAAATGCTGGTCGAATCGCCCGGACGGCATCTATCTCATCAAGGGCGATGACTTCATCAAGACGGATGACGGTCGCTCCCAGGCCACCATGGAATTTTATGCGGCGCAAATCGCAGAGAAAATGGGCTTTACACATGTCCCATATAACCTCGAAGAGTTCCATCACCGCGACGGGGAGCGGGAAATCGTCTGTACGTGCAAACTGTTCACGTCAGAGGATGTCGGCTTCATCAATGCCTATGAGTTCTTCAAAGACAAAGGGATTGATGTAGACCGGGAAGACTTGTCCCGTCTGCGTGTGCAGGAGCAGATGGCAACAATCTACGGGCCTGCTGCCTATCAGGATTTGATGGTCTTTGACGCCGTGATCTGCAATCGAGATCGCCACTTGGGGAACTTTGGCTACCTCGTAGACAACAATACCGGCGCGTACCTGTCGCCTGCCCCTATCTTCGATAACGGCTTCTCGCTTCTCTACGGCGCAGCCAGAAACAACATGGCTGACATCCCGGCCTACCTCGAAACCATCGAAGGAAAATATCTCCCCTTCGATCAGCAGGCACGCCTCTTCCTCCAGCCGCGCCATATCCCCGCCATCCGTTCGCTGCTGAACTTCCAATTCCAAAAACATCCGAAGTACAACGTCAGCGATGCCTGCCTGATCAAGATGAATGAGATGATCCAGCTGCGTGCCAGACGCCTGCTGGGAATTTACCAGGAGAAAAAGCTGACACAAGAAAACGTCAATACATCATACTGCTGATGTCCATGATGGACATCGATAAGGTCGATTCACCTAAAGGTCGTTTTTTCAAGAGGAGCTGTTGCGTCATATTACACGCGACAGCTCCTTTCTATAATTTATACTTGCAACACCCTATTAAATAGGGTATAATAATTACGTAGGATAGCAAGGAGTAGATGTATGAGAATTGTCAGAGAATTTATTCACGGTAAGAAATTTGATGAGCAATGGCGGGCATTAGGTCTTTCTGATAGTCATTTGAACGAATTACAATCGCTCCTTTTAGAAAATCCGAAACGTGGAGCTGTGATGCGGGGTACGGGACGACTTAGAAAAGTTCGCTTTGAGTATGGTAATCGCGGCAAATCGCATTGTGCCAGAGTATGTTATGTTGATTTTGAAGCACAAGATAAGATTTTTCTCGTAATGGTATTTGCAAAAAACAAGATGGAAAATCTGTCACCATCTGAAAGAAACAGTATTAAAAAATTCATAGATGAGTTAGAGCGCATCATAAAATAAGAAAATCGATAGGAGGTTATTCATATGAGTAAAACTTACAATCTGTTAGCAGATTCCTTTACCGAAATTATTAATGACTACAAGAACAATGACGGAAAAAATCTAACTCACGATAAAATTTCAATTCACATTAGTAATGTAAAGCAATACTCAAGCTCTGAAATCAGACATATACGCACTAGCAATAACCTTACGCAGAGCCTTCTTGCTAAATATATTGGTGTTAGCAAAAAAACTGTCGAAGCATGGGAATCCGGCAGAAATACCCCCAATGGACCATCCAGCAGGTTATTGGAAATGCTCGAAGAAAAAAAGATTGCCTTTATATAATAAAGTGTATCATTGAAGAAAAGAACCAAATACAAGAAAGAAGCCATCTGTCACATCATTGATGTCCATGATGGACATCGATAAGGAGGACTCGCCATGGGGTTGTTTTCCAAGAAAAAGGAATCACATACGATTGAAGAAGCCATAAAAAACGACGATGAAAAATTTTCCTATACCACTCAAAGCGGGCATACATATGATGATTTTCCCTTTCTTATGCGGGAGCGATTATATCAAAATATATCTGCTTCCAGCTTTGATGATGCGTTTGAAATGTATGCCCCGCATTTCATGGGAATAATTAATCGAATAGATAAAAACATGGAATTATTGATACAGCAAAACCAACTCTTACAAGCAAAATGTGATAGGTTAGAAAAAGAACTTAACTACCTAAAAAGCAATACTGGTTATTCCAGATGACAACAAAAGGGCACCCTTAAGGGTGCCCTTTTGTTGTCATCTTAATTCTTATTATCTTTAATGTTCTTAGCAATCTTTGAACTCGTCTCCGTCTGATTCTTCCGCTGGATATTCCTCATCCCAGCCCGATACCCGCGCACGGCTGGATTGGAGCGCATGGCTGCCTTGCCAATCTGGGCCAGTGTGCCGACAGTAAGGCCGCCTGCTCCCGAGTGTCCGGCAGCTTTGGCCAGAGCCGCAGCACCGCGCACGTTGCCAGCAGTGGCGGCTGCACCGCCTACCGCACCGCGCATCGTCGATGTCATGCTGCCGCCGCCGAGCGATGGCTGGCCGTTGAGCAAGCCGGAAGCCAGTTCCGAGATCTTCCGCACCAGGATATAGAGGATGAGCGCACAGAGCAGCACCTGGAATATGATGCCGACCTGCTCCCAGGCATCCTTGGTACCAGCCACCTTTTGTGCAAAGCCGTTCAAGAATGGTTCAATGATGGTCGTCATGAAGGCGATGGCCATGATCTTGATGGCCAGGTTGAACATCGCGCCAATGGCTTTATCAGAAAGGAAGCTGAACTTCGAGGTAATCATGAACGGCAGGAGCGGCATAACCAGCATGGCCATGGTGTAGAACTCCACCCTTGCCATGAACATCTCGATGGCGGTGAGGAAGAGCAGCACGATCATCGTCAGCAGGGATACGCAGTTCACGACCAGGAGGCCCAGGCTGTTGAAATGCGCCTTGTCCCAGAAGACGGAGAAGATTTGGATGGCGTTGTTGACGATGTTATCCGGCGAAACATCTGCTGTTGTGCCACCCGCCATGAGGCCCATGGTTTCAAAGCCCTGTGAGAGTGCAGTCATGAGGCCCATGCCTCCTACCCAGTTTTCCAGGAGGAAGATGATGAAACCAACCTTGATGGACAGCGAGAGCAGATACTTGATCTTATCGCCAGAAATCAGCTTGAACGAAAGTTCCCAGGACGCTTCGATAACAGTAAGGATGAGCAGGATACGGATGCAAATTGGCGTGATGACGGATGCGCCGTGGTTGATGACCTGCTGATAGGTGGACATGAAGTCACCAAGGACGCTGATTTTGCCATCGTTGGAACTCTTGAGATCCGGCACAAACGGTGTGACGCCTGCGCCCGAGCTGGAGACATCCGGCATAGTGAAGACACTGAGCAGGAAGCTGCCGATATTGACGGCCAGGCCAGCACCTAGGATCCAGTTCCACATGGTCTTCTTGCCGTCTTCCACGCCCCACATGACCATACCCAGGGCGACGCAGGTCATGATGACCACAACGACTTTGGCAATCGCGACAAAGGCTTTGGCGATGGTCTCGAAATCTTTGTCAAACGTTCCGCCGATGCCGGTTCCCTGGCTCACCAGGGATTCGGACGAGGCAGCAAGGGCGATATCGCTATGGGCTGCGAGGAATGCGACGGCCAAGAGGCCCAGCACCCAATACGAAGATTTTCCTTTCATCGATGGTTCCCCTCTTCCTTTTTGTGTTCCGGCGGCGCATCCACGGTGTCCAGAACAGAGCGGGCCGCCGCCATTTTCTGGCCGCTATCGAGCTGACGGAAGCACGGCGAGGCCCGCAAAGCCATCAGGCAGACATCATCCGACAGCTTCGCGGCACGCAGCTGTTTCGCCACCAGCAGGTCAGCTTGGTCAGGCAAGATGCCGGGATTCCCTCTGGCAATCTGGCGCAATGAAGCAAAATAGAGTTCCTTGGGCACCGGCTTCGCTTCTTGCAAGACTTGTGCCAAGGGCTTTGCGTGCTGGACATCCACCAACTGCAACAAGGGATTCTTCGCCCGCTTCTCACGCAGCTCGCCGACCAGCTGCGTAGAGATCTTGACGACACGGTCTGCCGTCTCGCGCAACGTCGTCCAATCCTGCTTGCGACGGTCGGTCTGCTGGTTGAGGACTTGCAGCTGTTTCTGGATCTGTTCCAGCTCTGGCGGCATCTGGACTTCGCATTCCTTCGCCGCACGCGCAACACCGACGGTCAGGATGGCGACGGTCTTGCTGAGGTTTTGGAAAGCATTGAAGCGGTTCAATGTCTCCTGCATGATACGGATGGATTTCTCCCAATACCGGAAGCTATCTCCGCGCTCGTGCTGCTCTTTCATCTGACGGATGGCGGTCTGCATCTTCTGATAGATGACATTATCCTCATCCAGCGGGTTGATGTCCAACATGGACATCGGACGCTGCGGCTCGATTTCCTGATAGGCTTCTTTCAAGAGTGTTCTCAATCGGTTGACGACAGCCAGTTCCTTCTGATAATCCGTCACAGCATCTCCAGTCGACGCAGGCATCATGAATTCCAGCGAATTATCCATCAGGCACTCCCGGATGGTGTCCGCTGGAAGCTTCGCACGATGCAGGAGCTTCACGACTTCCTTGTCCGCATCCCGCAGTCTCTGTGATGGGTTGCGCTGGAGGACGGCCTTGAGGTAGGCATGGTAGATGTCATGATTGCTGCTGTTGTATGCCAGCTGATTGATAGGCTTGGCCTGCTGGATTTCCGGCAGTGTCAGGACGGGATTGATGGTAGACGCCACGGCGATGACGGCATCGGTGTAACGGTCTGAGGTGCCGATGTTGAGCGGCATGTACGTCAGGCAGCGGATGATGCGGAAGTAGTCCATGTCCGCTTTCCACATGGCCAGGGCCACATCTCTCTGACGCGGGAAGATCTCCTCTTCTTTTTCCAGATCCATGGGATGTTCCTTGACGACATCCGCTAGGAACGAATAGTAGAGATCGCAGTCACTGATATTCATGTCGAAGAGCGCGTCCTCTTTCGGAACGGCGTTCTCGATGGCGGCCATCGGCGAGTTGGGCAATTCATCAAACTCCTTGTCTCCGGGATAAGTGTTCAGGTAGGTCATCATGAGCTGAGAATCTACCGTTGGTTCTGTTTCTTTTATTTCTTCAGCCATTTCTTTCTCCCCTTTCGATGTCCATGATGGACATCCATCACCAGTTCTTGACCCATTCCGTTAGTTTCTGTCGCGATACTTCTTCCAGCTGTTCCACGGCGGCCTTCTCCAGATTGTCGGCATAGCCTTTCTGGGATTGCGTTGCGACCAACTGAGCTAACAAGCGGTTGCTGTTCTCCGTGGCTCGTACATTTGCTGCACTCAAGGCTACGAGGGACTGCTGCACCTGCATGTCACCTTCTGCGTTGGCAGCAGCTTTGACAGCTTCATCGACACTCTTACTGATGGCGTCATCGGATTTCTGGACGCCCCGGGCTGCTGTTGCCGCATCCACAAAGCTGGCATCCAATGCCTTGGCGTTGTTCTGCGCCATTTCATGCATAATCGGCACTTCCCCCTGCTTGAAGATCTTACCAAGATCGCCCATCTGATTCTTGAGGATGTCCGCCGGGGTCGTCGTCTTATTGAGGATGCTCGGCGAGAGTCCCATCTTCTTCAGAATCTCTGCATTCTGCGATGCGTTGGAGGTATCTGCCCAAGTGATTCCCTGTTTCGCTTCTTTGTCATTCTGATCCAGCTTTTCTTTTGTCTCGTCCGGCAGCTGCTTCATATTGATTTTTTGAAGGATCAGCTGGTCGAGGTTGAGGTTCTGGATGTTTAAAGTATGCGCAACCATCTCAATGGCCTTGGCGATATTCTCTGCATCGAATACCGCGACAGCAGCATGGCTCGGACGCAGGACGACAGGCATCACCAGGACGGATGCGCCCAGTCCCATCACGACGCCAGCCGCGATGACAGCTTTCTTTCGGCTGCTTATCATGGACAGCATGGGATATTCCCCCTTTTCAGTATCCATCTCCGTAATACGCCAAGAGGCGATTATAGGAGTCTGAAACCTTTACGATGTAATCTTGCGTTTCGGCATACGGCGGGCAGCCGCCATAGTTGTAGACTGCCTGCGGCCCGGCATTGTAGGCCGCCACAGCATCCGTCACGGCATAGTCCCCGTATCCTGCGAAATCATCCAGGCACGTCCGCAGGTAGGATGCGCCGCCAAGCACATTGTCCAGCGGATCGAAGGGGTTCACGCCGATGGCGGAGGCGGTATCCGGCATGAGCTGCATGAGGCCGATAGCCCCTGCCGAAGATGTGGTATAGAAGGTGCCAAAGCTGAAATGGCTCTCAGTCTCCATGACAGCCGTGATCAGCAATGGATCCACCTGATATTGTGCGGAAGCATAGCAGATGGCATTCGTGATCCAGTCCACCTGTTCGGCATCGCCGTTATAGCTTGCCACATCATTTGAAATGACTGTGTAGATGTCTGCGGCTTCGCCTCTGCCTGCGGAAAACGACAGGCAGGAGAGGCCAAGCACAGCCAGGCACAGCAGCGATTTCCATATCCGTTTCATCTCATTCTCGTCCTCCATTCTATTTTATGAATCCGATACGATTGTGGTTTCCGTCGTGGTTGTGGTCGTCACTTCCTCTGTGACCTCTTCTACGGTATCGGTATAAGTCCTGACGCGGCTTGCCCCGCGTTCTTCTTCCTGCTGCTCTTCGTCATTTGCCTGCTGAAAGCGGGCGTGATTGACCAGGACAACGCCGTAGTCACTCTGCTCGCCCCGGCATGGCGATTCGTTCTGCATGGCTTCGGCAATATCCGGAGGGGCAAAGCCCTGAATCAGCATGGTTTCGGCAATCAATGCGTCCATCTGCGGATTGTACGGCAGATCGATGGCATCCTGTATCCGGCTGCGATGGTATGCATATTCTTCCTGTGCGGTATCTGCATGGAGCTTGCGCGGGACAGGGTGATACTGATTCAGCTTGTCCTTCTCATCCATCAGCCTGTTCTTTGCATTCGGCAGGACGTATTTCTGGTAATAGCTGGCATCCCGTCCCGGCTCGATGGCAATAGGCGACAGCTCCTGCAAAGCTTCTCGGATTTCCCTGCCGTTGAACTTTCCGTAGGCCAGCATGGCCTTGACGACATCCACGTCCATGCTGCTCTTGATGAAGTGACGTTTCTGGTACTGCTCATAGATGCCCCGTTCATAGAAGGATTTCGCATCTTCTCTCTGCGGTTTTGGCGCAGCCTCGGGATGGTAGTTCTTGATCCGCATGAGCCGGTCATATACCTGATGCGTCCGTTCCAGGATCTCATCCGCAAAAGTTTCTGGCAGGCGGTCGTCCGGCGTTTCGGTTGCCAGGATGGCTTCACGGATGGCCAGCGGCTCGTATCCTTTCAGCATCATCTGCAAGGCCGTGCGGCCACAGTGGAATGCGGACAGGTTGTCTTGTGGAGCCACGCCCTGATATGCCAGGCCGTGCTGCTTGTTGAACTCCTCGAAGATGGAATTCTGCTGTTCCACGCTCTTATGGTGGGACTCCAAGCGTTTCTCAGCAGCCTGGATGACATGCTCGGCATACTGTTCCTCTTCCGGCAGGCGGCTGCCGGAAAGGATAATGGCACGCGGCGAATCGGCCAAGGCCCCGGCCAGGGCCTCTTTGTCAAAATCCGGATACCGGTTCAAGCAGGCTTCGGCCAGATCTTTATCGAGATAGGCCGCAAAAAGATGCTGTTCCAGACTAGGGTTCAGGGCCAGCCGCTCCCGCAGGATAGATGCCATGATCACCGCAGCGGAAACGCCTGCTGCAGCAAGGGCCGCATAGGTCAGTCCTTTCTGGATGTCCGGCAGCTTCTCATGCAGAAGGTTCTGCTCCTTCTTGAGCAGCTTCTTAGCCTTCTCGACCAGCCACAAGGCGTAATTAGGACGCGTGGAGGCCGCTACCCCGCTCTGCTCATTGAGTGCCTGCATGATCTCGTCATCCATGTAATGGCGGGACAAGAGTTCCCGCACGGCCAGGCAGTCGTAATAGGGACGGTCTGTATTCTGGATGCCCATCAGATAGCCGCGTTCTTTCAGATCCTTGTCGTACTCCTCGATCAGGTCTTTGTACTGCTCTTCACAGGTCAGTACCGGCTCGTCTATGGCTTCCTTCAGTTCTTCCCGGTCTTCTTCTCCCGCCAGCAGTGCCTTGACGTACTCGCTAGGATTCCGTCCTGGCTCCTTGGCTACAGGGGATGCGTGCAACAGAACATTTTGCAGCAATTCTTCCGGGAATTCCTGTTCCTTCATGTCCTTGACGATGCCGATATCATCGTCGTAGTTCAAGAGCTTGGCTCCCGTGCGATCCATGTAGCGTTTGGCAAAGATTCGATACACGTCATATCCATTCCGGGCATCATCCAGGGTATCCGGCGCATTCCGGATGTCCAGGTAAGCCTGCTTGACATGGCCGCACTTCTCCATGATGCTCTTGATATAGGCGGAATCGTAGTCGGAGCGTGCTTCCAGGACATCGGCGATGGTCTGCTCAGAATAGCCGTCTTTGACCATCATGGCAATGATGACTTCGCCTTCCCGGTAATCCTGGTAAGCGTCGTCATGGTCGTCATATTTGTTGCCGTTATTCTGCCGATAGGCTTCATAGGCGTTCCTGGCACGATCGAATTCCTGACCAGAACGCTTTTTTCGTTCATCATTGACCCGGCTCAATACCTTGTCTTCATAGATCTTGACCAGTTCGGGGACTTTGATATCCCGCGCAAAGAGGTTCTGATCGGTATAAGCTTCTGTGACCTCCCGCATGGAATAGCCATGTTCCAGCATGTCGCAGATGACCTTGAGATCCTGCGGCAGATACAGGTTCTCGAATTCCTGGCAGTGCCTCCGTTTGACCTCGTCATAATCCATCCCCTGCTCTTCGGCTTCATCCCGCAGCTGCTGATAGAGCTGCTGCGCGTTTGAGCGGAGATCTTCGCTCATGATGATACGCTGATAAGCGCGTGACGCTGGTTCCATTGACTATTCCTCCCTCTCCGTCTTCAAGCGGGATTTCTCTAAATGTTCCACGCGCTCCTCCAGACGGTTCACGCGGATCGACGCATAAACGGCGAAAAGCAAGCTCATGCCGAGCATACACATCACAATCATGATGATTCTCCTTTCCATTCCGGCAGCACGAGATTATGTTCTGCCAGCCAATGTTCATTGAACGCTTCCGGGCCAAATTCTGTCAGGATCTGATTGCACCGGTTCAAGCCATTCTTATCGACTGCCACGTAAGCCAATGTCAGCGGGCAATATTCCAGGCCGAGATCATAGAGACGCGAGCCTTCGGAAGACGTGTAGTAATAATGCTTCCGTTTCTTGGCCTGTGACAGGATCTCCATCTGGCGTTCGTTGAGCTTGAACTGCTCATAGACTTTCTTGCGCTTCGGCTCCAAGGCCAGTTCATCTGGCAGGAAGATATGCGTCTTGCAGGAACCCAGGATGATATCGAAGAGCGGAGAGTTCACGACATCGTCCAAGGACTGTGTGGCAAAGATGACGCTGGCGTTGAATTTACGCAAGGTGCGCAGCCAGTCCTCAATCTTGCTTGCAAAGAGTGGATTCTTGAAGAACATCCAGCACTCATCCAAGACAATCAAGGTAGGCCCATCCTTCGTGATGTCATGGCCGTCATAGCCTTTGAGCAGGTTCTCGATGCGATGGAAGATGAACATGAGTGTCGGCCCTATGATGCTTTTCTGGTTGATGATCTTGCCCATCTCGAATGTCTGCCAGGACGACAGCTTGAGTGTATCTTCATCCGAATCGAAGATATTGCCGTACTCACCGGCATTGCCATTCTGGTCATTCTTGGCGAGTGGATAGAACGCTGTCTTCAGCTCTTCATCCTGCAAGTAATCAATGAAGTTCGTGATGGTGCGGAAGGCCAGTGGAGAATCCGCCAGGATACCGAGCGAATCGCGGATCAGGCTCTTGATGCGCGGCGTGATCTCGACGTTCTCTTCACGCAAGAAGTCACAAAGCCATTCCTGCGCCCATTGCCGCTCATGGATGTTGTCGACCTGCGCCAGGGGCTGGAAAGAAAGAGCATTCTCTCCTTCCTCACCTAAGTCGTAGAATTTGCCACCGACGCCATACGTCAGCACTTTGGAACTCTTGCCGTTGTCAAAAATGATGATGCGAGCATTCTTGTACTTGCGGAACGCGGCTTCAATGCAGTTCAGGTGGACGGATTTACCAGCACCCGTATCGCCGACCAGCATAGTGTGACCGATAGGGCCGACATGCAGGTTCAGACGGAACGGCGTATTGCCGGAGGTCTGCGTGTAAAGGAGTGGCGGGCCGTCGAGATGCTTGTTCCATGCTGGGCCTGCCCAGATGTCGGAGAGCGGCATCAGATGGACGAAATTACCGGTGGAGACAAGCTCCCGGCGGATGTTATGCCCCACCATGCCGGGGAGACTGCCCATCCAGCCGTCCAGGGCGTTGACGTTCTCGATCTGAGCCTTGAAGCCACGATCGATGAATACCTGACGGACGACGCGTGCCTTGTCCTCTACGGCTTCTAGATCTTCGTCCATCACGATGACGGCTGTCGTGTAATACACGTAGCCGAAGGAATCCGATTCTACTGCCATCTGCGCGGACTCGATCTCATCGAGCAGGCTGACGACGTGCTTATCGTTGTAGCGATCCGTATCCGGCTCCCGGGAGTGAATGATGTAGCTCCAGATTTTCTGTAGCTTGGCCCTCCACTTGCGCCGAATCTTCTCCAGTTCTTTCAGATTATCGGCCTTGGAGAGGCAGTAGCAGCGCGTCGACCAGCGATAGGGAAAATCCAGCTGGTTCAGGACATCGAAATAGCCGAAATCCGTTGTCTTGCTGTACTTGATCGGCGAGATGACGCGGATGTGCGTCTTGTTAAGCTTCGGCTCCAAGCCGCCGTAGAGCGGCGTGTCGTATAAGTATTTATCCAGCAGCATCGGATGCTTAGGGATATGCAGCGGCCTCGGGCGATCCGATACGGTAGAGTGCAGGTAGGTCAGTGTCTCGTCTGCGGTCAGCAGCTGGATTGGGATGCGCTGGCCGGTGAAGGTATCATAGAATTTCTTGACCTGCTCCATGAAGGACTGGATCGTATCCTCACCGTGTATCTCTTTGTGTTCCCGGCCCTCTACCAGGAGTTCCTTCATCTTCTCGCGGCTGTCCGGAGGTGCCATCCAGTAGAGCGTGGCGTAGAATTTCGACTCGAAATGACTGCCACTGCTGAAGAGTTCTTTGCGTTCCTGATCCATCGCCCACGTCAGTGAATCCGGGAAGTGGTTCTTAGTCGGATATTCGGTGGATGGAATGCGTTGTGCTTCAAAATACAGGCACCAGTCTGTCGGGATGGCAGCCAGAGCCAGATGGAGCTGCAAGGTGATGGAGGCAAGTTCCTGCTGGATGGCAGAATCAAGATCCGGCCCATGGTAAGAGAACGTGACTTGCATCGAGCCGTCTTTATTCAAGACGATGTAGGCCGGATCATTGGTTGTCGGCATTTCTGCTCGGATGATGCGTCCCCAGATCATGGCATCGCGCAGCAGCTTCTCATTGCGCCGAAACCAGCTCGTCCGATACATCAGCATCGTCTCCTTTCTTGCATCCATGTGCCAGCAGCTCATCCAGACTATCAAAGCCCAGGATTGGCGGCACGATATTCGAACGGAACATCCCCGGCAGGCTTCCCCACCAGACGTTCTTCTGGTGATAGTTCTCGACGAGATACGGCAACTCCATCGAATCCAGCAGGGCTGTCAGGCGATCGCGTTCAGCCGGATACTGCTCTTCCTCGAACGGGAAGAAGAAAGCGTCCATATGATAGCCGTTAAGCGTCTTCAAGATGTCCTGATTGATGAGCTGCCGGAGGGAACCTCGCCCCGGACACCAGTTGGCCGTATACCAAAGCTCTTCCTTCTTTGCTCGCTTCGGGCTGAAGAGCAGCAGGCGTCGAACATGACGGTAGTCCTGTGCTTCGAAGGCGTCACAGATCTTCTCCAGCTGTGCGTCTTCGCAGGATGCTGTCAAAGAGAGTACGCAAAGCTTCTTCCCATCGATACGCAGATGACTGTGCGTGAAGTCCAGGTCAATATCCTGTGAGAGCAAAGCATCCAAGTAGAGCGGTACTTCTGGCATCTCGACATGCCGGTCGCCGATAGAGAGGGAGAATTCCAAGAAGTCCAGGATCTCCTGGTATTCCAGTAAGCGGCATGTTGTCACTTGTTCCAAGGCATGACGCGTATCTTGCAGCAAGTGCAGGAAGGTTTCCTTTGCCTCCTCCCATTCCATGCTCTTCTTGAGGATTCCGTTTATGATATGCCCTCGGCTGAAGAATGGATTCCAGGCGACCACCAGGTAATGCCTGTCTTGATGGTGCTGGTGCTGATGCTCCAGCCAGAAACACCAACCATTCTTGAACTCAGGCAGAACAACCGGCTGTCCTGCTACCGGCTGATATGGTTCATAGGCCAGGACACCGAAGAAACTGTCATCTTTCCCGCGCATGATGCTGGGATGCACCAGTCCTCCCCAGGAAAGCCAGTCCGCTACGCACGTCGGATCCATCTCATATTCTTTCCATGTCAAATTCGTCACTTCTTCCTTGCTGATTCCTTTCTCTGTGAAAAAAGCGAGATTTTCGCAGAAGAAATCTCGCTTTTCAGAGTCAGGTAGAATAATAGTCGTTTTTTGTCTTGTAGATGAGATAGCAGTCAAAAGACTGTGCATCATCTTCCGCTAAATACACGCTCAAGAAATAGAGCGGCCCCGTAATCGCTACGATGTAATAAAACTGGAACATCGCTACAAACAGAAGCGTGACAATGGCCAGAACGACCAGCACACTGGTCGGCGCACCGGCAAATAAGATATGTTCGGTCAAGGACTGGTAGAGCGGCAGATGCGTCATCGAATAACCATCATTGCTTTCTTCCATAGGAGACTCCTATCAGAATGTGAGGCTGGACGCCGTGATACCGAGTGACTGGCAGAGTGAATCCACCTGCGTCATTGCAGCACCGCAGCCGACGCCGATTGCGGAATCCTTGGTGATGGACTGGCTGCCACCCATGCGGTAGTTCGCCAGGCCGATGACCAGAGAGCCAACCGTGATGGTTCCAGCAAATGGGCCGGAAACGAATTTGACCAGAGTCTCCATTGGTTTCTGGAGCGGCGTGATCGAGATACTCGATGCATCGCTGGCCATGCCGACCGCAGGAACCAGGAGCATGATGGCCGTGCAAGTCAGTACATCCTGATGATCTGTCAGGAACTTCTTGATGCCCGCCTTCGTGATCTTGATCTTCTTCATAAAAATCATCCTTTCGCATGAATCCGTGTAAGCCGCAAGGCTCATTGTTTTTTTGACACTCTTTATTGTACGGGATGCGTTACCCATGGAAACACCGTTTTATTTCACGCAAGGCATATTGCCTGATGTCCATGATGGACATCAAGCGATATGCTCAATCTGGTACTCCTGCGTCACTTTGTCATATCCCTTGACGTGGATGATCTCATCGATACGGCGTTTGATGCCTTCTTTCTTGATGTAGATGATCATGTCCACCGAGCGGCCAATCATGGCAGGCTGTGGATTGACGGATACTTCAGCAATCATCTGCTCCAGACGATACAGCGTTTCTTCGGCAGAGTCGCTGTGAACGGTTGCGCAGCCGCCATCATGGCCGGTATTCCAAGCTTTCAGGAGTGACAGAGCTTCCTTGCCGCGAACCTCGCCTACAACGATACGACGCGGCGATTTGCGCAGCGTGATGCGCAGGAGCGTATCCATGTCAATCATAGGCCGCTGTGTCTTGAGGTTCACGTGATTGGGAGCCGTGCATTGGAGTTCTCCGGTATCCTCGATGATGACGATGCGGTCGCCAGTCTTCGACACTTCGGCCAGCACGGCATTCAAAAGAGTCGTCTTGCCGCTGCTTGTACCACCGGCAGCGATAATATTCCAGTGATTCTTCACGGCCTGGATGATGACATCCCGCTGATGCTCGCTCATCGTGCCTTGCCGGACATAATCATCGAGGCCGAACACGCGTGAGGAATGCTTCCGGATATTGAAGCTCGGATAGTCCACGATGGATGGGAGTTCTCCCTGGAAACGTGCCTTCCCGAACAGATACGATTCCTTGATCTCTGCTTCCAGGTATGGCTTGTTATCAATGTCAATGGTCGTACCGGAAAGAGCGGCGACGCCGTAGATGATGCGCTTGGCTTGTGGAGGCGGAATGATGATTCCAGTATCTTCCCAGCCATGGTCTGCGGTATCTATCCACAGCCGCTGATCGGTATTCAGAGCAACTTCGTTGATATTGTCATCGTGCATGTAGTCAACGATTTCTCGGCCCATGGAATTAGCCAGGGCATCAAGGGTACGGTTATGCTCCTTCTTCTCCTGCTCCATTGTGATCATCCCTCTCTTTCTGTTCTGCCGCAGGATGTCCATCGTGGACATCCTGTTTCTTCTTCCTGCCATTCAGCCAGGCCAGCACAGTAGGATCCTCTGATTCATCACTGGTATCCGGCTTGCTGGATTCTGTGCGATCTTTGGGCTTTTCTTCCGGATGTCCATCATGGACATCCGCAGGCGACTGCGGCGATGCTACTTGCTGCGCTTCCGGATGAGCTTGCCTCGGCTCTTCATGGTGAGTGTCGGCAGTGCTTCGACGGTCTTCCCCGCTCCGGTCTTCTCCACTGGTTTCAGTTGCCGTGTTTTCGGCAGGCTGTGGCACGTCAGAGGCTTTCGCAGGTTCTGCATGATTTACTGCCTCCTTCTCCACCTCATGCGTTTCTCGATCCGATGCAGGAACCACGGACTGCGCAGCCGTTTGAGGTGCCACAGGAGACACGGGAGGATTCTCCTTTTCTTCAGCAGCTTTCCTTGCTTTCGTGACGGCTGCTTGTTTTTCCAGTACATCGGCCACTTCCGGCGCATGTACGCGGAACAATTCTTCATATGTTTTCACTTCCGTACAAATATCACTGAACTGCGGATTGGGGATTCCCCCTTTATTGCCATGCTGTGGGTCATAGACGCGCTTCTTGAAGAACGGGACATTGAACCACTGGATTTTCTTGGCCAGGATGGGCTTTGCCCCCTGTACCATGACCAGTTCCTTCTTCTTACTCATGCGCATGATCTCATCTGGATTCATGAGCTTGCGACTGATCTTTGACTCCGAAGTAGATTTATCAGCCAGCCCTTTGCCGGACTGGTTGTGTTCCCGGATGGTCTTGTCACCCATGATCTCTGAGAGTTCCTTGGCCTGCTGGATGTTCGAGGGTGTCATGTAGATCTGGATCTGGCTGTTGTCCAGGATGGAATTGTCCTTCGTGTAGATCTGGTTGATCTGCGTGATACTCTGGACGACAGTACAAATTTTGACGCCATAGCCAGCGCAAATGGCCAACGTATTCTCGATAGTCTCCATCTTCTTGAGCTGCGGGAATTCGTCGAGCATCAAGAGCAGCCTCTGTTTTTTCTCCGCCGGGACATCGAATTTCATATCCCGGACAGTCTTGGCGAGCATGGTATTGACAAAGAGGCGCGTCAACGGACGCAGCTTCTCTACGTCATTCGGCTGCAAGACCAGGTACAAGGATACTGCCTGCTGAGGGTTCAACAAATCCTTGAAACAGAAATCCGATACAGCAGTGTTGCGCTTGATGAGTGGATCCTGATAAAGGCTCAAGGCCGTCTTGGCGGAGCCGATGATAGATTCTCTCGTCTCTTTGGCGTTATTGACGATATTGGCAGCGCATTCGGCCACTTTAGGATGGACGAGCAACTGATAGAAGACATGCTGCTTATCCATCGCCAAAACGCCGTCAATCTCGGCTTTGTTACTGCACATCATGATGTCCGGAGCCTTCCAGTCCACCATGTCTTTGTGTCGGACGATAGCCTGGCGCAGATTCTCGAACGCGATGCGGGCTTTTTTCTCCGGGTTGCTTTCCTGGACATCTAGGATGGCAGCAGCTTCCTGCTTGGAAAGTCTCAGAGCTTCGACAAAGGGCTTCAGATCCGGTACATACGGGCCATAGATCTCTTTCAGTGGATTCTTGCGACAAAGTGGCTGTCCTTTTTCATCTTTCATCGGGATGGGATTGCCGTCTTTGTCCTTCTTGTAAACCGGCTTGCCTTCAGCATCCGTCTTCGGATTCCCCTTCTCATCCGCATCCTGCTCGTAATAAGGTTCCTCCAGGAATTCCTCCGGCGAGATGTGCGGATAGATCTTCATAGAGCTGTAGAGGTGATCGGTATCCATGGTCGGCGAAGAAATGAAGCTCATGGCATCCGTCGGGCAGGGCAGCTCGCGTTTCTCCTGGCAATTCTTATATAAAAGATGCAGCACCACGCCGTTGAGCAAGGTGATTGCCGAGTTGTCCCAGAATGGGTCTTTATTGCTGCCTTCGCCCGTCTTGACCATCGTTTCATTGATGGTCTTGACATCCGACATCTCTTCAAAACTCTGGAAGTTGATTTCTGCATACGGGTTCCAGCTGGCACTGGAACCGTCCTTACAGAGCGGTTCAAACTTCATGACTTTCTGCCCCAATACATTCTTCCGGTATCCTGCCGTCGCTGTCCAGAGTTCCGCTTTCGGGTCGAAGAAGAACATAGAGTGCTGCCAGATGATGCCGGTTGGGATGATGATGCCGATGCCTTTACCGGTTCGGGTCGGAGCTGCCAGGAATACATGCGCTGGGCCATCATCCAGCAGCAGCGTATTGTCGAACGGATTGCTGCCAATCACGACGCCGCTGTCTTTCGGAGTCAGGCCCATGGCCTTGATGTCCTTTGCTTTGGCAAATTCCGCTGTACCATGCGAAGACAGCACTTCATACTTCTTGTTGATGAAGTAGCAAATGGCCAGGCCAAGGAAAATCATGCCCCAGAGCCAGAAGGTGTGGCCACGCAGGACATGCGGGATCACCTGCATCAGGACAGGATCCTTGTTCCAGGACAAATGCGCCAATGGCTGATAGATGCGGATATGGCCCAGCGGGAGGTAGATTCCTGACAACAGGTCATTGTAATCGCAGTCGGCTGCAATCATCTGCGTGATGATCCATTGGCCCAGCACATAGCAGATGACCATCGTGGCAGCGCAGTATTTCAGGATGAATCCTTTATCATAGAAATCGTCTTGCAAAATCCTTCCTTCTTTCAATTCGAGAATGCAATCGGCTGCGTGACGTAGATATTGAATTCATAGCCGGGATCTACTGTGATAGTCGGCTTGACTTCATTCGAGGTAAGGTTGTTGAACGTATCCGATCCCAGCGTCACGCGGTCTACGGAAATCGTGCTGAGTGCAGTAAACGCGGCATTCAAGAGGCCGTTGCCAATCTTCTGTGCAGAATGGCGATGGAGGTTGCCTTGGATGCCGTTATAGCCCTGGCCATCCACGGCTACCATGCTGCTGCCAACGGAGTAAGAGCCGCCATCCGGCAAGACGATTGTCGAGAAGGTCACATTGACACGCCCCGATTCATTTGCGCCGGACTCATAGCTGCCAATGATGCGGCTTCCGGCAGGAATCAGGAGATTGCTGCCCGTAGCCGTATCGTAGACATCAGATTCAACCTGCGCTGTAACCTGACCGGCAGTATCGGTATTGATACCGGAATAGAGCATGACCGGGATTACCGTGCCAGCCTGCAAAACATCACTGCTTGGTGCAGAGTAGGAGAAACCGCCATTATCCGAATCAGAGGCAGCCGATGCGCTGGCAGAATCCGCACTGCTGTCCGATGCAGCAGTAGTGTCGCCAAGAGCAAAGGCGATAGCAGACTTAAAGCGGTCGGCCAGACTCTTTTCTTCCTGGCTGCTTGCATTGTCCCCACTGCCGCCTGTGCTGGAAGACGCAGAACGGACAGCCTGCACCGGAGCTGGCATCGAGGATGCATACGACGGTGCTGCTGCGGAAGGCAGGACATACGGAGCCGAGTACGAAACGGGTGCAGACGCCGACCGGATGGCTGGAACCGAAGCAGGTGTGCTGCGTGGAGCCGGAGAATCCGATGATGCAGTTGGCTGTTGCGCGCTCGGTGCTACCTTCTGTGCGGTAACACCTGGGTTCTTGCCTTTTGCATTCTGTTCAGCCTGCGCCAATTTCATGACATTCGGGTCTTTATAGTCCAGCTGCCCATCGCCATTGCGCTGTGAATTCTTGGATGCCTGTTCCTGCTGTGTCGTCTGCTGCGGGGATTTGCTGGAAGCCCCTTCCTCATGCCCCATGGCCTTATACAAGAACGCCACGATCACGACGACAACAACAAAAATCAAGGCCAGATTGACCAGTTTCTTGTTGATGCCCAGCGTCTTATCTCGCTCTCCATCCGTCATGCGGACTTTGCTGAGATTCTTGTTCTCCTCCAGGATGGCCTGGTCTTCTGCCGCATCGGCAGCTGCATCGGCTGCCGGATCATCATCTACATCTACGGTTCCCTTCTTGTCATACTTCTTGCGCCGGACAAGATTCTGTATATCCTCCCAGAATTTCAATCTCATCACCCGCCTTACTTATGCTTGATGGTAAGAGTATCGTTCCCATCTTTGATCTGTGCCATATCGAAGACTTTTTCGACAATATAGTAGTTATCCTTGATTGTGTAGTTCACGAGCTGCATCTCTTTATGTCCGCGTTCCCGGATAAAGATAGGCAGCTGCTTCTGTGCGGCTTTCTTGAACTTGATATAGGTCTGCGTTCCATCTGAGAACACCATGGTCGGCTTATTCCCACTTCCCGACACGTCATAGTTAAAGTCCAGATCTTCCACATTCGCAACGTTGACCTTGCCCATCGTGATGCGTTCGTTCTTCTGCTCTTCAATCAGATTGGCATTCCGCGTCTCTGCATCATAAGTCCAAGATACGATTGGATTGTACCAGTCTGAGGTATTTAGGATCAGCTGATAGCTTCTCTTGTCCGTCGTGACAATCAAATTTGTCGTCGATGTCTCCACCACCGGTTTGATGAAGAGATGCGGAGTGCCGTCGACGGTCGTATTGCTCACGGCCCAGCCTGCCGTATCGCCGCCACCAACGTATTTGATGGTTTCGCCTTTTTTGAAGACCAGGTCAGTCAGATAGCCACGGCGGCAATAAATCTTGTAAAGCTGATTTGGTGCGTAACGGAACAGCATGGTGCTGTTTCCCTGGCTGTTGATGGCATCCTGCGTGTAGCTGACAGAAGATGCGCTGCCGCCTGGATTCACCAGGTAACGGCTGCTGGATGCCGAGCCGTGATACCCCTGCGCGTAATCATCCGGTGCTGCATTCATGGCCGCATTGGCCTTTTGCAGCTTGTCCAGGGCTTTCAAGATGGATGCCTGCGCGTCCGACAGGGCCGTGACATCACTGCGCAGGTCATTGATCTGCGCAGCTAGAGATTCCACGGCCCCCTGTGCGTCATACGCAGGTCGATTATCCTTCAAACGATCTAGCTTGTTTTCCAGGTCACTGAGACGATTCACCAGCTCCTGATCGCGCTGACTGGCTTTCTGCTGGTTGAGCTGCTGCAATTTCTGCTGCTGTGCCTGGATTTCAGCATCCAGATCGTTTGAGGTCGGTGCAGCCATGACACTGCCGCCAAATAATGAGACTGTCATCAGTCCGATGCATACTGCCTGCCGCATAGATTTCTTTACCATCATGTTATTCGTCCTTTCTCTCAGGATGTCCATCATGGACATCGCCATCATCACTTATTGGCTGGATTTCCCGGCTGTGTACTATTCGCTGCTGCTTTCTTACCAGCAGCATTGACTGCCGACGCATCCTGTACAAAGTCAAAGCCCGTAATATAAAGGCCAAGCGGATTGATCAGCATGTCTTCCTGCTTGACGGGTAGCTTGGTATAGGAGAACGTGCCACTCATCGGGATATCCTGATACTCTGCCGAGTTGATCTTCACGACCTCTTCCGTCCATCGCACCAGATAAGAACTATCCGACTCCGGCACCTTCTGAACAGAGAGATTCTTGACAGATACGGTGTACTTGCCTAATTTCTTGTTCTGGTCATCCTTCATCGTTGACGCGTATTTCTGTGCCGCCGTCATGGTTAGGAAATGTCCCGCTTTGGTCTGCATATTGCTGTATGCGACGGGGTCATAGCCGATGCTGCGTGCATTTTTCACAAATTCCGCGATAAAGTATTTGATCTCGGCTTCCTGTGGCGTGTAGTCGGAGTTGGTGAAGGCTCCTGCCTTCTGTACTTCACCCGTCGACTTGTCAACGGTCACGACATAAGGAATGACCTGCGACTTTGCCGACTGGAAGACAAGTCCGCCAGCCAGGACGACACAAACAACGGTAAGGCCAATAGATATCCTGCGCCAGTTGTACGCCTGCACCACGGCACTTCCCGTGCGGCGATCCCAAGTCTCTTCCGCACGGTCTGCGGGCGTAGCCGGATTCCTGGTACGCTGCTGGTTGTACTTCTCGCGCTGATGAAAAAGATTGGAAAGTGACATCACAAAACCTCCTGATTCTGACGATGATATGTTTGATATAGGACAAAGCCCAATGACAGCAGCAGTGCGCAGCCCAACGTCATTAGGAAGAATCCCCCTCCCAGAAAAGCAGCAAAGCCCGGCAGAACGAAGACATCGCCCATGCCGATGCAGATGATTGGCTGACACCGTTTCTTCGCCAACCAATAACCGGCTTCAAAGATTCCCAATGCCAGCAGCATGACGGCCAATATGATCATCTTCTGCTCACCGCTCAAGAGAATCATGCAAGCATCGAGGGCGTCATCGAAGCGCCAGAGTGGAGCAGCACCATCATCCAAAAGGGTCACGATGATTACGAGTACCATCAGACCACCGGCAAAGCATGGCAGGAACGGCACTCTGCCATGCGGAAGGCTGCCTGCTATATCGTTGGCTCCTGCTGTAAGATGTGGCATCTTCTGATGGGAATGCCATTGATGGCAAGCCTGTATTCCCATTTCCCACAGACTCGAAGCAACATACAGCATCCGGAACAAGATTAGATAGATAAGGAATGAAAACAGGTAAACCGGAGCAGTTTGATAGCTGCACAGGAACAGTCCGGCTACCAGCAGGGCAATGCAGCGAATATCGATGGTTCCGTGTTCGGCATCTTCTAAGACCATCTTCCAGAACAAAACGAAGACTGCCGTCAGGAAGAAGAAGCCGAACCGAAGCTCTGCATTCAGAAAGTTTGCCAGTGGAATGGCCAGAAGAACCGAAACCGCTGCATACCCGACCTTATTTTTTAGATAGCGGGCTAAGGTAGTATTCACCATTTGGCATTGTCACCCCCAATGTGTACGTCATATTTCCATCTGCGTCTGTTTGCGTGGCATACGTAAATTTGGACAGGTCGATTGCTTCTGAGAAGTATCCCTGCTCATCCCGAACGGTTCCGAGGTCATTCAAGTTCTTCGGAAAAATCGGCCCCGTCGTGTAGAACATGTATGAGTTCCCATCCTGCTGCGTCCGGATCTCTACATTCTCCGGATCCACCTGCCGGTGTGCTTTGGCATACATCAACAAGGCACTATCCAGCGCATCACATTCGCGAACCAGCACATCTGCCCGGTAATTGTCAATGACCCTGGTACCAACGTACATAGACCCAGCAAAAGCCAGCACAAAGAACAAGATGGCCAGCATCACAGATGGAAACAGGAACCCTGCTTGCTTTACCAGTTGTTTCAAAAACGCTCCCTCCTCTTGCAAAAGTAACTCTTCCTATAGGCTACAAGAAAACTTAGCCGCTCAAATGCCTATTTTTTTCATTGCTATAATAAAATTGCCGATGTCCATGATGGACACCGGCAATCAACACCCAGGGAGGAAGCATTATGAAACTGAAAGACTACATCTTATATTGGTACAAGACCTACCGACAGCCTGGTCAGGCCAGGACAACGCAGATCACAACCATGAGCTGCATCCGGAACCATCTATTGACCGCACCATTGTCAGAAAAGGAACTTGCCGAGATCCACCTGCGAGATCTCCAGACCTTTTTGATGGAAGAATATCTCCATGGAAAGAAGACGAAGCTCAAACATGTCGATTTGACAGGCGAACCTCTCTCCGCTTATACCATGACCAAATTGCGTCAGATTTTGATTGCAGTCTTCCGGCAGGCAGAGAAGGAAGGGCTGATTGTCCGCAACATCGCACTAGATACGTCTCCAATCCCGATTCGCCAGCCAAAGGAAAGCCCCGTTTTCACGCCAGAGGCACAGCGCAAATTCCTGCAATCTACAAAATCCCATCGATTCTACACCGCATACGTCCTAGCCTTCTATCTTGGCTGCCGCCGCAGCGAGCTGTTGGGGCTGTCCTGGGATAGTATCAACTTCAAGCGCAACTTCCTCACCATCCGGCAAGTCGTTGTCCTGGAGGATGGCGTCCCCGTTGTTCGGCCACGAACGAAGACACGAAACTCACTCCGCACGATTCCCTTTCCAAAAGAAATTCGCCTGCTGCTTCAAGAGCATCGTCAGAGGCAAAAGAAAGAACAGCAGCAACCCGGCTACCACAATGAATACAACCTTGTATTTGCCAACAAAGATGGCACACCGCACAATCCTGCCTATTTCAGCCGCAACTTCAAAGCAACCATCAAACGCCTCCCCTTCCTATCCAACGATCTGCACCTGCATTCCGCGCGTCACTCCTGGGCCACGAACATGATCCAGTGCGGCATCAGTATAACAGACGTACAGGCACTAGGAGGCTGGTCACGAGCTGATACGTTGCTGAATATCTATGCGCACAGTGTCAAGGAAAGCCAAAGAAAAGCCATGAAAAAACTCTACCGAGAGCTGCAATGACCTTCATTCTCGCAGAGTAGCAACAGCGGCAATGAGCAAAGCACCTTATCGGAGAGTGGATGGAAACGCTTTTCTGATGGACTTACGATTGAGTGGGGGGCAGCCAGCGGAACAGGAAAGCATGTATTTCCTAGAGCGTTTTCCAAAGTCTTTTCCGTAACAATCACGAAAAATAATGACAATAGCGGTAGAGCGCCGGGTGTTGATACAATCATCACAGGGACAGATAATACTGGATTCTATACAAGGATTCAAAAGATGTGGGATACGCAATACAACGGCGCCAGCTTAAGTAATGATTGGCATAGTGTTTATTACATAGCTGTAGGTATATCGTGAAAAAGAAGCTGTATATGATACTGACATTCATTTCATATACAGCTTCTTGCTATTTCAATATCCAAATGCGACGTATTTTACGTGCTTATGCTCCGTACCAAAACCATCAGCCGCTAAAGCGGAACTGCTATCAACGAAATGATACGTATCTGAGTCATCATCATTGCCAGATCCATCATTTGTCCACCAGAACACTTGTAGACATTTATGTGGGAAAGGTTTTGGAAAAGTGTGTTTCCACAAATTTCTCTGAACTGAACTATTCCCCTTATGTGAGTCATGAAAGGTAATCATTGGTTCTAAAATGCCATCAGCATCACCTCGCATAACAATCAATTCGCCAACCTGCATCCAGCTCGAACCATCAGGGAAAATAATAGATTCGCCACTGCTGCTACTCTGCGAGGCTTATTTTACTCGCATGATGTAGTAGATGGCATAATAGGGAGGACGATTTTCATGTGGCATATCACCACCAGAAGATAGACTGTTCAGATATCCGCTGACACCGTTTCTTCCAGAATCTGGCGGCCCACCATATCCATTATAATCATTACCAATCGGAACTCCATGCGTATGACTTGGCATTTCAGTAATGGTAAGCCTATGAAAATTTTCACCACCAGTGTCACCTAAGCTGTATGAGCTTCCTACACCTGTCAAGAAACGATCACGAAGGTCTGGCGTACCATTACTACCATCACACAGGTACCAACCGGATGGAATGTCACTTAATTTGCCAGTATAAGGCAGGATGGTGCCGACAGGAAGGTCGAGACTGCTACTCTGCGAGACTTATCGTATCCGCATGATGTAGTAGACCGTATAAGACTTCGGCTGTACTGTGCTTGAACGTCCATAAATAGAATTGGAACGGGAAGCATCAAAGACAAAACAAGGCACTGCCCCTCCATCATTATTTCCCTCTCCGGCACGGTTTCCTACCGCGTAACTGTAAAATGCTCCAGTTGTCGTTGTACTATTCCGCCATCCCATAACATGACCAGAAAAACTTCCTGTGATATTTGGTAGCCCTGCATCACGCCATTGCTTAACTCCAGACGTAACGCCTTCCAGGAATCTACCGGATAGATTTGGTGTTCCGTTGGATCCATCGCAGAGGTGCCAACCTGATGGTATGTTAGCCAGATTACCGACATAAGGGAGGATAGTACCGATAGGTAGGTCAAGACTGCTACTCTGCGAGTTTAATATCCGATTGCAATCCAAGATAATTGATTGGATTCATCGGTGAAAACATAATATTTTTCATTGTTAACTAAGCCGACAGACCAGTTTGCCCCCCTGCTCCCGCCGTTCGACAACGCTCCAGTAATAGATACAGCTTTATGTGGGAACGGGATTGGATATGAATGTTGATCATATCCGCCTCGATATTTTACAGTTCCCCATTGTATGATAAGCCCGTTCGGGAATCTGTAGTATCCCTCCGTATCAGAGAATACGCTATCACCTTGATTGCTACTCTGCGAGGTTGTTTTTTTTAGCTGGAATAAAATAAAGTTGCAGAAGCCCACTCGTAAAACTACCTAAAGATGATATAGATAAACTGTATCCAGTAAGAAATGTATTTATAATATCACCTTTGCTTACCGCAGATAAACTTGCTCCACGGCCAGTTCCATTACTTCCTCCATGTCCAGCAGCAGCAACGATATATTTATCATTAACAACTACACCGGTTCCATTTACACCAGCAGCCCAATCGAAAGATCCAGCAAAAAGAACATATCCATCTGAAGGGGCTGTAAAAGGACATTTTCCTTTTATGTCTATAGCCTTTGAATAATCTGGCATTTTGCCACCCCCAGTACTGCTACTCTGCGAGGATAATGGTACTTCTAATGTGAATCTGGGGAGTGTATCGCCCGATTTATAGACATTGATTGTAGCAATTCTCTGCTTCGCGTCGTCGCTTCCACTAATGGCATGTTCGGAGCCAATGCTAACTTCATCTTCCCATCCGGATTCCTGGATATTGGCAATTGCCTGACGCGAATGTGCGCCGTTACTGTCCAGGTTCTCGTAAGCGACATTCTTGAGTCGGTCTACCTCAATTTCTGCGTACTGTTGCGCCTGTAAGGCAACACGGCTCGATTTTATCATGCCGAATCCGCCAGCCCCCACGATGAACAGGCTCTGCGCAATGAAGATCCAGACAATGGCCGCCAATGCTGTGATGACCAGGATGGAGCCTCTGCTCTTATACCGGTTATTCCGTTTGTTGTTCATGTTCTTCCTCCACCTCTAAGGAAAAAGGGGCCATGACAGCCCCTTTCCTTCTCTGTTGATTCAGCAAACAAATCTACAGCTTCAAAAAATCAATAGTATACCTTGAGGTCATCCGTCGTGCCAATCTGCATGTCGATACCACCGGAGATGATGCAGCGATCCCCATCCGCGTCCGTCGTGAAGGAGAACGGCTGCCCCCACGCATCATTGTACGTACCATTGACCCAGCGGCCAGATTTCGGACTCATGAGGTCATTGTGTTCAGCACCATCGATAGAATCCGCAGCGGCAACACCGTTGATGAGGTCATCGGCAGAGGTCGGCGTAGCACCGTCATAGCGCAGGCCCGTGTAGGAAGAAGCAGCCGTCTTCATGGATTGAAGCTCCATCCATTCAGAACCCCAACGCGCATAGTTGATCAGCGTATCTGAGTTGAGGAAGGCCGCTGCGATGATGATGACGACCATCAGGACACCGAGGAACGCATCCGAGATGTTGATGAGTCCGGCCAGTTTGAATTTGTTTCTTGCAGTCATTTCCATTTTCTTTACATCCTTTCATTTCAATAGATCAGTGACTGACATATCCAATATCGTCTCCTTTGATGCCGCTGCTGACGCTGGAGGAACTTGATCCATCCTCTCCTACGCTGAATACAACGAAACCATCTTTTTGAGACTGGTATTGATAATTGCTGTTTTTCTTGTACGGATCTTTGGGAAGTTCCTTGATCCATGGCCCATACTGCCCTTTCTTCCCCGTCAGGTCAGACAGGCTGGATGGATAGCTGCCCACTTCCATCTCGTATTGGCTGATGAGGCCGCACAGCGACGCGGTATCGTTCAATGCTTTGTCGTGACGCCCCAAGGTCAGGAAAGACGGGGCATTGACGATACACGCAGCCATCAGGATGACCAGCATGAGTACGCCCAGAACCATCTGCCATACGATGAGGCCCTGCAATTTATAGGATCTCTTGCTCACATTCCCATGCCTCCCATTCCTCCGGTCGAGATTTTCGACATCATGCTGAAGATTGGCCACAAGACCGATACGACAATCAGGCCCAGCAGGATGAAGGTCGGCGTCAAGATCAGGTTCTGGAGATCCTGGCTGAATTGCTGCGAAGCAACAATCAGCTGCTTCTTGTAAAAGTCTGCACGCAACTGCATCATGGCAGCCATATCGCCTTTCTCACCCGCTTGCAGGAAGACGTAGAAGGATTCATCCAAGACCTTCTGCTTGTTGTGCTTCTGGAGTGCCATAACGAAGCTGCTGCCGTACCGGCCCAGGTCTTTCAGTGCTTTGCCTATCAAATGTTCCATCAAGATGTTGTCCACGCTCTTCTGCGTGTACTGCAAGGTCTTGATGACATCCAAGCCAGCACTCTTGCATAATCCGAAGACCAGCGCAAAGCGGTATTGGACGGTATTGTAGACAATCGGGCCATACAGCGGCATCTGCATGATCAGCATCGCCGTGCGTTCCGGCGATTTCTTCGCCAGGAATCGTATACCAAATACGCAGAATGCTACGAAGCCAAGGATTGCCCACCAGTAACTCTGTGCAAAGCTTCCTACGCCAATCAGCAGCTTCGTGTAGAACGGCATATCCAGCTGCAAGTCGGACATCAGTCGGCCCATACTCGGCAGTACCAGGAAGATGACTACACCAATCGTGATAGCCAGGACAATGCCCAGGAAGATCATGGTTCCCATCTGTGAACTGAGATTCCGGCGCAAATCAATGGCCTGTTCCAGGGTCTTGACGATATCTGCATAGATATCTTTTGCCTGACCCGTGCCTTCATTGACGCGCATCATCTCAACGATGTATTCCGGAAAGAACTTTGGATACTTCGCAAAGGCATCCGGCATCTTGACGCCGGTTTCCATGTCATGCCGGATACCATTCAGCATCTTCTTGACAGATGGACGCGGCGTCCTGCTTTCATAGAGATTCAGGGCCTCTGTGATGGGAAGGCCAGACAGATTGTACTGCTGCACGAGCATGAAAATCTGGTACAGGTCATTGAGATCCTTTTTCGCAATCATAGATTCACCTCCTCTCCATCATTTACCAACGACATGGATCAGCTCATCCAGTTCAATCTTTCCCTGCATGGCCATATCAATGCCTTTTTCCCACATCGACCGAAAGTTGTTTTTTCTAAGCACCTCCTGTATCTCTCCGAAGCTCCTCTGATGCAACAGAGCATCACGGATCTCGGTATTGAAGATGACATATTCTGCAATGGCCGTGCGGCCACTGTAGCCATGGTTGCAATGCGGACACGCCTGGATGTCCGCAACAGAACCCTTTTCCCGCAGCCGTCCTTCTACCCGCTTGATTTCCTCTGATGTCAAGAGCCTGTGCTCTTTCTCTGTCAGGATATGCGGTTTCGAGCAGTACGGACAAAGGGTTGCCACAAGACGCTGGGAGATGATCAGTTTCAGCTCCGACAAGAGTGTGGTTTTGGATATATCAAAGTCTAGCAGGCGCGAGATGGTACGCGTACAATCTGCGGCATGGACGGTAGAGAAGACACGGTGGCCTGTATTGGACGCCTGCATGGCTACCGTAGCATCGGTAGAATTGCGGATTTCGTTGTACAGGATAATGTCCGGATCGGAACGCAGCGATGCCACCAGAATCTTCTCGGCAGTCAGGTTCAAGGCTTCATTGGCTGCCTTGCGCACCTGTACCTGGGTAAAATCATCTTCATAGATCTCGATTGGTTCAGCAATCTCGATGACATTCAATGGCTCCTGCACGCTGTCCAGGACGTAATGAATCTCGGCATGAAGACTGGTCGTCTTGCCTGCGCCGGTCGGCCCGGAATTAAGGAACATGCCTGTAGCATTCCGGTAGAGGACGGATTTGATGGCCTCCAGGTCTTCCGGGATGTAACCGATGGAATCTAGGGTTTTCTTGGTACTCTGCGTTCGCCCTGTCTGCGGCAGGAGGCGCAGATTGATTTTTTCCTGTCCATCGAAACCAACCGGCAACGTCTCCAGGCGGATGAAGATATCCTGACTGCCGCGATGCAGGTAGAAGGATCCTTCATTCGGCATATTCGTGCGCATGACATCGACGTTGCGGGAATCATCCATCAGCTTGATGAGATTTGTGACATTCTCTACCTGACTGGCCGGAAAGAAATGATCATGTGTGACATCCACCATATGACCTGCAATGCGGAAACTGACCTTGAAGCCATTGAGAGCTGGCAGCATATGGATATCCGAAGCTTTCTGACGAGCCGCATCTTGCAGCATCTCATTGATAGCCCCCTTGAGCGGCGTCATATCAACATCCACATCCCGCTTCTGAGAGGAGCCATCCTGCCGATAGTTCGTCACATCGTAGAACTTCAAGAGGCCCATGCGAAGATTCTCTTCTTCGCAGAGCAAGAGCTTGATCTTCTGGTTCAGCTCTTGCTCCAGCACGGCACGCTGCTTGAAGGTCTGATCGGTATCGGTCACAAGGATGAGACGATCATCCACCACCCGGATGGGCAGGATGTGATAGCGGGCCGCCTGGTCTGGAGTGATTTTTTCCAAGACTTCCGGCTGAATGTCCATATTGGACATCTCTTCACTGCAATACAGGCCATACGCCTTCATGCGGTTCAGAAAATAATTACGGTACGAATCACTTGTGTTGGCGGCCATCGTTTTCCCCCTCTTCCTCGAAAGATGTATCTACTTTACGCAGCAGTTCTTTCGGATTAATGTCATCGGTAACGATGTAAGGAGTGATCATGATATAAACTTCGGCATAGCTCTTGGAATGCGAATGATACTTGAAGAGTTCGCCCAGGATTGGCAGATCCATCAGGCCGGGAATGCCGGACAGATTATCGAGGTCTTTTGCCGACATCAAACCGCCGATCACAAAGCTCTGGCCGCTGCGCAAATGAGCCGAAGTCGTAGCCTGGCGCGTCGAGATTTGCGGTGCAGAGGTCTGTCCCTGCGTGATGTATTTCGTGATGTTGGAAACTTCCGTATTGATCTTGAGCGTGATTTCACCATCTTCTTCATTGATGGACGGTGTAATCGTCAGCTTCGTGCCGACATCTTTGTAGTCCACGCTGATTTCCGTAGAGGATGACGTGGAGGTCGTGCTCATGACCGGCACCTGCTCGCCAAAGTTGACCATGCCTTCCTGTCCATTGAGCATCATAACCATTGGACGAGCGACAACTTTTCCTTTGGAGAGTTCGCGGTTGGCTGTGACCGATCCGGAGAAGGTCAGCTTATCCAACCACGGCCCCTTCAGGGAAGAAGAGGACGAGTCGCCGGAGGAATTTGTTTCAGCTGAATGGCTGTATGTCGGCAGAGAATACTGGAATCCCAGATTGTTGTCTCGGCCATGCTGCAATTCGATGAGCTGGGCAACCACCAGGCACTGGCTGATGGGACGATCTACGCTGGAGAGACGCTGCTCGACCTGTTTCAGCTGGTACGGTGTACCAGTCACGGATACCGTCCGCTGCTCGGAATTTGCATAGATGTTGGTTTCAGCAATCCCCAAAGCTTGCAGCTCTTTGCTGAGTTTTTCCAGATCAAAGGCATGATGGACAGGAAATACTTTTGACTGCATCATGAGCTGGGAGGTACTGACAATGATAGCATTATCATCGGTCATCCAGTTGAAATTGAACGCAGCAGACAGGCGCTGCATTGCCTGCTCGCACGTGACATTGTGAAGAGACATGTAGACGTTGCCATCCAGGTTGCCGTTGACGACAACATCCTTATGTGCGCGTTTGGCTACCGCATAAATGCTCTGGGCAATCGGTGTTCCCTGCCAGTCGAAATTGTAGCGTCCATCGGAAGCAAGACGCGCCGTATTTGCTCGCGGAATTGGTGGCAGACTGGAGCTTGCGGATGGTGTCACAGAAGCTGGCGTCTGCTCAGGAGCTAATGCAACGGACGAATCCGTGTCAAGAGCTGTTGCCGCTGATGCAGCCTCCGCTGCCTGACTGTGATGCTCGAACAGTTTTTGACGTGCCTGCTGCCGCGCCCGGATGTCCTGGTGATAATCATCCAAGATACGCTGGATGCGTGCCGTAAACGCGTTGGGGTCATCCTGTGTCGTCCCCGCCATCTGCGCGACGACTGCCTGGCTATCCTGTGCCGATGCTGCATAGGATACGGCAGGGGAAAACAGAAAACTTCCTCCCAGGATGGAAGCCCCCATCAATCCCAGAAAAATATTCTGGCGCAAATCCTTTTTCTTCAAATCATTCACTCCTCACTTATAGCTGATGCTGTGACCGTCTTCAAAGGTAATCCCATCGCCGCCAATGTAGGCGATGCGGCCATCCTGATAAGTATCGCCTTCCTGCACGACGCGGCCATCGCTCATGATTGCCATGTTCTCTCCATCATCGCCAGTCAGGACACCTTGTACGCTGGCCGAACTGCCTTGCGGAGCAGGTGCCGAAGAGGACGGAGCAGAAGACGGTATATTACTAGACGGAATCGGTACGCTACCACGGCCAGGAATTGCCGGGAGTGGTACGCTGCGCGGCGCAGAGTACGAGGGACTGCTTGATGGGCTGCTGCCTGCCATGCGTGGGATTGCAGGCAGCGGCATGTTGCCAGCGACCATAGAACGGCCTCCCTCCCCCGCTGTCCCGGCGTTCATCTCCTGCACGCCGACGAAAGGATTGACTTTCAGGAGCGCATCGAGCGTCGGTGCAGAGATGGATACCGATTCATCAGAACTAGAGGCAGCTGCCCCTTTCCCTGCCGTTTGCTGGGTCTGATTTGACTGCGGGACAGGATGCGGTTTTGGTTTTTCGGAGAAGAAGTTGACAACGGTATAGCCAAAACACAACAGGATAACCCCGCAGCAGATGGCAGCCCGTTTCTTGTTCTCGATCTCAAAAGCAATTTCTTGGTTGAATATCTTCACGGCTGTCACCTCATTTCGTATAGATCTTATAGGTCAGCTTCGTATTTAAAGCTCCGCTCTTCTCACTCATCTTGAGCGATTTGATGCCGATCAGTGCATCTTTGGCATGGAAATTCTGTAAGCAGCGCATCGTATTCTCATAGGTGCCGGAGAACTCTGCCGTATAGACACGTCCATTCTGTTCTTTGCTCTTCTGCTCATCCTTCATGCTGACCAGGTTGAGATTGTATGCCTGGATGCTGAAAATGATGTCTGTCTGCACCTGATCCAGCTGCTTGGGATCAACCGGGCGCATCGAGGAGGCATTGAGTTCTGCATTCTTTTCCTGCCAGTTCTTGAGAAAAGACTGCATCGTGGCAATCTGCTGTTCCTTCTCGGCCTTCTCATGATACGAGAGAATCAGATGACTCGATAAGAGCGATAAGACAAAGGTCAGAATAAGCAGACAAGCGACGTGGACAATCAGCCGCTGCTTCCCCATCATAGTATCTGAGAGGGCTGGCATACGGACAGGGGCATGGAGCCGTTCCAGGATTCCTTCTTTCACTTCTTTCACATTCATTGGCTCAGATTCCCCTTTCCGATGGTCAGGTCTGCCGTCTTGTAATTCGTCGATGAATCCGACGCGATCTGCGGGATGGACACGCCATTAAAGAGTGCATTCCGCGAGAGGGACGCCACATAGTCCTGGAATTTCAGCGGATTGTCGGCGACGACCTTTGCCTTGATCCACTTGCTGTCATCTTTCTTGTTGGCATCGCCAATCTCAATGGAGTTGAAGCCGATGCCTTCGGGAAGGTCTGATAGGAGGGCTGCATACGCTTCTATTGGATACTCATGTTCCTTCTGGCGCGTATGGATCAAGTCCAGTTCCTTGTTGATGCTATCCATGGAGGACTGTGCCGACTGATAATCTTGCTCCAGTCCTGGCGGGACCTGCACATTCGAGAGAAAGAAGATGGCACCGAGTTCCAGGACGGTCAGGGCCGACATGCCGAGGATGCCGAATTTGGTGTAGCGCAGTGCTTTCTGCATCTTCTGGTATTTCTGCGTATTCTTCAGGATGTCTTCTGGTAGGACGTTGCCGGATTGGATGCTCTCATACGCATCCAGCACGTCCAGGAATGCATCGGATGAAAAATCGATATCCTGTGCCAGCGTACCGACCGCACACATCCACAGCTCATCCTCTTCTTCCGGGATGTCTCCGGGATCGATATAATCCGGGAAATGATGGGCCGTGGCTTTGCGTTCCCGAAATACCGGAAATGCCTGCATTAAGCGCGGCGGCATCAGGAGTGTATACGGCAGATCCTGGTTAAGGAATTCAAACGTCTGATGTGCGACGCTCTCAAATTCCACCATGTACTGACGAATCAGCTGATCGGCATCCTGCGTGGATATATGCCCCAGGTTCTCCAGGGACAGCTCTGGGGCATCCAGTTTGAACAGGCCGCCGTTGCTGCTGTATCCTGTGAAGGTAGCCTGCTTCTGATAGGCTTGCAACACCAGCTCTTCTTTATTGAAGACGCCGGTACAGCGCAGGAATGAGATTCCTGCGGACTCAACCGACACCAGGCGCACTTGCTCTTCATCCGCAGCCTCATAGATGCAATCGATCAACTTGCGAGACAGCGCACAGACCGTAACGAGTCGTTGCTGTGGCTCTGGTGCTGTCAAGATAGGCTTGGCATAGCAGATCTCTTCCAGGTTTTTCTGCGTGACTGACCGGATATGCTCACGGATGCCGTCCTCTGTCTCAAAGCTGAAGCAGTCAATCATGGAGAACAGGTAATCCGGCAGGACAAGATATACATCGTCTTTCCGAAGCTTTATCTGTTCACTCACGCTCTGAAAGAGGTCGATAAAGCAATCGATGCATCGATTGGCTCCATCATCTGTCTCATACGCCTGCTGCGGCAGGAAAGACTGTGCGATGCGGCAGGTCTGCTGGATGACGACACGCTCTTTCTTGTGCAATTTTGCCCGTACCACTTGCGTCTGATCCGGACTCACATAAATGGCAATCAAGGCAACTCCTCCTTTCTTAGTTCTTCAGCCAGCTGTCCAGGTTGCCACTCTTGAGCTGCGTCAGGGTCTTGCCCGTCGCATTCCGCGCAGAAAAGTTCTCGGGATGTACCTGATCGCGGATATCGCACAGCATACGAATGGCTGCGGAATCGATAAACTGCGTGGTTCCGAAATCAACAATGACCTTCGTGCAGCCATTCTGAAAGGCTGTCCCCAGCTCGGCTTTGACGGCCTTGCAGCGGGAAAAATTGAAATACCCGCTGACAGCCAGTGTCGCCGTATCATTTTGGATGCTTACATACTGCATATGCTCTCCTTCCTTCCAGCCAGCATGTCCATGATGGACATGCTATACTGGTCCGCCGGATGTCCATCATGGACATCCTCTTATTGCTTTATCACTCGATGTCCATCATGGACATCGGCCAGAATCTTGATGTAAATGGCCGAAACATCGTCATGCTTGGATGATGGAAGCTTTGCCTCCTGCCACTCCGAAAGCAAGAGGTCACTCAAGCCATCCGATGAAAAGACGATGGTATCCACGTTCGTCAGAGGCAGTTGCTGTTCTTGAAACCGGCTCTCCATCTCATACCCCAGCAGGGGTGATTGCAGCGGTATGGCTTCAAAATCAGCCTTGCCACGTCGCCGGATGAACAGCGACGGGATGCCTGCCGGACAGTATTTCAAGACGCCTGCCTGACAGTCCAGGCAAAACGCCAGGGACGGAACAATGGTTGTCCTGTCGTAGAGCGTGACGTAATCCTGGTTGACAGTTGCCATCACATCGGACAGCTCCTTATGGATGCCGACCTGGTACGACCACATAGCCTTCTTGAGACTCAGCCAGGTGCTGCCGACCTGCCCATAGCTTGCCAGGTCATGGCCTTCGCAATCGGCAAGATACCCGTACAGTTTCTCGTCATTCGCCCAGAAATTGATGCTGTCGCCAGAAAGACGATTGTATGCCGAGAATATGGAGCCTGCACGGAATGCGGAAGTCTTGATGGCACGAGGCAACATGTCATTCTGCATCTTCACGGCATTCTGGTAGCTCTCCGATGCCTCCTGCCGTGTCAAAAGTTCAAAATCGGCTCGGATCTGCTCGACAAGGATGTCCTGCGGAGTCGCTGCTGCGATGTATCGGTCTGCCCGAGTATGCTCCAGCAAATCGCTTTGGATGAGCAGATACACGAGACAGCGCGGTGCATTCTCGATATCTTTGAGGATGGTCGCGATGGACATGCCGCTGAAATCCGGCAGATCTTCATCCACCAAGACAATCAGCGGATGGTATTGCTGGTAAGCATCCATCCCGGCCATCCCAGTTGTCGATGCGCGGATCTGAACGGATTGCCCTAGAAGCTCCTGCAAGCGGTCAGCAAGCAGCTGCGGTTCTTTCTGAATCAGTAAGATTGACGGTATCAAAAGATCACCCCGTTCCGTTCCAGGTACAAGCGTTGCACGAGATTCTGGATGCGCTTCCGGATATGCCAGGGCCGGAACGGACGCTTGGCACACAGTGTCACGCGCTTGCCACTCACGTCGATTGCGATGTAATCGCAAGCCATCAGCATGATCCAGTAGCCCCTGCTTTTTGATGATGCAGCAGTATATTGGCCCCAGTCTCTATGCGCAAGTTCCGGATCATCAGCCAAATTCCGCAGCTGTTGCCGGAAACGCACGACATCGAAAGGACGCGTATCGGATTGCACGATGGTCTTGATGTCGCCATCATTCAGCAGCATGAGGATCTGTATCTTCGCCTGCTCCGGCCCGGCAGTCGCATACCGTGCAGCATTGCATACTGCCTCGTTGATGGCGATCAGATAATGCTCATCTGGATCAGCCAAGGAGCGGCGCAGGATTGTCTCAATCTGCGGCATAACATGCTCGTAGTAAGTATCATAGCCTGTCCACTCGAATTGATGATGCTCAGGAAATCGCACACGGAAACCTTCTTTCTGTCTTACGTCTTACCGAATCGTGACCACGGGAATGACTTTTGCGCGGATGTGATGCATCGGCACCGTGCCGGTATATCGTCCGTCAAAGCTGCGCGGCGAGGTACCGACTGGCAGGAATTCTCCAGACGGCACGACATGCTTGCCGTAATGGACGGGCATCGCATTGCCTTCCCGGTCTTCTGGGGATACCTGGCCGAGATACCGACCCTGAACGGAGAACTGCATGTTCGAGGGATTGATGTCATAGCCTTCTCCCGGCATGGCACCAATCTTCTTGAGCAAGAGTCCGTTGATTTGCAGCCAGCCACGGCTGACGGCAACCTCTTCCGTTTCTTTCGTGGGTACATATGCGACATAATCCCCATCACGGAGGAACCAGTTGGGGATGCGCATGTAAAGCCCCTGCGGCAGACTGGCTGTCGTGTTCAAGAAGAACAAGGCATTCTCCTGCGGGAGTTTCGGCAGGTCGATGGAGTGGCCGGACAGCCAGAAGACTCCCAATCCCGCAAGCAGGAACGCCGCCGTTCCCAGATTCTTTTTTACACGTTCCGTGAGTTTCATCGATACACGCGACTCCTTTCTCATCCATTCCCAATTTTGCCCATGCCCTTACTGTACCCGAAAATTTAACGCCGAAACTGTCAATTTTTTTCACGAGGCAATTTTTTCTTGACTTTTTCGGCAGGAATCAGTGGATATAGGCATATGCAGCCACCATGTACTGACGCAGTTTCCGGCTGACTGTCGGCTTTGAGATCCCGCTGATCTGTGAAATCTCACTGACGTTGTAGTTCGGGTGCTGCAATTTTGTGGCGACGACCTTGTTCCGCAGGGCATCGAGCAGAGCAATCTCATCACCATCCCGCAGATCCTGCTCCTCTTCGGGAATATCGAGGCAGTCCTGCATGATGTCCAGCAGTTTGCGATACCGCTGCCGCTTCTCCATCAAGTCCTGGAGCCAGGCGGTCTTGACGACGAGGTCTTTGCGAGAGAGGGCCATGATGCGCCAATCCAGGATGTGGAGCATGTTGATGACTTTCGCGCGATGAAAGATATCGTCGGCAGAAAGCGAGTAAAAGAGCAGCGTGCGGATATCCGTCAGGATGCGCTTGTTGATGCGGCCCAAGGCTGTGCTGGAATACGGGATCTTGTGCGTGATCAGGTAATAGCCCATATTGTCCCGGTAGTGGTACTGGACAAATTTCTGCTCGTCTTCTGCCAGATTGGCCAGCACCATGCCGACCACGATCCGGTCGATGTGCTGACGCTGCAAACGCAGGTAAGTCCGGTAGAGATTGAGTGACGCTTCCTGTCGGCAGAACTCTTCGACCTCTTCCAGCTGGATGATCTGCCGACGCGGGCGATAATATTCTTTCAGAGCCTGCTCCGCAAGATATATGCCGATGTCTGGCAGCTGCTTATTCATGCTCCCGTTCCTCCTCTTCCGTGTCCAGCAGCCATTCAAGGTCAGATGCCTCGTACCCAAGTTGCTGCACCATGGCAAGAGATAGGGCCGCAAGATGCAAAAGATCCATGGCGGCATTCTGCCGGTTCTGGCACCGGATTTCCTGGCGTACTCGAGATACGCCCTGGAAGAGCTTCTTGTCCCACAGGCCGTAATTCTGTGGGACTTCGTGCGAAATAGCTGCGGGGATGGCATCTATGCCGAAAGCGATTTTTTCCATGATGGACTCCTCCTCTCACATCGTCTTGGCGGCCAGTGCGCGCCGGACAATATCGCCCTTCTTGCCTGCGGGCAGGGCCGCAAGGATGGCCCGCGTTTCCTGCTCATCCTTGCCGCGTTGCAGCATGTTCTGGTAGATATCGCGGAAATGGGCGCGAACGATGCTCATATCGCCAGCCGGTGTCTCGCAGATCATGCTCCAGCCGATGTAATGCACGGCTTTCCGGATCTCCGGCGTCGAGAAACTGGGCTGCTTGTACGGATATGCCTGTTGGATCTGGCTCATCACCTCATACCAGGCTTCGTCCGCAGACGGGATGCGGCCCGCTGGATTGATGAGCTGGCGCAGCTGCTTCACGGTGTCAAGGATCTCGGAGACAGCAGGGAAGAATTTGCTGTGCCTGGCAATCTTCTGCATCGCGACAGAAAGCTCTGCCGCCGACACATCCGCCAGCATGAGCAGGTATATGGTCAGCCCCTCCTCATCCAGACGGCTGGATGGATAGATCTTGAGAAAGGCGGACAATGTCCGCAGTTTCGCGTCGTTCTCGCTGCTCATGCTCATAACTCTACCCCCATGTCCTCCCACATGGCCTTCACGTTGTCGACCATCTGCTGTGCGCTTGGATTCTTGCGTGCCTGGCGCGAAGAAGATGCCCCTGCCGCTGGCTGCTGCGGATAGGATTTTTTCTCTGGACGCACACGGAAGCCGTACTGCTTCCAGCTCTCCAGGACTCTGCTCATGTACTGCAATGTGGGATGGCCATACAGGACGGCATCATGCACAGCGGCCCTGACCCATTCCGGCGTATATGTCTGGCACCATGCATGGAGCATCTCCCTCTCGATTGGCACGAGCGGCGTCTGCGGATGGAGATTGGCTGCGCAGAAGTCACAGACCTCCTGGATGCCATCCGGATCATCCGAAGAGGGAGCGGGGGCCGGTTGCGCGCTCGCGCGCGTATCCTCCTCATCCTCCTCATTTTTCTTTCTCTCAGGTTCACTACACTCAGTCTTACTAGTCAGGTTCTCTAAGTTAGTATCATTAGGTTGCACTGGTGCAACTTTCGGTTGTCCTGGCGCAACTTGCAGTTGTCCGGGTGCAACCTGGAGTTTCCCAGATGCAACTCGCGGTTGTCCTGGCGCAACTCGCGTTTGCGAATATGCAACCGACGGTTGTCCGTATGCAACTCGCGGATTGCAGATTGCCGCTTCGGCCTGCTCGGGATGCAGCATCGCCTGGTACCTGGCTTCTTCCTCCTCTGCCTGTCTAGCAGCCTCGCCAAGCTGCGATTCGATGTCCAGGATTTCCTCAGATAACTCCGGCACGCGAATCTTGTTGATGTAAATCCGATGGCAGCGGCCACGTCCCTGGTCGGAGATCTCGATGAGGCCATAGGCCACGAGATTCTTCATCTCCCGGCAGACCGTGGATTTGTTGATGTGCAAGATGTCGGCGATCTCCTGCTGCTGGAACATGAGGTAGATGTCGCCGTTCGCATCGACCCAGTGATTCCTGCGCGACAAGCTCATCCGATCCTTTAAGATACAGTAAATGACCTTCGCTTGCAGGCTCAGGTCAATATATGCCTGATACGAGAAAAGGCTCTTCGGCATCTGGTAGTACCGTTCATTGTCGATATCCGTAATCTTGAAACGCATCGCGCATTCCTCCTTCAATTCATCTCATTGCCACAGGGACAGGGGATCGGTGTACTCGTATTCCCCTGTGTCCGGGTTCCGGACAATATACTCTAAGTGCAGGTGCGGGCCGGTCGAATAGCCGGTAGAGCCGACGGCCCCGATTTCTTCGCCCTGCTGGACGTACTGCCCAGTCTCCACATAAATCGCAGACAGGTGGCAGTATTTCGTGTAGGTATCGTAATCTTGATGGTACAGCGTCACATGGTTGCCATAGCCATCCGAGAAGTCGCCTTCCTCTACGACCGTACCGTCGAAGAGTGCCGGAACGACTGTCCCGTACTCATACCCCAGGTCTACTCCAGAATGGAACTTCCATGTTCCTGAGATGGGATGTACCCGCCAGCCGAACGGCGAAGTGACAGGAAGATCTGCCGCTTCGGAGACTGCTGCATATAGCAGAAGGCAGAGGCCCATCAGTACCCCTGCCCAGATTCTGAATCCTTTCATATCTTCTGGTGTTCGTCTCCTTATTTGATTGTCTCGATGACAAGATTGACTGCTGCCTTGCGAACTTCCCACTGCGCGGCCAGGCGTTTGTCACCGTCCTGACGGGCTGTCTCTGCTTTCTGCGCTGCCATCTCTGCCACGCTCTTCAAGCACTGCTCCAGCCAGTCATTGGCTTCACTCTCCGCTTCTTCCGGCGTGAGATTCTTCGGTACAGGGGTGTCGAAAAGCTTTTCCTGTCCATGGCGTTCCCAGTCCGCTTCACTGGGGGCTGGTGGCTGCTCTTCTCGTTCCGTCTCCACCTCATCCGGCTGCTCGGGAACAGCTGGTGGATCATCCGGGTCGGCTGTGAGGCTCCAGTCCGATGAAGCTCCGGCAGCAGATGGTTCCTTGGCTCCAGCCGCATCATCCATCTGCGCGGCGTCCTCTCTGTTTTCTGGCTCGGCCTCTTGGGCCTGTTCCTCTCCTGCCGGTTCTTCTGATTCTGCTGCTTCGGAGGAGGTATCTCTATAAGATTCCACCAGCTCTTTCACGGTACCCTGGGCTTCACCGGATGCCAGCCGCCTGAGGTAGTCCTGCTGCTCTTCCGTGGCTCGATTGGCAAGGACGGAGGCCAGCGTGTCACTGATCGTCCCATCCTGCAAAGCTTCCCGCGCTTCGGGACAGAGTTTCCGCAGGACGAGAAGCCGCTGCAAAGAGGTGGAACTCATCCCTAGGAACTGCTCGGCAAAGTACTTGCGGAAGGCCCCGCTGAAGCTGCCGTCAGCCAGCGCATCCGTGTAATAGATTCTTGCAATCGGCTCCAGGACATTGATTTCTTCCAGCTTTTCCAAGGCCGTCTTCTGCCGGTAACTGTTCGCGCAGACGATGGCAATATTCTCCCGCATCTCTGCGGTCAGCTTCCCATCTCCGCTGAACGCCTCATGCACAAGGCAGGGAACATCCGGCGATGTCAGCTCTCCACGCTCATAGCGCAGGGAGACGGCACGGAACCGCCGCTCTCCACTGATGATGTTATAATTCCCGTCATCGCGCCGAACGACTAGCAGCGGTTCGACTGTGCCGGACAAGGCCATGCTATGTGCCAGCTGCTCGATTTCCCGGATGCCGTAGAAATTCTTTGTATTCGGGATCAGCTGATGAAAGTCAATCATCTGAATCTCGCTCCTGTCAGATGCCTCTGCCGCAGCTCCCTGCGTCCGCTCATTGAGATAAGCCATCATGCTTCCATTGTATTTCTTCATCTCGTTCTGCCTCCTTATGCCTGGATTCCCATGAATTCTTTCATGAACTTCCAGATGTCACGTGCAACCAGGCAGTTCGGATATTCCTCGAAAAGGCTGCGGCGATTGCAGCGTGCCAGGGTCATGTGCTTCTTCGCGTTCTTCGTTGCGTAATGGATTTTTGTCTGGAAAACGGGCAGCCCCTTATCCTTGAATTCCTTCAACAGGTCGTAGACGGCCTTGTCAGACAGGAAGTTGTTGACCAGGATGCCGCGCAGATGCAGGTTCGGATTGAACTTGCTGGCAAGCTCCAGCTGACGGATCATCTGGTAGACCCCCAGCTTACTGTCCCAATCCGGCGAAGTGACGATGACCACATCATCGGAGATGTTCAGGCTGTTGAAGACGCTCATGTTGATGTCTGGCGGGTTGTCGATGATGCAGAGGTCATAGTTCTCGAGAATCGGCTGCAAGGCTTTCTTCAAGATGTTCGCCTGGTCGATGTTCTCGTTCTTGATGAGGTACGCATTGGCATCGATGAGGCCCATATCCGCACCAATCAGATCGATGCCAGGATACCGCGTCTTCTGGATGACTTCCTGGACGGTCGCATCCCCCATCATGAGATTGGTGATGCTGCCTGCATTCTCATCCCCGCCAAGCCAGTCTGTCGCATTTCCCTGCTTGTCGTTGTCGATGAAGAGGATGCGTAAGCCACAGGATTCGGCCAGGGCATATGCAAAGTTGGTTGAGATGGTCGTCTTGCCGACGCCGCCTTTCAGGTTAATAAAGCTGATCGTTTTCATAAAAAACGCCTCCGTAAAATGTATGTGACTGAGACGATGAATCGTCTCACCGGTTTCATCCAGCTGCTCCAGCTGGTCTTTTAGGTGATCCAGATACGTAATCAGGCGATGGATATGCTCATCGGCAACCGGGTCATACTCGATTGCCTTGAGTTCAGTGCTGATCTTGCGGAGCAGGGTTCGACCTGATGCAACAAATTGCTCGACGTATTCGCCGACGTGGGAGATGTTGTTGATCTCCAGCACGGCTTCCAGATTCTTGCAATGCCGTTGCAGCTCCTCAAATTCTTCTTTCGGGATCCATCCGGAGTTTCGCACGGATTCCTTCGACTGATTGTTCATGCGCGCTCCTTACTTTGTGACTTTTGCTGGCGTCGAAGCGACCGGCGTGACAAAGCAGCCGATGTTGAGCTGGAGCTTGCGCGTGGCCTGCTTCAGTTCTCGCAGACTGCGGATGCCAAACTTCGCAGCCATGTAATCCTTCTGGCGTGCAATCTTGACTTCGTTCTTCTCCATACTATGCACTCCTCTCTCAAAATGGTTCGAATGGCTGGTACCAGACTTCCACGGCCCGCCCCTTCAAGTGATACGGGATGGGATTCATCTGCTCATCCATCAGGACAAACTGCGGAATCCTGGCATAAGGTGAAGTCTCTTGGTGGGTGGCGATCTGTGTGACCAGTCTGCCATTCACGACTTCTCCCAGGCCGTAGGTATGTCCATTCACCTTGATGCGGGACAGGATGCCATCCTCTAAGTATTCCTTGACAGCGAAATTCTCGAATTTCGCGATGATTCCGTCCGGCCCGTTCGTATATCCCTCATTTGACGGGATGTGCTTTTTCGTCTTCTTTGTCTTCTGTTCGTCCCCGTCAGGGAAAGGAACGTCCCATTCCGGTACAGGCGGCGAATACATCCCGCACCGGGTCATTTCGCGCTCCTCTGGCGAGATTCGGCCATTGAAGCCGCAGCCATCGCTAGACGGACAATGAAGGCAGCTACGCCCCGGCGACAAAGGGCATTCCACTGGTTCCTTTTGGATTGTCGTGTTCTTTTTCATTTCTAAACCCTCACTCGATGTCCATGATGGACATCGGCTATATCACAGTCTCATGTGCTATAATAGAGACATGCCTGTCATAAAGCTGTGAAGTTGCCGCTCCACAGCTCTTCTACAGTCGAATCCAAAGCTTTAGCTATACGGATTGCCGTCCATACATCTGGCTTTCGTTCGCCTGTTTCATAGCGAAAGTAACTCAATCTTGCAATACCTGTTTCTTTCGCTATCTCGGTTTTGCTCTTACCCAGAGCTTCTCTTGTTTTTCGCAGATTATTTGCTTCCATCTCACCACCTCATTTCTTTACTGTAACCATTCGGTTACTACATTTATTAGTATACAGTAACCGTGCGGTTACGTCAACTACTTTTTTGAAAGTGAGGAAAGTAGCCATGACATTTGCTGAACGATTACAGTCACTACGGGAAAAGCATCAGTTATCCAAGCAAGAATTATCATCAATACTAGGTATGGCACGAATGTCATATTTCCGATATGAAAAAGGAGAACGTATGCCAACCTACGAAGTCCTGCTTCAAATCGCAAATTACTTCGATGTATCAGTTGACTACCTTATGTGCCGCACGGACAATCCCAAGGTCAACCGATAACCTATCCTGACAGGCATCTGCCCCGCTCCGGCGGGGCTTTTCTTATGCCTGCCCTCCATGTCCATCATGGACATCATCCATATGTTTCAGCACAGATTCATTCAACACAGATTCGAGGGCTTTACACCAGCGCTCAATATCGCGAGCGTTGACGCAATCCTTCATCGCAAGCATGTCATCCATGACGTAACGAATCCCCGATGCCGTATCCTGTCGTGCCAAATCATCATACTTCGCTTGCCGACTCGCTTTATGCAGCAGTTCAAGGACACTTTCCTCTTTACTCATTTACTGATGCTCCTCTCTGCCTTCGATGTCCATGATGGACATCGCCTCTATCCTGACCTCCGTGTTATAATGGAAGTATGCCTGTCATGGAGCCGTGGGGATGATTCCCCACAACTCTTCTACTGTAGTTCCAAGTGCTTTGGCAATTAGTTGTCCTTGGTAAACGTCTGGAACACGATTACCTGCTTCATAGCGTTGATAACTACGAATGGATATGCCTGCACGTTTGGCTACATCCCATTGCGTGAGTCCCTTTTTCTCACGCTCAAATTTCAATACCTTATTCAAATCACTTCCCTCCTTTATTTTGTAACACGCCCATTTGGACATGTTTCATTATCATACTATCATGACCGTTTGGGCATGTCAATAAGATTTTGAAAGGATCTATTGCAATGCCAACCTTGTTAAGCGAAAGACTTAATGAATTGAAAATGTCTCGCAACTTGATGCAGAAAGCAATAGCAGATGGTATTCATGTCCCTCTCCGTACATATCAAAGATATGAATACGGGGAGCGCGAACCCAATGCGTCAACGTTGCTCGCCTTGGCCGACTATTTCGATGTCTCCATCGACTACCTCGTCGGCCGTACCGACAACCCCAAGATCAACCGATAACCCATCCTGACAGGCATCTGCCCCGCTCCGGCGGGGCTTTTCTTATGCGTGCTCCTCTCTGCCTTCGATGTCCATCATGGACATCGCCTCTATCCTGACCTCCGTGTTATAATGGATGTATGCCTGTCACTGAGCTGCGGAGTAGCCGCTCCACAGCTCCCGGAGATCTCGTATGTTCAGCAAATCAGCAATACGAATTGCCGTTCGTAAACTGGGTTGCTGACCATACTCAATTCGTTGGTAACTGACTTCAGCTATTCCTACATGGTCAGCTACCTGTTTTTGTGTAAAGCCTGCTTTATGGCGGGCCTTCACAAGTGCCGTATTTTTCATACCGCTCCTCTCCTTCTGTATTTAGCACTACATAGCATGTAGTGTATAGCTTTAATATACGCTACTCTTTATGTAGTGTCAAGATTTTTTGGAGGTGATTTCATGTCCACTCTTTCCTCTCGACTGATTCAGTTGAGAAAAGAAAAAGGGGTGACACAAAAGGCCCTCGCTGATTTTCTTGGCATTGCACCAGTATCATGGCAACGCTTTGAATATGGTTCTTCCAGACCAAAACTAGAAAATATTATCGCCTTGGCCGACTACTTCGACGTTTCAGTCGATTATATGCTTGGCCGCACTGACAACCCCAAGATCAACCGATAACCCATCTTGACAGGCATCTGCCCCGCTCCGGCGGGGCTTTTCTTATGAGTGCCGTTGATGTCCATCATGGACATCGGCTATCCCCCCTTTTTTCCCATTCCAGCAGGGATTTTACTTGCAAATATAGGATATATACCATATAATAGTAATAGGATAACAGTTCACTCAGAAAGGACATTCTTATACCCGTGTTTCAAATAGATTTTTATGCCATGAAAAATGGTGACGAACCTGCAAAAGACTTTCTCCTTTCATTGCCACCTAAAATGCGTGCAAAAATGCTCCGTACCATTGATCTGTTGGCTCGAAATGGAAATGAGCTACGTGAACCATATTCAAAGCCATTACGCAATGGCATCATGGAACTCCGCGCAAAAGTTGGGTCTGACATCTCGCGTGTATTGTATTTCTTCGTCGTTGGTCAACGTGCTATCTTGACACATGGCTTTATCAAAAAGACAAACAAAACCCCCGTTGCTGAAATCGAACGTGCCATCTCCTATCGGCAAGATTTTTTTGAAAGGTTGGATGAAAAATGAGCAGTTATAACGACTTCTTCCAGGAACAGATGCGCGATCCTGAAGTAAAAGCAGAATATGATGCACTGGAACCAGAGTTCTCAATCATCCAGGCGATCATTGATGCCCGTAAAGAAAGCGGCCTTACCCAAAAAGAGCTGGCGTCCCGTACAGGTATTGCACAGGCTGATATCAGTAAGCTAGAACATGGCAATGCAAATCCTTCGCTCCGTACACTCCAACGACTTGCAAATGGTATGGGACGAAAATTGAAAATCAGTTTTTGCTAAACTTAAAAGAGTTTCCAGTGTTTGAAAGGACGTGAAAACATGACCACCATTTCTATTGAAATCGACGACATCTCTGCTCGCATACTGAATAACTACGCCTCCTTGAAAAAACAAACTGCTGAGGAGTATGTATATCAGGCACTCATGAAGCGACTGTCGGACGAGCGTACTTCTCATCCCAATGCTGCAACCACTCAGGCAATAGAAGATGTTGAACGTAATCACAACATCGTTGGCCCATTCCACTCTGTAGATGACTTAATGAGGAATCTGAATGCTTGACATCTACTATCAACGACAATTCAAGAAAGACTACACAAAAGCCATCAAGCGTGGATGCAGCCCAAAACTATTCCAGCAAGTACTCGAATTCCTCGTTCGACAGCAACCGCTTCCCGCAAAGCACCGCGATCACGCTCTGTCCGGGAACTATCGTGGTTATCGCGAATGCCACATCCAACCGGATTGGCTCTTGATTTATAAAATCGAACCTCAAAAGCTCCTCCTTACATTGATACGGACTGGGAGCCATAGCGATTTGTTTTGATTATCTTATACCCTCGCTTATGCGAGGGCTTTTCTTATGCGTGCTTTTCGCACGCCCCCTCCTGATCGTTGTCTTCCAGCAGGCGATACCAGGTATCAGGAAACCCCAAGGCCACAGCGATACGTTTCGCCACCTGCGGCGACGGACGGCGTTCACCGTTCTCGATGTAGCTGTAATACTGAAAAGTGATATGAACTTTCTTAGCTACATCCAGCTGGGACAATCCCTTCGCTAAGCGTATGTCTTTCAACCATTTACGCATAATACTCAACTCCTTGTTGATATTCAACATTATGTTTATCTCTATATTATCTCAACATTATGTTGATGTCAATACATTTTGTTGAAAAACTTTATTGTTTCAACTTTTTGTTGATATAATAAAGTTTACGGGGGTGAACAAAATGATAATGTTGAAAATGTTACGCGAAAAACATAATCTGTCTCAGAGGGAAGTAGCGTTAGTCATCAGCAAGTCGCCACAAGCCTACAGCTTGTATGAACAAGGAAAACGAGAACCGGACATTGCCACATTGATGAAGCTGGCTGATTATTATAAAATCACAGTAGACGAATTGTTGAATCATGTACCTGTTAAACGGGAAGATAAGGCTTGCTCAAGAAATACAGATCCAGAGCCGCGTCTTCTTTTGGATGAACAACAAATAATCCACCGTTACCGGCAATTAAATCCGACACGACAATCTGCCTTGCGTGATTTTGTTAATTATCTATACATACAGGAACAGCAAGACCGCAAAGAACAAGAGGGCGCGTAATCCTGCATATCGTCAAGAACACAAAAAAGCTGCCTCCGCAGTAAGCAGTGGGGTGACAGCTATTATGCTGAAAAGAAAGGATGTGTCATATATAATGTAAAGGGGGTGATTATATGATTGGTGATATGTTGAAGCAACTACGGAAGAACAATAAACAGACACAACAGGACTTAGCAGATTTTTTAGGAATCTCGCGTGGCACTTATGCACATTATGAAATCAACCGGCGTGAGCCTGATGCTGCCACCCTGATAAAGCTGGCTGATTATTTTCACGTAAGTGTAGATGTACTGTTATCTCATAAGCCTGTATGCGACCAGCCAAAAGAAATATCTGGTGTGGCTCTTTCAGCGGAAGAAACTGAGTTGCTACACAAATACCGCCAAGTCGATCCAGCCAAAAGGGCATCTATACAGAATTTTGTTAATTATCTATACATACAGGAACAGCAAGACCGCAAAGAACAAGAGGGCGCGTGATCCTGCATATCGTCAAGAACACAAAAAAGCTGCCTCCGCAGTAGGGTGGCAGCTATGGTGCTGAAAAGAGAGGATGAGTCACATGGTGAAGGAAAAGATTCGACAGTTTGGATCAGAGGACTTCCGTCGTACGGTCAGCCAGCTGAGCTTCGTCAATGCTCGGAAATTCAAGGGAGAATGGCGTTGGGATATTGAACTGGAGAAAATCGACGATGCCGAAGTCCAGAAGAAGCTGGCGGGATTCCCTGAAGACGATGTACAGCATTGGAAAAATCTGCTCAAGAAATTGCTGAGAGAATCGACTCCGGCAGAACCTCCTCAGCGCGTACAAGAAGAGCCTGCTGCCTATAAATCTGCTGCTCCGGCAGAAGCTCCAGCGGACTCATTTGATGCCTTCATCCAGAAGATTGCCGACCATCAGCATGACAATCCTACGGTCTATACGGTCATCGGCGACATCATCAATGGGTATACGTGTAAAGACGGATCATTTCTGTTCACCATGCTTGATCATCATGACACGAATCGAACGATACAACTGTACCTGCCACTCCGCGCACTGAAAAAAGAGTTCACGCTCAACACCTTGAACAATATGCGGGTAAAAGTATCTGGCACCGTTCGTTTTGATTCTTACCGCGCCAGCATGAAGCTGTTTGCACATTCGCTTACAGTGCTGAGTGTATGCTCGCGTCAAAAAGAGCAGGAAGAATATGAAAAGGTATGTGCGCCCTACTACCGTTCGCCAAAGGAACAAAAGGCATTCACCATCGACAATATCACAGATATCGGCTTGATTACAGGCGGAACTGAAGACAATCCCATCCAGGGAGCCAATGATTTTATCCGCAAGCTGTCTCCGACCATGCGGAACCCTCAGCATCTCCACAAAGAGTTCGTCAAGATGTCGAATGTCCAGGAAATCATATCCGCGTTGAATCGTCTGAATGCAGCTAAGACTTGCCAGATCATTGCCATTGTCCGTGGCGGCGGTTCTCCAGAATCTCTAGCCTGCTACTCTGATCCGCAGTTGGTAAAGGCCATTTATGAGAGTCCCATCCCTGTGATTACCGGCATCGGGCATAATTCGGATTACTTATTGTGCAAACAAGCAGCTCATTACAATGGCCAAACGCCGACCGGTGCAGCCGATTTCATCAACCGCCAGTACTTCCTCCAGTACAACCGCCAACGCGACCGTTATCAGGCAAAAACGGAATATCGTCGCATAGAGGCGAATGCCACGAAAGATGATCTGCTTGCCGAGAACGATGCACTGATAACAGAATTGCAGTTTGTACGGCAAGAGAACCAACTGCTCCAGCAAAAAATCGAGGAACTCAAACATCGGAGCTTCATCAGCCGACTCTTCAATCTAGGATGACAAAACCACAAAATAGAACGCCCCACGGCTGGTACCCGTGGGGCGTTCTATGTGGCTAATCAGTCCACAACTTTCTATTCAACTCAACATTCTTCAAATTTGACTTTGTACTGATTAAGCTGACTCGGAGATAGATATTTATCATTCTGGAGACGGCCTATCACAATTCCTGCATTTACTCCAACGTTCTTTGCAAATTCATTGATAGAGAAAATCGAAAAATTACGTTTCTGCGTAAAATTCACCAGTTCTTTATGAGGAATAAGTATTTCTGCCGCCATTGAATCAGCAGCATGTTCATCTTCGCATGAAGTACCTTTTAGTAGGTAAATATGCCCTAAAATCACATGCGCCAGCTCATGAAATAAACTAAACCAAAAGCGATCTGCATACTTTCCCCTCAAGGATATCCCAATCACAATTTTCTTGGTATTGTTATCATAGAATGATATTCCGTGTAAAAACGATCCTTCCAGTTTAGGCAAAAACACTAATGCTATACCACAAGAACGCAATATTTCTGACAAATTCGTTTCAAAATCCAATATTCTATGTGTCGTAAGTGAACGAATTTCTTTCAGCTTATGTTTCAGTCTTTCAGCCTGAAAGGGAGCCACTTCAATTTCACGTGATTTAATTTTTGCATATTGAGCCAGAGTTAGCATAGAATATGTACTTTTTTCTGTATTAGATAAGCGTCTACACGCAACTGGCATGAGGTCCTTATTTTGTACAAAACGCAAACTACTTACTTCAAAAAATTTACATAAATTTGTTACTCGTTCACTGCTTTTCCTTGTTGGTGGAACCATCCCCCATTTAGCTATTTTATTATAAGGATATTTAGAAGCTAACTGCCCCTCCTCATCAGTATCCAGTTCTTTCTTTGCTTTTACAAGCTTTTCCTGGTAAATCGCCTCTAAATTATTCCAAAAACGTGCAGGTAAGCCAAGAACTAATTCTAACCGCTCTGCCATCTCTGGGGTTAAATGCACATCTCCATTCATAAGCTTACTGACGTGCTTTTCAGAAAGACCCATACGGCTAGAAAATTCCTTTTGGGTCATGCCACGATCATCAAGCTGTTCTTTTATTGTAGCTCCAGGAGGTATTGCAATATAACTCTTGCTCTCCAACATGACCATGACCATCACTCCCTATCAAAATTAATGATAATCTACTATTTCTTGTATTTCAGCAATTTGGATATCTATTCCATGCTTAACAAAGAGCAACCGATATGGATGCACTAAATCCATAGCATATTGCCCATTACGATCGCCATGAAGAGGATGACATCGCCCAAGATGACTGCGTATTAGTTCTTCCACTGTTGATATTGCAGAAATTTGGTCAATTCGCAATTGAATCTTCCTTGCCATCTCTTCTCCATACTCTTTACGTGCGGCATCAGCATTGGTACACACCTTGTCTATGGCTTTGTTTTTATATGCAATCTCCAACGCTTCACCTCATTTACCTCTTTGGTTAATTCAATCATACCATACCTCTATAGGATATTCAAGAAGATTATTAACCTAAGAGGTTAATATGCATGAACAGGTAAGAGGATGTCCATGATGGACATCCTCCTGCCTGTATATTAACGGCTATGGGTTGGCTCTTCTTGCTCAGGTGCAGAACGGCCTGTCTCTTCTTGTGCTTTCAGCAGGGCCGTGATCTTGATATCCGATAGGATAGCTCCGACCTGGGCAGGCTGATGACTGCTGAAGAGGGTATGGATCTCGCGTGCAAGCCGATGGGCAATCATTTCCCGGAAGACATCTCTCCGACAATGATCGATGGCACGCACGACATCGGCAGGGACAATCTTGATGATGGAATCCTTGTCCCCTGCTTTCCTGATGGTGTTCTTCAGATTCTGCAATCGCTGTAGGTATTCGGTCTTTCTCACTCCGGCAAAGAGCTTCGCCATTTGCTCCAGCTGATTGATGCGCCAGATGTTGTAAGATGCGTGAGATCCAGTCGGTAGAGCCAAATCTGGTTTCTTCTCAATCCAATCCAGATAGACATCAGTGGCCTCAATGCTGCCATACTGCTCTACACCATGAGAGAGGCTCTGATCGATAAAGAATTCTGTATTGTCGATGATGTTCTGTTCATCAATCACGGTTTCTGCTTCATCCGCGTTCAGATTGGCGAGTTCGGCCAGTTGATTGAGATCGGACGGCGTAATCTGATGCACGGCAATCTTCAATGCCGCATCCTCGATACCTTCTGCGTCCTTCCTGCCACTGTCCTCCATGCTATAAAAGATCATGCCGTATGCTTCCGGAAAATCCTCGTCGCTCATGTAGGCCGCGCCCTCTGAGATGGTATCTTCGTCGAGACGCGGCGGCATCTGCTGGAGAATATCACGCGACAAATTATCTGCCGTGATGGTTTCACAAAAGGCAGGAGCCTCTTGACTGGGGCCGAAGTCCGCCAGATGATTGGTCAAGGCTGTCTGGATGGCATTGCAATCCTCGTTGAAGGCTTTCCATCCCCAATATCGTTTTTCGCTGTACGTTCCGTCCAGGAGAAAATTCTCTTGCTTGATGCTCTTGACCTTGATGAACGCCTGCTGTAGATTCATCCTTACCTCTCCTTGCTCTCTTCTTTTACTGCGACCAAGCCCTTGTCCTGGAGGTATTTGTCAGCCTGATTCTTCCAGGCCGTACACTGCTGCACGACGGCTTCCTTCGTCACGCCCTGGCTGCCGAGGAACTGGAACAATCCCGCTTTGGATACAGGATCACGATCCATCAGGACAGCTGCCGTGAGAGGCATGTCCAGATTCTTGTTGGGCTGCTGGTCGTTGGGCTGTTTCTCTGGGAGCGGCGAGCTGATGGCTGCAATCTTCAAGTCGGTGAATGCCTTGCCTACGGCCTCTGCATTGTATCCTGCTGCCATGGCAGCATCTGCCAATGCCTGGACAGCGCGTTCACTCGTTTCCGGATTCAGGAGTTGCTGAACCGATACGGCATTGGCAGCCTCCTGCTTGGCAGGACTCACTTTAGCCGATTCCTTCGCTTCCTGCTTTTCCTGGCTCCCCTGATTCTCCTGCTTTTTCGGAGCTTCTTCCGGCTGCTTGCTGGCCTCAGCCTGCTTGGCAGCCGCTTCCTGCTTGGCCAGCGGCGAGAGGTTCAGGATGGCATTTCTGCGTTCGGTAAGGGCTGCAATGCCTTTGTCGAAGACTCCGGCAATGCGTCTCAGTCCCTTGTCTGCTTCTGCATATGCTTTCTTCTTGAACGCTTCACATGCACGATGTGGAGCCTCCTTGATGTTCTGATATACGCTGTGGACAGACTGACGCGCAGCCTGATAGAAGCTGCGGTGTGCTTGTGTCGACTCTTTTGTGGCAGATTTTCTGGCCTCCTCTGCCTCACGCAGGTAGTCAGCTCCGGCCATCATGCATTTCATCATGGCATCCGGGGAGAAGTTGACCATGATCCGCTGCATCATCTCCAGCTGCTCCCGCATGGCAGCCATTTCCTGCTGCATGGTGCGATCTCGCTCCATAAGTTTCTGATAAGCATCCTTGAGAAAGCTGTCTGCCTGCTGGATGGATGCTGCGGTGCGCTGCCTTGCTTCCTGTTTGACCTCTGCCGGTTCCTGCTGCTGGTAGCTGGCATTCATCTTCTCCATGTTCTCGACAATCTGTTGGTGCTGCGGCTGGAATGCCTGCCAGGTTTCCGGCTGCGGGCCTTCCAGCTTTTCGGCTTCCTGGAATTTCTGGACAGATTCCTGCATCTGTCTCACAGGTTCATCGATTTCCTCGAACTCCTCTGATGGCATCAATTCTTCTGCATCGGCCACCAGGCTGTTCATGTAGCTGTCGTCATAGTAGGCGTTTGCATCCTGCATCTCCTGATCTTCTGCTTTATCATGCTTTTTCGCATCTGACATAAGGCACTACCCCTTTCTGATACAATGAACTTCATGGTTTCATCTTACCAAGGGCCGTCTTTTTTCAAGCATCATTTTATTTCATACGCCACAACATATGGTATAGCATTGATTATACAGCCAACATATTGTATAATAAGAGTAAGCAAAGCCACGATAAGCCGGAAAGCGGCGTATCTCGAATATCATCTTCGGACGTGTTGAGACGTTCTTCGGAACGTCTTTTCCGTGATTCGTGGTTCCTGTACGCGCTTCGGAAACGAAGCGTTTTTTATTGCTCATCTTCTCTTTCAGCAAAGCCACTTCTATAAAGGAAGTGTGATGAGAATGAAACTCTATCGAGAAGAAGGACACCGAAAAGCTGCTCTGTACATCCGCGTCAGTACGATGTACCAGATTGATAAAGAAAGCCTACCCCATCAGCGCGAAGAGCTGAAACGTTACGCAGAATATGCCCTGCATATCTCAGACTATGAGATTTTTGAAGACGCGGGCTTTTCTGGGAAGAATACCGATAGGCCCGCCTACCAGGAGATGATGGCGCGGATCCGGAAGCACGAGTTCACCCACCTCATTGTCGACAAGATTGACCGGATCAGCCGCAATCTTCTCGACTTCGCTGCGATGTATGATGAATTGAAGAAGTTGGATGTCACGTTTATCTCGCGCAACGAACAGTTTGACACGAGTTCAGCTATGGGTGAAGCGATGCTTAAGATCATCCTGGTCTTCGCGGAGCTGGAGCGGCACATGACCTCAGAACGCGTGTCGGCAATCATGGTGGATCGCGCCAAGAAGGGAAAATGGAACGGTGCCAATATCCCGCTTGGCTATGACTGGTCGGAGAAGGCGGACTACCCCGTGGAGAATCCGCAGGAGGTCAAGATTGTCCAGATGATGTTCGATATGTACGAGAAGGGCTATAGCTCCAATAGGCTGACGCAGTACTTGAATGACCACGGCATCCGTGGCAAACGCAACGGCCTCTGGACGACGGCCAGTGTCCGGCAGGTACTGACGAATCCATTTTACAAAGGTACGCTCCGCTATAACTATCGTCACAGGGCACGGGGCTGTATCAAGAAAGAAAGCGAATGGATTGTCATCGAGCATAATCATCCTAATATCATCTCTGAAGAACAATGGGAGCATGTCAACCAGATCTTGAAGTCACATAGCGTCACGCGGATCCGGAAGAAGCACGATCATGCGTTCAGCGGTCTACTGACCTGCCTCTGCGGCGGCACAGGAGGCGCACGATTGGATAAGCCTAGGCAGAACGGAGTACGCCCCTCATACTATGAATGCAACACCCACTGGCGCGTCAGCAAGACGCTCTGTAACAATAATCTGGCCATGAGCGACATGCTGATCGGCACGTTCGTCTTCAACTACCTTAAGAACATGATCCGCGTCCAGCAGCACATGGGTGAATTAGAGACACCAGAAGCAATGGAAGCTGAATTACTGAAAGGAGATTGCTTCCAGGATATTTCCGGCATAGAAAAGGCATCCCTCCAGAAGATCTATGCCGTGTTCTGCAAGAACAGCAATGTCGCCTATCAGGAAAGCGAGGCCCTGCGCTATGACGACCCTGCCGTAATTGCCGGGAACCAGGTCAAGGAGCTGGAGAAGAAGCGTCAGGCGCATGAGCGTGCCTTGGAGCGACTGAACAAAGCATACCTCTACGCAGAGATTGGACTGTCTGAGAAAGAGTATCTGCAAAACAGACAAGAGATCATGCAGGCTATCCAGGACATTGACCAGAAAATCCAGGTCATCCAGCCAGACAGCAACAGTGAGGACGACATAGCCTTCCTGGAAGCATCCAGCAATTTCATCATCAAGCAGGAACTCCTTTCAGATGAGCCAATCCAATGGCTGGACTTCGCCCTCCATGTCAGCGCAGCCACCATCCATCAGTTCCTATGCGCCATTGTGACAAAGATTGTCTTCTACCAGAGACGCATCCTGTCCATCGAATTCAAGAATGGCGTCGTACATCGCTTCTTGTACCGTGAATGATCCACAACATACTTGCAATCGCCCCTACATTCGTATATACTATGTATATACGGAGGTGATAGTAATGTTAGCAACGATTTCTAAATGGGGAAATGGGCATGGCATCCGTCTTTCTCGAAAATTGATGGAAGAAGCCAATCTTTCGTCGTCTGATAAGCTGGAGGTTATAGTCAAAGCAGACAAATCTATCATCCTGCGCCACGTACCAAAGACAAAAGCGGCTCGCTTTATGGAACTCTTTGGTGACTATAAGGGAGATTGGAAATGCTGCGAAGCCGAAACTGGGCCAGCTGTTGGAAATGAGGTGATTCGATGAATCAATATCCTCATGCGAGGGATATCATCCTTCTTGATTTTGATCCCCAAAGCGGTCATGAAATCAAGAAGAAGCGTCCGGCTCTTGTGATATCTAATGACGCTTTCAACAAATTGACAGGGTTGGCCATGGTGTGTCCCATAACATCTACACATCGCGACATTCCGCTGCACGTATCCTTGGATACACAAACAAATACACATGGTGATATTCTCTGCGAACAAGTCAAGTCTCTGGATTATCGAGCCAGGAATTGGAAGTTTCTTGAACGATGCCCACAAGAGCTATTTGACAAAGCCTTGTTTATCGTAAATGCTATTCTAGGAGAATGAACAACAAAGTCCCTCAGGCAGTGCCTGAGGGACTTTTAGCTTGCAGTTGGGATGGCAGATACGGCGTTTACATCGTAGAATCAGCATTCATCTGACAGCCGTAAACGAGAAGCTTCGCGTAACGGTGCGCCTTGCCGTCCTTCACTTTCATTCTGTCATCCGTCCTTTATCCAGCCATAGTCGATAGATTATTATAGCAAAGCGACCGCCGTTTGTCCATCCTGCGATGACACCCCAAGATATAAACTCCTCGCACATAGCCCCCGCTGAAAGAAAGGAAAACACCCCGCAGGTCTGTACCTGCGGGGTGCCAGCATATCATCATTCAAACTCGATCGTCGCCGGCGGCTTGCCCGTGCAGTCGTAGAGCACGCGGTTGACACCCTTGACCTCGTTGACGATGCGGCGCGTGACCGTGGAGAGCACCTCCCAGGGGAGCTGCGCGCTCTCCGCTGTCATGAAGTCGCTCGTCTCGACGGCGCGCAGCGCGATGGCGTAATCGTAGGTGCGGCCATCGCCCATGACGCCGACGGAGCGCATGTTCGTGAGCGCGGCGAAATACTGGCCGAGCCCTTTGTCCGCACCGGCCTTCGCGACCTCCTCGCGGTAGATGGCGTCCGCCTCCTGGACAATCTTGACCTTTTCCTCCGTGACCTCGCCGATGATGCGGATGCCGAGTCCCGGCCCCGGGAACGGCTGGCGGTTCACGAGGTAGTCGGGGATGCCGAGCTCGCGGCCGACGGCGCGCACCTCATCCTTGAAGAGCAGGCGCAGCGGCTCGACGATTTCCTTGAAGTCCACATAGTCCGGCAGGCCACCGACGTTGTGATGGCTCTTGATGACGGCGGACTTGCCGAGGCCGCTCTCGATGACGTCTGGGTAGATCGTGCCCTGCACGAGATAGTCGACGGCGCCGATTTTCTTCGCCTCTTCCTCGAAGACGCGGATGAACTCCTCGCCGATGATCTTGCGCTTTTTCTCCGGCTCCGTCACGCCCGCGAGCTTCGCGTAGAAGCGGTCCTTGGCGTTGACGCGGATGAAGTTGACGTCATAGGGGCCGTCCGGGCCGAAGACCGCCTCGACCTCGTCGCCCTCGTTCTTGCGCAGGAGGCCGTGGTCGACGAAGACGCAGGTGAGCTGCTTGCCGATGGCCTTCGAGAGCAGCACGGCCGCGACGGAGGAGTCCACGCCGCCCGAGAGCGCGCAGAGCGCGCGGCCCGTGCCGATCTTTTCCTTGAGCTCGGCGACGGTCGTCTTGACGAAGGAATCCATCTTCCAGTCGCCCTGGCAGCCGCAGACATCGTAAACGAAATTCTTGAGCATGGTCTTGCCCTCGGCGGTGTGCATGACCTCGGGATGGAACTGCGTTGCGTAGAGGCGCGCCTCGGCGTTCTCCATCGCCGCGACGGGGCAGACAGGCGTCTTGGCCGTCGCGGTGAAGCCTGCGGGCACCTCCTTGATGTAGTCCGTGTGACTCATCCAGCAGATGGTCTTCGCCGAGACATTCTGAAAGAGCTTCGAGCCGCGCGCCGTGACCTCGACCTCGGTCTTGCCGTACTCAGAGACCGGCGCCGTCTCGACCTTGCCGCCCAGGAGATGCGCCATGAGCTGCGAGCCGTAGCAGATGCCGAGCACGGGGATGCCGAGGCGGAAGAGCTCCGGGCTGCACGTCGCGGAGTCCCCGCGGTAGACGCTGTTCGGGCCGCCTGTGAGGATGATGCCCTTCGGCGCCATCTCCTTGATGGCATCGAGGCTCATCGTATTCGGATGCACCTCGCAGTAGACGTGATCCTCGCGCACGCGGCGCGCGATGAGCTGATTGTACTGGCCGCCAAAGTCCAGGACCAGGATGAGTTCATTTGCAGGCTTGCTCAATTCAAAGTTCCTCCCTCAAATATCATAATCCTCTTTTGATTATAGCACAGCTCCCCGCGCTGCGACAGGGGCGCGCGGGAAAATACGGCGCTCACCAGTTCCCGCATGCGCGTTGCGCGCGGGTCTCGTCGTTCTTGCCCTCCTTGGCGAGCGACTCCATCTGCTTGCCCGTCTGGTAGAGGTCGCCCCATGCCTTGTTCGCCGCGTCGATGCGCTCCGGTACGCCCTCGAGCCCCTTCGAGTTCTCCATATAGGCGTCCATGAGGTCGTGGAAACGGCTGTTGATGCTCTCGATATTCTTGATGTTCTTCTGCTGCGCCTCCGCGTCCTTGCTGTCCGCGAGGTTCAGCTCATTCGTCTGCAGGTCACGCATGAGATACTTCATCTCATCGACCGCCTGCATGCTCTTGAGCTTCTGGTTTTACATCTTGCTCATGCGGTAATTCGCCTGGTCGAGCATGCTGTACCCCGTATAGCCGACGGAGAGCAGCGCGACCGCCGCGATGACCGCGAGGATGAGGATCTTGAACGAGACCTTGATGTCGTTGATCCACCCCATGAAAACCATCCTTTCTTCCCTTGCTACCGTCAGTCACCCCCGGCTGGCGCAGCATCCGCCGCCGCGCGTCGCGCGCTGGCAGCGCCATCCCCCCTGGATCCGGGTCTCCGCCCGCGCTTATGCTTTCGCCGGGTGGTTCTTGAGCCAGACCGACCACGGCGTCTGGTAGCCGTCCGCGCGGTTCTCCTGCACATAGCGGTAGAACTGCTCGATCATCACGATCTTTTCCCTATAATATTTCGTCTTCCAGCTATCTTTATCCTTCGTCTTGATGGGGAACTCCCCGTAGTAAAAGCCGCCGATCTCGTGCTGGCGATAGAGGATGTCCTTGAGCGATACGGACGGGTTCTTCAGCATATCCGTCATGACCATGAACACCGTCGTGCGGCCGACGCCGGCCTCGCAGTGGAAATGGAGCCAGGCGTCCTGCGGCAGCGTACGGTAGAACGCGAGGAAGCGGTCAATGTTCTCCGGCGTCGGCCAGACATGATCCGTCGCCGCGATGCGGAAATAGCGCATCCCCGCGGCCTCCGCGACCTCCTGCTCCGTCTGCGCCTTCTCCACGCGGCGAACCTCGCCGCCCTCGGGGAGCTTGTGCTTGCCGAGCGGCGCGATGTAGACCGTCTTGCGAACAGCTGCGTGCAGGCGATGCCGCTCGTCGGCGAGCGCCTCATGCTGGCTCTTGCCGAGATTCGCCCAGTCGCGTTCTCCGTACCAGCTCACAGGGATGCCGTCGAGATAGCCATGCGACTCCTGCCGCAGGTCGATATCATAGATGGGGCCTCTCGTCTTCTCCCGCAGCTTCGCAGCGACGTTCTTGAGCTGCGCGGGCGTGAAGGCCGAGCTGCCCGAGATATGGAGCTCGTCCATGCCCTCGCGCGATGGCACATACGAAGCGTCGAGATGGAATTTCTTCTCCGGCGCACGCAGCGCGTCAGCCGACGTGCGAAAATTGCGCGGCAGCGCCTCCTTGCCGTCGTTGTCGAGGCGCCAGACGAAGCCCTCGAAGTCCTGCGGCCGCTCCGCGCGCGCGTAGCTCCCCACAGGCTCCGACACCGTCTGCTCTGGCGCCTTGGCCGCGTCGGCCTGCGGCTGCATCCAGAGGGATGCGCCGACCAAGAGACTGCAGAAAATGGCATGCTTCTGCCAGCATTTCATAACGAATTACCTCCCAAAGGCCGCGCACCGCGCGGTCTTACTCCTTTACTCCATCCGCGCGCCTGCGCGGAATCCCAATCGTTAGGAATCACTGATTCATTCAGCGCGATCCCCCGTCGTGCAACACCTCTTCCACCGCTACATAGCCCCCATCCCGGGGTTGCCACTGGCAGCCCCGCCCAGGTCGCCCCTGTGGAGAAGGTATGTTCTCCTCTACTCAAGTATGTGGCAGAATCCTTGCGTTCTGAAGTGATTTCTTAGGAAATCACTGATTCATTCGGCACCCTGCCTTTGCGCATCTTCACTGTCATCTCGTCGCCCTACAAATCTCAGCGTAGCTTCGGCTACGCTGAGGTTTGTCTCCTAGAGAGATACAGCGCATCCACGTAAATCCGGAGCACTTCATTTAATCAGCGCTTGCTTAAGTATAACGCAACTCCTCCGTCGCGTTCAATCGAAAATTTTTCTCATTTCTCAGGAAATCTATCCTGGATTCACACGTCTTCAGGAGCAACTTCCCAACAAAGGCGCTCCCTCCTTGACAACTTTACAACTCCGTGCTATCCTCATAAGCAAATCAAACCGATGAGGCGGAGATAGCGTCAGCCATGCCCCGAAGAGAGTCCGCGCTGCTGGGATGCGGATGGAACAGGCTGCGCGCGATGGGCCGCGGAGGGCGCTGGGAAAGGCCTCGCCGAGTACTGAGCGACGTGTTGGCATACGTCAGTTGCCGAGAGTGTGATAGCACTCCATGAGCGCATGGGTTTCCATGAAGCAGGGTGGCACCGCGAGCATTCGTCCCTGGTAGTTGTATCTTATGACTGCCGGGGACTTTTATTTTGCGATCGCCTCCGGCTGGAAGGAGCGTTTCCCATGATCAAAGAAGCCATTGAAAAAGTCGTCAGCAAGCAGGATCTCACCTACGACGAGGCCTACACCGTCATGAACGAGATCATGAACGGCGAGACGAGCCAGGTGCAGAACGCCGCCTACCTCGCGGCGCTCTCGACGAAGAGCGCGAAGGCCGAGACCATCGACGAGATCTCAGGCTCCGCCGCCGCCATGCGCGACCACGCGCTCAAGGTCGAGCACGATATGGACGTCCTCGAGATCGTCGGCACGGGCGGCGACCACGCAGGCAGCATCAACATCTCGACGACGGCCGCGTTCCTCATCGCCGCCGCGGGCATCAAGGTCGCGAAGCACGGCAACCGCGCCGCCTCGTCGAAATCCGGCGCCGCCGACTGCCTCGAGGCACTCGGCATCAACATCAGCCTCGCACCTGAAACGTGCGTGAAGCTCCTCAAGGAGATCAACATCTGCTTCCTCTTCGCGCAGAAATATCACGCCTCGATGAAATACGTCGGCGCCGTGCGCAAGGAGCTCGGCATCCGCACGGTCTTCAACATCCTCGGCCCGCTCACGACCCCGGCGCACCCGACGACCATGCTGCTCGGCGTCTACGACGAGTACCTGCTCGATCCGCTCGCCCAAGTGCTCATGAGCCTCGGCGTGAAGCGCGGCATGGTCATCTACGGGCAGGACTGCCTCGATGAGATCTCGCTGAGCGCGCCCACGAGCGTCTGCGAATTCAAGGACGGCTGGTTCAAACGCTACATCATCCAGCCGGAGGATTTCGGCTTCACTCGTTGCAAAAAGGATGACATCAAGGGCGGCACGCCTGAGGAAAACGCCGCCATCACGCGCGCCATCCTTTCAGGCAAAGAACAAGGGCCGAAGCGCGACATCGTCCTCCTCAACGCCGGCGCTGCCATCTACCTCGGCGGCAAGGCCGCAAGCATCGCTGACGGCATCGACGTCGCCCGCTCTCTCATCGCGAATGGCGCGGGCCTCAGGAAAGTCGAGGAATTCGTTAAGGGAAGCGCTGATTAAATAAGGTGCTCCGGATTTACGTGGATGCGCTGTATCTCCCTAGGAGACAAACCGCAGGCGTAGCGACAAAACGCTTCATCGCGTTTTGTGCTGAGGATTGTCGAGGGCGGGAGGACAGTGCAGACGCGTGAAGACGGAGTGCTGAATGAATCAGTGCTCCTTAAATTCTCGCGGTGAACACAAATACCGTCCGATCTACGCATAGGAAAACGGCGCGCCGTTTACAGTCATGTAAGCGGTGCGCCGTTTTCTTTTCGCTCCGTCCAGCAGCAGACATGAGAAAAACCGCGCCTGCCCCTTTCGAGGCAAGCGCGGTTCTCCTGGTTCGTCAGCCGGCCGGCTTATTTGCCAGCGAGCTTCTTATACGTATTGTAGCGCGTCTCAGCGTCATGCTGCGTCTTCTCGAAGAGTGCCTCCGCGGCCTCCGGGAAGCTGCGCTTGAGGTTGATATAGCGGTTCTCGCCCATGAGGAACTCCTGGAACTTCGAGAAGTCCGGCTCCTTGGAATCGAGGCTGAACGGATTCTTGTCCGTGCCCACGAGCTGTGGGTTGTAGCGGAAGTTCGCCCAGTAGCCGCACTCAACAGCGAGCTTGCCCTCGAGCTGCGAGCAGCCCATGCCCTTGCGAATGCCGTGGTTGATGCACGGCGAATAAGCGATGATGAGGGACGGGCCCTGATACGCCTCAGCCTCGGCAATCGCCTTGAGAACCTGGTTGTGGTCAGCGCCCATGTCGACCTGCGCGACATAGACATAGCCGTACGTCATCGCCATGCGGCCGAGGTCCTTTTTCTTCGTGCGCTTGCCGGAGGCAGCGAACTGCGCGATGGCAGCTGCCGGCGTCGCCTTGGATGCCTGGCCGCCCGTGTTGGAGTAGACCTCCGTATCGAATACGAAGACATTGACATCCTCGCCGGAGGCGAGCACATGGTCGACGCCGCCGTAGCCGATATCGTACGCCCAGCCGTCGCCGCCGAAGATCCACTGCGAACGCTTGACGAAGTAGTCCTTCTCGTCGTAAATCTTGTTGAGGAGCTCGTCCGCGCCCTTTTCTGCTGCGAGAAGCGTCTCGAGCCGATCCGCACGGTCGCGCGTACCCTCGCCGCTGTCCATATTGTCCTTCCAGTCCTTCATGGCAGCTTGGAGCTCCGCCGAGCCCTTGCCTGCCTCGATGGCCGCCGCGACATCCGCCGCGAGGCGCGTGCGGCAGGCCTTCGTGCCAAGGAACATGCCGAGACCGAACTCCGCATTGTCCTCGAACAGGGAGTTCGCCCACGCCGGGCCCTGGCCCTTGGCGTTCTTCGTGTACGGCATGGCCGGCGCGCTGCCGCCCCAGATGGAGGAGCAGCCCGTCGCGTTCGCGACCATCATGCGGTCGCCGAAGAGCTGCGTGATGAGCTTCGCGTACGGCGTCTCGCCGCAGCCGGCGCAAGCGCCGGAGAACTCGAAGAGCGGCTGCTCGAACTGCGAGCCGATGACCGTCGTCTTCTTGACGGGGTTCTTCTTCGGCGCGACCTTCTCCGTGTCGATGCCGTAGTCGAAGTACGCCTGACGCGCCTTACCAACGTCGTCGAGCGGTTTCATCTCGAGCGCCTTGACCGGGCAGACCTGCGCGCAGTTGCCGCAGCCGAGGCAGTCGAGCGTCGAGACAGCGATCGTGAGGTGCATGCCCTTCGCCACGCGGGAATTCGTCGAGGGCATGCCCTCCGGCGCCTTTGCGAGCTCCTCATCCGTCGTGAGCACGGGGCGGATCGCCGCATGCGGGCAGACGAACGAGCACTGGTTGCAGCCGATGCACTTCTCCGCATCCCAGACCGGCACATTGATGGCCGTGCCGCGCTTCTCATAGGCGGAGCCGCCGACCGGGAACGTGCCGTCCTCCATGCCGTCAGCGAACTTGGAGACGGCGAGCTTGTCGCCCTCCTGGCGGTTCATGACTTCCTGAATGTCCGTGATGAACGCCGGTACGTCGCGTTTCTCCGCCGGCGCGTCCTCCGCCGTCTGCCAGGACGCAGGCACCTCGACCTTGTGCAGTGCGTTGATACCCTGGTCGATGGCGCCGTGGTTCATGTTGACGACCTTCTCGCCCTTCTTGCCGTAGGACGTGACGACGGCATCCTTGAGGTACTTGACCGCCGTATCGATGGGGATGATGTTCGCGAGCTTGAAGAACGCGGACTGCATGACCATGTTGAAGCGGCCGCCAAGGCCGAGGCCCTTGGCGATCTCCACGGCATTGACCGTGTAGAACGCGATCTCGTTCGTCGCGATGAAGCGCTTCATCGCGGCCGGCAGGTGCTTTGTGAGCTCGTCATCGCTCCAAACCGTGTTGAGCAGGAAGACGCCGTGCGGCTTGAGGCCGGCGAGCAGATCATACTGATAGACGTACGACTGCTGCGAGCAGCTGATGAAGTCCGCCTTGTTGATGAGATACGGGCTCGTGATCGGCTGCTTGCCGAAGCGCAGATGGCTCATCGTGATGCCGCCGGACTTCTTCGAGTCATAGGCGAAATACGCCTGCGCGTACATGTCGGTCTTATCGCCGATGATCTTGATGGCACTCTTGTTCGCGCCGACCGTGCCGTCCGAGCCGAGGCCCCAGAACTTGCAGGCCGTCGTACCCTCCGGCGTGAGGTCGACATCCGTATGACTCGGCGCGAGGCTCGTATGCGTCACATCGTCGTCGATGCCGAGCGTGAAGCCGTTCTTCGGCGCATCCTTGGAGAGCTCGTCATAGACGGCGAAAATCTGATCCGGCGTCGTATCCTTGCCGCCGAGACCGTAGCGGCCGCCGACGATGACCGGGCTGCAGTCGGAGCTGTAGTACGCGGCCTTGACATCGAGGTAGAGCGGCTCGCCGATGGCACCCGGCTCCTTCGTGCGGTCGAGGACGGCGACCTTCTTGACCGTCGTCGGCAGCTGCTTGAGGAAATGCTCCACGGAGAACGGACGGTAGAGATGCACGTTCAGGAGGCCGACCTTCTCGCCGTTCTTGTTCAGATAGTCAACGACCTCCTCCGCCGTCTGGCAGACAGAGCCCATCGCGATAATGACGCGGTCGGCGTCCTTCGCACCGTAGTAGTCAAAGAGATGATGCTCGCGGCCCGTGATCTTCGCCATCTGCGCCATCGCTTCCTCGACGAGCTCCGGCAGGGCATCGTAATAGCGGTTGACCGCCTCGCGCTCCTGGAAATAGATATCCGGGTTCTGCGCCGTGCCGCGGATGACAGGATGATCCGGGTTGAGGGCATTGCGGCGGAACTTCTTGACCGCATCCCAGTCGAGGATCTTGCCGAGATCGTCGTAGTCGACCATCTCGATCTTCTGGATCTCATGAGACGTGCGGAAGCCGTCGAAGAAGTTGATGAACGGCACGCGGCCTTTGATGGCGACGAGATGAGCGACAGCAGAGAGATCCATGACCTCCTGCACGCTTGCCTCGGCGAGCATCGCGCAGCCAGCCTGGCGCGCAGCCATGACATCCTGGTGATCGCCGAAGATGTTCAGCGTGGACGTCGCGAGCGCACGCGCCGACACATGGAAGACACCGGGGAGCAGCTCGCCGGAAATCTTGTAGAGGTTCGGAATCATCAGCAGGAAGCCCTGCGACGCCGTGTAGGTCGTCGTCAAAGCGCCTGCCTGCAGCGAGCCATGCACAGCGCCAGCGGCACCAGCCTCCGACTCCATCTCGATGACGCGAACCGTCTCTCCGAACAGGTTCTTTTTGCCATGCGCGGCCATCTCATCCACATGCTCCGCCATCGGCGAGGACGGCGTGATCGGATAGATCGCTGCGACATCCGTAAACGCATAAGAGATGTAGGCGGCAGCCGTGTTGCCGTCCATGGTTTTCATCTTTTTGCTCATGTTAAAGCTCCCCTCTTTTGATTCACTCTACCAGCGAGTATACAATATACTCTCTACCTCATTTATTTTACATGCCGCTCTCGCGAATGTAAAGAACAGATTGACGGGTTTTCCGCTGCCTGCCGCCGTCCTTCCCGGCTGTGCCGGAAGCCGTACGCGAAATAAATCAGGATGCCCAGCGCGCTCCAGATCCAGAAGCGCTCCCAGGTCATCGACGAAAGGTTGTACATGATGTAGCTGCAGCTCGCAACCGCGAGCAGGCTCATAAGATGGATGGCAGGACAGCGGAACGGCCGGTGCGCATCCGGATAACGGTAGCGCATGACAACGACGCCGACAGCCGAGACGATGAAGGCGAAGAGCGTCCCCACACTGCACATCTCCGCAACGACATGGATGGGCGTAAACCCGGAGATGAGCGCGATGCCCAGCCCCACGATCACCGTGATGCGGTGCGGCGTCGCGTAGCGCGGATGAATCTTGCAGACCGCCTGCGGGATCAGGCCGTCGCGGCTCATCGCGAAAAACGCGCGCGTCTGCGCGTACATCATGACGAGCAGCACCGTCGTGAGTCCGGCGATGGCCCCCGTTCCCACGAGCGCCGAGCCGAACCGATAGCCGAGCTCGCGCAGCACATAGGCGACAGGCTCGGCGTTATCGAGCTGCGCGTAGGGCACATTGCCCGTCATGACCGCCGTAACGCCCACATAGAGCAGCGTGCAGACGACGAGCGAAGCGATGATGCCGATCGGCATATCGCGCGCGGGGTTGCGCGTCTCCTCCGCCGCCGTCGCCACGGAATCCACGCCGAGGTAGGCGAAGAAAATCACGGCGGCGCCCGCCGATACGCCCGCCCAGCCGAACGGCAGGAAGGGCTCCCAGTTCGCGGCGTTCACCGTGGGCGCCGCGAGAAAGAGGAACAGGAAGATGGCGAGCAGCTTGACGCCGACGAGCGCCTTGTTGACCGTCACGCTCTCGTGCACGCCTCGGATGAGCAGCGCGGAAAGAAAGAGCGTGATGAGCACGGCCGGCAGGTTCACGATGCCGCCGTCCGCGGGGACCGCGGTGTACGCAGACGGTAGGTCGATGCCCGCCGTCTTGAGCAGGCCGACAACATAGGCGGACCAGCCGCCCGCCACCGCCGACGCGCCCACGGAATACTCCAGCACGAGATTCCAGCCGACAAGCCAGGCAAAGAACTCCCCCACCGACGTATAGGCGTAGGCATAGGCACTCCCCGCCACCGGCACCATCGACGCGAGCTCCGAGTACGTCATGCTCACGAAACCGCATGTCACCGAGGCAATCAGAAAGGAAAACATGAGCGCTGGCCCCGCGTATTTCGCGGCCGCGACGCCCGTCAGGACAAAGATGCCCGTGCCGACGATGACGCCGATCCCGAGCAGCGTCACATCGAGCGCCCCCATCGTGCGCCGCAGATGAGAGGCAGCGGCATCCATCTGATACGCTTCTATGCTTTTGGTACGCAAAAACTTCAAAAATACACCCTCCTCACAGGTTGCCTTACGAGTATACATTCTATCATATCTCGGCATAAATAGGAAGTAGTTGAACGAAAAGGAACACAAAAATAAAAAATTATACCACAACCGACACAACACGGACACAATCGTTCTGTGCCAAGGCCCTTATGCCACATGCAGCAATCCGCTCTCTTCCCACGCGACTGCCGCAAATCTCCCATAACAAACTCAACGCACAAACGTCCACTTTGTGGACATTGTACGCCCGCCCTTGCAGTAAATCCTGCCAATCGCGCGGCGCCTGCGGCTTGCGCTCTTGGGGATTTACATAGTTAAAGAAAGGACCGCCACATCAGTCGTGACAGTCCTGAGCGCTGCGCGCCTCATAGAGGCTGCGCCGCAGCGCATTATAAGCGTCGAGAGAGAGCAGCACGACATCCTTTCCATTTTTCCGCTCGATGAGGAACGTCTCTCCCTCTTCGGCGGCGCGGTCGGCAATGAGCGTGAACTCCTCCAGAAAGCTCCCCGATGGTACGGCCTCCATCCGTATCCTCCCCTCAGAACATGTCCCGCCGCCAGAGCACATAGGCGGAGGTGACGGAAATCGCGAACGCGATGACCATGATATACGCAAAGCCGAACGGATTCTCCGCGAACGGCACGGGGACGTTCATGCCGAAGAAGCTCGACACGACCGTCGGAATCGCGATGATGATCGTCATCGCGGCCAAGAACTTCATCACGAGGTTCTGGTTATTAGAGATAATGGAAGAAAACGTATCGGCCAGACGCGCGAGGATCTTGCTGTACATCTCGACCATCTCGCGCGCCTGCTTGTTCTCGATGATGACATCCTCGAGCAGATCCTCATCCTCCTCATACGTCTTGAGGATGGGCTGCAGGCTCTGGTTGTTGCGCATGCGCGTGAGCTTGTCGAGCACAGCGCCGTTCGAGCGGATCGCGGCGTTGAAATACGTCAGGCCCTTCTGCAGCGTCAGGAGGCGCAGGATCTCGCTGTTCTTCATGTCGTGGCGCAGCTGATCCTCAATCTCGTCAGACGTCTTGGAAATCTGCCGCAGATAGCGCAGGAAATACGTCGCGGACTTATAGAGGATCTGGAAGAGGAACCGCGTCTTCTTGTACGTGCGGAAGAGTTTCGCTGTGCGCTCATTGAACTCCATCATCACGGGCGTCTCTTCGAGGCAGACCGTGATGATGTATTCCTCCGTCACGATGATCGCGAGCGGCAGGGCGTCATAGCTGTCGCGGTCGCGGCAGACCGGTACGTTCGTCAGAACCATGACGGAGTCGTCCTCGACATCCGTATGGGAACGCTCCTCATCATCGAGCGCTGACCGCAGGAAATCGGGATCAACCTCCGTGAGATTGCTCACAACCTTGAGCTCGTAGGGTGTCGGATCGATGATGTTGATCCACGCCCCCTTCTCTAGCGTCTTCAGCGTGAGCTCCACGAGCGGACCGCTCTCCATTGATTTGTAGATTTTCAGCATGGATGGCTGTCTCCTTTCGGTCAAGGAAGCGCCATCCCCTCAGACTGCCATCAGGCAGCACAAAGAACAGGACGGCCTCCCCTGTATTCTTTTTTGCATCGCTTGGGCTCCGCCGAGCTAGGGTGGTCGTCCATGTTCCTCACCGTCCTTATTTCTTAGATTAGATTTTATCCGAACCTCATTTTATACCGCTGCTTTCTCTTTGTCCAGACCATGAAAAGAATTTTCAAGCCAGACCATATACCGCATCGAGCAGCCGGATGCCGCTGCGCGTGCGGAACACCTTCGCACGGAACGCGCTGATGCCCTGCACGGAGAGTCCATCCTCATAGGCGTTGACGAGGAAATCCGCCTCGAGGAGAATCTGGTAATCCAGCCCGTCCACGCCGTCATACGTATGATGATGCGCGATGAGATAGCAGACGCGTTCGATGAGCGCTTCCTCGCAGCCGAGGCTCTCCAGCAGCGCCCGCGCCGGCGCCGGTCCCTCGATCTCCTGATACTTCCCCGCGGCGCTGCCGTATTTCTTCTCCGCCGCATGGATGCCGATGTCGTGCAGGATGGCCGCCACCTCGAGCCGTTCCTGCACCGCAGGCGGCAGATGCTCCTCCCTGCCGATCAGCGCCGCGTACGCGTGCACCTTGAGAAAATGCTGGATGCGCCGCGCGTCGCCCGCGTCGTACGCGATCATCTTTTTGAGCACCAGATCCAGATTCATCGAAATCCCTCCTCATGAATTGCATGCAAAGTATAACACATCGGCAAAGGCTTCGCAAAATATCGCGCAGCGTATCGCCTACGCCAATCCGGCCTGCCCGCGCTGGCGGACAGGATTTACATCGATTTTACATAGCTGTAACAGCCGCCCATCCATTTCGTGCTAGTCTGAAAAAAGAATCGCTCACTGATTTGAACAGTAGGAGGTCTTCCAAACCATGAAGTTCTGCAAAAGCAAGAAACGTATCACCGCCTATGTGCTGCTCGCACTCTGCGCGGCCACGACGGCGTATGCCGCTACCGAGCATTGGAACGATGCTTCCCTGACGCCCAAGGCCGTCGTCGCGACGCAGGCCGGCGGCCAGAACTGGGAGCAGTGGAAAGCCAGCTGGGAAACGATCAAGACAGACTATGAGCAGGTCTCTCTCGCCCCCGGCAAGGACGCTTCTCAGATGAATTTCGCCTGGTATTCCAAGGAGCAGGCGAAGAATGCCGTCGTCCGCATCTCGACGCATGAAGATATGTCGAACGCAGCGGACTACCGCGGCACTTCCAAGGAAGGAACGCTCGTCGCCGGCACGCAGTACTATACGAACAAAGTGACGGTGCGCGGCCTCAAGCCGGAGACGACGTATTACTATCAGGTAAAGGTCAACGGCGACTGGAAGCCGGTCGCATCGTTCAAGACGGGCAATCCTGACGACTTCTCGTTCATGTATGTCGGCGACCCGCAGATCGGCGCCTCGAAGGGCCAGACATCGTCGGAGGGGAACAAGCAGGACGGCGAGCTTGCGGCCCGCAACGATGCCTACAACTGGAACAAGACGCTCAACAGCGCGCTCGCCCAGCACCCGGAGATCAACTTCCTCGTCTCCCCGGGCGACCAGATCAATGAGCCCGCGGAGGACCAGTCCGAAAAAAAGATCCAGCTGCAGGAGATGCAGTACGCGGGCTACCTCTCCGCCAGGGCTCTGCGCAGCCTGCCGGAGGCCACAAGCATTGGCAACCATGACAGCATGACCATCGGCTACCAGAACCACTTCAACGTGCCGAATCCGTTCACGGAAGAAGCGACGCCGACGCCTGCCGGCCACGGCTATTTCTACTCCTATGGCAATGCGCTCTTCATCGTCATCAACGCGAACAACTACAACGCGGTGGATCACAAGGCACTCATCAAGAAAGCCATCAAGTCGAACCCGAACGCGAAATGGCGCATCGTCGTCATGCATCAGGATATCTACGGCAGCGGCCTCGACCACTCCGACTCCGACGGCATCCTGCTGCGCACGCAGCTCACGCCGATCTACGACGCGAACAAGATTGACGTCGTCCTGCAGGGACACGACCACACCTACGCGCGCACGTATCAGCTCTCGAGCGACGGCAAGCAGCATGCGGACTTCGCCGAGTACAAGGTCGCAGGCCAGTCCGGCCAGCATCACAACCTCATCAATGCGGCACTCAAGGACAGCGCGAAGAAATCCGTCTATGAGAGCCAGAACCTCTGCTACACGATTGCCGACATGTGCCAGGGCACGCTCGTGAACCCGAAAGGCGTCTTCTACATGTCCTCGAACTCGGCGACGGGTTCGAAGTTCTATCAGCTCATCCCGCAGCAGCAGGACTACGTCGCGGCACGCAACCAGAGCTGGCGTCCGACGTACTCCGTCATCCATATCACGAAGGATTCCTTCACCATCGACACGTATGACGCGGAGACGGGAACCCCCATCGACGAGACGTACCGCATCGTCAAGAACTGATCCTACCTGCCCCCCACATTTCTCCATAGAGACTGCTGCGCCTCCCCCTGCATGCGGCAGTCTCCCCATATGACGATATTCGGCCGCACGGATTTTTTCATCCGCGCGGCCTTTGAAATGAGGTCTTTCCATGCAATCACTTTTCAAACGATTCGGCGTCGCCCTGCTCGCCGTCGCCCTGCTCGCCTTTCTCTTCCATCTCAACGATATCGAAAAGCCGCAGCTCGTCAACACGCAGGGACGCAGCTTCGAGCGCGCGACGGTCACGGAGATCCTGCGCGACAACCTGCAGGAGAACGGCAGCCGCATCGGCGACCAGATCGTGCGCCTGCACTTCGCGGACGGCACGGAGGCTGAGGCGAACTGCCCGAACGGCCTGCTCTTCGGCACGGTCTGCAAGCCGGGCATGACGGTCATCGCCATGCGCAGCCAGGCGGGCGCACTCGCCTCCTGTACGGTGTACAGCTACGACCGCACGAAAGCGGTCATCTGCTTTCTCGTCTTTTTCTGCGCGCTGCTCATCCTTGTCGGCGGCAGCAAGGGGCTGAAGTCCGTGCTCGCGCTCCTTCTGACCTTCGCGAGCTTCCTCTTCTTTTTCTTCCCCTTGCTCCTGCACGGCGTCGCGCCGATTCTCGCCGCGGTCATCACGGCGACCATCATCCTCTCGCTCACCGTCTGGCTCATCTGCGGGCAGACGAAAAAAGCCCTCGCCGCCGGCATCGCCGCGTTCGGCGGCGTGCTGGCGGCAGGGCTTGCCGCAGAGGGTTTCGGCGCGGCGGCGCATCTCTCCGGCTACAATGTGACGAACATCGAGGCACTGCTCTTCGTCGCGCAGAACACGCGCATCGATGTCGGCGGCCTGCTCTTCGCCGGCATCCTCTTCGCGAGCCTCGGCGCGGTGCTCGACATCGCGATGGATGTCGCGGCAGCGGTCGCGGAGATCGCGGAGACGCGCCCCGCCTCCTCTCGAGAACTTTTCGCGAGCGGCATGCGCGTCGGACAGGATGTCATGGGCACGATGGCCGCAACGCTTATCCTCGCCGTCTTCGGCGGCTCACTCGGCGCCTGGGTGCTCGACTACGTCTACGACCTGCCGCTCTTGCAGCTGATGAACTCGAACGGGCTCGATATCGTCATCATGCAAGGCCTCTCAGGCGGCATCGGCGTCATCCTCACCGTGCCGCTCGCTTCGTTCAGCGCTGCGCGGCTGCTTTCTCGTAAAGCGCCTGGAGCTCCTCGCCCGTGAACGCGTACCGCTCGCCGCAGAAATGGCAGACGACCTCCGCCTTGCCGTCCTCGACGAGCGACTTGAGGTCATTGAGGCCGAGGCTCAGCAGCACCTCGCTGATGCGCTGCTTCGAGCAGGTGCAGCGGAAGGCAAGGTCGGTTGTCGTGAGATAGTCGACCTCGAACCCCTGGAGGAGCGCCGCGATGATGCCCCGCGCGTCGAGTCCCTGCTCGACCAGATGCGAGACGGACTGTACATGGCTGAGGTTCTCCTCGAGCCGTTCGATGGTCTCCTCCGTCGCGTCCGGCAGAGGCTGGAGCAGGAAGCCGCCGGCGCCGATGCAGCGGAAGTCCGGATCGACGAGCACGCCGAGGCCGACGCTCGACGGCGTCTGCTCGGAGTCGTAGAGATACTTCGTCAGGTCGTCGGCAATCTCGCCGTCCGTGAGCGCCGTGCTGCCCGTCACGGGATTGCGCAGTCCCGTGAAACGCGTGACCGTCACCATGCCGTCCGCGCCGACCCCGCCGCCGACGTCGATCTTCCCTTTCGCGTTCAGCGGCAGATTGACATGCGGATTGCCGACCGCGCCGCGCACGAAGCCTTCCGGCACAGCGTCCGCCGTCACCTTTCCAAGGGGGCCGTGGCCATCGAACGTGATGGTCACGGCCTCTTTGTTCTTGAGATTCGCCGCGAAGAGCAGCGCGCCCGTCATTGTCCTGCCGAGCGCGGCGGCCGCCACAGGATAGCAGTCATGGCGGCGGATGGCCTCATTCACGAGGTCGGTCGTCACGGCGGCGTAGACGCGCACACCGTCCGCCACTGCCTTTACAAAATGATCCTTCATATTTTCATTTCCCTCTCTAAAAAACAAAACGCGGAAAAAACAAACTGCTCCATCCAGACACGCGCTGGAAGATGGAGCAGCTGCCATATCACCTTGCGTTACATCACAAGCGGAGTTCGGCGAGGCAATCCCCTGTCGCGAGCTCTAAAATGCGGATGACACCGTCCTCGAGTACAGCGATGGTGTTCTTGCCGTCCTCGCGCTTCGAGAGCGCCGCGGAACCGGGATTGAGGAACACCGTCTGGCCGCGCTTCTCGAGGACGGTCGTATGGATGTGCCCGCTGATGAAGAGGTCCGCCCGAAGGTGCCGCGCGAGCGCATCCTTCGCCTCGTCCGTCATCACGGCGTCACCGTGCGTGACGATGATGCGCAGCCCCTCGTAGACGACATAGGCATACGGCGCGAGTATCGGCAGCTCGAGGCAGCTCGCGTCGACATCGGAGTCGCAGTTTCCCTTCGCGATGACAACGGGCACCGGGCAGCTGTTGATGCGGCTGACAAGCCCCGCGGGGTTGTAATCCGCCTTGCGCGGGTTGCGCGGCCCGTGGTAGAGTACATCGCCCGCATGGAGGATCATGTCCGCATCCTGGAAATATTTCTCATAGGCGTCCGCCCAGGCCATCTCGTGGCCGTGCGTATCGCTGATGATACCGATCTTCATAGTCCGCGCCTCGCTCTCAATCGATCTTCTTCAGGAGGTTCGCCATCTCCATGGCTGCCATCGCGCCGTCGACGCCCTTGTTGCCTGCCTTCGTGCCTGCGCGCTCGATGGCCTGCTCGATGTTCTCCGTCGTCACGACGCTGAAGATCGTCGGCACGCCCGTCGTCATGCCGACCTGCGCGACGCCCTTCGACACCTCATTGCAGACGTAGTCGTAGTGCGTCGTCGAGCCGCGGATGACGGCGCCGAGGCAGATGACGGCGTCATACTTGCCGCTCGCTGCGAGCTTCTTCGCCACGAGCGGGATTTCGAACGCGCCCGGCACCCAGGCGACATCGATATCCGCGTCGTCCGCCTCATGGCGGTGCAGCGTATCGAGCGCGCCGCTCAGGAGCTTGCTCGTGATGAATTCATTGAAACGCGCAACCACGATGCCGAATTTCAGTCCCTTGCCTGTCACATATCCTTCCAAAACATTTGCCATAAAGCTCTCCTCCCTCAACTTTAGCAGAAAATGCCATTTCCCGCGTCTCTTCCATTTCTTTCCCAGCGCCATGCCATGCGCCCGCGGCGCAAGACCCGGCGGCGCGGCAATCTCCCTGCCGCCTGCCGCATCACTGCAGCTTTTCCTCCTCGAGCAGGTGTCCCATCTTGACCTTCTTGACGGTCAGATAGCGCTTGTCGAACTTGTTCGCACGCACCTGCAGCGGCACGCGCTCGACGATCTCGAGTCCGTAGCCCTCGAGGCCCGCGCGCTTCGCGGGATTGTTCGTCATGAGGCGGATGCTCGTGAGCCCGAGGTCCGCGAGGATCTGCGCGCCGATGCCGTAGTCGCGCAGGTCGGGCGCGAAGCCGAGCTCGACGTTGGCCTCGACGGTGTCCGCGCCCTTGTCCTGCAGCTCATAGGCACGCATCTTGTTCGCGAGGCCGATGCCGCGCCCCTCCTGCCGCATGTAGAGCACGACGCCGTCGCCCTCCGCCTCGATCTTCTTGAGTGCAAGCGCAAGCTGGTCGCCGCAGTCGCAGCGCAGAGAGCCGAGCGCGTCGCCCGTGAGGCATTCCGAATGAACGCGCACGAGCACGTTCTTCTTGCCGCGCACGTCGCCCTTGACGATGGCGAGGTTGCATTTGCTATTCAGCGTGTTCTCGTAGGCATGGATGCGGAAATGGCCGTACTTGCTCGGGAAATCGACGTCAGCGACCTCCTTGACGAAGTTCTCCGTGCGCTTGCGGTACTCGATGAGCGACTTGACCGTGATGATGTGCAGCCCGTGCGCCGCGGCGAATTCCTTGAGGCGCGGCGTGCGCATCATGTGGCCGTCGTCGTCCATGATCTCGCAGCAAAGACCGATGGGCGCGAGCCCCGCGAGGCGCGCGAGATCCGTCGTCGTCTCCGTGTGGCCCGCGCGGCGCAGCACACCGCCCTCGACGGAGCGCAGCGGGAACATATGCCCCGGACGGCGGAAGCTCGCGGGCTTCGCCTTCGGGTCGAGCAGCATCTTCACCGTCTGGCAGCGCTCGAACGCCGAGATGCCCGTCTCCGTGTCATAGGCGTCGACGGAGACCGTGAACGCCGTCTCGTGGTTGTCCGTGTTGTTCGTCACCATCGGCGGGATGTCGAGCGCGTCGAGCCGCGCGCCCTCCATCGGCGTGCAGATGAGCCCCTTGGCGTATTTCGCCATGAAATTGATGGCCTCCGGCGTGACCTTCTCGCCTGCGATGATGAGGTCGCCCTCGTTCTCGCGATCCTCATCGTCGACGACGACGACCATCTTGCCCGCCTTGATATCCGAAATGGCCTCTTCGACCGTTGCAAAATCCGACATGATGTCCCCTCCTCAAAATCCGTAACGCGCGAGAAACGCCGGCGTGATGCCGCCCGCTGCTTCCGGTGCGGCCGTCTGCCCCGCGTCTTTCGCTGCCATCAATTTCTCCACATATTTGCCGATGATGTCCGTCTCGATGTTCAGCCGGCTGCCCGCCCGCTTGGCGCGCAGATTCGTCACCTCGCGCGTATGCGGGATCAGCGAGACGGTGAAATCCACCGCCGTGACCGCGGCGACGGTGAGGCTGATGCCGTCGAGCGCCACAGAGCCCTTTTCCACGATGCCGCGCAGCAGCGCGGGCGAGGCCGCGACCTTGAGCAGGAGCGCGTTGCCCTCCCGCCGGAGATCCGTCACCGTGCCCACGCCGTCGATATGGCCGCTCACGATATGGCCGCCCAGCCGCGAGGCGAGCGTGAGCGCGCGCTCGAGGTTGACGGGGCTGCCCTTGCGCAGCTCCGCAAGCGACGTGCGGCGCACCGTCTCCGGCATCACATCCGCCTCGAAATGTTCCCTGTCAAACGAGGTGACCGTGAGGCAGACACCGTTCACCGCAATGCTGTCACCGAGATGCACATCCTCTATGACCTTCGCCGCGTCGATGGCGAGCGTGCCGCCGCCGATCTTGCGGACGGTGCCGACCTCCTCGATGATTCCTGTAAACAAAGCGCCACCTCATTTCCTCACATAGCCGGTGAGGAGCACGTCCTCCCCGACCGTCTCCGCTTCGAGCCCTGTTAGCGTGACGGCGTCAGAGAGCCGCTCCGCGCCCGTGCCCTCCACTGGCGTCAAGGCGTCCCTGCCGCCGACGAGCTTCGGCGCAACGAAGGCGTAGACCTTATCGACGAATCCTGCCGCGAGCAGGGACGCATTCACGCGCCCGCCGCCCTCGACGAAGACAGAGGAAATCTCCCGCTCACCAAGCGCCTTTAGGAGTGCCCGGGCATCGACCCGCGGCCCCTCGCCGCAGACGAGGACCTCCGCACCCGCCTGCCGCAGCGCTGCCACACGCTCCTGCGGTGCGCGTGCCGTCACCGCGATGAGCGTCGGCGCCGCGCCGTCCGTGAGGAGCTTTGCCGTGCGCAGCGTGCGCGCCATGCTGTCGAGCACGATGCGCAGCGGATGCTTCCCCTGCCTGTCCGGCAGGCGCGTCGTGAGGCTCGGATCGTCGTGGAGCACCGTGCCGATGCCGACGAGGATCGCGTCGTATCTGTCACGCAGCTCGTGCACGCGCAGGCGGGATGCCTCGCCCGTGATCCACTGGGAGTCCCCCGTATGCGTCGCGATCTTGCCATCGAGCGTCATCGCCGTCTTGAGCGCGACGAACGGCAGCCCCGTCGTGATCCAGTGCAGGAATACCTCGTTGAGGCGCGCCGCCTCCGCCGCGAGCACGCCGCAGCACACCTCGACGCCCGCCGCGCGGAGCATCTCCATGCCCCGGCCCGCGACCTTCGGATTGGGATCCTGCATGGCGACGACGACGCGCGCGATGCCCGCCTCTGCCACAGCCTTCGCGCAGGGGCCCGTGCGCCCGTAGTGGGAGCACGGCTCGAGCGTCACATAGAGCGTCGCCCCGCGCGCGAGGTCGCCCGCCATGCGGAGCGCGTGGATTTCCGCGTGCGGCGTTCCCGCCTTCCTGTGCCAGCCCTCCGCAATGATGCGGCCGTCGCGCACGATGACCGCGCCGACGAGCGGATTCGGGCTCGTGCGCCCCTCGGCATAGCGCGCGATGCGCAGGGCCTCGCGCATGTAATCTTCATCTATCACTCTCATCACCTCGCATCGTTTTCTTCTGAGGAACCGCGATGCCTCCGGCGGTTCCGTTCTCCGATGGAATAGGCCACGAGAAAGCAAAAAGCCACGGAGAAAACTCTCTCCGTGGCAAATCTTCGCGAAAAAATCACGACATTCTTTTCTCATCCAGACTATACTGTCGGCCTCGGAGTCTCACCGAATCATGCCCCAGGGGGCTCGCGGGCTATACCGCCGGTGGGGAATCGCACCCCGCCCTAAAGAGATGTCCTATTCACGATTCCTAGTATAGCACTCGGGAATGCATTTGTCCAGCCCTGCCGCGCTGACGCCCTGCCTGCCGCAAAAGCGTCTCACGCCTCCTCGCCGAGGATACGGACTTCCGGATGGAGTTCGACGCCATGCGCCTCCTTGACGCGGCGCTGCACCTCGCGGATGAGCTGCAGCACGTCCGCCGCCGTCGCCGTACCCGTGTTGACGACGAAGCCCGCATGCTTCGTCGAGACCTGCGCGCCGCCGACCGTGAGCCCCTTGAGTCCCGTCTCCTGGATCAGCGTGCCCGCGTAATAGCCCGTCGGGCGCTTGAACGTACTGCCAGCGCTCGGCATCTCGAGCGGCTGTTTCGCCTCGCGCCGCGCCGTGAAGTCCGCCATCTTTTCCTCGATGGCCTCGCGTTTCCCGCGCTGCAAGGAGAGCGTGACCTCGCAGATGGCCTCGCCGTTCGACTGGAAGACGCTGTGGCGATAGCCGAGATCGAGCGCGGCGGCCTGCCGCTCCCTGCAGTCTCCCTGCGGCGTCACAGAGCGCACGGCAGCGACGACGTTCTTCATCTCACCGTCATAGGCGCCGGCGTTCATGAAAACCGCGCCGCCGATGCTGCCCGGGATGCCGCAGGCGAACTCGAGCCCCGTGAGACCGGCCACGGCGGCTGCCGCCGATACATCCTTGAGCAGAGCGCCTGCGCCCGCGATGATGCGCTCCCCCTCGACGCGGATGTCCGACAGCGGATGGTTGAATTTCACGACAGCGCCGCGGATGCCCTTATCGAGCACGAGCACATTCGAGCCGTTGCCGAGGATCGTCAGCGCGATGCCGTAGTGCGCGATGAGGCGCAGGATACGCGCCGCCTCATCGACGCTCGCCGGAAAGATCAGATAGTCGGCTTCCCCGCCGATCTTGAACGTCGTATGCTCACACATGGGCGCGTGCAGCATCACCTGCTCCGGCCGCAGGAAACCACGCAGCTCGCTCACGAATGCTTCATTGATCTCACACATGTGTATCCTCCTCAAATATGCAGCCCGGGGCCGGCCTCAGCGAGCTGAGCGAATCCCTGCTGACGGAGCGCCTCATAGGCGACGATGGCGACGGAATTGGAAAGGTTCAGCGAGCGCGCCTCGCTGATCATCGGTATGCGCACCGCACGCTCCCAATGTTCCGCGAGCAGCGTCTCCGGCAGGCCCGCCGTCTCCTTGCCGAACACGAGCAAAGCTTCGCGCTCGTAGGCGACCTCCGTGTAGGCGCGCGGCGCCTTCGTCGAGAGGAAATAAAAGGGATGGCCGTGATACATCGCCGCCACCTCCTCGAAGTTCTCATGGTAATGGACGTTGACGAGGTGCCAGTAATCGAGGCCCGCCCGCTTCAGATATTTATCATCCGTCGAGAAACCGAGCGGCTTGACGAGATGCAGATCGATGCCCGTCGCCGCGCAGAGGCGGGCGATATTTCCCGTATTCCCCGGAATCTCCGGTTCCACCAATACAATATGCAAAGAATGCACCTTCCTCATGAAATGAATGAAAGACTTCCGCTGCGGGGACCCGTTCAAAGCTGCTGCATCATCCTGTGCGTCTGCGGAATCACGCGCACATCCCGGAGCTGCCGTGCCGCAACCGCCTGGAGAGCGAGCACGCGCGCGGGCGCGATGGCCTCGCAGCCGCCGAACGGCGTGACGGGCTGCAATATGAGCAGCGCGTCCGGCGCCTCCTCGCGGATGAGGCGGACGCCCTCGAGGAACTCCTCCTCCCGCGTCTCCGCCGAGAGCACCATCTTGAGATAGAGATCCTTCGCGCGGGCGATGCGGAGGAAGCTCCGATGCGCCTCCCAGACCGGCCGCGGCAAAACGCTCGGCAGCTTGATGTCCATGCTGATGATGTCGATATCGCCGATGATGGCCGCGAGCTGCTGCGTGCAGGTGCCGTTCGTCTCGAGGAAGAACGGCGCCGCGACGAGCGGGCGCAGCGCGTGGATGAAATCCGCCTGCAGCAGCGGCTCGCCGCCCGTGAAGCTCACGGCCTGATGCGGCACCTCCCGCAGCAGGCGATTGATTTCCTCCGCCGCCTGCGCGAGCGAGAGCGGGTTCTTTTCCTCGCGGAACGCGCGGCTACCCGCATGCGTCTCCACCTGGCAGACGGGGTGCTTTGCCGGCGCGTTCTCCGTATCGCAGTAGCGGCAGGCGAGATTGCACCCGGCAAAACGCACGAAAACCTGGCGACAGCCAACATACTTGCCTTCGCCTTGGATAGAGGAAAACATCTCGATGATACTGCGCTGCAAACTCCTGGCCTCCTACTCAGAAAAGCGCTGGCTCCTCCAGCGCTTTCAAATCACGATGACACACTTGCCTCCGGCACCTCACTCCGGCGTATACGTCACCGACGACTTCGGCGACTCCCATACCGTGATTGCCGCGAGCCGGACAGTCGCTGTCTCCGCAAACGGCGCTTTCGCCACGAGCGCCTCATAAATGATGCGCGCGAGCTGCTCCGCCGTCGGATTCACGCCCTCAGAAAAGGGTGCCAGCTCGTTGAGATAGCGGTGGTCGAACCGCTCGAGCACCTCGCCGAGCAGCGCCTTGACCGTCTTGAAATCGATGAGCATGCCGAGGCTGTCGAGCTCGCAGCCGCGCACCACGGCCTGCACGACCCAGTTGTGGCCGTGCAGACGCGCGCATTTCCCCGGATAGTCCTTGATCTGGTGGGCCGCCTCGAAAGCGCCCTCCACTTTCAGTTCATACATCTGTTCCTGTCAGTCCCTCTCTATGGTCTCCGTGTTCTTGACATTGCCGACGATATCGCTCATACTCATCGCCCGCGTGTGCTGCGTATGGCTCCATTCATGCTCATTGCGGTGGATGAAGCCGAGGAAGATAATGGGAATCCACGAGTAGATGAACACGGGATAGAGCAGCATGTAGAGCCACGATTTCCACTTCGCGCGAATCTTGATGAGGATGATCATCGGCAGGATATACTGTCCAAGCATGATGGCCGTCATGAGCTGCGACGGCATGAAATTGTAGATATTCGTATAGAACGGCGGAAACGCGAGCTGGATATAGCTGATGATGATGAAGACGGTCGAGATCATGAGGAAATGCGGCTGCATAAGGTAGATGCACTCATCCCACATGCGAATGTCCTTATGCTGCCACCCCGCCTTGAGCATCTTCGGGATGAAGCGGTTGCCCACGTCGAACTGTCCCTGCGCCCAACGACGGCGCTGGTTCCAGGACTGCTTGAACGTCAGCGGCTTCTCATCGTAGATGATGGCGTCATGCGCCCAGCTCGTCTTGATGCCCTCCGCCATGCACTTCATCGTGAACTCCATATCCTCGGTGAGGCAGGTCGCCTGCCAGCCGTGCTTCTTGAGGATTTCCGTATCGAAGCACATGCCTGTGCCGCCGAGGCAGGCGGAGAGCCCGATGTTGGACTTCGCGAGATGCGAGATATAGCAGATGACCCAGAACGCGATGGCGAACGTGCCCGACACCCAGGTGTCGTATGGGTTCTTCGCGTCCATATAGCCCTGGATGACTTTATCCCCCTTGCAGAGCCGGTTGTTCATCTCCATGAGGAACTGCGGGTGCACGAGATTATCAGCGTCAAAGACACAGATGGCATCGTACTGCTTCTCCATCTTGAACAGGCGGTCGAACATCCAGTCGAGCGCATAGCCCTTGCTCTTCTTCGTCGGATGCGTGCGCACATGCACGAGCGCACCGGCCTTTGCGGCAATCTCCGCCGTATCGTCCGTGCAGTTGTCGGCGATGACGTAGATATCGTACATGTCTTTCGGATAGTTCAGCTGCTGGAGATTCTCTACGAGCTCCCCAATGACCGCGTGCTCATTATGCGCCGCTACGACGAGCGCAAACGTCTTGCGCGGCGTCGTGATCTTCTTCTCCTTGCGCCGCCACATGCCGCAAAAGCCGATGACGAAGAAATAAAGCGTGAAGAGGAAAATCAAAATCTGCATTGGCACCATGATGATGTCAAAGGGATGTGTCAAAGTCATGGTTCAATCCTTTTTGCAAAACAGTAAAAACAGAGAGTTCACAATGCCGAACGCGGCATACGTCGAAAAAATCGCCACGAAAACCGCCGGCAGAAGTGCTGCACGTCCTGCGTAGAGGATGGCGAGGAACATGAGCGCCGCAAGCACCTTCGCTGCAGCATAGAGCTTGTCGCCGCCGTCTCCCTTGAAATTTGGGTAGTGCAGATGGCTCACCATCAGATAGGCGACAATGGCCATGAGCAGCGGATAGGAGACGCCGAACACCGCAGGGTCAACGCCAAGCTGCGTGAAGAGCAGCGTCGTCATCGCGACGATGTTGCCGCCCGCCGGGATTGCAAGTCCCATGAAATAGCCATGCACCACGCTCGCGTTCACATTGAAGCGCGTGAGACGCCACATGCCGCAGAGAGCGAAGAAAATCGCGACGGCGGCACCGAGCGCTCCATGCGCGTGCAGGCAGAACTCATAGGCGAGCAGCGCGGGCGCAACGCCGAACGAGCCGAGGTCGCAGAGCGAGTCCATCTCCTTGCCGAACTCGCTCGCGACGCCGAAAAAGCGCGCCGTGCGGCCGTCGAGGCCGTCAGCGACGAGCGCGAGCAGAATGAACACCGACCCCCAGAAAAAATCATGATGCAGCGTTGCGAGCATCGAACACATACCGAAGAAAAGATTCGATGCCGTACAGAGATTCGGAATGATTCTCCGATAATTCATTTCCTTCTGATCCTCCCAAGAATAGTTTTCCCGCCCGTGACCTTCTGTCCGGGCTTTACGAGGACGTCAACATCCTCCGCCGGCATGACGACCTCGAGGCACGAGCCGAAACGGATCATGCCGTAGAGCTCCCCCTGCCGCAGCGCATCGTCAAGCGTCACCCACGAGACGATTCTGCGCGCGAGAATGCCGGCGATCTGCTTGACCGTGATGCGCAGACGGCTGCTTTCAATGCCGATGAGGTGGTGCTCGTTCTCGAAGCCGACCTCATCTTTGTACGCGGGGCGGAAACGACCGCAGAAATACTTCTGCAGCTTGATCTCTCCATCTATCGGGCTGCGGTTCACATGGACATTGAAGACCGACATGAAAATGACGACCTTCCGGCACGGCCCCGCGACGAACTCGTCGGGATCGTGCGCGAGCTCCGCAACCTCCTGCACCGTGCCGTCCGCAGGCGAAAGGATCGCCGTCTCATCCCGTACGATCTGGCGCGATGGATTGCGGAAGAAATAGAGGAAATATAACATCAGCACCGCCGGCACCGCCGCCGCATACGGATGCAGACCGAAGCCAAAGAGAACGGCGAGCAGGAAGCATGTGCCGATAAACGGATACCCTTCCCTGACGATTGGAACCAATCTCCCACCTCCTGAAAATGAAGCAGTCCGCACGGATGCCCGTTTCGTAAATATCGTGCGCCGCTTCAGAAACCAACCATGGACGCAAATCCGATTGGGGCACCATGTGCGTCTGCCTTTAGGACAAAATTACATTCATGCAAAGATTCTCTCATATTATAGAGGAATGTTCTTGGTTTGTCTATTCTTACTTTTTCCTTTTCTGCGCATGAACCTTGAGCACGAAACGCGGCAGCGCGAGGAGACGGCCCGCGCGCTGCGGCTGCATCATGCCGCGGAATAGCCACTCGAGCTTCGCGCGCTGCATCCAGCGCGGCGCGCGCTTCATGACGCCCGCCATGACGTCGAACGTACCGCCGACGCCGATCGCGACCGGCACGCCGAGCTCGCCGAGGTGTTTCGCGAGCCATTTCTCCTGCTTGGGCACGCCGAGGGCCGCGAGCAAGATGTCGGGATGCGCCGCCTTGATCTCCTCGATGATGGCAGGCTCATCCGCCGCCGTGAAAAATCCGTTGCGCGTGCCGACGATCTCGATGCCCGGATAAAGCTGCTCGGCCTTTGCCTTCGCCTTGTCCGCGACGCCCGGTGCCGAGCCGAAGAAGAAGATGCGGCGATGCTTCGCCGGCGCCTCGCGCATGAGTTCCTGCACCATGTCATAGCCTGCGACGCGCTCCGGCATTGCGTGCCCGAGATGATGTGCCGCCCAGACCGTCCCCGCGCCGTCCGGCGTGACCATAGCAGCTCCCTGCAGGATGCGGCGCAGCGCCCCGTCATGCGTTGCCCGCATGAGCATCTCCGCATTCGCCGTGGCGACGAGCACCGGCGTGCGCTTCTCGATGAAGCCATCGATGCGTGCCACGGCTTCTCCCATCGTGATGGCATCCACCGGAACACCGAGGATTGTGACTTTCTTTGGCACGTGATTCCCTCCTCAACCTTGCGACGCCCGCTTTCGCGGGCAGCCAGTCTGCCGCAGGACGCCGCATGCTGCATTATCTTTGTAAGCGGGTACTCCTGCGAACACGAAGCACCCTGAGCATTTTCAAATTGTACCACAGAACGCAGCGGAATGCAAAAAGAGCCGCCCTCCCCATCCGGGGAGAGCGGCTCTATCGCCGCAGGCTTACGCCTTCGGCGCTTCTTTCTTTTTCGCGACAGCCGTGCGGATGGAGAGCTCGCGCAGCTGCTTCGGATCGACCTCAGACGGCGCGTCGCTCATGACATCGCGTGCGCTCTGGTTTTTCGGGAACGCGATGACGTCGCGGATGGAGCTGCGCTTCGCCATGAGCATCACGAGGCGGTCAAGACCGAACGCGAGGCCGCCATGGGGCGGCGTGCCGTACTGGAACGCATCCATCATGAAGCCGAACTTCGCGTGTGCCTGCTCCGGCGTGAGGCCGAGCGACTCGAACACCTGCTCCTGCAGCTCCGCGTTGTAGATACGCAGGGAGCCACCGCCGATCTCGACGCCGTTGAGTACCATGTCGTAGGCGTTCGCCTTCACACGACCCGGATCGCTCTTGAGGTACTGGATATCCTCGTCGCGCGGCGCCGTGAACGGATGATGCATCGCCTTCCAGCGGTTCTCCTCGTCGCTCCACTCATACATCGGGAAATCGACAACCCAGAGGAAGCGCAGCGCATCCGGATCGATGAGATTCCTCTCGCGTCCCATCTCGAGGCGCAGCTGGCCGAGCGCCGTATCGACAACGAGACGCTTGTCCGCGACGACGAGCAGCAGATCGCCCGTCTGCGCGCCCGTTGCCTCGGCAATCTTCGCGAACGCCGCATCGTCATAGAACTTCTTGAACGGGCTCTTGATGCCCTCCGCCGTGTACTGGATCCACGCGAGCCCCTTCGCGCCGTAGATCTGCACGAACTTGACGAGCTCGTCGAGGCGGCGGCGCGGGATGTCCGCATAGCCGTCTACCTTGATGCACTTGACCATGCCGCCGCTCTCGATGACGCTGTTGAACACCTTGAACGAAGAGCCCTTGACATACTCCGAGATGTCCATGAGCGGCATGTCGAAGCGCAGATCCGGCTTGTCGGAGCCGTACTTATCCATAGCCGTATCCCACTCCATGCGCTCGAACGGCACGGGGATCTCGCGGCCGATGGCCTTCTCGAAGAGCTCCTTGATCATGCCTTCCATCATCGTCAGGATGTCCTCCTGGCTAATGAAGCTCATCTCGATGTCGAGCTGCGTGAACTCCGGCTGACGGTCGGCGCGCAGATCCTCATCGCGGAAGCAGCGGACGATCTGGAAGTATTTCTCAAAGCCCGCCACCTGCAGGATCTGCTTGAAGATCTGCGGCGACTGCGGCAGGGCGTAGAACTCGCCCGGATTCACGCGGCTCGGCACGAGGAAGTCGCGCGCGCCCTCCGGCGTGCTCTTGCAGAGCATCGGCGTCTCGATTTCGAGGAAGCCGTTGCGGTCGAAGTAGTCGCGCATGATCTTCGTCACGCGGTGGCGCAGGATGATGTTCTTCTGCATCTCGGGGCGGCGCAGGTCGAGATAACGGTACTTGAGGCGCACCTTCTCATCCACGTCGATATCGTCCTGGATGTAGAAGGGCGGCGTCTTCGCCTTGTTGAGGATGCGCAGCTCCGCGCAGACGACTTCCACCTCGCCCGTCTCGATGTTCGGGTTGATGGTCTCCTCGCTGCGCGCGCGCACCTTGCCGCGCACGGCGATGCAGAACTCATTGCGCAGGGACTCCGCCTTGTGGAACGTCCCCTCGTTCATCGCCGCCTCGTCAAAAACGACCTGAACAAAGCCGGAACGGTCGCGCATATCGACGAAGATGAGTCCGCCGTGGTCGCGTCGTCTCGACACCCAGCCGCAGAGGACGACTTCCGTCCCTACGTCTGCCTTGCGAAGCGCGCCGCAATGATGGTCGCGCTTCATGCCCTGTAATGTTTCCATGAAATTCACCTCAGCACTCGCCCGCGAAATCACTGTTTCCCCAGCAACTCCTTGAGCTTCTCTATCATTTTATCAAAGGGAACCTTCTGCTGCTCGCTCTTCGCCATATCCTTGAGCTGCGCACAGGACTCCTTGACTTCCTCTTCTCCAAGGATGAGCGCAAAACGCGCCTGTGCCTTGTTCGCCTGCTTCATCTGCGCCTTCATGCTGCGGCCCGCGTAGTCCATGTTCGCCTTGAGGCCGGCGCGCCGGCACGCCTCGAGCAGGCGGAACGCAGGCGCCTGCGCCGCCTCGCCGAGCGCGACGACAAAGACGTCGGACGCCTTCTCTGCCGCCGGCAGCAGTCCCTGCTTCTCGAGTGCGAGCAGTACGCGCTCGAGGCCCGTCGCGAAGCCCACCGCCGGGGTCGGCTTGCCGCCGATCTCCTCGATGAGCCCGTCGTAGCGGCCGCCGCCCGCCACAGCGCTCTGCGCGCCGAGCGGCGCATACTTGATCTCGAACGCCGTCTTCGTGTAGTAGTCGAGGCCGCGCACGAGACGCGGATCGAGCGTGAAGGAAACGCCCGCCTCCCGGAGGTACGCCTGCACCTTCTCGAAGTGGTCGCGGCACTCATCGCAGAGGCAGTCCGTGATCTTCGGCGCGTCCTGCATGAACGGCTTGTCAGCGTCCGCCTTGCAATCGAGAATCCGCAGCGGCGAGCGCTCGAAGCGATCCTTGCAGTCGTCGCAGAGCTCGCCGAGCTTGTCGCGGAAGAAATCCTGCAGCACCTTGCGGTAGACGGGGCGGCATTTCGGGCAGCCGACGGAGTTGAGGCTCAGCGAGAGATCCTTGAGCCCGAGCGAGCGCAGAAAATCCATCGCGACGAGGATGACCTCTGCGTCGACAGCCGGGTTCTCCTCGCCGAGCGCCTCGATGCCGAACTGATGGAACTCGCGCATGCGGCCCGCCTGCGGACGGTCATAACGGAACATCGAGCCGATATAGAAGAGCTTCACGAGCGAGGCGTCGCCGTAGAGCTTGTTCTGCAGATAGGCGCGCACGGCGGATGCCGTGTTCTCCGGACGCAGCGTGATGCTCCGCCCTCCACGATCCGTGAACGTATACATCTCCTTGTCGACAACATCGGTGCCCTCGCCGATGCCGCGGTGAAAAAGCTCCGTGTGTTCGAACATCGGCGTGCGGATCTCCTCGTAGCCGTACCGCGCGCAGAGGGAGCGGATCTTGCCCTCGACGTAATTCCAGGCGCCAACCTTGTCAGGCAGAATGTCATTCGTGCCGCGAGGCGCATTTGTCAGCATAAAAACGTCCTCCTATTCCCCATACGCTTCCTCGAGCAGAAGCGCACGTTTCTCTATATAATGGTCAATATCGCGCAGGTAGGTCGTGAGATCCTTCGCATTGAACGCAGACTTCATGCGGTGCCTGCGGAAATCGACGACCTTCGTCGTCGCCGCGCCGCCGATGCCGAGGATGGTCTGATGCTCCTCCATGATCTGGATGTTGTACATCCCCTCCGCACCTGGACGGCAGCACCCGATGTTCTCGAGGTCGCCGCTCATGTAGCCCTGGCGATAGAGGTAATACGGCCGCATGCCGGCCGCGTGCACATAGCGCAGCGCCGTCTCCGACATGCGCCGCGTCTCCGCGTCATCCGGCAGTTCCACATGCTGCTCCTCCATCATGAGCTTCAGGCGCGAGCCGCGCTTGAGCGCGAGCGCGTGCAGCGTGATGTCATCGGGCGCGAGCGCCACGACCTGCCGCATGGTGTCCTCGACATCCGCAGCCGTCTCGCCCGGCAGCCCGAGGATGAGATCCATATTGATGTGCGGGATGCCCGCCGCGCGCAGGGCGCGGAACATCTCGACGACCTGTGCCGGCGTATGGCGGCGGCCGATGCGCACGAGCGTCTTTTCCTGCATGGACTGCGGATTGACGCTCACGCGCATGACGCCGAGCGCACGCATCGTCTCGATCTTGGCCGCGGACATGCTGTCGGGCCGTCCCGCTTCCACCGTGAACTCCCCGCAGGCAGGACCATAAAATGCATTATATACCAAATGCAGCATTTCGGCAAAAAAATTGTCCGGCAGGCTCGTCGGCGTACCGCCGCCGACATAGATGTTCTGCACGGTGAAGCCGTAGCGGCGCACAGCCGCCTGCGCCGCTGCGAGATCCTTGCGGAATACTTCCATGAAAACGCGCAGCTGCGCCTCGCCCGGCAGAATATTCGCGGGGAACGAGCAGTAGAGACAGCGCGTGAGGCAGAAAGGGATGCCGACATAGATGCTCACGGTCTTCTCCGACGACGTCCGCAGGAAAGGCAGCTGGCGGAACGCCATGGGCACGATGAGCTCCGCCTTTTCCCGGCTGCACGCATAGTCCCGCTGCAGCCGCTCGATGATGGCCGCCTCGTCAAGGCCGCCCGCAATCCAGCGATGGACGATCTTCGTCGGACGCACGCCATGCAATATGCCCCAGGGAGCCTGGGGCATACCGAAATGACGCCGAAAGATATGGTAAAGTCCGAGCTTGAGGATCCGGTGGAACGCCGCCATCTCGCGCTCATCGGCAGCGCCGCCGCCCGCCTCCTCGTAGAGCTCCTGCGTGCCGTCCCTGCGGAACGCGTAGAGACGCACGCCCGCGCGCACGCGTCCGGCCGCATCGTCCGGCAGGCGGCGATAGACGACGGAAAGCTGTGCGTAGTCCGCAGGCATCCTGCCGCCCACGACCTCGACCTTGAAGAGATTCAGCACCTCTTTCGTAATCTTCGTCAGGACTTCCTGTGCGGGATATATGGTGAGTGTCTGAATCTTCACTGCTTTGCCTGACACTCCTTGCAGATACCGAAGAATTTCACCTGATGATCGACGACCTGGAACCCTGTCTTCTGCTCGATATCATGCTCGAGATTCTCGAGCAGATCGTCGTCGAACTCCTCCACCTTGCCGCATTGCGTACAGATGAGATGATGGTGATGGTGGCGCGTAGGATCGATGGTGTTGACCTCATAGCGGCTGCAGCCGTCGCCGAACTCCATCTTCTGCAGGATGCCGAGCTCGGAGAGCAACTCGAGGCTGCGGTAGACCGTCGCGAGTCCGATGTCCACCTTCCGCTCGCGGAGGATGTCATGCACATCCTCCGCTGAGAGATGCTTGCCCGGATGATCGAGGAAAATCTGCAGAACCGTCTGCCGCTGCGGCGTCATCTTATGCTGGCGTTCCTGCAGCTTCCTGCGCAGGTCGTCCATCGTAAATGTCTGTCCCATATCATAATCTCCCTTTATAAGGATTCCTTGGTTTCAAATAGGATTATTATAGCAAACTTTATGTGCGGCTGTCCACTTGTGAATATTATGCTTCCAGCCGGGGACGCGTGTTGCTCAGTTCGCCGCCTTTCCCATCGCGCGCGTGACGCTGTACACATCCTTGAGGCGCCGCAGCTTCGTCATGATCTGCTGCACCTGCTGCGCGTTCTGCACAGAAAGCCCCATGCGCACCGTCGAAGTCTTGTTGCTGCGATTGGGGTTCGCATTGACCGAGGACATGTTGATCTTCATCTCGGAAGGAACGGCGAGCAGTTCCGTGAGCACGCCGGCCTTGTCGTTGCAGATGATCTCGAGCTCGACGGTATAATCCTTGTCGAGGCCGACATCCCAGTTCACCTCGATCATGCGCGAGAGATCCGTATCCTTGAGGATGTTCGGACAATCGGAGCGATGGACGGAGACACCGCGGCCGCGCGTGATATAGCCCGTGATGGGATCGCCGGGGATGGGGTTGCAGCACTTCGCGAGACGCACGAGCAAGCCGCTTTCTCCCTCGACGAGGATGCCGTGGCTCGATTTCTGCTTCTTGCTGCCCTTGCCCGCCGGCTGCTTGAGTTTTGAGAGGATGGCCGACATATCAGGCGGCGTATGTTCCTGCAGGTCTTTCTTGTGCAGCTCGATGAGCTTTGTGAGCACACCGTGCAGCGTCGTACCGCCGAAGCCGACGGCTGCGAGCAGATCGTCGGCCGTGAGCACGTTGAGCTTCTCCGCGACTGCTTGCAAACGGCCTTCCTTGAGCAGGTCATGCGGATCGTAGCCGAGATGCTTCGCCTCTTCCTTGATGAGCTCGAGGCCGCGCGCGATGTTCTCTTCCCGCTTCTCCTTCTTGAACCAGGAGCGGATCTTCGTGCGCGTCTCGCTCGAGGCGACGATATTGAGCCAGTCGCGGCTTGGGCCGCTGTTCGCCTTGTTCGTGATGATGGAGACGATATCGCCGTTCTTGAGCTTGTACTCGAGCGGGACGAGCTTGCCGTTGACCTTCGCGCCCACGCAGTGATGACCGATCTCCGTATGGATGCGGTAGGCGAAATCGATGGGAATCGATCCCTTCGGCAGATCGACGACATCGCCGTTCGGCGTGAATACGAAGACCTCGTCAGAGAAAATATCGACCTTGAGCGCCTCGAAATACTCGCGCGGGTCGCTGAACTCCTGCTGCAGATTGACCATCTGGCGCAGCCAGCTCATCTTCTGGTCGACCGCGCTGCCCGCCGTCGCGCCGCGTCCCTGCTCCTTGTACTTCCAATGCGCCGCGACGCCGTACTCGGAGACCTGGTGCATCTTGAACGTGCGGATCTGGATCTCGAGCGGATAGCCCTTCGTCATGACCGTCGTGTGCAGCGACTGATAGCCGTTCGACTTCGGCATGGCGATGTAGTCCTTGAACCGGCCCGGGATCGGCTTCCACATCGCGTGGATGACACCGAGCACGCCATAGCAGTCCTTGACCGTATCGACGAGCACGCGCACAGCGGAGAGGTCATAGATCTCGCTGATGTCCTTGTTATCGCGTTTCATTTTCTTGTAGATGCTGTAAAAATGCTTCGCGCGGCCGCTGATCTCCGCCTTGATGCCAGACTCCTTGAGCTTCGCCTTGATTTGCTCGATGGCATCGTCGATGAACGCCTGGCGCTCCTGCCGCTTCTGCTTGACGCTCTCGACGAGGTCATAGTACTTCTCCGGCTCGAGGTAGCGCAGGCAGAGATCCTCCAGCTCCCACTTGATATTGGAGATGCCGAGACGGTTCGCGAGCGGCGCGTAGATCTCGATGGTCTCTTTCGCGATGCGCTTCTGCTTGTCCTCGCGCATGTACTTGAGCGTACGCATATTGTGCAGGCGGTCGGCGAGCTTGATCATGATGACTCGGATGTCCTTCGCCATCGCGAGGAACATCTTGCGATAGTTCTCGAGCTGCTGCTCCTCGCGCGACTTGTACTTGATCTTGCCGAGCTTCGTCACGCCATCGACGAGCATCGCGACTTCCTTGCCGAACATCTGCTCGACCTGCTCGTTCGTATAGATGGTGTCCTCCACGACATCATGGAGGAGCGCCGCGCTGATGGTCACATCGTCGATGTGCAGCTCCGTCAGGATCTGCGCGACATGCAGGGGATGGATGATATATTCCTCGCCGGAAACACGCTTCTGCCCCTTATGCGCCGCGTTCGCGAGCTCGTACGCGCGCTGGATCAGACGGATATTCGCCTTCGGCTGATAGCTCTTGACCGCCTCGATGATGGATTCGATGGTAACCGGTTCCTTGTCAATGCTTTGCATGGTCCCATCCCTCGCTTCCTCTAGTTTCCACCATAGTATACCTTACCTGATACAAGATTACAACTCAGCTCTGCCGGGTATATTGACGATAACTCGACGACGCCATGAGGTCGAGCTTCTGCTTGGGCGCACAGAGCTCATAAGCATCTTCCCGAAGCGTCGCGCGCAGGAGGCCGAGCTCCATAAAGACCTTCAGCCCTTCCTTCAGCGTGAAGACGGAGAGCCTGTGCCCCATCGCCGCGGCAAATCCCGCCGCGAGCCGCTGCGGCTGGAGAGAAAATGATGCCTTCCCCGCCGACAGGCGATAGAGATAACGGTAGAGATCCGCAAGCATATCGCGGTCTGGATGGACGCGCGCGCCCGCCGCCGGATTGACGCTGTCGACAATGGCCTGCACCCGTCGCTGGCCGCGCCACTCGTTGATGGAGGGGCGATACACGATGTCGAGCGGCTCCGCGTTCACTGTCTCCGCGAGTTCCCCCTGCCCCCAGTAAAGGCAGTCAACAGAGCGGCCTGTCTCGTCGACGGAAAATTTCAGATGCTGCCCTTCGCTGCCGATGCGCCGCGCCCCGCTGCCGCGCAGATTCCGACAGCCAAAGAGCGGCCGCGGGTTGCCCTCGCCATACGGCTCGAGTCGCGCGATCTCCTCCACGAGTTCTATGGTCACGGAGAGCGGGTCCATCTCGAACTCGATGCGCGCAACGGGCACGTAGTCCTCAGGGCTGAGCCTCTCGCGCGCCACCTCAGAGAACGCCTGCCGGAACGCAGGGATATCCGCCATGCGCAGCGAGAGCCCCGCCGCCTGCGCATGCCCGCCAAAGCCCGCAAGATACTGGCTGCACGCCTTGAGCGCCTCATAGATATGGAGCCCCTCGATGCTGCGGCAAGATCCCTTCGCCATCTCCCCGTTCACGCTGAGGATGATGACCGGCTTATAGTACCGCTCGACGAGACGCGAGGCAACGATGCCGATGACGCCCTGATGCCAGCCCTCGCCGGCGAGCACGATGGCCGGCAGCTCTGAGACATCCACGCTTGCGAGCTCATCCTCCGCCGCGCGCAAGATGTCCTGCTCCGTCGCCTGCCGCTCGCGGTTGAGCGCGTCGAGATGCTGCGCGAGTTCCTGCGCCTCCGCCGCGTCCTGCATGAGGAGCAGCCGCGCGCCGAGGGTCGCTCGCTCCATCCGGCCCGCGGCATTGAGACGCGGCGCTAGCTGGAATCCGACCTGCTCCGCGCCGACCTGCCCTGCATCGATGCCCGCGACCTCCATGAGCGCGCGCAGACCGACGCGCGATGTTTCCGCCATGCGCGCGAGGCCGAGCCGCACGAGCTTGCGGTTCTCCCCGACGAGCGGCACGATATCCGCCACCGTACCGAGCGCCACGAGCTCGAGCCCCTCGCCGTAGGCGCAGCCCTTGAGCGACTGATAGAGCGCCTCGCAAAGCTTATAGGCGACGCCGACACCGCAGAGATTCTTGTCAGGGTAGGCGCAGTCCACGCGGTGCGGATTCACTACGGCGAGTGCGGGCGGCAGCTGCTCGCCCGGCAGATGGTGATCCGTGATGATGATGTCGAGCTTCCCCGCCATCGCCGCGACATCGTCGACAGAGGCGATGCCGCAGTCGACGGAGATGAGCAAAGTAGATACAGACGCGATCCGCTCGAGCGCCGCCCGATGGAAGCCATACCCCTCCGTAAACCGGTCGGGAATGTAGAAATCGACCGCCGCGCCCAAAGAATGCAGGCAGTCGTAGAGCAGCGCCGTCGATGTCATGCCATCCACATCGTAATCGCCGTAAATCGTGATGTGCTCGCCGCCCTCTACGGCCTCCCGGATGCGCGCGACCGCGCGCTCCATATCGCGCATGCGCAAAGGATCGTAGAGTTCCTGCCGCGTCTCCGGCTCGAGGAACCGGCGCGCCGCTTCCTCCGTGCGGATCTCTCGGTTCCACAAGAGCCGCGCCAGCGTGTCAGAGACGCCGAGACTGCGCGCGAGCGCGCCCGCCTCCGCCGTCGCATCGGGGAACGTTTTCCATCGTTTCTGCATATCTGCACTTCCAATCTAAATAAAGCAGCTATCTGTCTGCGGCAGACGCAGGCCATGACCGCCATCCACTCATGATGAAACAGAGTTCTTGATGTTCGCCAATCGCCGACTGGAACAAAGTCGAAGCCATCAGCGACCTATAAACTATAGCCGTTTTCATGTCTCACGTCAACGCCGCAGCTCCCGCTCGATGACAGCGCCCGCACGCAGCGCGAGATCCTGGGGACTGCGCAGACAGAGGAACGCGGTGCCGAAAATCTCCCGTGCCGCCTCCTGCGTCGTCTCCTCGGGAAAGACGCTGTTGACGAGGCCTACGATGCGGACGCCCGCGCGGCACAGGGCGCGGCAGCCAGCCGCCGCGTCGCGCACAGCCGCTTTTCCCATATACGCCTGCGCGAGCGTCCGCCCCTCGGGCAAGAGACCGAAAGCATCCCCGGGATGCGCGTCCGTGAGACAGAGGACGAGCTGCCGCCTGCCTGCGGGCAGCAACGGCCGCAGCGCACGCAGCGCGAGCCCGTCGCGGTTCCAGCCGCGCGCCTCGTAGGCAAAGACGCCATCCGCCTGCCGCGCGCCGAACGCCTTGAGCACCGTCAGCGCCGTCACGCGTTCGACGCTCGCGAACGACCAGACCTGTACGCGCACCCCCGCGCGCATGAGGCCCTCCGCGAGCGTATACGCCTGAGCGGCAATCAACGCCTGCTGTGACTCGCGGGAGGCAGACGCGTCGAGCAGCAGCGTCACAGCAAAGTCGCTGCGAGGCCGCTCCTCGCTGCTCGCGAACAGACGCCCGTCGAGTCCGCACGCCCCGCGCCACGCCCAGGCGCTCGTGAACCGTCCCGCCCGCGCGGGAACCGGCAGCGGCTGCCGCCATACCGCAAGCGTATTTCTGACCTGCGCCGCGAGCTTGCGCGCTGCCGTGCGGTAGACCGCGCGGTGCGCCTGATAAAACGACGTGTTCAAAGCGCGAGCCGCCTGTCCCGCGCCCGCCCGCGCGTAAAAAATATGCGTGCGCTGATGCGCTCCCACGCAAATCTCTTCCTCGAACCGCGCGCGCTGCCCCTCAGGGAAATACGGCGCGCCGAACGAGGCAAGCACGCGGCGCCAATCGCCGCCCGCGCGCAGACGCAGCCCCCGCTGCCCCTCAGCCCCCGCCGTGCCCACATCCGTGCCGCTGCCGCCCGTGCGGCGCGGTGCGTCATCCTGCACGCGCCGCACGGGCAGCAGACGACGCAGCACGGCATGGAGCCACGCGGGCAATGCGATATGCATGGCCTGCCGCAGATGATTTGTCCAGCGGAAGACAAAATAACGGCGCAGCACCTCGTCCATCCGGCGGATCAGCGCCGCCGTATCGCGCTCCGGCGGCAGGGAAAGCGCCGCGTAAAGCCGCCTGTCCCACGGATGGTAGAGACACAGCGGCTCGCCGAGCACCTCACGGCAGCGCGCCGTCTTGAGCGTCTGCACGACGCCTGCCTGCAGCATGCGCTGCTGCAGGGAGACATCCACCGCCCGCAGATCGCACAGATACCGCCGCGCATGCGCCTCGCGCAGCTGCGGCAGCGCCGGCGAGCAGCGCACGGCCTGCGGATAGACGGCAGACTCCAGCGCGAGCCAGCAAAGATCCGTAAACGTATCGACGAGCAATGAGCTGCTAAGCGACGCAAGATAATCACGCAGGGCCGCCGCGTCATAAAAGCGATGCGTAAAGCCGACAATGGCATTGAGATATGCATCCGGCGTCCCGTCCGCATGGAACGCAAGGAACGCGGGCGCAAAATCATAGTCCCCCGCCGCCGTCCACACCTGGTTCTCCGCCCGGCGCCGATTCCTGCTCCGCATCTTTCATCCCTCCTTGCACCACCGACATCGCTCTACGAAAAATATGTCTGCGAGAAAAGGCAGCGAGCTATCATTCCCCGCCACGCATCCAGCCCTATGCAAAAAACAACTGCGCGGACGTCTCCTGCGTCACATACAGCGCCAGGACATCTCCCGCAAGCTCCCGTTCCTCTGCCTCGATGCACTTGTCGATGAGCCCCATCGTGAGCGCCCGCCACGGCGCCACGCCGCGCGCGATGAGACGCACCGCGGCCAGGAGGCCGCGCAGATCCACCGCCCTGCTCGATATCTCGCCCGCACGGCTCTTCTCCGTGAGCGCGAGAAAAAGTGCAACGAGCACCTCCCGACCCTCGTTGCTGAGCTGCGGCAGCGCGTCACCAAGCAGCGCCGCGAGCCCCGTCTCATCGAGCGGCGGCAGGCGCAGCACGAGGAAACGCGAGGCCAGCGCCTCGTTGAGTTCGCGCGTCCCCGCATATCCCTCGTTCATCGTTGCGAGAAACCGCGCGGCAGGATGCACCGCGAGCTGCCCGCTGCCCGGCACCTCAAGCAATCGCCGGTGATCAAGCAGCGAATGGAGCACCGCGAGCGCCTCGTTGCGCGCCATGTTGATCTCGTCGAACACGCAGAACCCGCCGACTGCCGCGCTCTCATAGACCGGTCCCGGGCGGAACTGCACCTCGCCGGCGCGGAAGGTATCCGTACCGATGAGATAGGCGGCGTCCGTATTGATGTGCAAGGAAACATTGAACATCGGGCGGCCGAACGCCGCCGCCAGATTCTCCGCAAGCACATTCTTCCCCGTCGCCTTCGGTCCGACGAGCAGCAGATGCTCCCCCGCGAGCAGCGCCGCCACTGCGGCCTCGAAAATCTCCCTGCCATGATAGCGGTACACAGGACTTGGCAGTGCGCGCGTTCCCTCCCAAGGATACTGACTGCGCCACGCCGCAAGATCGCGCCGCAATCCCTCACTGAGTGTATTCTCCAGCCACTCTTCCATATCATCATCCCTTTCCTATGGGAATCACTGATTATTTCGGCACTCCGTTTTCACGCGTCTGCACCATCCTCCCACTGTCGACAGCTCCTCAGCGTTGCCCGCGCTGCGCTTCTGGTCGATCTCCTTGGGAGATACAACACATCCGTACAAATCTGGAACACCTCATTTCATCAGCGCTTTCTATCCCCTTTCTTCGTGACCGTCGCGCAAAATCCTTTTTTGCTCTTGAGGCTCTCCCCACTCGTCCTCTGCCGTGTATCGTTTTCCAAAACAGTGCCACAAATGTGCGTTCACATACGTACAAATTATGAAATCATGTTTCGATTTCTTGTATTGTTGTTGCTCTTTGCTAGATTATCTATTATAATTAAAAGGGTAATAATTAGATATATCTTTTAATCTCACATTGCAAAGCGTGCTTCGCAATGCACTGCAGATGAATTGTTTTGGATTGCTTTAAGGAACCGCTGAATGAATCATTGATTCCTTAACAAGGGATATGCACAACGACGACCGAACGAACGTTGTGATTATGAGAGGAGTGTGCTTGCCATCATGCTGGGTATCGAACGCCGTCAGCAAATCATGGAGAAGCTGAACAATGAACAGAAGGTCTATGTCGCGGAGCTTGCGAAACTTTTCAATGTGACGGAGGAGACGATCCGCCGTGACCTCGAAAAGCTTGAGAGCAAGGATCTGCTGCGCCGCAGCTACGGCGGTGCTGTACTGAGCGAACACACGCGGGAGGATATCTCCTTCCTCAAGCGCAATGCCATCATGAGCGAGAACAAGCAGATCATCGCCATCAAGGCCGCCGCCCTCGTGCACGACGGCGACAGTCTCATGGTCGATGCGAGCACGACATGCCTCGCCCTGCTGGCCCGCCTGCAGCAGAAGAAAAACCTCACCATCATCACGAACTCCGCCCGGATCCTGCACGATTATTTCGCCTCTCCCCACCGCCTCATCTCAACAGGCGGAACGCTGCGCGCAAACTCCTGCGCACTGGTCGGCCATATAGCGCAGGAGACCATCCAGCGCTATAATGTCGATCTCGCTTTCATCAGCTGCAAGGGCCTCAGCAAGGAGCGAGGCATCATGGAATCGAACGAGGATGAGAGCGTCCTCAAGGAATACATGGCCGTCCAAGCCAATCGAACCATTCTGCTCGTCGACCATACGAAATTCAACCAGACGGCATTTGTGCACTCCTTTGACTTCGACCGCATCCAGACCATCGTCACAGATGAGCCGGTGAGCAGCGGCTGGCGCACGTTGCTGGAAAAGAAACACATCGATCTGCTCGACTGAGCATGCTCTTCTCCTGGCGTCTTCCACAGGTGCCAAGCCCCATACGCCTCTTCGCTACCGCGAAGGGGCGTATGGGGCTTTTCGCGCGGCTCAGGCGACCGGTACAGCAACGACCTGTATCCCCGCCCGCTGCAGCTTGCCGGTACCGGCCGTCAGGTTCGTGAGCTCCTCACAGACGGCTGCCGCTTCCTCCTCCCGCAGCAGCAAGGGAATCATGACATCCTCCGCATATTCCTTTTCTCCCGTGCGGATCTCCTCCTGACGCAGATAATGTTCGACGGCGGCCAGAAGCGGATAGCTGATACGGAGCTGTACGATGCAGAACGGTACCATCTCTACAATATCGGCGACAGAAAGCCCCAGCATCGCACTGTGATGATAGGCCCTGATGAGTCCGCCCGCCCCAAGCTTGATGCCGCCGAAATACCGCGTGACGACGACGACGACATCGGTGAGTCCCTGCTGCTTGATGGCCTCGAGCATCGGATTCCCCGCCGTGCCGCCCGGCTCCCCGTCATCGTTCGACTTCTGCTTCGCGCCGTCGGCACCAAGCACATAGGCGGAGCAGTTATGACGCGCGTCAAAGAATTCCTTTTTCCTCGCCTGGATGAAGGCGCGCGCCTCCTCCTCGCTCGCCGCATGGCTCACATGCGTGAGAAAGCGCGATTTCTGTATCTCATAGGCGGCCTCGGCCGTCCCCTTGATTGTGCGATAACTCTTCATCATCCTTTACCACGGACCATCCTTCCTTTTCCTCTCCCAGTACCTCTATTATAAACAAAGTCTTCCCGCGCCGCAATCATCTCAGGCCTCGCCTGCCTATGTATAAAAGAACCACTGATTAATTCGGCACTCCGTCTTCACGCGTCTGCACTGTCCTCCCGTCGCCCTACAATCCTCAGCACAAAACGCGATGGAGCGTTTTGCCGCTACGCCTCCGGTTTGTCTCCTAAGGAGATACAGCGCATCCGCGTAAATCCGGAGCACCTCATTTAATCAGCGTTTCCTAAAAGCGGGCACACAAAAAGGACTGCTCTCGCAGTCCCTTCTGTGTACTCTATCATAGGGTCTTTACTTACATCATGCCGGGCATGCCGCCAGCCGGTGCTGCCGGTGCCGCCGGATGCTCTTCCGGCTTGTCGGCGACGAGCGTCTCCGTCGTGAGCACCATCGAAGCGATGGATGCCGCGTTCTGGAGGGCGCTGCGCGTGACCTTGGCCGGATCGACGATGCCGGCGCTGATCATGTCGACGTACTCGTTCTTGAGCGCGTTGAAGCCGACGCCCGTGCCAGCCTTCTTGACGTTCTCGACGACGACGGAGCCCTCGAGGCCCGCGTTGTCCGCGATCTGGCGAACCGGCTCCTCGATGGCGCGGCGGACGATGTTGACGCCGACCTTCTCATCACCCTCAGCCTCGATCTTGTCGAGTGCCGGCTGGATGTCGATGAACGTCGTGCCGCCGCCTGCGACGATGCCTTCCTCGACAGCTGCGCGCGTCGCGTTGAGGGCATCCTCGATGCGGTACTTCTTGTCCTTCATCTCGACCTCGGTCGCTGCGCCGATCTCGATGACGGCAACGCCGCCCGCGAGTTTCGCGAGACGCTCCTGGAGCTTCTCCTTGTCGAAGTCGCTCGTCGTCTTCGTGATCTGCTGCTTGATCTGCGCGACGCGCTCAGCGATGGCGTCCTTGTCGCCCTTGCCGCCGATGATCGTCGTCTCGTCCTTCGTGGAGACGATCTTGTGCGCCTGACCGAGATCCTCGAGCGTCACGCTGTCGAGCTTGCGGCCGAGTTCCTCGCTGATGACGCTGCCGCCCGTGAGCGTCGCGATATCCTGCAGCATGGCCTTGCGGCGGTCGCCGAAGCCCGGTGCCTTCACAGCGAGTGCCTTGAACGTGCCGCGGAGCTTGTTGACGACGATCGTCGTGAGGGCCTCGCCGTCGACATCCTCAGCGATGATAGCGAGCTGCTTGCCGGATTTGACGACCTGCTCGAGGATCGGCAGGATGTCGTTGATCGCGGAGATCTTGCGATCCGTGATGAGGATGTACGGATCGTCGAGGGCAGCCTCCATCTTGTCCGTATCCGTGACGAGGTACGGGGAGATGTAGCCGCGGTCGAACTGCATGCCTTCCTTGACGGAGAGGTTCGTCTTCATCGTCTTGGACTCCTCGACCGTGATGACGCCGTCCTTGCCGACCTTCTCCATCGCCTCGGCGATGAGCTTGCCCGTCTCCTCGTTCGCGGAGGAGATCGTCGCGACCTGTGCGATGTCCGCCTGGCCCTCGACCTTCTTGGACTTCGCCTTGATCTCATCGACGAGCGCCGTGACGGCCTTGTCAATGCCCTTCTTGATGATCATCGGGTTCGCGCCGGCTGCGACGTTCTTCATGCCCTCGTGGATCATGGCCTGCGCGAGCAGCGTCGCCGTCGTCGTACCGTCGCCAGCGATGTCGTTCGTCTTCGTGGCGACTTCCTTGACGAGCTGGGCACCCATGTTCTCGAACGGATCCTCAAGCTCGATGTCGCGCGCGATTGTCACGCCATCGTTCGTGATCGTCGGTGCGCCGAATTTCTTGTCGAGCACGACGTTGCGGCCCTTAGGACCAAGCGTGACCTTGACTGCGTTTGCGAGTGCGTCAACACCGCGGCCGAGCGCGCGGCGGGCTTCTTCTTCAAAAAGAATCTGTTTTGCCATCTTGTAGTTACCTCCAGGAATCTATACGAATGTTTACTGTCTTTTCCTGCTTGCGAATCAGAGCACAGCGAGGATATCGCTCTCGCGGACGACGAGATAGTCCTTGTCGTCGACCTTGACTTCCGTGCCGGAATATTTGGAGAAGATGATGTTGTCGCCGACCTTGACCTCCATCGGCGCACGCTCACCGTTATCGAGGAGCTTGCCAGCGCCAACGGCGACGACCGTGCCCTTCTGCGGTTTCTCTTTCGCCGTGTCCGGCAGCACGATTCCGCTGGCCGTCTTGACATCGCTTTCCGAAACTTCAATGACAACTCTTTCGCCCAATGGCTTAATCATATATATCTTCCTCCTAACATGGATTTGCCTCGTTCTGTTAGCACTCACATTGCCTGAGTGCTAACTACAATCCTTATACTACCCTCTCTTAGTCAAAATGTCAAGGATTTCTTTTTGACTTTTTCTGCGATCGCTCATGCATCATTTCACGGCCGCGCGCACGATGGCCTCGGCGACCTCTTTGACGGTCAGGCGTTTCGCCATTGCGTACTGCTGGATACGGCGGTAGGCTTCCTTCTCCGTGAGGTGATGCACCGCCATGAGGATGCCTTTTGCGCGGTCGAGCGTCTTGCGCATCTCAAGCGTGTCGCGCACCTTGTCGAGTTCCGCCGAGAGATCCTGCATCTCCTCCCAGCGTGAGAGCGCGATCTCCATCGCGGGGAACAGATTGCTCTCCTTGACGGGCTTCACGAGATAGGCGAGCACGCCGGAGTTCTTCGCGCGCTCGACGATCTCCGGCTGACTGTACGCGGTGAGCAGCAGCACGGGCGCGATGCCCTCGTCGGAGATTTTTTTCGCCGCTGTGATGCCGTCCATCTCCGGCATCTTGATATCCATGATGACGAGATCCGGACGGCGCGCGCGCGTCGTCTCGACGGCATGCCAGCCGTCAACGGCCTCGCCGACGATCTCATGACCGGCGTCCTCCAGCATCTCCCGCAAGTCCATGCGGATGATGGACTCGTTGTCCGCAATGACGATGCGCAGGCTTTTCTTCTTCATGATGCTCTCCACTCCATTCAGGTGCTTGGAACATGACGGCTCCCCACCGCGGCGCTTTCCCCTGCGCCGCCCGCACGTTGTCCACGATATAGCGTTCTATCATTCTTTTTTTATGTTAGTACGGAAATCTAAAATATCTCTATGATTGTACCTTTATTCCTTTTTCGGAATCCGGATGGTCACGCATGTCCCGCCGCCCTCGCGGTTCGCGTAGCGGATCGTGCCGCCGAGGTCGCCCTCGATGAGCGTCCGCATGATGGAGATGCCGAGCGATCTCTGCTTCTCCGGCTGGAAGCCCTCCGGCAGACCGATGCCGTCGTCCTCGAAGTCGAGGAGGTACGCCTCCCCGTCGCCGAGCGTGAGGCGGATGTGCCCCGACGAACGTCCCTCGAAGCCATGCTCCGTTGCGTTGAGCACGAGCTCGTTGAGCACGAGGCCGATGGAGCTCGCGTAGGCCGAGGGCAGGACGAGCGTCTCTCCCACGCACTCAGAGTGCAGCTCGAACGCGCGGTCGACCATGCTCATCGCGACGAGATTGAAGATGTGGCGTGCGACCTCGCCGACATTGATGGTCTTCTCACCCTGCTCGGAGAGGAATTCATGCACGACGGAGATGGAGAGGATGCGGTTCACGCTCTCTTGCAGCGCGTCCTTGACATCCGGTGACTTCGAGCGGCGCGCCTGCATGCGGAGCAGGCTCGCGATCATCTGGAGGTTGTTCTTCACGCGGTGATGGATCTCCTGGATGACAGCGGATTTCACCTTGATTTCCTTGTCCTTCTCCCGCACCTCGGTGAGGTCGGAGACGATGACGATGCGGCTCAGCAAGTGGCCGCCCTCCATGAGCGGCAGGTTGCGCTCGCGGATGATGAGCGCGCCGGCCTCGATCTCACGCTCCCAGGGCCGGCTCGTCTCCTGCGACTCCTTGCGGATATGCTGCGTGATCTGTCGGTCGAAGAGGTGGGCGCCGACGAGGCTGCCGACGCCGAGCACACGGAAAATGCGCAGGGCCGCCGTCGTCGCGAACGTGATGCGGTTGTACTGATCCGTGAGGACGATGCCGTCGCTCGCGCTCATCGGCGCGAACATCTCGGCGTTGAGATGGCGCCGCGGATTGCGCAGCAGCAGGCGTGCAGCGGAGAGCAGATGCTCATAGCCGTCCGACTGCGCCATCTCGCTCGTCGTCTCGAAGCAGACGAGGCCGAGCAGCCCCGTGCCGTCGACGAGCGGCTGCACCATCATATCAATCATGCTGCCGTAGTTCCACTCGCGCTTGCCGCGGATGAAATGGCGCGACTCCACGGCATGGCAGAGCACCGGCTCCTCCATCGCGCGGATGACGCGCCCCTCCGCCGTGCCGTCCGGCGGCAGGTAGACCGTGCGCGGCCACTCCTGCGCCGCGATTACGAAGGCCTTCCTGTCCTTGGTCTGCAGATAAAGGCGCACGCGCGCATGCGCGAGATCGGCGAGGAAGGGAAAGAGCACGAGCAGCCGCTTGAAAAACTCCTGCTGCACGGCCGTGAGCGTCGTATGCGCCCGCGCAAGCGTCCCAAAATCATCCATAAGTCTCCCTCCTCAGCGATCCGAAAGGCCGAGTCCCGGCACGGCATTGAGATAGAGGTCGCTGACCTCGCCCGCCTGCGCCTGATAGTAGCCGCGGCAGCCGATCATCGCCGCGTTGTCCGTGCAGAGAATGCGGTCGGGGAAATAGAACTGCACACGGCGTCTCGCCGCCTCTTCCCGCAGGCGCGCCTCGAGTCCGGAGTTCGCCGCGACGCCGCCCGCGAGCACGAGCGTCGAGAGACCGGCTGCCGCGACGGCCTCGAATGCCTTGTGTACGAGCACCTCGACGACCGATGCTTGGAACGAGGCCGCGATGTCGGCCTTTGCAAGCTCATGCCCCTTCATGCGCTCGCTGTTGATGTAGTTGAGCACGGCGGACTTGAGTCCGCTAAAGCTGAACTCATAGTTGCCCTTCTCCTCGAGCGCGCGCGGGAAGTCGATGACGGGACGCCCCTCGGCCGCGAGCCTATCGATCTGCGGGCCGCCGGGATACGGCAGGCCGAGCACGCGCGCCACCTTGTCGAACGCCTCGCCCGCCGCGTCGTCGCGCGTCTGCCCGAGCATGCGGAAATGATTGTAGTCATCGACGCGCACGAGCGCCGTATGGCCGCCCGAGACGACGAGCGCCACGAACGGCGGCGCGAGCTCCGGCGATGCGAGGAAATTCGCGAAGATATGCCCCTCGAGGTGATTGACGCCGATGAGCGGCACGCCGAGCGAAAACGCAAGCGCCTTTGCCGCCGAGACACCGACGAGCAGCGCCCCCACGAGCCCCGGCCCGTAGGTCACAGCGACCTGGTCGATCTCCTGGAGCTTCACGCCCGCCTCGCTGAGCGCCTCGTCGATGACGGGCATGATATTTACGATATGCTTGCGCGAGGCAATCTCCGGCACGACGCCGCCGAAGCGCTGGTGCACGGGGATCTGCGTCGAAATGATGTTCGAGAGAATCTCGCGCCCGCCGCGCAGCACAGCCGCCGACGTCTCATCACAGCTCGACTCGATGGCCAGCGTCAGTTTTTCCTTTTCCAATCTCATCCACGCTCCATCCGCTTTGGATTCATCCTTTCCGCTGAGAAAAACAGCAGAAAAAATACTTTTTTCATTGTACTATGTATCAGAGAGATGTCAAGACAACGCAGCATCCGGGCCGCGGCATCATCTGTCTCCCTCTTAAGGAAACGCTGATTAAATGAGGTGCTCCGGATTTACGTGGATGCGCTGTATCTCTCTAGGAGACAAACCGCAGGCGTAGCCGAAGCTACGCTGAGGTTTGTCGACGACGAGAGGACAGTGCAGACGCGTGAAGACGGAGCGCCGAATTAATCAGTGGTTCCTTAAAAGACATCGCTGCCCCCCCTACGCGCGCTCTCATACACATACCAAAAGAGCCTCCATCCGATCATCACCCCGGAAGGAGGTTCTCCTTTTCGGCAGAAAACTCAACGCACAAACGTCCACTTTGTGGACATTGTGCGCCCGTCCTTGCAGTAAATCCAGCCAATCGCGCTGCGCCTGCGGCTTGCGCTCTTGGGGATTTACATAGTAAACGACTACCATCTCTTTAGGTTCAGTATAATATTGTTACCTTGAAAAATCAAGAGGACGCAGATGGCGCGTGACTGCCGCGTCCCCCCTGCTCTTCCGTCAGCTCATCCGCGTGCTCCGGCTCTATGAGGTAGAGCGGCCGCCCTTTCACCTCGCGGAAGATACGTCCTACATATTCTCCCAGCACACCGAGCACCATGAGCTGCGTGCCGCCGAAAAAGGACAGGCAGACCATGAGCGTCGACCAGCCCGCGACCGTCGTACCTAGAAGTTCCTCGTAGAAGACATGCGCGAGCAGCGCGAGGCTCACGAAGAGGCTCAGCACGCCGATGTAGAAGGAGACGCGCAGCGGTACGATGGAGTTGCCGAGGATGCCGTCGAGCGCGAATTTCGCCATCTTCTTCAGCGAGAACTTCGACTGTCCCGCGTAGCGCTCCGGCGCGGCGAAACGCACCTGCACCTGGCGGAACCCCATCGCGCCCACGAGCCCGCGGATGAACCGGTCGTGCTCGCGGTAGCGACGGAACGCCAGCACGACCTCGCGGTCCATGAGGCGGAAGTCCGAGCCGCCCGGCTGGATGGGCACGGCGGCGATGAGGTTGAGGAACTTGTAGTAATATTTCGAGGTGAGCCGCTTGAACGCGGAGACGCCCTGCGTCGTCTCGCGGATGGTCTGCACGACCTCATAGCCCTGCGCCCAGAGTGCGAGCAGCCGCGGCAGAAGCGCGGGCGGATGCTGCATATCGCCGTCCATCGTGATGACGGCATCGCCCTCCGCGTGGTCGATCCCGCAGGTCAGCGCCGCCTGATGCCCGTAGTTGCGCGAAAGGAAGATCCCCCGAACGTGCGGCTCCCGCCGCGCCGTCTCGCGCAGCACGCGGCGGCTCTCCGCGCAGGAGCCGTCGTCGACGAAGAGGATCTCGTAGCGGTAGGGCAGTCCAGTCATCGCCTCCATGACGGCGCGCGTGAAATGCGGGATATTGTCTCCTTCATTATAGACGGGCACCACGATGGTCACCCGCTTCTGTTCCGTCATTTTCCCATCTCCTCATCGGATGTCTCCCCGGCCGCGCGGCGCAGGAAGAGCTGCTGCCCGCTCTCCGTCTCGCCGAGGAACTCCCATCGGCCCGCGAGCTCCGCGTGCAGTGTCGCCTCCGTGACCAGGACGCCGTCCTTCCGCTTCACATCCGTCAGCAGCAGCACGTCGCGCTGTGTCGGCAGATCCTCCTCTGCGAGGAACGGCATGACATTTTTTTCGTTCCAGCTGATATCCCCTTGGCCGGGCTGCTCGCGCAGCACCTCGCTCCTCGGCCGCAGGCAGTAGGGCACGAGACCGGAATAATAGACAAGCGAGCACGAATAATCCCGCCCGTACGAGACGATGAGCGGCCGCTCGCCCGCCTCCGCCGCGACGCGCTGCACCTCGCGCGAGAGCAGCGCCGCGGTGTCCCGGCCCGACGCCTTGTCCATGAGCGGCGGCGCGACGAAGCAGGCGAGCACGACGAAGAGCGCCGTCATGCCACCCGCGAGCAGGCGGAAAAGCTCCCGGCGCGGCGCGAAATAACGCGCGAGCAGTAAGGAGATCGGCAGCAGATACGGCAGCGTATAGGTGACGTACTTCGTCGCGAAGCACTCAAAGACCGCGAAGACCGTAACGGTCCAGACCACGAGGAACCGCATGGCCGGCGTCCGCGGCAGACGCAGATCGCGCCGCCATACGCGGCGCACAGCAGCCGGCAACGAAGCGAGCGACCAAGGGAAGAGCCCTGCGAGATACACCAGCACGTAGAAGTACCAGACATCGTCGCGCGGATGCTCCGATACCGTCGCGCGCAGTACATTGTGCACGCCGAGGAACGTATCGAGGAAGTCGCTGCCGTGCAAACGTACCATCGGGTAGTACCAGATGGCCGCAACAGCGAAAAAGAGCGCGAAGCCCGCGAGGATATGGGGGCTCCAAAGCTCGCGCAGGCGGCGCTCCCACGCGAGGAACAGCAAGATGATGAGTCCCGGCAGACAGAGGCCGATGGGCCCTTTCGTGAGCACGGCGACGCCCGCGAGGAAGAACGCGAGATAGTACCAGCGGACGCGCCGCTCCTCATAGCCAAGATAGAAGGCGATGAGCATGCCGCTCATCGAGACGAAGAGCGTCATGTCCGTGATCACCGCGTGCCCGAGATACCAGAGCTCGACCGATGTGCCCATGAGCAGCGCCGCGACGAAACCGATGCGTTCCCCATAGAGCCTGCGTCCGAACCAGTACGTGAGCAACAGGCTGACCGCCGAAAACATTGCCGGGAAGAACCGCGCCGCAAACTCCGTCTGGCCAAACAGCGAAAACGCCACGATGAGTTCCCAGTAAAAAAGCACGGGCTTGTCATACCAGTAGTGACCGTAAATGCGCGGCGAAATCAGGTCACCCGCTGCCATCATCTCCTTGGCTGTCTCCACATAGTTCGATTCCACGGAATCCGTGATGGCCATCGCCCCATTCCCCACGAAATAGACGAGCACGGCAAAGAGCAACAGCAGCGTCAGATGACGCCGCGTAGTCTCTTCTCCAGACGCTGCCTTCCTGTGCCCACGAAAATCATCCAGCCAACGCATGCCTTCACGCCCCCATAATTTTTTGCATACGCCTATTCTAGCTTAATGACGCAGTGGATTCAAGTAAGTATTCCGTAACACGCAATCGCGCGCACAAGAAAGGGCGCCAGCCGCCCTGCGGCGAGCCTGCGCCCTCCTGCCCGGCTATATCAGAGCAGGTCTGTCTTATGTAAGATATGATGCTGCGTTGCGCGGCGAGCACCGAGGACATTGAAGTTCTCCACGATGAGCCCGTAGGCGAGACAGCCGACGGAGACGAGTCCGATGCTCACGGCGAACTCAAACACCGATGGGAAATAATCGCCCGATTTGTACATCGCCGTGAACACGCAGTTCATGCGGTTGAGCACGACGCCGAGCACCACGAGCCACGAGTAGGCGAGCAGGCCGTATTTCCGGTGCGCGAGCGGACTGAAGATGATAAAGAGCGGGACGAGGATGCCGCCAACCATCTCGAGCAGGTAGAGATTGCTCTGCATGGAGCCCTGGAACACGAGCCCCCACTGCCCCTGGCGCGTGATATCGATGAGCTTGAGTGCGAGATAGACGAGCATGATGCGGCCGCCGACGCGCGTGAGCTGGAGCATGATGTTCTGGTCGATGGTATGCGCGTAGTTCCGCCGCGCGAGATCCGACTCCACGTAGACCATCGCCGAACCGACGAAAAACGAGGAGATGAGGAAATAGAGCGGCAGCAGCGGACTCCACCAAAGCGGGAACATCTTGCTCTTCGCGATGAGGAACAGGCCGCCGAGCGATGACTGGTGCATCATCGGGAAGATGAGGCCGATGATGACGAGGAACGGCAGCGCCTTGAGTACATAAGGATGCAGGAACTTGAACATGCGCTCCGTGATGACCTCGTGGAACTCGAGCGTGAGGATCGTCGTATAGATGGAGATGCACCAGAAGACCTCGAAGAGCACGGAGGTATAGCCCCAGGAAACGAACGGCCGCCAGAAATGCGGCCAGAGGCCGATGTCGAGGAAGAGCCCCGCCATGACGAGCAGATAGCCGAGCAGCGACGTGAGGAGCGCGCTGCGCGCGACGACGCCGTATTTCTGATACTTGAACCCACCGACGAGCAGCGCCGTCGAGTAGCCGCCGCCCGCGAGCGCGACGCCGCAGAGCACGTCGAACGAGATCCAGAGTCCCCAGGGCGTCTCATCCGTGAGATGCGTGACGTATTGAAAGCCCGTCAAAAGGCGCGTGACCGCCACACAGCCCATGAAGGCGACGAGCGCGAGCAGCACAAGGCGCGCGGGCGTGATCGTGAAATCCCAGCCGAGGATGCGGTAGCAGCGATACATCTCAGGCAGCTTGATCTTCATATCCTTCCATCCCCTTCCTCTTTCTCCTCCGGCGGCTGCTTCGCATTCTTCTCCCTGCGATAATGGTAGAACGAAAGCCCCGCGAGGAAAAGACCCCAGGCCGCCGCGAGGAACGGCACTTTCGAGAGGTAGGCGTGCGTGTAAGTGCTCGGCGGGATCTCCTCGAGCCCCATCTTGAAGCCGAGCTTTTCGAACGGCTGATCGGAGAGGTAGAGCCACTGCGTGCCGCCGAGCTCCTTCTCACCGTAGACGTAGTCCACATAGCGCGGATCGTTCGCGATGATCTCATGCGCGCGCGCGAGGAGCGCCTCACGGTCGCCATAGATGAGCGCGCCGGTCGGGCAGGCGCTCACACAGGAGGGCGCGTCGCCATCCTTGAGGCGGCTCACGCAGAACTCGCACTTCGTCACGAGCGGCAGCGGCTCATCCCACTGATAACGCGGAATCTCGAACGGGCAGGCGATCATGCAGTAACGGCAGCCCACGCAAAGCTCCGGCACATAGACGACCGCGTGCGTATCGGGATCGACGCGCAACGCCTTGGAAAAGCAGGCCGAGGCGCACGACGGCTCGAGGCAGTGCAGGCACTGCTTCTTCACGAAGCGCGTGTACGCCTTGCCATTTTCCGCCTCGACGTGCTTCTCCTGGATGACCGTCCAGTTGTCATCATTGAGGTCCTTTTCCTTCTGCGATCGGCTCTTCTTCCTGCCGTAGGGCAGCTTGTTCCAGAGCTTGCAGGCGACGCTGCAGCTCTCACAGCCGATGCACTTCGTCAAATCCACTAAAACGGCCATGTATCTTCCTCCTCATCACGCCTTCGCCTGTGTCTCGCGGTCGAACAGGCGGCCGCTCCTGTCCTCGAAATGCGTATGGAGCAGCTGCTCCGCCCGCTCGCTCAGCGGCGCGCCGTAGAACGCGCGATAGAGCGTCTGCACCTCCGCGTTCTCGTGGCTCATGCGCTGCGGCGCGCCCTTGTCCTCCGCGTAGAGCGCCTCCATGCGCTTCCTGCGCACCGCCTCATCCGCGGGGAACTCACTCTTCGGCTGGCCGCCGCCGCCGAGGCAGCCGCCCGGACACGCCATGAACTCGATGAACTGCCAGCGGCTCCGGCCCGTGCGCCGCACCTCCTCGAGCACGCGGCGCGCCGCCGCCATTCCGCTCACGACGGCCACATGCACCGTGCCGACGCCCGGCACCTCAGCCTGGGCCTCCTTGATGGCTGTGAGGCCGCGCACGGCCTGCCAGGAGAGGAGATCCGCCGGCGGCTGCCGCTTCGTCGCGAAATAATAGAGCGAACGCACAGCCGCCTCCGTCACGCCGCCTGTCGCCGCGAAGATGCGGCCCGCGCCCGAGCTCTCGCCGAGCACGGAATCATACGCGGCGGGCGCGAGCGCGGAAAAGTCGATGCCGTGCCGCTTGATGAGCCGCGCGAGCTCCCGCGTCGTCAGCACATAGTCGACATCCGCGAGACTGTCCTCACTGAGCTCTGCGCGCTGCGCCTCGAATTTCTTCGCCGTGCAGGGCATGATGGAGACCGTCACGATCGACTCCGGCGCAATGCCCATCTTTGCCGCGTAATACGTCTTGACCGTCGCGCCGAGCATCGCCGCCGGCGATTTGCAGGTCGAGAGATGGCCCATGAGGTCGGGATAGAAATACTCGCAGAACTTCACCCAGCCGGGACAGCACGAGGTGAAATGCGGCAGTTCCTCCTGCTTTTTCGTCAAGCGCACGAGCGCCTCGCTCGCCTCCTCCATGATCGTGAGGTCCGCACCCGTGCAGGTATCGAACACGGCGTCGAAGCCAAGCGCCTTGAGCGCCGCGACCTGCTGCGCGCTGACGACGGCCCCCGGCGCGAGTCCGAACTCCTCGCCGAGCGAGACCTTCGTTGCCGGCGCCGTCTGCACGACGACGTATTTCCCATCGTCGGCGAGCGCCGCCTCGACCTCCTGCACAGCCGGCCGCTCCGCAATCGCGCCCGTCGGACACCAGAGCGTGCACTGCCCGCAGCCGATGCAGGCCGTCTCATCCTTGATGGGCAACGGATAATAGCCGTGCACGCTCATGACCTTCTCGCACGCCTCGATGCACTGGCCGCAGAGGATGCATTTCTCATCGTCGCGCACGATGGCGGCGTTCTCCGGCGCGATGGCGACGCGCCCCTTGAGCTGCGCGGGGAAATCGCCGCGCCCGTGGTACTGATCCGGCATCCAGCCCTCGCCGCCCGACTGCTTCTGCTCGCTCGCGCAGCCTGAGGCCAGGACGCCGAGACCGAAAAGGCTCGTGCCCGAGGCGAGCTTCAAAAACTCCCTGCGCGAAATCTTCTGTGCCATGCAGGTCATCCTTTCTCTCCGCCATTTAAAAAATTTATTTCTTCATGCTGTTTTATAAACTACATGAATTGATTGACAATTTCTCCCCTGTAACACATCATACCATAACTCAACGCTTATTTTCCAGTAGAAAAATATGATATTTCGCGCATCTTCTACAAAAATACGATACATTATTGTTGAATTGTTACTTTCACACTTCTTGTTTGTTACTTTCACACGGAAAATACGAGAAAAATCCTCTTTCTCTTTCAGCAACGTTCAAAAAAAATAAGAGGCACTGAACCATCAGTACCTCTTAGGGATCACTTTTTCTGCATCTCGACGACCTTGCCCTCGTGATGCTCCTCTGCATCGACAGGTTCACGCAGCGTCTTCTTCGCGAGGTCGCGCGCCTTCTGGGCCTCGCGCTCCCGCTTCTTGAGCTGCTTGTGGTGCTCGTAGCGCTGACGTCCTGCCTCGAACGCCTCCCGCGCCTCCTCCGTATCGAGAATGAGCGGCGGTACTGCCTTGGGGCGGGAGTTCCGATCGAGCGCCACCATCGTGAAATAAGCGGAGAGGGCTTTCTGGGGCTTGCCCTCATGATCGAGATCCTCGACCTCCACATTGACGGCAATCTCCATCGAGCTGTGGCCGACAAAGACGATATCCGCCGTGCAGGTCACGAGGTCGCCGATGAGGATGGGCTGATGGAACTCGAGCTCATCGACGCGCGCCGTCACGACGTTGGAACGCGCGTATTTCCTTGCGGCCGCGTAGGCCGTCGAGTCCATCATCTTCATGATCTCGCCGCCATGGACGTTGCCGTTCGGATTGGCCTGACTCGGCATCATGACCTGGCTGATGACGATGCGGTTATTCTCACTCATTAGGTATGCCCCCTTATTCCTGTATCATCGCGCAGCGCGCGGCCCCGCCGGGCTCATTCCGCCGCAAAGAGCGGCAGCGGCGCGAGGTAGAGGATGTCCGTACGCTTCGCGGCATCTCCCTCCGCGAGCGCCGCCGCCTCGCCGATGACCTCGCCGCCCGCTTTCTCGCAGAGCTCGCGCAGCGCCTTCATCGAGCCGCCCGTACTGATGACATCGTCGAGCAGCAGCACCTTGCGGCCGCGGAGACGTTCGATGTCCGGCCCATCGAGACAGAGCGTCTGCTCGCCCGCCGTCGTGATGGAGACGTCCTTGACCCAGAGCGGGTGCTCCATGTAAGCCTTGACAGACTTGCGCGCGACGACGTAGCGCTGCTGCCCGAGCTCGCGCGCGAGCTCAGCGGCAAAGGGGATGCCCTTCGTCTCCGCCGTGAGGATGACCTCAGCCTCCGCTGGCACCTTCTTTGCCATTTCCTGCGCGCAACGCGTGACGAGCTCGACGTCGCCGAGCATGACGAAACCGGCGATGGCGAGCGTCTCCGTCACGTTGAGGATCGGCAGCTGCCGCGTCACACCGGCGACGGTCAGCTCATAGTATCGTTTTGCCATATTACATTCATTCCTTTGGGCTATGATATGCATCATTATATCATCTTTTCCCTGAAAACGGTAGACGAGAAGCAGCAATTCCAGACAGCCGCCAGGCACTGCCATTTCCTGCGTTGACGCGAAAAGGCGGCCCTTGCCGGACCGCCTCGAGAGCATCGTCGATGCCTTGCGTTCTCTCTCTGTTTACACCTGACGACAGGAAACGCGCGCAGAAAAGCAGCTGCTGCGCCGCTGCGCCTCAAAAATCAAAGCCGTCACCGCCGCCGTCACCGCCGCCGTCATCATAGCCGCCGTCATAGCTGTCTCCGCCGCCATCATAATCACCGCCGTAATCATCGCCGGCATAACCATCATAGCCGCTGTCATACGCATCGCTGCTGTCGCCATAACCGCTGCCATCATCGCCGTCGTCGTAGCCGTCATCGTAGCTATCATCCTCTGCGTCGTAGTCACTATCCTCATCATCGCCGTCGTAGTCGTTCACATCATAGTCAGCATCACCGCCATCATCATAGCCGTCATCGTCGTAGTCGCTGCTATCATAAACATCGGCATCGTAACTGCCATCACCGCTGCCATCGTCATAGCCGGCACCGTCCGCCGCAGCACCGCCATCATCCATATCATAGCTGCTATCCATCTGTTGCCGATCGAGCATCTCCTGCTGCCGCGCGGCAATCTCCTGACGGACGAAATCCTGCTGCGCCGCGGCATCATGGTGATGCATGAGCGCCGCGCCGCCGATCGCGCCGGCGACGGCAGCGGCCGCCATCATGCGGCTGTCGTGCGCGCGCTCCTGCGCCTGCCGGTCGTAACGCGCATCCTGCGGCTCTCGTACACGCGCAGCTGCTACCGGGTGCGCTGCCTCCTCCGGACGCGCGTGCGCGCGCGGCGGCGCGGCGCGTCTGACCGCCTGCGTTGCCGGAAACGGCGCCGCTTCCTGAGCGCTGCTCTTTGCCTCGGCCATTCCTTCGCCCGCAGATGGCGGCCGCAGTTCTTCCTGCGGTGGCTGCGCATGAAGGCTCTGGATGAATTTCCTCAACAAAACCATAAACACGACGGCTGCCGCCGCCAATACCAAAGCTCGTACCATCATCATAACCTCCCCCGCTGTCCGTTCTCACCGGCGCTCTCCTGCCAGAGACTCAGAGCGTCGCCTTATGGCTCAGGTTGATGCGCCCCTTTTCGTCGATCTCCACGACCTTCACCGTCAGCTGATCCCCCACCTGCACGACGTCCTCCACGCGTTCCACGCGGTGGTTCGCGAGCTGCGAGATATGGCAGAGGCCCTCCTTGTTCGGCAGGATCTGCACGAACGCGCCGAACTTCAGCAAGCGCGTGACCGTCCCCGTGTAGACCTCGCCGACCTCGACCTCGCGCACGATGTCCTCGATCATCTGTTTCGCCCGCGCCATGGCCGCGGCGTCCGGCGACGTGAGGAAGATATGGCCGTCCTCATGGATATCGACATCGACGCCCGTCTCGTCGACGATGCCGCGCACGACCTTGCCGCCCGTGCCGATGACATCGCGGATCTTATCCACCTTGATGGTGATGGTCTCGACGCGCGGCGCGTACGGGGAGAGCTCGGCCGCGGGCGCGGGGATGCAGGCGAGCATCTTGTCGAGAATGAACGCCCGACCGCGCTTCGCCTGCGCGAGCGCCGCCTGGAGGATCTCGCGGCTCAGACCGTCCACCTTGATGTCCATCTGCAGTGCCGTGATGCCCTCAGACGTCCCCGCCACCTTGAAATCCATATCGCCGAGCGCATCCTCCATGCCCTGGATATCCGTGAGGATGGTGTACGCGTCGCCCTCCTTCACGAGGCCCATCGCGACGCCGGATACGGGCCGCTTGATGGGAACGCCCGCGTGCATGAGCGAGAGCGTGCTGCCGCAGACAGAGGCCATCGAGCTCGAGCCGTTCGACTCGAGCACCTCCGAGACGACGCGGATCGTATAGGGGAACGACTCGATGGACGGCACGACAGGCAGCAGCGCGCGCTCCGCGAGCGCACCATGACCGATCTCGCGCCGTCCCGGGCTGCGCATCGGCCGCGCCTCGCCGACGCTGTATCCTGGGAAATTGTATTGGTGAAGGTAATGCTTCGTCGTCTCGGGGCCGAGGCCGTCGATGACCTGCTCATCGCTGAGCGCGCCGAGCGTCGTCACGGAGAGCACCTGCGTCTGCCCGCGCGTGAAAAGCGCCGAGCCGTGCGGACGCGGCAGCAGCCCGACCTCGCAGGAGACGGGGCGCACCTCCTCGAGCCCGCGCCCATCGGGGCGGATCTTCTCCCGCGTGATCATGCGGCGCACGACGGACTTCTCGAGGTCGTGGAACGCCATCGCGATCTCTTTTTCCATTTCCGGATACTCCGGCAGGAACTTCTCCATCATATCGGCGGCGATGGCCGCGATATGCGCGTCGCGGTCGAGCTTGTCAGGGTTCCGCACCGCCTCGTCGAGGCGCGGCCGCGCGGCGGCGTCGAGCGCCTCTGCGAGCGCCTCAGGCACCTGGAAGAGCCGCGCCTCGCTTTTCGGCTTGCCGCAGGCCGCCTGGATCTCCTGCTCGAACGCCACGATGCGCTGGATCTCCTTGTGTCCGAACAGGATGGCATCGAGCACGACCTCCTCGGGCAGCTCAGACGCCCCGGCCTCGACCATCATGACCGCGTCGGCCGAGCCTGCCACCGTGAGATTGAGCGTCGAGACCTCGCGCTGCGCCGCCGTCGGATTGATGACGAACGTCCCGTCGACGCGTCCCACGCGCACGCCCGCAATCGGTCCGTCAAAGGGAATATCCGACACCGAGAGCGCGCAGCTCGCGCCGATCATGCCCGCGAGCTCCGGCGCGTTGTCCGGCTCGACAGAGAGCACCGTTGCGACGATCTGCACATCGTTGCGGTACCCCTTCGGGAACAGCGGGCGGATGGGCCGGTCGATGAGACGCGCGCAGAGCGTCGCATCGTTCGATGGACGTCCCTCTCGCTTGATGAAGCCGCCCGGAATCTTCCCCGCCGCGTACATCTTCTCCTCATAGTCCACGGTGAGCGGGAAGAAATCGACGCCCTCGCGCGGCTCCTTCGACGCCGTCGCCGTCACGAGCACGACAGTATCGCCATAGCGCACGAGCACCGCGCCATTCGCCTGCTTCGCCATCTTCCCCTGCTCTATCGTCAGCGTGCGTCCGCCCACTTCCATCGAAAAGGTCTCCATCCTGATGCCTCCATATCTCATACATTATCATTGGTTCTCACTCATTTCTTTTCGACGAAATCGCGGGAAATCCTTTCCCTCCTTGAGAAAAATGTCCCGACGCCTCCAGAACCATAAAGGAAGCGCTGATTAAATGAGGTGCCCTGGATTTGCGTAGATGCGCTGTATCTCTCTAGGAGACAAACCGGAGGCGTAGCAGAGCTACGCTGAGGATTGTCGAGGGCGACGAGAGGACAGTACAGATACGCAAAGGCAGGGTGCCGAATTAATCAGTGCTTCCTAAAGCCGAAAAGACAAAGAGAGAGGAAGCGCCGCTCCAAGAAGCGCTTCCTCTCTGCTGGAAATTCTCCGCAGGCACCAGCCTTAGGGAACCACTGATTAATGCAAGGACTCTTACCACTTACTGTTGAGTGGATGAGAACATATCTTCTCCTCAGGAAAAAGGGGACCGCGTAGCGGTGGAAGAGGTGCTGCACGGCGGAGGAATGTACAGAAAAACCTAAATTCGAGGCAAAACACCTCTTCCGCCTCGCGCGCTCGGCACTCCCGGGGATGCCACTGGCATCCCGCGCTAACGCGCCCCCTGAGGGGAAGGTTAAATGAATGCGTGGCTTCTCTATAAATCAGCGGTTCCTTAGAAATTGAAATAGATAAACGGATTGTACGAGGAGCTCACGGTCAGCACGAGCGAGAGCACGAAAATACCGGTCGCGAGAACCGGCTCCACGCGCTGGAACGCCGCCTTCCTCTGCAGATAGGGAACGATGGGCAGGGAAAGCAAAACGGCTGCCGCAAACACGGAAAAGGAATTGGTGAGATAGTAAGAGAACGTCACATCCGCAATGCCGCCGGGCGCCATCCCCAGCATCGCGCCGATGTAGCTCACCGCCGCGCCGAGATCCTTGGCGCGGAACACCGTCCAGCCGAGCACGATGGCCAGCAACGCGTAGACATGCGCGAGCGGCCCCAGCTTCTCCGGGAAGCCGGTGAGTTTCTCCACGAGCAGCAACACGAAGTACCAGAGGCCCCAGCAAAGGAACGTCCAGTTCGCACCGTGCCAGATGCCTGTGAGCGCCCAGACAACGAAAAGATTGTACACCCAACGCCGCCGCGTGACCCGGTTGCCGCCCAGCGGGATATAGACATAGTCGCGGAACCACGTACCGAGGGAGATATGCCATCGCCGCCAGAACTCCGTCGCACTCCGCGAGATGTACGGATAATTGAAGTTCTCCATGAAGTGGAACCCGAACATGCGGCCGAGACCGATCGCCATATCGCTGTAACCGGAAAAATCGAAGTAGATCTGCAGCGTATAGGCAAACGCGCCATACCAGGCCGTCGCGAGCGAGAGGCTGCCGCCCCCATCAAAGATATTATCGGCGACGGCGCCCATATAGTTGGCGATCAGCACCTTCTTGCCGAGGCCGTAGATAAAGCGCATCATCCCGCCGGAGAAGTCCGCGATGTTTTCCACACGATGCTCGATCTGCTGCTCGATGGTCTCATAGCGCACGATCGGCCCCGCGATGAGCTGCGGAAAGAGCGCGATGTAGAGCCCCACCGCCAACACGCTCTGCTGCGCCTTCGCCCTGCCGTAATAGATATCGAAAAGATACGAGAGCAGCTGGAACGTAAAAAAGGAAATGCCGATGGGCAGCGCGATATGGATGGCCGAAAAATCCTCATGCAGCAGCAGCCCCAGCTGCGAGGCCGCGAACGTCAGATACTTGAAAACGAACAACAGGCCCACATGGAACACAACGCCCGCCGTCAGAATGCGCTTCTCCTGCCCGCGCGATGCCGCTCGTTCCATCGCGCGGCCGCAGGCCCAGCCGACCGCGATGGAAAGAACCATGAGCCAGACGAAGAAAGGCTCTCCCCACGCATAGAAAAACAGGCTGGCCACAAGCAAGCACCGATTGCGGAACTTCCTGCTCCGCACGAACGGATTGTAATAAATCATCAGCGTCAACGGCAGGAACAAAAATAAAAACAGCGTTGAAGAAAAGACCACAAAATCACCTCAAAACCTTCTGAAAGCACCGGAAACAGACCAGATATCCGCCGCCGTCAAGTCAGCGGAAATCAAAGAAATCTTTGTGCTTAGTAAGCTCCATTTCATTTGAGTATTGCGCATTGAAGTACATCACCAATACCACATCTGGATGATGCTGCTCAATGAAAGACTGTACACTGCCAGTAAAATATCGCAAATCCAGAAGATCCAGTTGACGTACCTCAAGGGCCAAGAAAGGTGCAAAGGCGTCACCGAAAGAGTCCTTGATCAACAATACATGGCAGTCGTTATCTGCCAGTTCGTTCTCGATGGAAATATACGGCCGATTCCCATAAGCGTAAGCCTCATAGGCATAAGTATGATAATAGTCGCCATACTCAAATCCCTTTTGATAATAGAGCATAGAAAAATCGCCCCAGTTATCCACACCCATGGAAGGAATTTGCAAGTGAAACTGTGTGGGGAACTTTGGAAGAAATTGTGTGACATCATCCGGCTTTGCCCTTGCCAAGGTAATCTTCTTTCCATGACTTCCCAGATAAATACTAGGATAAACTTTTTTCTCAAAACGATCTGCCGCGAGCAGCGAGGGATTGCCTGCGAGAAGCCCCGCCGCATCAAGTTCCGATGTCACCTCCTGTGCAGCCCAGCGAGCCGTTTCCGGCAGCCAATGGTGATCGGTCTTGAAGAACAGCGATCTCTGATCAAGCCCTTCCTTCTCGATGTTGTCTCGAAAGTCAATATATGGGATTTGATGAGCTGTCAGCCCCGCGAGAAACGCATCGGCATTCTCGTTCGCGAAATCCAGCTTGCCCGCGTATTCCTTATCGCTGCGTGCCAACTTGCTCGGTGCCGCCAGATATACAAGCGGTATCCCCTGACTGCGGCAAAAGGCAGCGAACGCGGCCACAGACGCAATATGATCCGACTGATCCATTTTCTTGCTGAATCCTGTCAGATAGCCATCTCCGAGCTCCGCCACATTGTTGTAGTCAGCAATCGTCGTGATATGCCAGCCAATATGCTGTTGATACGCCTTTCCCCAGGCCACGAGCTTCATATAATTGAGCAAATGGTCTGCGGACCACTCCGTCACCTTTTTCTCTGCGCTCTGTATTTTTTTCTCGACTTTTGCATAGCGAGAGAAAAGCGTTGGGGGTTCCGCGTGGGGCTCAGCAAAGGGATATTGTGCCGCCCAATCCATAGGCACCACATCCATCTTTTCATTCTCATCTTTATTCTGACTCTTTTGATATTCCGTATAAACCGCGCCCAGCACCGGCTCCAGCCACGCTCCCTCGATATGGAGTTTCTTCACTGCCACCTGCATCAAAAGAAAGCGCGCCAATATGCTCAGACAGATGAGCAGCAACACGCCTGCGCAGGCAAGCATCAGCCAGCTGCCCCGCGCACTTCGTTTTTCCATTCGCTTTCCTCTCCTTTGTTCCCCAGTAAAATATCTTAGGGAAGCACTGATTCATTCGGCACTCCGTCTTCACGCGTCTGCACTGTCCTCTCGTCGCCCTACAATCCTCAGCGTAGCTCTGCTACGCCTCCGGTTTGTCTCCTAGAGATATACAGCACATCTACGCAAATTCAGGGCACCTCATTTAATCAGCGCTTCCTTAGATAAAAATCCTTGTGTATTCTATCAAAGATGTCCCCCCCCCGCAAGACTTTTGTACGTTTTGCTTCCAGGGAGGCTTCCTCTCTGTTGACGCCCCCTCAGCCAGTCGGTATAATGAAAAAATAAGGAAATGGTGCTGTAGGATCTGATGCAACAAGCCATTCCGACAGCGCCGCAGAAACGAGGCAGGTGAAAGCGATGGAACGATACCAAAAGCCAATGGAAAAACCGGAGACAGACCCACAGGCGGAAAAGAAGGCCGTCGCGCTCCAGTACGACCAGGCGCACGACCGTGCGCCGCGTGTGACGGCGAAGGGGCGCGGCTATGTGGCGGAGAACATCCTCGCCGCGGCGCAGCGCAGCACGGTGCCCGTCTACCAGAACAAGACGCTTGTCAACATGCTCATGGCACTCGAGCTCGACCGGGAAATCCCGCCGGAGCTCTACCACTCCATCGCCGAGGTCATGGCCTACATCTACCGCATGGATCGCGCGCGCGGCGAACGCCAGCAGGAGAAAAAGGCATGAGCCGGCAGGAACTGGGCCAGCGCGGCGAGGAATGCGCGGCGGCTTTCCTCGAACGCAAGGGGTACCGCATCGCCGCGCGCAACTACCGCGCCAAGGTGGGCGAGATCGACATCATCGCCTGGCAGGACAGGGAGACGCTCGTCTTCGTCGAGGTCAAGACGCGGCAGGGTTGTCTCTTCGGCGCACCCGCACAGGCCGTCGACGCGCACAAGAGGAAAAAGATCATTCTGACCGCTACGCAGTATCTGCGGCAGAGACGTCTTGGCGACTGTTTCTGCCGCTTCGATGTCATAGAAGTCTACGCCATGCCCGCTGCGCCCTGGCGCATCCGCCACTATGAGGGCGCATTCGAGATGTGAGGAGGAGACCTATGTTCGCAAAGTCTTACGGAGCGACGACGCTCGGCGTCGACGGCCTCATCATCGACGTGGAGGTCGACGCGGGGTTTGGGTTCCCCGCGTTCGATATCGTCGGCCTGCCGGATACCGCGGTACGCGAGAGCAAGGAGCGCGTGCGCACCGCCATCAAGAATTCCGGCATCAAGCTCAAACAGGAAAAGGTCACCATCAACCTCGCACCGGCGGACATCCGCAAGGACAGCTCGGGACTCGACCTGCCGATCGCCGTCGGTCTGCTCGCTGCGCACGCCGTGCTGCCCGTGGAAACGCTCGCGGGCAATCTTTTCGCGGCGGAACTCTCCCTCGAGGGAGAATGCCGCCCTGTGCAGGGTGTCCTCTCCATGGTCGTCGAGGCGAAACGACGGGGCTTTGCCGCTGCCTACGTCGCCAAGGCCAACGTGAACGAGGCGCTGCTCGTGCAGGGCATTGCGGTCTACGGCATCGGCACGCTCGCCGAGCTCGTGGCACACCTGCGCGGCGAGCAGCCGCTCACCGCAGCCGTTCCCGCACCGCCTGCGAAGGAAAGCGCCGGCTGGACAGATGATTTCGCCGATGTGCAGGGACAGTTCGCAGCCAAGCGTGCGCTCGAGATCGCCGCGGCGGGCGGGCACAATGTCCTGATGGTCGGCGTCCCCGGCTCGGGAAAGACCATGCTCGCGCGCCGCATGAGCTCCATCCTGCCCGCGCTCACGCCGGAAGAAGCGCTCGAGGTCACGAAGATCTACAGCATCGCCGGACTCCTGCCGCGCGGCGGCGGCCTCGTCACGGAGCGCCCGTTCCGCGCGCCCCATCACACGACGAGCATGACGGCGATGATCGGCGGCGGCAGCATCCCGCGCCCCGGCGAAGTCACGCTCGCGCATGACGGCGTGCTCTTCCTCGACGAGCTGCCGGAGTTCCAGAAAGCGACGCTCGAGGTGCTCCGGCAGCCGCTCGAAGACAGGGAGATCCTCGTCTCCCGCGTGCATGCCTCGCTCAAGTTCCCCTCCTCCTTCATGCTGATCGCAGCGATGAACCCCTGTCCGTGCGGCTACCAGGGCGACGAGAGCGGCGGGCGCGTCTGCGAGTGCACGCCGGGGGAGATCAAGCGCTACACGCGCAAGATTTCCGGGCCGCTGCTCGATCGCATCGACATCCATATCCGCGTGCCGCGCGTCGCGTACAAGGAGCTCTCCTCGCACAAGAAAGCCGAGCCATCCGCCGCCATCCGCGCGCGCGTCGAGGCCGCGCGGCGCATCCAGGGCGAGCGACTCAAGGAATACGGGCTTTTCTGCAATGCGCAGATGAACCACGCGCTGCTCCAGCGCCTCTGCCCGCTCGAGCCGCAGGCGCAGCAGCTCCTCGCGGCCGCCTTCGAGAAAATGCATCTCTCCGCGCGCTCCTACGACCGCATCATCAAGGTCGCGCGCACCGTCGCGGATCTCACCGACCATGAGCGCATCGGCCCCGCCGAAATCGGCGAGGCCATCCAGCTGCGCAATGATGTCGGCTTGCAGCTGGAGTGAAGCGACGCACTGCCGCCTGCGCGGCTATGAGGCCAGAGGAACCGCTGGGGAAACGAGTCGCTCCCGATTCTTCCGGCGATATATCAAGGTTTTAAGAAAATCAGCCAGACAGCCGCCGCTCGATGGCTGATTTCCTTGCGGAACCACTGATTAATTCAGCACTCCGTCTTCACGCGTCTGCACTGTCCTCTCGTCGCCCTGCCATCCTCAGCGTAGCTTTGGCTACGCCTGCGGTTTGTCTCCGAAGAGTACAGCGCATCCACGTAAATCCGGAGCACCTCATTTAATCAGCGGTTCCTTGCATTTTAGGAGGAACCTTCCTTGGAGAACACCATCCTGATCGCCCAGGTCTTCGTCAATGTGCCGGTCAAGAGCATCGCGAAGCCCTACACCTACCGCATACCGCCGGAACTCGCGCAGGTCGGCCCCGGCTGGCGCGTGCTCGTCCCGTTCGGCGGGCGCAAGGTCGAGGGCTTCATCCTCGCGACGCAGCGGCAGCCTGCGGAGGCGCTCGCGGGGCTGAAGCTCAAGGATATCAGCGCGACCGTCGACGAGGAGGCCTGGTTCCAGCCCGTCATGCTCGAGGAGGCGCGCTGGATGGCCTCGTTCTATCTCTGCTCGCTCGCGGAGACGATGCGCCTTTTCATGCCGGGAAAGAGCGGCCTCAAGATCACGGTCGCCTATACGGCGGAGGCTGCCGCACGCGACCACGTCCTGCTCGGCCAGAGCACCTACCGCGCGCTCTACGACTACATCGCCGCGCACGGCCCCGTGCGGCGGCCGCAGCTTGCCAAGGCTTTCCCCGCGCCCTATGATCTCACGTCATGCCTCGACAAGCTCTGCGCCTATCATATTCTCCGCAAAGAATACGAGGCGAAAGGACGCGACGCGGCGCGCTACGAGCGCATCGCCGTGCTGCAGGAGTCGCTGACAGCAGCGCGGCGGCAGGAGTTCTCCCGCCGCAAAGCGCAGCTCGCCCTCTGGGAATATCTCGAGGCGCACGGCGGCAGCGTTTCCTTCCAGGCGCTCAAGGCCGCGGGAAAGACGACAGCGGCCGTGCAGAAGCTCGCAGCGGTCGGCATCGTCTCCGTGCAGCAGCGCCGCGTACTGCGCGACAGCTACGCCGCGATCGACAGCACGCAGGAGGCGCGCACGCTCACGGAGGAGCAGGCGGCGGCCGTCCGCGCCGTCGCGCCCTGCATCGAGCAGCGCAAGTACCAGGGATTCCTGCTCTACGGCGTCACGGGCAGCGGCAAGACGCAGGTCTACATCGAGCTCGCGCGTCTCGTGCGTCGCGAGGGGCGGCAGGTCATTGTGCTCGTGCCGGAAATCGCGCTGACGGGACAGCTCGTGCTCGCGTTCAAGGCGTATTTCCGCCAGGACATCATCGTCATGCACAGCCGCCTGACGCTCGCAGAGCGCAACGATGCCGTGCACCGCGTGCGCCGCGGTGAGGCGGGCGTCATCATCGGCGCGCGCTCCGCACTCTTCACGCCAGCGGAGCAGGTCGGCCTCATCATCCTCGATGAAGAGCAGGACATGAGCTACAAGCAGGACGAGTCGCCGCGCTACCACGCACGCGTCGTCGCCGAGGCCTTCGCGCGCTTCCAGCGGGCGGCGCTCGTCCTCGGCAGCGCGACGCCCTCGCTCGAGACGTACCACCGCGCGCGCACGGGCGAGCTCACGCTGCTCGCCATGCCGCACCGCGTCGGTGCGGTCCCGCTGCCGGAGGTCGCCTGCGTCGACATGCGGCAGGAGCTCCGCCTAGGGAACCGCCACATCATCTCGCGTCCGCTCGAGGCGCTCATCCGCCAGACGCTCGCCGCCCACGAGCAGATCATCATCATGCTGAACCGGCGCGGCTACTCGACATTCGTCATGTGCCGCTCCTGTGGCGAGGTCATCAAGTGCCCCGACTGCGGCCTGCCGCTCGTCTATCACCAGCGGCGCGCCCCGCAGGGCGGCGCGCCGCGCGGCCTCCTCCTCTGCCATCACTGCGACATCCGCCAGAGCGTCCCCGACACCTGTCCCAAGTGCGGCAGCCGCTATATCAAATATTTCGGCTCAGGCACGGAGAAGCTGGAACAGGAGCTGCGCGCGCTCGTCCCCGAGGCGCGCGTCATCCGCATGGATCGCGATACAACGGGCGCGAAATTCGCGCATCAGGACATCCTGCGCCGCTTCCGCGCGGGAGAATACGACATCCTGCTCGGCACGCAGATGGTCGCCAAAGGGCACGACATCCCGGGCGTCACCGCCGTCGGCATCATCAGCGCCGACGCCAGCCTCAACATGCCGGACTTCCGCGCGGCGGAACGCTGCTTCATGCTCATCACGCAGACGGCGGGCCGCGCTGGACGGCGCGTCCGCGGTGCGCGCCGCGGCAAGGTCCTCGTGCAGACCTACAACACCGAGCACTACGCCGTCCAATGCGGCATCCGCCAGGACTACGCGGGCTTCTACGCGCAGGAGATCCAGCTGCGCCGCGCCCTCGACTATCCCCCGTTCACGCGCCTCATCAAGCTCCTCTTCCAAGCGGAAAGTGAGGCCGCCGCGCGCGAGCAGGCCGCCGCTTTCGTCGCTACCTGCCGGCAGGAATTCGGCGCACCTGCCGAAGGCACGCAGCCGCGCGCGGAGGTCATCGGCCCCGCCCCCGCACTCGTCGCGAAATTCCGCGGCACCTACCGCTTCGTCGTGCTCATCAAGGCCCGCGATCTCGCGGCCGTGCAGGCCTATCTGCGCAGCTGCCGGCTGCACTTACGCACCGACGTCGCCATCGACATCGACCCGATCACCATGATGTGAAGACGAATCGCTAGCCCGGCCCATACTTTTAAGGAAGCACTGATTAATTCAGCACTCCGTCTTCACGCGTCTGCGCTGTCCTCTCTTCGTCGACAAACCTCAGCGTAGCTTCGGCTACGCCTGTGGTTTGTCTCCTAGAGAGATACAACGCATCCACGTAAATCCGGAGCACTTCATTTAATCAGTGCTTCCTTAAATTTTTCTTGACAGAGCAAGAAAGATTGACTATAATATTTCTTGTGTTCGCGGGATGTGGCACAGTTTGGTAGCGCGCTTCGTTCGGGACGAAGAGGCCGCAGGTTCGAATCCTGTCATCCCGACCAGGAAATCATAGAGGCATGTCTGGCTCGCAAGAGTCGGTGGCCTCTTTTTTGTTACACGGAAGACCGCCTCCGTACCCGCTGCGGTCTACGCCGTCCTCCAAAAGGGGCGCAGCCGCATACAGCATTCTGAAATAGAGCATCCCCCGGTAAGCAGCTTTCCAGTTGCTTACCGGGGGATGCTCTATTTTCTGGTTTTTTACGCAGAACTTCCGCTACGCGTTTGCCGCGACGGCCTGTTCTACGGCCTGGCGTGCCTCGTCGGCGCTCATGAGAATGTCGCGCGGCTTGCTGCCCTGGCTCGGGCCGACGATGCCGAGTTCCGCCATCGTGTCGATGAGGCGCGCCGCGCGCGTGTAGCCGATGCTGAACCGGCGCTGGATGCCGCTTGAGGAGGCGATGCCCGTCGACATGACGCAGTTCACGGCTTCACCGAGAAGCTCGTCGATTTTCGGCTTCTTATGGCCGCCGCTCTTTCCTTCCTCCTCTTCCCGCATCGCGTTCTCCGTAAAGGCGACGATCTCCTCGTTCGTCTCCGCCTCCTGCCCCTGCGAGCGGATGAAGTCGAGGAGTTTCTCCACCTCTTCGTCGCTGATGAAAGCGCCCTGCACGCGGCGCGGCTTCGCGGCGCCGACAGGATAAAAGAGCATGTCGCCCTTGCCGAGGAGTTTCTCCGCGCCGCTCGCGTCGAGAATCGTGCGCGAGTCGATCTGGCTTGAGACGGCGAACGAGATGCGCGACGGAATGTTCGCCTTGATGATGCCCGTGATGACGTCGACGGACGGGCGCTGCGTCGCGAGCACCATGTGGATGCCAGCTGCACGCGCTTTCTGCGCTAGGCGGCAGATGGCGTCCTCGACGTCGTGCGGCGCTACCATCATGAGGTCGGCGAGCTCGTCGATGATGATGACGATGGCCGGCATCGTCTCCTCGGGGAAATGCGCGTTGTAGGTCTGCATGTTGCGCACATTGTGCTCCGCGAACTTCGCGTAGCGCTTCTCCATCTCCTGTACGGCCCAGTTGAGAACCGAGGCTGCCTTTTTCGCCTCGGTCACGACGGGCACCATGAGATGCGGGATGCCGTTGTAGTTCGAGAGCTCGACCATCTTCGGATCGATGAGGATGAACTTCACCTCGTCAGGCTTCGCCTTGAAGAGGATGCTCGTGATGAGCGTGTTGATGCAGACGGACTTGCCGGAGCCCGTCGCGCCGGCGACGAGCAGATGCGGCATCTTCGCGAGATCGGCGAAGATGGCCTGCCCGCCGATGTCCATGCCGAGGCCAACCGTGAGCTTCGATTTCGCCTTGGCGAATTTCTCGTTCTCGAGCACCTCGCGCAGCCGGACACCCTCGAGCTCCTTGTTCGGCACCTCGATGCCGATGGCCGCCTTACCGGGAATCGGCTCGATGCGGACGGAAAAGGCCGCGAGCGAAAGCGCGAGATCCTCTGAGAGGTTCGTGATCTTGCTGACCTTGACGCCGGGGGCCGGCTCGAGCTCGTAGCGCGTGACGGCGGGGCCATGGCAGGCGTTGATGATCTTCGCGTCGACATGGAAGTCATGGAGCGTCTTCGCGAGCGTGCGCGCGTTGTCCTCGATCTCCATCTCGAGCGCGACGTTTTTCTTCTTCACGTTCTTCGTGAGGATGTCCGTGACCTTCGGCAGGACGTATGGCTTCGGCGGCGGCGCAGCGGGCGCTGCCGGCGGATGCTCCGGTGCGTCCTCGCCGGGGAAATGCGCGGTCATGCTGTCTGACCGCGCGAGCGTGCTGTATTCCGGCGCCTTGGCGAGATGCGCCGCGGAGGCAGCGGCGGTCGGCAGTGCGGCCGCCGCCTCTGCGGCTCCCGCAACACCGGCCGCGGCGAGCGCCGCGAGGCCAGCGCGCGCCGCCTCGTCCTCGTCCGTCTCGTCCTCCTCTGCCGCCATATCCTCCGGCGTCAGCGCAGGCTCCTCTGCGCCGCGCGCGCCGTAGTCGATGGTGAACCGCGGCGGCTCCGGAGCCGTTGCTGCAGGCGGCTCAGCAGACGCCTCGCGCTCCGGCTCTCTTTCCCAGGCCGCCATTTGCGAGGCTGGAGGATCCTGCGGCGCAGCAGCCACAGTCTCCCTCTCATCTGCCGTCTGCTCCGCGACCGGCGGCTCGGAGAACCTGTGATCCACGGCCTGGTTGTAGAACGACTGCGCCTTGGCGCGAACCTTTTCCACGACCTGCCCGCCGGCACGTTCCCCGACCTCCGCCACCCTGTCACAGGTGACAACGACGGCTTTGCCCGCGGCCTGCGCGCCCCGTTTCGCCGTTTCCTCCGTCTTCAGGAGGCCGGCGGCGAGCGACCAGGTTGTCGAGAGCAGCACTGAGCCGACAAGGCCGACGCCGATGACGATGATGGCGCCGTCGACGCCGAAGAACCGCCGGATGATGAGGAGCAGGCCGCCGCCGATGAGACCGCCGCCGCGCGGCAGGCTCTCCGGCAGGATCTCCGCACCCGGTACCGTAACGAAATGATGATACGCCGCGAGCGCGAGCGCGAAAAGCGCCGTGAGACCGAAGAAACGCAGCGAATAGCGGAAGCCGTGGTGCTTCGTCATGTACTGCCAGCCGATGAGCAGGATGAGCAACACGACGAGCGCGGCCCCCACGCCGAAGAGATAATGCAGGCATTTGGCAAACGTCAGTCCCACGAAACCGACATTGAGCCCCGCGAGCCCGCAGGCGGAAATCAGTCCCGCAGCGAAAAAGAGCAGTCCGATGAGCTCATAGCGGCGGCCGGGCGCGGCGGGCGCTGGCTTTCTGCGCGCCGCCTGCCGCTGCGCCTTCGTCGCGCGGGCCGCGGGTTTCTTCGCGGGTGTTTTCTTTTTCAAGGGATCACCTCGTAAGGGAAATTTCTCAGGCGGCACCTGCCGCCGGAATCCGCGGGCGCAATGCCTCCCGCGCTGCCGATCACCGCGTCAGGCGCGCGGCACAGCGGCTCGCCTCGAAGAGGATTTTCTCCTCGTCGAGTGTCTGGAGCGCGCGATGGCGCATGAGGATCTTGCCATCACAGAGCACGGTATCGACATCCGCCGCGCTGCCGGAGTAGACGAGCAGAGAGATCTCATTGTGCCGCGGGCACCAGGCCGCGCCCTTCATGGAGACGAGCGTGATATCCGCCTTGGCGCCGGCTTCCAGGCGGCCGACATCCTTGAGCCCGACGGCCTCGGCACCGTACTCGGTGCCCATCTTGAGCGCCTCAAGCGCAGGCACAGCGAGCGGATCGTAGCTCGTGACCTTATGCAGTAGCGCAGCGAGCTGGATCTCCTGCAGCATGTCGAGGTTGTTGTTCGACGAGGCGCCGTCGGTGCCGAGCGCGACACAGATCCCCTCCTCGCGCAGGCGCGGCACGGGCGCCGTGCCGCTCGCGAGTTTCATGTTGCTGCCCGGATTATGCGCGACGCGGATATGGTGCTTCTTCATGATGGCGATCTCTTCGTCGTCGAGATGGACGCAGTGCGCGGCGAGCGTGCCGCTCTCGAAGAGCCCCGTTTCCTCCACATAGGCAAACGGACGCTTGCCGTACTGCTTCTCGATCTGCGCGATCTCCGCACGCGTCTCGTTCATGTGGATATGCACTTCGGCGCCGAGCTGCTGCGCCGCGCGCGCGACCTTCTTCAGAAAATCCGGCGGACAGGTGTAGGGCGCATGCGGGCCGAACATGACGGTGATGCGGCCGTCCGCCGCGCCGTGATAGTCCTTGTAGAGCGTGACATTCTCCTCGATTTTCTTCTCGCCGTCCGGCGCTACGCCGATGATGCCGCGCGAGAGGACACCGCGCATGCCCGACTGCGCGGCGACATCCGCGACGCGCTCCATGAACGGCCCGTACATATCCGCGAAGGTCGTCGTGCCCGACTTGATCATCTCGACCGCGGCCAGCGCCGCGCCCCAGTAGATATCGTCAGAAACCATCTTCGCCTCGACCGGCCAGATATGGTTGTTGAGCCACTCCATGAGCTCCATATCATCCGCGTAGCTGCGCAGGAGCGTCATCGATGCGTGCGTATGGGCATTGACAAAGCCCGGCACTGCAAGCATATCCTTCCCATCTATGATCTCATCGGCTGCAAAGCCTTCGGGTACCGCGCCGACAGCCGCGATACGCGTACCGTCGACGGCAATGGATGCCTGCGCGGTCGTCCCATCCGGGCGGACGACCGCAGCGTCCTTGATGAGTGTCTTCATATCCTTTCCCCCTTGCTGCCATAGGCAAGAAAATGCCGCGGAGGAAGTTTCCCCGCAGCATTTCCTCATAGGCAAAGTCGTCAGGAACCGCGTTCTCAGTGGTTCCTTTATTCCAGATTCAGATAGCGCCTCTGCTCCGGCGTGAGCTCGTCGATCTTGACGCCGAGCGCGGCGAGCTTGATATTGGCGAGCTTTGTATTGATCTCCTCCGGCATCAGGTAGACTTCATTCTTGAGCTCCGCATGATGCTGGAGCAGATGCAGCGCTGAGAAGAACTGCACGCCGAACGAGAGATCCATGATCTCCGCCGGATGGCCGTCGCCAGCCGCGAGGTTCACGAGGCGTCCTTCCGCGAGCAGATAGAGCTTGCGGCCATCCGCCTGCACGAATTCCTCGATGTTCGGTTTCACCGTGCGGCGCGAGACGGAGAGGCCCGCGAGCTCCGGGATATTGATCTCGCAGTCGAAATGGCCCGCGTTCGCCATCATCGCACCGTTCTTCATGCTCTTGAAATGGCGCTCGCGAATGATATCCTTATCGCCCGTGAGCGTGAGGAAGATGTCGCCGATCTTCGCGGCCTCATCCATCGGCATGACGCGGAAACCGTCGAACACGGCCTCGATGGCTTTGATGGGATCGACCTCTGTGATGATGACGTTCGCGCCGAGCCCGCGCGCGCGCATCGCGCCGCCCTTGCCGCACCAGCCATAGCCCGCGATGACGACGTTCTTGCCCGCGATGACGAGATTCGTCGCGCGCATGATGCCCTCCCACGTCGACTGGCCCGTGCCGTAACGGTTGTCGAAGAGGTACTTGCAGTACGCGTCGTTCGCCGCGATCATCGGGAACGCGAGCTTGCCCGCCTTCGCGAGGCCATGCAGGCGGTGCACGCCTGTCGTCGTCTCCTCCGAGCCGCCGTAGACGCCAGGCAGGAGTTCACGGCGCGACGTGTGCAGCGTGTGCACGAGGTCGCCGCCGTCGTCGATGAGCAGCATCGGCTTCGTATCGAGCGCGCGGTTGATGAAGGTGAAATACTCCTCCTCCGTGCAGCCGTGCCAGGCGAAGACCTTGATGCCGTCCTCGACGAGCGCCGCCGCCACGTCATCCTGCGTCGAAAGCGGGTTGCTGCCCGTGATGGCGACCTCTGCCCCCGCGTGCGCGAACACCTCCGCCATATAGGCTGTCTTCGCCTCGAGGTGCAGCGTGATGACCATGCGGATGCCAGCAAACGGCTTCGTCTTGGAGAACTCCTCATCGACGGCGCGCATCACCGGCATGAAGTTCTTCACCCACGCGATCTTATCATGCCCCGAAGGCGCCAATTTAATATCACGAATCATAGACTCCATGAAATGAACCTCCTCCATACAGTCACGGATAGATATATTTTACTAGTAAATCCCCAAGAGCGCAAGCCGCAGGCGCCGCGCGATTGGCTGGATTTACTGCAAGGGCGGGCGCACAATGTCCACGCAGTGGACGTTTGTGCGTTTAGCTTACTAGTAAATCCCCAAGAGCGCAAGCCGCAGGCGCCGCGCGTCACTTTTTCAGACCATCCTCGAGCGCGGCGTAGTCCGTGAGATCCGTATGAAGCGGCGTCACGGAGATACCGCCCTGCGCGACCGTATAGAGGTCGGTGTGCGGCCCGTCGTCAGAGTCCTTGATCTCTCCCGCGACGGTGTAGAAGATGCGGCCGTCCGGCTGCACCGTCTGCCGGAACGCGTTCTCGTAGTCGCGGCGTCCGAGGCGGCTCACCTGGAAATCCGCCTGGCGGAGTCGCTGCGGGAAATTCACATTGAGGAAGAACGGCGCGTCCGCCCGCTCCGCCATCCTCTGCTCGAGGAACGGCACGACGAGCTCCGCCGCCCGCTCATACGCGTAATCCGCCTCGATGTCGAGCGAAATGGCCGCCGCGGCAATCTCGTGCAGGAATCCCTCCATCGCCGCGCCGACTGTGCCGGAGTAGAGCACATCCGTCGCGAGATTCGCGCCGCGGTTGATGCCCGAGAGCACGAGGTCGATGGGACGGTTCGCGTCCATCAGCGCCTCGAGATAGAGCTTCACGCAGTCCGTCGGCGTGCCCGCAATGCGCCAGGCCGCCACCGCGCCGAGCTCGAGCGCGACGCCCGGCATCTCCTCCACCTCGATGGAACGATGCACATTGAGCGCATGCGCCATGCCGCTCTGCTCATGCCACGGCGCCGCGATATAGACCTCGTGGCGCGCAGCGCAGGCAGCGGCGAGCGCCCGCAGCCCCTTGGACGCAATGCCGTCGTCATTTGCTATCAGGATGCGCATAGGCTCATTTTTCTCCTTTGTATACCGCATTGAACTTTTCGATCATCTTGACCGGCTTGTACGACTCCTTCGCCTTGCGCAGGCCCGGCAGCCCCATGTCCTCCTCGCGGTTGATATACGTCATATCCGACCACGCGTGCGAGACGAATCCCTGGTTGATGGCGGGATAGGCGCCGCGCACGTTGGGATCCGCCTTTTCCACATGGATGACGGCCGTGTCGCGGTTGAGCTGCTCGCCGAAGGTGAACGCGACGACGCGCCCGTCGATGCGGATGACTCCGCCCTTGAGCGCGAAATCCTCGTAATTGTCGAAAATCTCATGGATGGCGGCGCGCTCATAGCCGATGAAGGGATCCGCATCAAGCTCCGCCGCGCGCAGCTGGTACCAGCTCTCGAGCTCCTTGCGGCAGGCCGGGATGAGCTCCCGCGTGATGGGCAGATATTCCGCCTGCGGGTAGAGCTTGTGGAACGCATTGAGATGGTTCTTCTTCGAGTGGAGTTTCCGCCCCGAGAGCGTGATGAGCTTCTCCGCGAGATAGACATAGTCCGCGTTATCGCGGTCGTCCGTCACAGCGAACGACGCGCCCTCATACGACGCGAGGAACTGAGCGAAATCCTTCTCGAGTCCCATGAAGGAAAGCGTCTGCCCCTGCGCGCGGAAGTAGGCGAGGAACTTCTCCACGCCCTCGCGCCACTTTTCCTCCGGGCCGAACGGCTGCAGCGCCGAGAGCTTTCCCTCCCATTCGTTCACCATGTAGAGCACATCGTCCTCCACCGCCCAGCGGATATGGTACGGCGTGCGCCACATGAAGAGATTCGTGAAATTCAGATGACTGTTTTCGTAATATCTGGCACGGAAGAACCGGTCGAGCACCGGCTTATCCTCTTTGCCAAGTTCCTTGAATTCGATGATATGTCGCCCCCTGTTCCCGGCATCCAGAAATGACGCCGACGTCATGCCGCTACAGCGCACGAGACGCAAACGCGGCGGCGCATCAAGCCAAGGCATGACGTTATGTTAGGAAGCGCTGCCCCCCAGCGCTTCCCTTATTGTTTTCCATTATAGCAAGCGTGTCAACGCGCCCTCCGTAACGCACTCACGCAGGAGGCTGCGCATCGCCCCGCTGCGCGGCCGCGACGCCCTGCGCGAGATTGCGCAGCACCTCCGGCGTCACGCTGCCGCGGCCCGCCCGCTTCAAAAGCTGCGCCTCGTGCAGGATCTGCTCGATGCGCCCGATGTATTCCTGTTCCGCCTGCTCCATCACGCGCAGCATCGGATGTTCCAGACCGCGCGAAAAGAGCGCCGCTGCCTCCGACTTCAGCTCGCGCAGCGTCTTTTTCTGCGTGAGGAGCTGGCCGATATTCTCCCGCGTGACCTGCGCGAGCGCCGCGTCGATCTTGTCGTGCAGCGCCTGCAGCCGCTGCGCGCCCGCCTTCATCTCCTCGAGCGTCCGCCTCTGCCGCGCGAGGCGGTGCCATTCCTCCGCCGTATGCGGAGCGTGCGCATGTCCGCAGCCGCAGCCGTCTGCCATTTCCCCGTGTGCCTGCCGCTGCCCATCCATTTCCATCAAATCAAAATTCCCTCCAGATGATCCATCTCATGCTGTACGATCTGCGCCGCAAGGCCGGTAAACCGCTGCTGCTTCCGCTTGAACTTCCGATCGCAATACGTCACCTCGATCCACGCATGCCGCCTGACAGGGCGCACGCCATCGAGGGACAGACAGCCCTCCTCCGCCAGATACGTCTCCGGCGAGCGCGCCGTGATGACAGGATTCAACAACAGCAAATACGCCTGCCCCGTCCGCACCGCGACGATGCGCTTCGTGATGCCGATCATATTGGCCGCCATGCCGACGCAGTCCGCCGCATGGGCCTTGAGCGTAGCGAGCAGGTCATCCGCCGCCTTCCCGTCTTTGCGCGTCGCGGGCAGCGACGGCTGGCGCAGCAGCGCCGTATCCCTCACGATTTCCCGTACCATAGCCTCGGTCAGTCCTCCCAGTTTTTGTCACTTTGCAGCGGGACGCGGCTGAGACAGCCGCGTCTCTCAGGACGGAGCTCATTTGATCTTGTTGAGCCGCTCAGCCAAAACCTCCGGTGACTCATCACCATCGACACAGGTCATGATGGGCTGCGCGCCGAGCTTGACCGTCTGCCCCTCCACGGTCGCAGCCTCCTTGTTATGTCCATTATGATATGCCGCCGCGAGGTTTCCCATGACGAAATACGCGCGCTCCTTCGCCGACATGTCCCCCGCAGCCGCCGGCTTCACGAACTCCTGCTTGTTGACCTTTACAACGCCCTCATCCTTGTCGATGGAGACATGCTTCCCGCTGTACGCCTCGAGCTTTTCCGCGGCTGTATCGCGGCGGGAGGTATCCGATGGATGGTCGCTGCCGCCATACGCCCAATAAAAAATCTCTGGTGTCTTCGAGCCGTTGCTCTTGTCAATGACGCGCTGCCAGATGGCTGCCGTCGCGCCGGGATTATAGTTGGAATGCGTGATGTACTCGAACGCAAGCGCATCCGCCTCCTTTTCCTGCGGCTTCGTGATGCCCTGGTTGTTCCAAGCGTTCGCCGCGAGATTGCCGAGAATCGAGCCGCCCGTCGCTGCCGCGAGCACTGCTGGGCCGATGGAGCGCTTCGCGCCGATGGCTGGATGATCCTTCTGTCCATGTCCCATCTCGTGGCCGAGCACGACAGCGATCTCATCGTCGTTCGTGAGCACATCAAAGAGTCCCGTATTCACGCTCATATCGTGTCCGAGCGTGCAGAACGCGTTGAAGGACTTTTCATTGTTGATGAAATAAAGATACGGCTTGTCGTAGATGGTAGGGTCGACAGAAGCAATCGCGCTTGTGAGGTTCGACATGATGCCATCGAGACGCGCGTTGAGCGCATAGTCTTCATTGACGCCGTACTGATCCTTGATCTGCTGCAGAAGTTCCTGCCGACCTTCCTCCGTGTTATTGTAATACTTGATCTGCTTGTTGAGCTGCGCCGAGTAGGCCGCGCCGCCGAGCAGCGCACCGACTACATCGCCCGTGCTAAACAGCCCCGCGTTCGCCACCGGCATAGGCGCGTACGCAAACGAGCCGGCAAACAGCACGGCGCAGGCGGACAGTGCCGCCGCGATCTGTTGTTTTCTTTTCTTGAAAGACATACCGGATCCCTCCCAGAAACTCATCCCATTCTTTTCTTCTATTCTAAATCATTTTCTTTGATTTACAAGGTCTCTCCTACGATTTTCCGAAATCTGCGCGCTGGAGAATCGCTGATGCATTCGGCATTGCTCCAGCTTCCTTCCATCTTCGGCCCAGCGCCTGCATTGTCGGACAGCTGCTTTCGCGGTATAATAGAGAAAGAAAAAACGTGGAGGTGTTTACCATGCAAGTCCAGGAAATCATGACGAAGGATGTTTTAACCGTGCGGCCGCAGACGACGGTGCGCGAGGTGGCGGAGCTGCTCGTGAGCCACAAGATTTCCGGTCTGCCAGTCGTCGATGACGTGGGGAAGCTCGTCGGCATCATCAGCGAGGGCGACCTCATGAGCAAGGAGATCCTGCCGGAGCCGCCGGCGGAGCTCTGCATCCTCGGCGCCGTCATCTATTACAGCGGTCTTAAGGAGTACCAGGAGGCCTTCGCGCGCATGGCCGCGAACACGGCCGAGCAGCTCATGACGAAGACGGTCGTGACCGCCAAGGCCTACGACGACGTAAGCGATGTGGCAAGGCTCATGCGCGACCGCCACATCAAGCGCGTGCCCGTGCTCGACGATGAAGGCCATCTCATCGGCATCGTCAGCCGCCAGGACATCGTGAAGATGCTGCTCTAACGCATCTTTGCTTCCCGAAATCCACCTTTGCTTGAAATGAGGTTTTCCCTTGCACATTCTGCACATACTGAGAGTCTTGACCGCCTGCCTGTTCTTTCTCGGGCAGGCTTTCCCATGCCTTCCCGCCGCCGCGGCGGAGATCGATGACGCACCGATGATCTCCGCCTCTGCCGCCATCGTCGTCGAGGCTTCGACGGGACGCGTGATCTACGAGAAAAACGCGGACGAGCGCCATTACCCCGCGAGCATGACGAAGATGATGACCTGCCTGCTCGCGCTCGCTACGCTCGGCCGCCACCAGGACGTCGTCATCTCGCCGCGCGCCGCGCAGACGGAGGACGCGACGCTCGAGGAGGCGGCGGGCGATGTGTTCTCCGCGGACGAGCTCATCCGCGGCATGATGCTCGTCTCAGACAACGGCGCCGCCGTCGCCCTCGCTGAGGCCTCCGCTGGCTCCGTCGACCATTTCGTCGCGCAGATGAACGATGAGGCCGCGCGCCTCGGCATGACGGATACGCATTTCGCCAACCCGAACGGCCTCACGCATCCCGACCACTACTCGACGGCGCGCGATATGGCGAAGCTCGCGCGCCACGCCATGACGGAGCGCGCGTTCCGCGACATCGTCGATACGGCCAAGGCGCCTGTGCGCTGGACGCTGCCGGCGGGCAAAGTGCGCATGGTCGAGAATACGAACGAATTGCTCGGCCGCTATGACGGTATGAACGGCATCAAAACCGGCTGGACGAGCGCGGCAGGCGGCTGCCTCGCCGCCTCTGCGCAGCAAGGCGGCCTCGAGCTCATCGCCATCGTCATGCAGGCGGAGTCGCCCGAGGCGCGCTTCACGGACGCGCGCAAGCTGCTCGATTACGGCTTTGCCCAGACGAAGCTCCGGCGCGGCATCTCGCGTGATCGCCTGAAGAAGTCCGTCTGGGTGCGCGGCGGCAAGCAGGCGACCGTCGCCGTGCATCCCGTAGAGGATGTGAACTACCCGCTCATCGGCGGCGAGGAGGCCAGCCACTACACCATAACCTACGACCTGCCGAAGATCATCGCCGCCCCTACAAAGGAGGGCCAGATTGTCGGCAGGCTCCTGCTAAACTACGACGGCCAGCCCGTCGGCTCCGTCGATCTCGCGGCGGAAAAGGTGGACGCGGGCATGAGCGCCGGCTCCCTTCTCGTGCGCGTCTTCGGCTGGCTGCTGCCGACGCTCTGACCGCCTCGCGCATCCTCGTGATACGCCGCCCGCCGCCATCAACGCCGACAGGTACGCGGCAAGGATCAAAGCGAGCTCTCGCCGAGCCGCGGGTGCCGCGTCGGCTTCAGGCTGCGCACGCGGATGAGGCGCAACGCCTCGCCCATATCGACATCCTCTCGCCCTGCGTCCGTCTCATAGACACAGACAGGCGGCACGGCGCCGACCTCGCTCGCCGGCATATAGACATACTCTCCATTCGCGCGGTCGCCGTAGATGACGCCGCCGCGAAGCTCTGCTTCCACAATCATAGCATACTCCCTCCATCTGATGCACAGCCTGCCAGGAGAGACTGCCGCAGATGGCCGCATCCTCTCCTGCGCCGCTTTTTCTCTATTCTGCAAGCAGGGGATATTTTCCTGCAAGGGGGCGGCTGTGGGATCTGGGCAGCGCAAATCCAGAGACCTCAGTTCACCGCCTATGCTATCATATGGTCATATCTTGCAACGAAAGGAGCGTTCCATTCCTCATGACACTACGACCTTACCGCACCTCCATCCTGCTCGCCATCACCTTCACGGTACTCCTGTCGACCTTCTGGTACCTGCCGCAGCTCGCCTTCATCGTCTTCATCTCCCTCCTCCTACAGCTGCTGCTCTCGCCGCTCGTCGAGCGCCTGGCCGCGCATCTGCCGCGCGGCGTCGCCGCGAGCCTCTCCCTGCTCGTGCTCCTGCTCCTGCTCTTCGCGCTCCTCACGCTCGTCTCGAGCTCCATCCTGCCGACCTTCACGCGCTTCGTGACGGACTTCCCTGAGATCTCGGAAAAAGTACAGGAACTGCCTCTTTTCAAAAACTCCCCCATCCTGCAGGACGAGCTCGACAATCTCTGGCTCGAGCTCAAGGATGCGAGCGTCGACGCGCTCAAGGGCTCGCTTGCCGTCTTCATCTCCCTCTTCAGCAAGGCCATCGATTTCGTCATCATCCTCTTCGTGACATTCTACCTGCTCAAGGACGGCGAGACGATCAAGACGTACCTCGCCACACGGTTCCCGCGGCGCGATTACAGCCGCGTGCTGCACCTCTTCAATGAGATTCTCAAGGCGCTGCGCGCCTACATCGTGAGCCAGCTCATCATCTGCTGCATCACAGCCACCATCGTCTTCCTCTACTTCACGATGCGCGGCCTGCCCTACGCCTCTGTCTTCGCCGTCGTCTCCGGCGTCTGCGAGTTCATCCCCGTGCTCGGTCCGACCGTCGCCTCCGCGTTCGGCACGATTCTCACGGCGACGGTCTCGCCGTTCCTCGCGCTGCAGACCATCGGCTTCTACCTCGTGCTCACGCAGGTGAACCACAACCTCGTCTATCCGACGCTCATCGGCAGGACGCTCAACCTCCATCCCATCGCCATCATCCTCGGCATCATCCTAGGCGGCGAGCTGCTCGGCCCCGCCGGCATGTTCCTCGCCGTACCGTTCATCGTCATCTGCAAGCTCGTCATCGAGGACATCTACCACGACCGCACCGTGCAGCGTGAGAAGCTCAAGCGCTCCCGCTGGCTGAACCTCCGCAAAAAAGAATAGCGCACGCGAAAGGCGCGCCAGGCATACTGCCCGGCGCGCCTTTTAGGAACCGCTGATTAAATGAAGTGCTCCGGATTTACGCGAATGCGCTGCATCTCTCTAGGAGACAAACCGCAGGCGTAGCCGAAGCTACGCTGAGGATTGTCGACGACGAGAGGACAATGCAGACGCGTGAAGACGGAGTGCTGAATTAATCAGTGGTTCCTTTACGTACGCGTCTTGTCACTTGATGACCATGACCGGAATCGGCGACTCCTCGACGACCTTCTGGCTCACGGAGCCGATCAGCGCTCCCTTGAACAGGCCGAGGCCGCGGCTGCCCATGATGATCATGTCGCTGTGCTCCTGCGCCGCGACGCGCAGGATGGCCTTCGGGATGTTGCCCGTCTCGACATGCTTCGACGCCTTGAGATCATCCGGCAGCTTCTCCCAGATACGGTCAAAGACGATGTGGCTCGGGATATCCTTGTTGATGTTGCTCGCCACATAGACGAAATCGAGATCCGCCTTGCACTTCTCAGCAAAGAAGATTGCCTCATCCGTCGCCTTGCAGCCGTTCACCGATCCATCGACCGGAACGAGGATTTTATTGATTCTTCCCATGATGCCAACCTCCTCACGATACCACTTATACAAACGCGCAAAGCGAAGGAACTCCGCTCGCACGTCCTTCTTTGTTCTTTCACTAAGAGTATTCGCGATAAAATCAGAAAATCCTCTCGCCGCAGAAATTTTTTTCAGAAAACAAACCGCTGAAAACAGGAACATGCTCCCTCAGTCATTGCAGGGGCATTCGCGCTTGTCGAAATACTTGTGGATGATCTCGACGGCGCAGTAATCGCCGCACATCGAGCAAGCGCCCTCGTCCTGCGGGTTGCGCGCGCCGCGCTTCTCGCGCGCGAGCTCCGGGTCGATGGCGAGGTCGAGCTGCGCCTGCCAGTCGAGCTCCTTGCGCGCCTGCGCCATCTTGAGATCCCATTCCCGCGCGCCCGGCACGCCCTTGACGAGATCCGCCGCGTGCGCGGCGATGCGCGCCGTGATGACGCCCGTATGCACATCGTTGATATCCGGCAGCGCGAGATGCTCCGCAGGCGTCACATAGCAGAGGAAATCCGCGCCCGAGACAGCGGCGAGCGTGCCGCCGATGGCCGACGTGATATGGTCATAGCCCGGCGCAATATCCGTCACTAGCGGACCGAGCACATAGAAGGGCGCGTTGCGGCAGAGGCGCTTCTCAAGCTTCATATTCGCCGCGATCTGGTCATACGGCACATGGCCCGGCCCCTCGACCATGACCTGCACGCCGCGCTTCCAGGCGCGGTCGACAAGATCCCCGAGGGTGATGAGCTCCGTGAGCTGCGCGCGATCCGTCGCGTCCGCCGTGCAGCCGGGACGCATGCCGTCGCCGAGACTGATTGTCACATCGTATTTCTCGCAGATATCGAGAATATCATCGTAGCGCTCATAAAGCGGATTCTCCTGCTCATTGTGGAGCATCCAGCCCGCGATGAACGAGCCGCCACGGCTCACGATGTCCATGACGCGCCCCTGCGCGCGCATGTGCTCGATGGCCGCGCGCGTGACGCCGCAATGGAGCGTCATGAAATCCGCGCCATCCTTTGCCTGCGCCTCGATTGTCTCCAGGAGGTCATCATCCGTCATCTCTACGACCGCGCCATGCTCCTTGATGGAACGCACCGTCGCTTGATAGAGCGGCACCGTGCCGACCATGATGGGCGAATGCTCGATGATGCGCTTGCGCGAAAGATCGATATTGTTCCCCGTCGAGAGATCCATGACAGCATCCGCGCCGCATCTCACCGCCTCATCGAGCTTCTTGAGCTCCGGCTCGATATCGGGGAACGTGCTCGACGTGCCGATGTTTGCGTTCACCTTCGTCCGCAGTCCCTCGCCCACGCCGCGCGGCGTGAGATTCTCGTGATTGACATTCGCGCAGATGGCGATGCTGCCTCTCGCCACACGCTCCCGGATCGTCTCCGCCGGGATGCGCTCTTCCTCCGCCACGCGCTTCATCGCGTCCGTGACCTTGCCCTCGCGGGCCAGCTGCATTTGCGTTGCCATGGAAAGACCTCCTAAAAATAAAAATCGCCAGACGGTGGTAACCCCCGTCTGACGTCAAACGTGTGCCACTTCCCTACGCAGGTATTACCCCGACAGGTTCCAAGGGTCGGCCCGCGGGCCTCTCAGCAAGCGCCGCGCACCATGCATGTCCATCGTGCGCGCGCCCCTACGGCATCAGCCAGCGCGCTGCGACTGCATCCGCGCCAAAGCTCATACCATAAAAAGCTCCCCTAGTGGAATCGTATGCTGTTTTCTCCTTTAGTTTAGCAAAACGCCTGAAAAAAAGCAAGGAAACATATCAGCGACGCGCACACAAATGTCTTCCTCCGCCATCTGTCACTTGCTACATCGTCCAGCAAAAAACCACCGATACATACGGCCCCGTCATGCGCATTGCGCAAAGACAACATGCCATATGTATCAGTGGTTCCGAAACTCGTATGCATGCAGTACGATTCAAAGAAACCGCGTCTGAAAGTCTCCTATCAGAACAGGCGCATCACAAATCTTCGTGTACCTCGGAGAAATAGATGACCGTGACCGTATCTTCCTTGAGGATGCGGCGCTTGTAAATCTTCTCGAAATCCTCTACGAGCTCATCGACAGAATTGATTTCCGGATTCTGATGCCCGAGGTCTGCCGACGTGAGCGTTCCCATCGTCTTCACACGCACTTTGTCGAGAAACGCCGTATAGAGCTTATGCTTCGGCTCGCCTTTCTTGCCCGTCGTGATCCAGACAATGGAGTTCTCCGGGAACTGCGCGCTCACGTCGCCGAGGCGCACCGTGCAGTTCTTCGTGCGTTCCATCAACATCTTTTTATGCTTGGCAGCCTGAAAATTCAATGCCATCATGATGAATATTCCCCCTATGGTATGATGTATCTTCATCATATAATAGATATTCCGCGAGGTCAAGACAAAGTGTCCCTCTAAAAAGACGCATGGCGCAAATAAACTATCTGCATGACGACATGGGCATCTGCGCTGGTAACGCGGGAAAGACACTGCCGCTGTCTATGGCCCGCGGTGCTTACCTTTCCCCAAGGAGCTCGCGTGCCTGCCGCTCCGGCACCTCCTCATAGCGCAGGAACGAGCGCATGAAGGTACCGCGTCCCTGTGTCTGAGAGCGAAGCTCTGTCGCGTAGCCGTAGAGCTCCGCCTCCGGCACGACGGCATGCAGGACAGTCGTATCCTTGCCGCTCATCTCCGTGCCGAGGATGCGGGCGCGCTTGCCGTTGAGCCTGCCGATGACGTCGCCGAGATAGTACTCGGGCGTCATGACCGCGATCTCGTCGAGCGGCTCGAGGAGTACGGGATCTGCCGCGAGGACGGCCCGGCGCAGCGCGATGGCCGTCGCCGCCTTGAATGCCGCCTCAGAGGAATCGACGGGATGATAGGAGCCATCCGTGAGCCGGACGGCGACATCGACGACGGGGAAGCCCGCGAGGATGCCGCCCGCGAGCGTCTCCGCCGCGCCCTTCTCGACGGCCGGGATGTACTGGCGCGGCACGCTGCCGCCGAAGATCGACTCGCTGAATGCGTTGCCCGCGCCCGCCTCCTGCGGCTGTACTTCCAGCACGACATGACCGAACTGCCCATGCCCGCCGCTCTGCTTCTTGAATTTCCCCTCGGCCTGCGCCGCCTTGCGGATGGTCTCGCGATAGGCCACGCGCGGGCGGCTGAGCTTCAGCTCCACATGGTATTTGCGCGCGAGCTGCTCCGCGAGCACGGTGAGCTGCATCTCCCCGAGCGCCGCCACTACGGTCTGCTGCAGCGCTTCCTCGCGGCGCACAGCGAGCGTTTGCTGCTGCTCCTGCTCTTTCGCTAAAGCTGCGAGCACCTTGTCCGCCTCCTCCTTTTTCTCCGTCACGACGGCCATCTCGAGCATCGGTGCGGGGAAGTCCGGCAGCTCATAGAGGATCGGAGCATTCTTCGCCGCGAGCGTATCGCCTGTGCGGACAGCGGCGAGCTTCGCGGTCACGACGATGTCGCCCGCGTGCGCAAGTGTCACGGTATGCGCCTGCCTGCCGCGCAGGGTGCTAAGACTGCCGATGCGCTCCGCGCGCCCCGTCGTCACATCGAGCACCGTCGTATCGCCGCGCAGCGTCCCCGTCTCTATGCGCAGATACGTCTGCCGCCCGCTCTGGGGATCGGTGACCGTCTTGAACGCCTGGGCGGAGAATGCCTCAGAGATGCCGCGCTCCACGAGCTCTCCCGTCCCTGGCTCCGTGCCGAGCACCGTAGCCGCGGGCGCCGGCAGATAGGCCGCGATGCCGCCGAGGAGCTTTTTCACGCCGATATCCGCCTTCGCCGAGCCGCAGAAAACCGGGAAGATTTTGCCGTCACGGACGCCCTGGACGAGCGCCTCCGCTACCTCCGCCTCCTCGATGGGCTCGCCCTCGAGGTATTTTTCCATGAGCGCGTTGTCATAGTCCGCGACCGCCTCGATGAGGGTCTGGCGCGCCGCCTCGACATCTGCGGCGAGATATTCCGGGATCTCCGTCACGACGCAGTCATCCTCGTCGTGCGGCACGACCTTGCCATGCATCGCGAGGAGGTCGACGACGCCCTGGAACGCGGCCTCCTGGCCGATGGGCAGCTGCACGGGCACGACGCCCGCGCCGAAACGCACGCGCAGCTCATCGACGACAGCCGCGAAGTCCACGTGCTCGCGGTCCATCTTGTTGAGGAAGAACGCGCAGGGGAGATCCTCGCCGCGCGCGAGCTGCCAGAGCTTCTCCGTCTCTACCTCGATGCCGGCAGGCGCGGAGAGCACAAGCAGCGCGGCGTCCGCCGCCGCGACGGCGGACACCGCCTCGCCGAAAAAGTCAGGATAGCCCGGCGTATCGAGCAGGTTCAGCTTCTCCTCGCCCCACTCGCAGGCCGCGAGCTTCATCTCGATCGTGAGATGGCGCGCCTTTTCCTCCGGCAGCACGTCGAGCAGACTCGTCCCCTCGTCGACGCTGCCGCAGCGCTTCGCCGTTCCCGTATGATAGAGGCAGGCATCGAGCAAGCTTGTCTTGCCGCTGTTGCCGTGGCCGAGCACCGCCACATTGCGCAGATGCGCTGTCGTATACTCTTTCATAAATCTCCCTCCCAGTCACTTCGATGCACCTACCTGGGCACTTCGTGGATTCCAAAGCCCCCTATGAAAAAACGCTGCCCTCCTGTGCATTTCTCACACAAGATGCAGCGTCACTCCTCTCAGCCGCGCCTACTGCTCCTCGAGGCGCATGAGCAGAAAACAGTAATCCGACAGGCGGTTCAGATACCGCCTGTCCGTATCATGTACTTCCTCCTCCTCTGCCAGACGACAGAAGAGGCGCTCCGCACGGCGCGTGACCGTGCGCGCGTGATCGAGCGCCGCGCCGCCCTGTGTATCGCCCGGCACGAGGAACGAGATGAGCGGCGGCAGCCGCCCCTCAACCTCATCCATCGCCTGCTCGAGCGCCGCGACATCCGCCTCGGCGATCATGGCCTCCTGCGCGCGGCTCGCGAGGTCTGCCATGAGCGCAGGCAGCTTTTTCTGCAGCGCCAGCACGCGCTCTCTTACCTCCGCCTTCGCGACGAACGCACGCGCAAGCCCCAGGACGGAGTCGAGCTCGTCAACCGTGCCGTAGACCGCGACGCGCAGCGAGGATTTCCTCACGCGTTCCCCCGTATAGAGGCCCGTCTCACCGCCATCCCCCGTCTTCGTGTAAATGCTCATAAATCCTCCTGTCAGCCGTCGTAAATCTCCGTCTGATTGAAGAAGATCGAAATCTCACGCGCCGCACTCTCCGGACTGTCGGACGCGTGGACGGCATTGCGGCGCCCATCCAAAGCGTACGCCTTGCGGATCGTCCCCTCAGCCGCTTCCGCGGGATTCGTCTTGCCGTTGAGCGCGCGCACGCGGCGGATCGCGTCCTCGCCCTCGAGCACCATCGCGACGAGCGGACCGGACGTCATGAACGTGCGCAGGCCCTCGTAATACGGGCGGCCGATGTGCTCCGCATAGTGGATGGAGGCCAGGCGGTCGTCCATACGCAGCATCTTGAGCGCAACGATGCGCAACCCTTCCTGCTCATAACGCTGGATGATATCTCCCGTGTGATGATTGGCAAAAGCATCCGGTTTGATGAGTACAAGCGTTTTTTCCATGAATGAATCTTCTCCTTTGATATGGCTTATCATTGCCTCAGAGCACTTCCGCCTTATAGGCTCGTGCCAGTTCGGCATGCGCAAGCGCGGACTCCCGCAGCGCCTCGATCTCGTCGTCGCGCAGCGCGCGGATGATCTTGGCCGGATTGCCGTAGACGATCGAGTTATCGGGGATCTTCTTGTGCTGCGTGATGAGCGATCCCGCGCCAATGATGCAGTTGTCACCGATCTCCGTATAGCCAAGCAGGATGGCCCCCATGCCGATGAGCGTATTGGAGCCGATGGTGCGGCTGTGGATGACGGCGTTGTGGCCGATGATGACGTGACTGCCGATGGAAAGAGGACAATCCCCCATCACATGAATTGTAGCATTATCCTGTATATTCGTGCAACGTCCGATCTGAATTGGTTGGAAATCACCGCGCACAACCGCGCCGAACCAAATGCTCGAATCGCGGCCGATTGTCACATTGCCGGCAACGCAAGCCGTCGGCGCAATGAAAACAGACGGGTCGACCTTCGGTCGCTTTCCTTTGTACGGTATCATGAGCCCCATAGTATCCGCCTCCGTGATGTGTTCGAATTTGTCAGAAATATCTCTACATTTCTCATTATAACCGCTGAAGAATAAAAAGTAAACACTTCAAATCAATTTGTACCAATTTTACAAATCAGACAACAAACGACACGCACTGAGATACGATCATCACTTTTTCTGCTGCAGCAACGCCCGCAGCCGCCGCACGCGCTGCGCGAGCAGCCAATCCGCGATTTCCTCCCCGACAAGCTCCGGCGGCGCCACATGACCGGAGATGCGCAGAAGCTCCGCCGCTATCTCCTCGCCATGCACGAGATACACGGGCAGGTCGCCGTGATCCGCCCGCAGCACGGCGAGGAACGCGGAGAAAGGCAGCGGCACCTTGACCGCTGCCAGCAGGAGCCTGACAATCTTCCCCGCCTTTGCGAGGCGCGGCGCGCGCATGTGCTCGCGGATGACGAAAGCCGCCGCTGCGCGCCAGTCCCGCGGCAGCGTCATGCGACGGTTCCAGTCTGCGAGCACGTCGAGGCCGCGCACCTCATGGCCGTAGTGGTGCGGCAGCATCGCCTGCGGCGTCCGCCCTTTGCCGATATCATGCGCGAGCGCCGTGAAACGCGCGCGCACATCACCTGTCTCCGCCGCCACGCGGTCGAGCACGAGCATGGTGTGTTCGAACGCATCTCCCTCAGGATGGAATGCCTGCGGCTGCGTCTTGCCGATGAGCGCTGCAAGCTCCGGGAACGTCACATCGAGCACGCCCGCGCGCGCGAGCCAGCGGAAAAAAGCGGACGGCTGCACCGCGCCGAGCGCGCGGCGCAGCTCGGCGAAGATGCGCTCGCCCGGCTCGCGCGCGAGCTCCGCGCGGCAGGCGCGCATATAGGCGAGCGTCTCCTCCGTGATCTCATAGCCGAAGAGCGCCGCCTGCCGCGCCGCGCGCAGCGCGCGCACGGGATCCTCGACGAAATGGGAGGAAACCGCCCGCACGCGGCCGCGCGCGATGTCTTCCCGCCCGCCATAGAGGTCGATGAGCCGCCTCTCGGGCAGCTCGAGCGCGATGCTGTTCATCGTCGTGTCCCTGCGATAGAGATCCTCCTCGATCGTGACCTCAGGCGAGAACGCGACGGCAAAACCGCGATAGCCCGGCCCTGTCTTGCGCTCCCGCCGCGCGAACGCCACCTCCGCTCGTTTCCCGTCCACCGTCACCAGGTAGACGGGAAACGAGCGGCCGACGCGCTGCGCGTCAGGAAAGAGCGCGCAGAATGCCGCCTCGCCGATGCCGCTCACGACATAATCCTTGTCCGCGGCCGCTGCACCGCGCAGACGGTCGCGCACCCAGCCGCCCACGACGAAGACGCGCGCGCCGCCCCCGCGTAGCGCCGCGACGAATGCTGCTTCCTCCATCTCGATTCCCTCCCTGCGGCGCAAAGACCTGCGCCATGAAATCCTGCGGCGCGTGCTTCGCCCGCATCCAGTTCCATAAAAAAGACTGCCCCGCCAGGGACAGTCTCTCCTCCAGAAAACACGTCAGACATGCTCCGCGTGGTTCACGATATGCGCGCCGCGCGTATCGAGCGCGAGCTGCTTGATCTCCGCCTCGACGCCATGTCGATGGAAGACCTCGCGCATCGCCGCACCGATGGCCTCCTCCTTGCCAGCGCGCTCGAGCGTGAACGCGATGAGGCACGGCCCTGCACCGCTCAGCACCGTGCCGAGCGCCCCTGCCGCACGCGCCGCACGGAACACGTCGAACATGCCGGGAATCAGCGCCGCACGGTACGGCTGATGCAGCGCATCGTCAAATGAGCGCTTGAGGAAATGCTCGCTGCCCTTCATGAGCGCGGCGACGAGCATCGAGGCGCGTCCGATGTTGAAAATCGCATCCGCCATCGGCACCGTCTCCGGCAGGACCTCGCGCGCCTTCTTCGTCGGCAGATAGAAATCCGGCACCGCGACGACGAAGCGCAGGCGGAGCTTTGGCAGGAACGAGAAGCTCTCGACATGATGCCCTTTCGTCGTGCTCACCGTGAAGCCGCCGAAGATCGCCGGGGCCACATTGTCAGGATGTCCCTCGATCTCCGTCGCCATCTGCAGGAGCTCGCGGCGGTTGTACTTGTTGCCGATGATGACATTCGCCGCCTTGAGACCGGCCACGATGGCCGCGGCGCTCGAGCCGAGGCCGCGGGAAAGCGGCACATGATTCTTCATGTGGATCCGCGCGCCGCGGAACTCCTCGCCGCGCTTCGCGCGCTCGAGCAGCAGGCGGATGGAGCGCCAGACGATGTTGCGCGCATCCTCCGGGATGCGCCCCGCCCCCTCGCCCTCGACGAGGAACTCGAGGCCCGGCTCCTCCCGGAGCGTGAGATCCAGCTCGTTATAAATATTGCAGGCCAGCCCGAGCGTATCGAAACCAGCGCCGAGATTGGCGCTCGTCCCCGGCACCCGGACCGTGATGCTGCGTTCTCCCATTTGATTACCCCCGGTCATTTTCCACGCGGATGAGATTGCGGACCTCGCTCACGACCGGCAGTGCGTTGAGCACGTCGAGCGCCGTAAGGATATTCGCATGCGGGACACAGTGCGTGATCGCGACGATCTCCGCATGCTCTTTCTTATCGCGCTGTGTCTGGATGACGGACTGCAGGCTCACGTCCGCGTTGCCGAACGCCGTCGCGATCGCGCCGAGCACGCCCGGCTTGTCCTCGACAAGCAGGCGCACATAGTAGCTCGACCGCGTCTTCTCGATGGGGCAGAGCACCTTCTTGCGGTAGCAGGTGCAGTTCACGCGCCCGAACGAATGGTTCACGATATCGCGTGCGACATCGATGATGTCGGCGACCACCGCCGAGGCCGTCGGCAGCGATCCCGCGCCCGGGCCATAGAACATCGCTTCGCCCACGGCGTTGCCGCGCACGAAAATCGCGTTGAATACGCCATTGACCGACGCGAGCGGATGCTCCTCCGGCAGGAACACCGGATGCACGCGCACGTTGATGCCCTCGTCCGTCTCCTTGCCGATGGCGAGCAGCTTCACGACGTAGCCTAGGTTCTTCGCGTAGGCGATATCATCCGGCGTGATCTTCGTGATGCCCTCCACCGAGACATCGTCGAGGCTGATGCGCGTGTTGAATGCGATGGAAGAAAGGATGGCCGCCTTGCGCGCGGCGTCCAGGCCGTCGACATCCGCCGAGGGATTCGCCTCCGCATAGCCCTTTTCCTGCGCTTCCTTGAGCACGTCGTCATAGCTCGCGCCGCACTCGCTCATCTTCGTGAGCATATAGTTCGTCGTACCGTTCACAATGCCCATGATCTCCGTGATGCGGTTCGCCGTCAGGCACTGCTTGAGCGGCATGATGATGGGGATGCCGCCGCCGACGCTCGCCTCGAAGCGGAAATCGGCGTCGTGCGCCTCCGCCATATCGAAGAGCTCGTGGCCATACTGCGCCACGACATCCTTATTCGCCGTCACGACATTCTTGCCCGCGGCGAGCGCGCGCAGCATGTAGTCCTTCGCGGGCTTGATACCGCCCATGACCTCGACGACGATGGAGATCTCGTCATCCTCAAGGATGTCCTCGACGCGATCCGTAAGCTCGACGCCCTCAAGATAGGGACGCGGCTTCTTCACATCGCGCACGAGCACCTTGGCGAGCACGAGGCGTGTGCCGACGCGCGCGGTGATCTCTTCCATGTTTTCTCTCAGCACGCGAACGACACCAGATCCGACCGTGCCGGAGCCCAAAAGACCGATCTTGATTGCTTCCTTCATCATCGACACACCTCCCTTTCGTCCCTCATGCCTGGCCGAGTACTTCGAGACGTTTCACGCCGTCGACCATGCGGAGCTTGTCGAGCAGCGCCTCGAGGTCGACAGAGAGCTGCGCCGTCTCGATCGAGACCGTCGCGTTCGCGACGCCCTGCAGGGGGATGCCCTGGTTGATGGTCAGCACGCTGCCGGAATCCGCGGAAATCGTGTTGAGCACGCTCGAGAGCACACCCTTCTTGTGCTCGAGCAGGAACGTGAGCGTGACAATCTTATTCTTGCTCGCCTCATAGAACGGGAACACGTAGTCCTTGTATTTATAGTAGGCGCTGCGCGAGAGATCCATCTTCTCCACGGCCTCGTTGATGGTGCGCGCGTCGCCGCGCTTGAGCATTTCTTTGACGCGGATGGTCTTCTTGATTGCCTCCGGCAGGATCTCCTCTTTCACGAGAAAGAATCCATTCTGTTCGTTTTCCATACATTCTCCTCCAAAAAGAGGGCATGCGACAACGCGCCGCATGCCCTGGTCTGTACTCTTCTTAAGCATTTTTGTTCGTGTCTGTGAGATATTATACCATCATCTGTCCGCGAAAGCTACCTTGTTTTCAAAAAACGTCCACAAAAGCTGAGAGACGCGTCAAAAATGTTACAAATGTCCCGCGGAGATCCGATTTTCCGTTCCATTGAGCAGGCGCGTGATGTTGCTGCGATGGCGCACGATGATGAGCGCGGCCGCGAGCACGCCGAACACGACGTAGAGCGCTGGGTAGCCGAATACGAGCGCGAGCACGGGCACGAGCGCCGCCGCGACGATCGAACCGAGCGATACGTAGCGCGTGGCGAGCACGAGGAGCAGCCAGACGAGGAAGACGATCCCCGTCACCTTCGGCATGAGCATGAGGATCACGCCGAGCCCCGTCGCGACGCCCTTGCCGCCGTGAAAGCACAGGAAGAGCGAAAGCGAGTGTCCGACGATGGCGAGGACGCCGCAGAAGATCATGACGAGCGGCGTGCCGACGAGCATCTCGCCGAGCCAGACGGCGAGCAGCCCCTTGAGCATGTCGAGGAAGAATACGAGGAAGCCGGGGCCCTTGCCGAGCGTGCGCCAGGCGTTCGTCGCGCCGATGTTGTGGCTGCCGTGCTGCCGCAGGTCTACATGCCAGAGCGCGCGGCAGAGCCAGAGGCCGTTCGGAATGGAGCCGAGGAGATAGCTCAGCAGCAAAACGAGGAGTGTCATGATCTCACGCCTCCTCTTCTTCGCCGCGCTTGCGCACGATAAGCACGAGCGGCGTACCCTCGAAGCCGAACTGCTCACGCAGGCGGTTCTCGATGAAACGCAGATAGGAAAAATGCATGAGCTCGGGATCGTTGACGAAGAGGATGAACCGCGGCGGCTTCACATCCGCCTGCGTCATGAAGAGGATCTTGAGCTGGCGGCCGCGGTGCATCGGCGGCGGGTTCACGGAGACGGCATCGCGGATGAGCTCATTGAGGACGCTCGTCTTGATGCGCATGGACTGCTGCTCCGCGACATACTTCACGAGCTCCGTCACGCGGTGCACGCGCTGGCCCGTGAGCGCCGAGGTGTAGAGGACGGGCGCGTACTGGAGAAAGCCGAGCTTGTCGCGCAGCTCATCCGTGAAGCGCAGCGTCGACTTATCGTCCTTCTCCGGGAAGATGTCCCACTTGTTCACGACGATGACGACGCCGCGCCCCGACTCGTGCGCATAACCGGCGATCTTCTTGTCCTGCTCCGTGATGCCTTCGGCGGCATTGATCATCATGAGCACGACATCCGCGCGGTCGATGGCGCGCAGAGAGCGCATGACGCTGTACCGCTCGACCGGCTCGTCGATCTTGCCGCGCCGGCGCATGCCCGCCGTATCGATGAGCATGAACTTCGTACCGTCCTCGATGAAATGCGTGTCGATGGCGTCGCGCGTCGTGCCCGGCACGTCGCTGACGATGACGCGCTGCTCGCCGAGGATGGCGTTGACGATGGAGGACTTGCCGACGTTCGGCCGACCGATGACGGCGATGCTGATCTCGTCCGGCTCCTTGTCGTCACCCGTCTCCTCCGGGAACGCGGCGACGACGGCGTCGAGCAGATCGCCGAGATTGCGCGCGTTCGACGCGGAAATACCGATGGGATCGCCGAGTCCGAGGCTGTAGAACTCATACATGTCCATCTCGCGCTCGGGACTGTCGACCTTGTTCACGGCAAGGACGACAGGTTTCTTCGTCGAACGCAGGAGATGCCCGACCTCCTCATCCGCCGTCGTGAGCCCCGCGCGCCCATCGACGACGAAGAGGATGACATCCGCCTCCTCCATCGCGATCTGTGCCTGCTGGCGCATGGATTTCAGGATATGGTCGCTCTCATCGAGCTCGATGCCGCCCGTGTCGATCATCGTGAACGCATGGCCGAGCCACTCCGCGTCGAGATAGATGCGGTCGCGCGTGACCCCCGGCATATCGTCGACGATGGAGACGCGCTGCTTGCCGATCTGGTTGAAAAGCGTCGATTTACCGACATTCGGCCGACCGACGATGGCGACGATTGGTTTACTCATACTGACCCCTTCTTTCCGATTGCTTCTTTCCTGATAGCTGATTCTATTCCGTTCCTGCCGCCGACTTCGTGTAAGCGGCATTGCTCTGCCACATGTAGGCGGTCTCCCCCGCCCGCGCCTTGTGGTAATGCGTCCAGTCCGCGAGCGCGCGGCGGTAGTCGCTGCCGCCCTGCACGGGCTCGACGCGCGCCTCGGGGAACGCAGCGCGCAGTTCAGCAAGCGTCATATCATCGAGGAAGATATCCTCGCCAGCACGCAGCGCCGGCTCCGGAATCAGAATGCCCGTGCGCGGCCCCGGCAGCGCGCGCAGCGCGCGCACGATGTCCTGTCCCGTGAGCAGGCCCGAAACATTGACGGTCGTACCGAAATATTCATTGGGAACCGACACGATACGCACATGGAGGTTCGTCTGTCGTACGGACTGCGCGAGTCTCTCTAGCACCGGCGCGACCGACGTCCCCGTGACAACATCGAGGTAGACGGGAGCATCATACGACGACGCCGCCTGCGTCTCCTCGAAATCCTTGAGGAAGCTGCGCGTGAGTCCGATGCCGTTATCGAGCTGCGGGAACCCATCGTACATCTCCGTCGGCGGCACCTCGCGACCAGCAAGGAAATAGAACTCATCTCCAAGGTAGAGGAACGTCCGCCCCGTCTCCTCCCTGAGTCTCTTCTGCCACCGTTCCGCCATGTCGATGACCGCCGCCGCGCCCGCTGCATCGAACTGCTTGAGCGGATACGGATCCATGCGGAACTTCGTCACGCCGACGGGAACGACAGCGAGCGAGAGTACATGCGGCCGCCGCGCGACGAGCTCGCGAATCGTGCGCTCGAGCTCCTCGCCGTCGTTGAGGCCCGCGCAGAGCACGACCTGCGTATGGTAGTCTGCGCCCGCTGCCTCGAGGCGGTCGAGCTGCTCGTTGATGAGCGCCGCTCGTTTGCAGCGCAGCATCTGCGCGCGCAGCTCAGGGTTCATGCACTGCACGGACACGTAGAGCGGCGAGAGATGCAGCTGCTCGATACGCCGGAAATCCGCTTCGCCCATGTTCGAGAGCGTCACGAAATTGCCGTAGAGGAACGACAGACGATAGTCGTCATCCTTGATGTGCAGCGATGAGCGCATGTGCGGCGCGACCATGTTCACAAAGCAGAAATAACAGTTGTTCGCACAGCGGCGGATGCCGTCAAAGACCGCGGCCGCGAACTCCGCGCCAAGCTCCTCATCGATGTCCTTGTCGAAGGAGATCATCTCCTGCTCGCCGTCTGCATGCTCGACAAGCAAATCAATCTCCTCCTCCGCGAACGCGAAACTCAGGTCAATGATGTCGCGCAGTTGCTTCCCATTAACCGAGAGAATCTTGTCTCCCGGCACGAGTCCGAGTTCCTCTGCGAGACTGCCCGCTGCGACGCGGATGATTTCCCCTTTGTTCATACCTGCTCCTCATCTGCTCATATATTCCCCGCAGCTGTCAGTGCAGCCGCTTTTCTGTCTACTATCATAGCATGGAAAGAGGAGTGATGAAATCATCACTCCTCAAAAACTCCTATAAGATTGCCGGATACTGGCTCAGTCCTGAACCTCGTCGCCGATCGTCGTCGGCGCGTCATCCTGCTCTTCCATGTAACGCTTGTAGATGGCGTTGTCGCCGTCGCGTTTCGCCTTCGTGATGGAGAGCGAGATGCGCTTGCGCTTCATGTCGATGCGCAGAACCTTGACCTTGACGATGTCGCCGACATGCACGGCCTCGTCCGCACGCTCGATGCGATGATCCGCAAGTTCACCCATCGGAATGAGACCGTCGAAGTGCGGCTCGATCTCCATGAAAGCACCGAAATCCGTCAGTTTGATGACCTTGCCTTCGATGTGGTCGCCCTCAGCGTACTTCTCCGCCTTGTCGAGCCACGGATCGCGCATCGTGTCCTTGACGGAGAGCGAGATGCGCTTTGCTTCCTTATCGACGTTCTTCACATAGACATCGAGCTCCTGACCGACGTGGAGCACGTCGCTCGGCTTGCTCACGCGATGCCATGCGAGGTCAGAGATATGAGCGAGACCATCCACACCGCCGATGTCGATGAACGCGCCGTAGTCCACAAGGCGCTTGACCGTGCCGTGCACCGTCTGGCCAGCCTCGAGCGTCGCGAAAACCTCTTCCTGCTTCTTCTCGCGCTCAGCCTCGAGGAGCTGACGGCGGGAGAGCACGAGACGCTGCTTGCGCACATCGATCTCGATGGGCAGAGCCTCGACCGTCTGACCGACGTAGATGGAGAGATCCTTCACGAAATGAAGTTCCATCTGGGACGCGGGGATGAAGCCGCGCAGACCGTTGACGGAGGCAACGAGGCCGCCCTTGACGACCTGCTGGATCTTCGCCTCGACCGTTTCGCCGCGCTCTTTCACGCCTTCCATATCCTTCCACGCAGCCATGCGATCTGCCTTGACCTTGGAAAGGAGGCCGCCATTTTCGCCGCCGAGGGAGACGATGTAGACATCGATCTCGTCGCCGACCTTGACGACATCCTCTGCGGAATCAGGCTCCGGATAAGCCAGCTCTTTTTTCGGAACGGGAATCTCCTGCTTGTAGCCGATATCAATAAAAGCTTCGCTCTTGTTGACAAGAACGACCTTGCCTTTTACTACCTCGTGCTCCCGAATCTCCGGGCTGTTCTTCTCTTCTTCCTCTAAAAGGGTTTTCATATCCTCTGACACTTTTTATATACCTCCTTGATAATCCAGTCTGGTGTAGAAGCACCAGCTGTAATACCAATTTTTTCAATGTTGTCAAACCACGCGGGCCGAAGCTCCTCAGCCGTCTCGATGTGGTAGGTACGACATATTTTCGCGCAGAGCTGCGCGAGGCGCGTCGTATTCGCACTGTTCTTGCCGCCGATCACGAGCATGACATCCACTTTCGACGCCAGCTCGCGCGCAGCGCGCTGCCTTTGATCCGTCGCCGTGCAGATGGTCCGCATGACGCGGATGTCGCGCGACTTGTCAAGCAGAGCACTCACAATCTCCTGGAAACGTTCGCCTGAGAACGTCGTCTGCGAGATGATGCCGAGCCTTGAGGCGTTAGGGAGAGACGCTGCCTCTGCCACCGTCTCGATGACAGCGACATTGCCGCCCGCCCACTGCACGATGCTATGCACCTCGGGATGTTCCTTCTCGCCAACGATGACGACGAAACGCCCCTCCTCCGCAAGCTCCTTCGCTGAGAGCTGCGCCTTCTTGACATGCGGACATGTCGCGTCGACACACTCAAGGCCCATCGCCTCAGCCCTCTCATATGCCTCCGGACCAACGCCGTGAGAACGGATGATGACCTTCCCCCGCTTCAAATCGTCAAGACGATCGATGGCGCCAACGCCCTCCTCTTTCAGGCGCTCCACCATCTGCGGATTATGGATGATCGGACCGAGCGTGCAGGCGGAGCCATCGGGAGCAGCATTCTCCCGGGCAATCTTGATGGCGCGCTTGACGCCATAGCAGAAACCCAGATAGTCTGCCAGAATGACTTCCAAACTATCAACCACCCGTATGTTTTGTTGCAAATCGGTATGATTTTGCACACCAATAATGCAATCTAAGTGTTAGTATAGCATTTTCAGGGAATCTTGTATAGAGTGATTTCACTTCAGCAGGAAATTTTTTTCACGTGAGGCAGGCGGTTTCTCCGATCACCGCAGGCATTCACACCTAGACTTCCTACTGCACGTTCTCCTTCATACGGGCGATTTCATCGAGGATTCCCTGCGAGAAAGCGGCGAGCTCCTCTTTCTTGCGGCGGTCGCCTGTAAACGTTCTGGGCCTGCCGACGATGACTGTGAGCCGCGGCAGCAGGCCGCCGTTCGCGAAAATCTTGTCCGTGCCGAGGATGGCCGCGGGCACGACGGGCGCGCCGGTGAACGCGGCGATGAGGCCGACGCCCGCCTCCGCCTTGCGCATCTTGCCCGTACGGCTGCGCGTGCCCTCGGGGAAGAGGCCGAGGCAATGGCCGAGTTTCAGGACTTCGACCGCCGTCTTGATGGCCGCGCGGTCCGCTGCGCCGCGCTTCACGGGGAACGCGTGGCAGGCGCGGATGGCAGCGCCGAAAACGGGATGCTCGAAGAGTTCCTCTTTCGCCATGTAGGCGACATGGCGGCGCATGAAGCACGCGAGAAACGGCGGATCCCAATTGCTCATGTGATTGGCCGCGAGGATGACCGCCCCCTGCTGCGGCAGGTTCTCCGCGCCGATGACGCGCGCTCGGAAGACGATGCGGAACAGCAGCTGGAATATGATCTTGAGCATGGCATAGAGCATACGATCACCTGCACATTCCGAGAATCTTCTCAACGACCTGCTCGATGGAAAGTCCCGTCGTATCGAGCAGCACGGCATCCGCCGCCTGCACGAGCGGGGAGATGGCGCGCTCACTGTCCGCCTTGTCGCGCGCGGCGATGTCCTCCTGGAGCTTCGCGAGCTCGACGTCGTAGCCCTTTTCGCGCATCTCGCGGTAGCGGCGCTGCGCGCGCTCCTCGATGGAGGCCGTGAGGAAGATTTTCACATCGGCCTGCGGCAGCACATGCGTCCCGATGTCGCGCCCATCCATGAGCACGCCGCCCTCCTCCGCCATCGCCCGCTGCAGCTCGACCATCTTCTCACGCACGGGGCCGAGGGCCGCGACCTGCGAGACGATGCGGCTGACCTCCGGCGTGCGGATGTAGTCCGTCGCCTCCTCGCCGTTGACAAAGACATGCGTGACACCGTCATGGTAGGAGAGCCGCACATCGATATCCTTCACGACGGAGAGAATCAATGCGTCCGTCACCGGCGCCTTCTGCTGCAGTGCCTTCCAGGCGACGGCGCGATACATCGCGCCCGTATCGATATAGGTATAGCCGAGCGCCTTGGCCGCGAGTTTCGCGACCGTGCTCTTGCCCGCGCCCGCGGGGCCGTCGATGGCAACAACTAGTTTCTTCAAGGAAATGTCCTCCTTTTCTTTTTCGTCCATGAGCCGCCGCCCAGCAATCATTCTCCGCCAAAGCCCGCGAGCGTATCGTAGAACTCCGGATACGAGATGCGCACGCAGTCCGGCCGCTCGATGATGACGCCCGCTCCGGCCGCGCCGAGAATCGCGAGCGACATCGCCATGCGGTGGTCGTCGTAACTTGGGACAGCGGCGCGCTGGAGCTGCGTGCCGCCGTGGATCACGAGGCTGTCCGCGCCCGCCTCGACGCTTCCAGGCGCGAGCGCCGAGAACGTATCCGCGATGGCCTGCAGGCGATCGGTCTCCTTCACGCGCAGCTCGCCCGCACCCGTGATGACCGTATCGCCCTCAGCGAAGAGCGCCGCGACGGCGATGACGGGAATCTCGTCGATGAGGCGCGGCATGATGTCCTTGCCGAACGTCGTGCCATGCAGCTTCGCCGCCGTCACGACGAGATCCGCCGCCGCCTCACCGCCGCTCACGCGCTCGTTCGTGCGCACGATGTCAGCCCCCATCGCCGCGAGCACATCGAGGATGCCCGTGCGCGTCTCGTTGACGCCGACGTTCTCGAGCACAATCTGACTCCCCGGCACGAGGGAGGCGAGCACGAGCCAGTAGGCCGCCGAGCTGATGTCGCCCGGCACCTCGATGGCGGCCGGCGCCTGCACCTCCGCCACGGGGCGGATCGTCACGGCCGTCCCCTCTTTCTCCGTCGCCACGCCGAACGCCTCGAGCATGCGCTCCGTATGGTCGCGCGAGGTCACGGGCTCGACGACCGTCGTCGCGCCGTCCGCGAACATGCCGGCGAGCAGGAGGGCGGATTTTACCTGCGCGCTCGCGACGGGGCTCTCATAGCGCCTGCCGTGGAGCTTCCCGTCCGGGGCGAGCACCGTGAGCGGCAGCAGCGTGTTCTGCGCGCGGCCGACGATCTTCGCGCCCATCGCGCTGAGCGGCTTCACGACGCGGCCCATCGGGCGCCGCGAGAGCGACGCGTCGCCTGTAAACGTCGCGAGGAACGGCTGCGGCGCGAGCAGGCCGAGGAGCAGGCGCAGCGTCGTGCCGGAATTGCCCGCGTCGAGCACGCACGCCGGTTCCCTGAGGCCATGCAAGCCGTTGCCCGTCACGACGAGCTCCGTCGCGCCGAGTTCCTCGACGGTCGCGCCGAGCGCGCGCATGCAGGCGACGGTCGAGAGGCAGTCCGCCGCGTGGAGGAAGTTCGTGATGTGCACTGGCGTGCTGCCGAGCGCTGAGAACATCACGCTGCGATGGGAGATGGATTTATCTCCCGGGATATGGAGCCGCCCTTTGACGCCGTGGCGAAGCGGCCGGATTTCCTTCGTTTCTACCTGTTCCATGAGATACCCCCTAATCGTCGTTCCATACGCTGTAGCTGCCTGCCGCTACACCCATCGAGAACGCTGCCTGCAGGTTGTAGCCGCCCGTGAACGCGTCGACATCGACGAGCTCTCCCGCGAAATAGAGCCGCGGCACGAGGCGCGACTCCATTGTCCGCGGATCGATCTCCTTCACGCAGACACCGCCCGCCGTCACGATGGCCTCCGCGAGCGGACGCGTGCGCGCGACCGTGAGCACGAGGTGCTTGAGCGCCTCGGCGAGGCGATGGCGTTCCTCCTGCGTCACCTGATGCACGAACTTCTCTCCGTCGAGATACGCGGCGTCGATGAGCACGGGAATCAGCCGGTGCGGCAGCAGGTCGACGAGCGCGTTCTTGACCTGCTTGCGCTGATATTTCTCGAAATCGCGCAGGATGCGCGCCGCGAGCTTTTCCGGCGTGAGCGCGGGCTTGAGGTCGATTTCGAGCTCGACAAACGCGCCGTCCGCGAGCGCCTGCGCCGCCGTGCGGCTCAGCGAGAGGATAATGGGCCCCGTGACGCCGAAATGCGTGAACATCATCTCGCCGAACATCTCCTGCCGCTCCCTGCCATCTATGAGGAGCTTCACCCGCACATTGCGCAGAGAGAGACCCTGCACGTCCCGGGGCCAGTGCTCCTCCGTCTCGAGCGGCACGAGCGAGGGCAGAATGCGCGTGACCGTGTGGCCGAGCTGCCGCGCGATCTCATAGCCGTCGCCTGTCGAGCCCGTCCCCGGATACGACGCGCCGCCGACCGCGAGGATGACGGCATCCGCCGCGATCTCCTCGCCTGCCGCCGTGCGCACGCCCGCCGCGCGTCCCTCGCGCGTGAGCACCGCGGCCACCGCCTCGCCCGTGCGCACGGCGACGCCGAGCTCGTGCAGGCGCGCGAGCATCGCCTCGACGCAGTCCGCCGCCTTGTCGCTCACGGGGAATACGCGCCCGCCGCGCTCCACCTTGACCGGCACGCCCTGCTGCTCGAAGAAGCGCATGACATCCTCGTTGTCAAAGGCGGCAAAAGCGCTGTTGAGGAACGCTCCGTTCCCCTTGAACTGCCGGATGAGCTCCGGAACAGGCGCGGCGTTCGTGAGGTTGCAGCGCCCCTTGCCCGTGATGAGCATCTTGCGTCCGACGCGCTGCATCTTCTCGAGCAGCGTGACCTGCGCGCCGTTCTCCGCCGCTGTGATCGCGGCCATCATGCCGGCGGGGCCGGCGCCGACGACGAGGACGTCCTTCATCGCTCCACCCCCGCGAGTTCATAGAGCTGCGCAACCTCCGCGGCCGTGAGCGGCCGGTGCGCGCCGCGCCTGACGCCCGCGAGCGTGAGGCGTGCGAACGCGACGCGCTTCAGCGCGCGCACATCCGAGCCGACCGCCTCGAACATGCGGCGCACCTGGCGGTTGCGCCCCTCATGGATCGTGATCTCGACGCGCGCCTGCGCCGGATCGCGCTCGATGACGCGCACGAGCGCCGGGGCCGTCCTGCCGTCTGAGAGCTCGACGCCCTCTGTGAGCGCGATGAGCGCGGCTTCGGACGGCGGCGGCGCGACGCGCGCGATGTAGGTTTTCTCCACCTGATAGCGCGGATGCAGCAGGCCGTTCATCAGCGTCCCGTCATTCGTCAGGAGCAGCAGGCCCTCCGTGTTGTTGTCGAGGCGTCCCACGGGATAGATGCGCTCTTTGACCTCCGGGAGCAGGTCAAGTACCGTGCGGCGGCCGCGCTCATCCTTTGCCGTCGAGAGGTAGCCCTTCGGCTTGTTGAGCAGGAAATAGACATGCCGCTCGCGCGCCGCGAGCGGCTTGCCATCCACCGTGATCTTCACCTTCGCCGCGTCAAACTTCATCCCGAGCTCGCGCACGCATGTCCCGTCCACAGCCACACGCCCGGCGAGAATCAGCTTCTCCGCGTTGCGGCGGGACGCGACGCCCGCCTGCGCCAAAATCTTCTGCAATCGTTCCTGCATCGTTCTCCCTCACATCCCCAGTAACTGGCGAAGCCCATGCCAGACCGTCAGGAAAAAGGAGCGGCGCGGCGCGGGCGCAGCCGCGACGAGATCCGTCGCCGCCACCTCTTTTCCTTCATAATATATATGCAGCGTTCCGACCGTGTCGCCCGCCTGGATGGGCGCCTTGACCGCCTTGGGCAGCGACACCTCCTGCGTATAGCCTGACTTGCCGTCGACGACAGGCAGCACGATGCTCTCCGCGGCCTGCGCCTCGATGCGCCGCACGCCGCTGCCGGAGACCGCGCAGCTGCCGACCTTCGTCCCCGCCTTGACGACTGTCACCGTATCGATCTGACGGAATCCATAGTCGAGCAGCAGGATGGAGTCATTCCACATCCAGTTGCTGTCGAGCACGACGGCGACGAGCTGGATGCCGTCCCGCTTCGCCGCGGACACGAGGCAGCGCCCCGCCGCCTCCGTGTAGCCGGTCTTGACGCCGTTGCCGCCCTCATAGAGCCAGAGCATCTGGTTCTCGTTGCGCAAGCGGTGCGTCTCATCCTTCACCCAAGGGAACGTGATCTCCTTCGTGCTCACGATCTCCTCGAATCCCGGCAGCGAATAGCCGTACGAGGCGATGAGCGCCATGTCGTGCGCCGTCGTGTAGTGCGCGTCATCCGGCAGGCCGTTCGCGTTGACGAAATGCGTATCCGTCGCGCCGAGTTCCTTCGCCTTCGCCGTCATGAGCCGGGCGAATGCGTCGACGGAGCCAGCGATGTGCTCGGCCACCGCGACCGTCGCGTCGTTGCCCGAGTGCAGCATCATGCCATAGAGCAGTTCCCGCAGCGTGATCTTGTCGCCGGGCGCGAGCCAGATGGTCGACCCCTCCGTGCCCGCCGCGTGCGCGCTCACCGTCACGACATCGTCGAGATTTCCTCGCTCGAGCGCGATGATGAGCGTCATGATCTTCGTCGTGCTCGCGGGGAAGCGCCGCTCGTTCATATTCCGCTCGTAGAGCACCCGCCCCGTGCGCGCCTCCATGACGACAGCGCTGCGCGCCGTCACGCGCGGCAGCGCATCATCCGGCGAGAGCACGAGGCCCTCCACCTTCGGTGTATTCTGCGGCGCCTTGCGGATGATGTCATCTGCGAGCGCCGCCGCAGCCTCTCCCGCTGTCAGCGAGAGCACGAGGAGACAGCTGACCGCCGGCAGCAGCCAGCGTCGCCAGCGAGCCTTGGACGTCCTATAGTTTCTATTCAAACAAATATCCCAGCTTTCTCGATGTGATTCCTAAGAAACCACTGATTCATTCGTAGCTTTTTTATTTTATCATCCCCCTCCCGCCTTGGCAAGAATGCCGCTCTCACTGGAATGTCTGCCAGGCATCCATGACATCGAGGAACGCGCCGTCGAAACCGGCATCGATGATCTCATCGAGATAGGCGTCCGCGCTGCCGTAGAGGATGCGCCGCCAGGGGCGCGACCAATATTTCACGCGATAGCTGTCCGGCCACGCGGGATTCGGCTGCGCGAGCCAATCGGGGCGTTTTGCCGCCCAGTGTTTCTGCCAGTAAGGACGATAGTCGGCGGCCTCGCCGACGCTCAAATAAGCGAGCACGAGCCTGCGGCCGCCCTGCGGTTTTTCCTGAAGGCGCGCGACCTCCCGTCGCGTGAGCGGCGCTGCACCGTAATAGAGATCGATGATGAGCAGATCGGCCGGTGAAGCGCGCAGAGCCGCAAGATAGGCCGCGCGGCTCTCAAAACGGCCGGGATTGAGCAGGATGAAGAAATTGCGCACAGCCGCGAGCTGCGCGACGGAACGGCTGTTTTCTCCCGTGAGCGGCTCCTGCGGCAGCACGTCGAGCTCCCTGCGCGGCACCGTCATGCTCACATAGCCTGCCGCGCGGCCTTGCGCGCGGTCGGCCGCCGCGCTCGCCGCATCGCTGAGCGCCGCCTCCGACGCGTCGAGCGACGCGGCGAGCGCATCGAGCCAGCCCCGGTAAGAGCTCTCGACCTCCTCCATGCGGTCCGGCATCGCTGCGAGCGCCTCCTCCGCGAGGCGCTGAGCCTCCTCAAGGCGCCGCTGCTCATAGCCGACCGCCTCACAGGCCGCGGCGACAGCCGCCTCCCGATCCCGCTGCATCGCCGCCGCGTCCGACCGCAGTGCCTCCAGTCAGCCACCGCCTGCTGCGCTTCCCTGAGCGCCTCGCGGCTCGCAGCGAGGTTTTGCCGCGCGTCTGCAAGCGCCTGCGCCGCCTCTTTCTTTCCGGCCTGCGCCGCCTGCACGCCCTTTCTCGCCTCGCGCAGGTTGCGCTGCGCCGCATGATAATCAACGAGCTGCGTTCGCGCGTCGCGCAGCGCCTGCACCTCCCCGGTCATCTCATGCATCACCTCATGCGCAGCAGCCGCCGCGAGCGCCGCGCGCATCAGGCAGGCGCCGGAGACGGAGAGGAGCAGCGCGGCGCTGCCGCGCCCTCCGCCGCGTCATCCTCATGGCTCCTGCCCCCTCTCAAGATCGACATAGCGCGCGCCGTAGAGCCAACGCGTCAGCCGCGTCAGCACACCCTGCGGCGGCCGGTAAAAAACCGGCTGCGCACAATAAACATAATAATCGATGCGCCGCGCAAACTGTGACAGATACCGCCACCCCGCCGCCAGTCCCAGCCCCGCGGCCAGGAAAAACGTAAATCCATAGCCAGCCGTTCCCAAGAGCAGGAATCCCAGCACGCCGAAAACCGCGTCGGCCGCGAGAAAGACCGCCGCTGTACGCAGGACGAACTTCTGGATATCGAAATACGTGAGCAGCACGACGAGCAGCTGCAAAATCCCCGTAAAAAACACTGCGAAGAGCAGCACATCATAGAGGCTCACGAAATGGTAGTCCACCCCCGCCAGGGAGAGGATGTAACCGCCGAGCGCAAGAAAGACCAGCGTGAATACGAACTGGAACTCGACGACCTGCCGCAGCTCGAACCAGAGCGTATAGACGAGCTCCCGCCGCGCGTCCTGGATCTCGCGCAGGTTCCCCCGCCGCGTGATCGCGTCGAAATACGCCGCGTATTTCTCATAGAACCGCGTCTCCGCCGCCACGACGAAGAGCACCATGAGCGGCAGGATCGAGAGGAACGCGAAAAACGTCACCGCGTCATACCCCGGCGCGCAGCGGTACGTCCCCGCCACCGTCACGCCCCACGGCCCCAGCCAGACGAGGAAATTCGGCAGGAAGATCCCCATCGTGTAGAAAACCGCTGAGAAGAAAAGCCGCCAGTGGCGCTCGAAATACGGTAAGAACGCGAAATGCTGCCCGTCCCGCGGCAGGCCGAAGTACTGCGCGATATGCACGAAAAAGAGGCAGACGAGCAGGCCCATGCCGACATCCATAGAGAGCAGCGCGGCGCGTACCGGCGCGGGCCATCCCGCCGCGAGCAGTCCCGCGCAGAGCGCGACGCTCAAGGAGACGCTCGCGGCAAAGCCCGTGAGCAGACGCTGGAATTTCTTGATGGCCGTGAGATAGATGCTCTGCGTCCAGACGAGCAGGAGCTCGAGGAAAAAGACATACGTGAGCCCGGCCTCCGCAAAGCCGAGCGGCGACGCGGCGAAAAACACCGCAGCCACCGCACTCCCGAGCAGCGTGAGCAGCGCGCCCATGCCGAAGAGCGACGCCGTCACATCCCGGTAATGCCCGACGGAGAGGCAGTCCGCGAGATAGCGCGTGAGCACCATCGTGAAGCCGTTCGAAAGGATCTGTGAGAAGACGAACACATAGGCGACCGACGCCACGAAGAGCATCGCGTCCGCCACCGCCACGCCGTGCAGGAAAAAGAGCAGCTGCACGGCGAGCACCATGCCAGTCATGAGCAGGAACGGCCCCGTCGTGACCACGGACGCGTATGCGTACGCCTTGACATGCCCCACTGCCGTGCGTGCGCGGAAAAGCTTCTTGAGCTCGAAGCCAACGCCTGCCATCAGCGCCTCACCTGCCCTTCCTCCTCATAGATGCGCCGATACGACGCGATGAAATGCTCATACGTATAGCCGCGGCGGCAACGCTCATAGCCGACAGCCGCCATCTCTTTCCTCAGCTTGTAGTCGCGCGCGAGCCGCAGGATCTCTCGCGCCATCGCCTCGTAGTCCATCGGCGCTACGACCGCGCCCGCCGTACCAAGCGTATCCGTGCTGTCGCCGTAGATGAGCTCGCGGCAGCAGCCGACATCCGTCGTCACATACGGGCGGTGCACTGCGAAGCCCTCGAGCACCGAGAGCGGCTGCCCCTCGCTGATGCTCGAGAGCACGAGCACATCCATGCGCGGCAGATAGGCCGCGACATCGATTGAGCCCGTGAACGTGACGCCCTCGATGCCGAGCGTCTCTACCGTACGCTTGCAAAGCGCGACATACTCCGGATCCTCCTCCATATTGCCCATCACGTAGAGCTCCGTCTCCGGCAGCGCGCGGTGCACGAGGAAGAACGCGCGCAGGAGCGTCACATTGTCCTTGATGGGCACGACGCGCACGACCGCGCCGATGACGATCGGCCCCGCGTGCTCCGTGAGCTCGGGGATGCCGGCGAAGCGCTCCATATGAATGCCGTTCGACACGATGCCGATCTTTTGGGAATCGCAGCCGAGCTCCGCCTCGATCTTCGCGTTGTGCTCGAAGAGGGTATAGACATGGTCGGCCGACGCGTAGGCGAGCTACGCGAGATGGTAGAAATAACGGATCCAGATGGACTTGAAATCCCCCTTCGCCCAGTCGCTTTTGATGATTTCCGCCTCGCGCTCGCGCGAGTAAATGCCATGCTCCGTGATCATGAACGGTTTCCTGTAGAGCAGCGCCGCCATGCCGCCGAGTACGCCGCAGTAGCCCGTCGCGACGCTGTGATAGACATCCGCCTCCGGCAGCGGCTGGCTCAGCAGGAAGAAAAGCGGCAGCAGCATCGAGCGCAGCGTCCAGGAGTAATCCGTAAAGGGCAGGTAGCTGTACCGCTCGCGGTAGACGCGCGCGATCACATCGAAAAAATCGCTCGTCATGAAGAGATCGAGCGGGCTCTTCCACTCCCGGCGCCGCAGGACGCGCGCGAGTCCCGGAAGCTCGAGCGGCGCCTCTCCCTGCACGAGCGCGCGCAGCGTCTCCCGCTCCTCCGCCGTCAGCGCGTGCGTGCGCATGCCGCTTGACGGCAGGCGCAGGATCTCATCGAGGAAAACCTCCTGGATGCCCTTGCAATTCTCCGGGAACCGATATTTATAGTTCCCGCGCTCCTTCGCCTCCGCGCCGATGGAATAGATGAAGAACTCATACTCCGGCAGCCCCTCCATGAGCATCTGCACCCACGAGGAAACGCCGCCGACCACATAGGGATAGGAGCCCTCCGTCAAAAGACAGATCCTCATCACGCATCCCCCTCCGTCCGCCAGTAGAGCCGCGCCGCCTCGCCCGCCAGGCGCACGAGGTAGACGCTCTCCGCCACAGGCTCCGCCGTGCAGCCTTCCGCGTGATCGAGCACGCGGGAGGAGCGCAGCAGGAACCGCGCCTCGCCCGCGTGGTTCCACGCGTGGAGCTCCAGATACGCGGGCGTCCGCTTCACGCGGTAGTCGAGTGCGAAATAATCATCGAAATACGGCAGGCTCTCCGAGGCCGTCACCGGCGTGAGCCACGGGCAGGCGGCGCCAAACTCGCCGAGGAACGCCTCCATGCCCTGCCGCAGCTGCGCCCAGGTCTTGTCGCGGCTCTCCTCGTAGAACATTTCATCCGGATGGACGAAGTGAGAGAACACGCCCAGCTCGTTGACGAGGCTGTACACCGCCCACTGCGTGGAGCCGTCGGGCGCGTAGCCCGCCGAGACGCGCGGAATGGCGTAGGTGCCGTCCGCCCTGCGTTCGTAGTCCTGGTAGTAGCTTTCCGGCGACAGGCCGTCGTAAAGCGACGCGAAGATCCGTACATCCGGGAATGCCTCGCGCACAGCCGCATACCCTTCAGGACTCAGGATGTTCGAGGGTGGCACATAGGTGCGGAACGCATAGCCCGGGTAGAGCTCGCTGACATAGCGGGCGAGCTCCTGCATCGCCTCCGTCATGTCCGCCTGGCTCGCCCAGGGCACATACTCGAGCTCGCCCTGCCCGTAGCCCGCGGGCGCGAGTGACTGGTGATTATAGCCGTGCAGGCCGAGCTCGCCGCCCATCTTGAGCAGCTCGCGCCCGTAGACGATGACGTTGTCGCGCGCGGCGCGGCCGCCGAGCGGGCGGAACGGCCCCTTGACCTGGTCGTTGTACGTCTCGATGATGAGCCCCGTGTACTTGAAATTGAAGCGCCTGGCGTTCTCCTGCATCCACGGCCACCAGTTCTCGCGGTAGAATTCCGCCGTCGAGAGCCCCGTCTCCTCGTAGATCTTCGAGAAATCCCCCTCGGGCGTCGGCGCGGGGAAATCGTCGATGAAAAAGAGCTTCACGCCGACCATGGGGTAGACGGCATCCTCGCCGCAGTGCGCGAGCATCGCGGCGAGCACGCCGCGGTTCGTCTTGTCGTCGCGCTCCGCGCCGTTGTAGGCAATGACCTCGCCCGCGCCGTACGCATGGTGCCAGAGCAGCGGCACGCCCGCCGCGCTCTCCATATCGACCACGGCGTCCGGCGCGAGCGTGACAGCGTCGGCCTGCGTCTCGTAGATGCCGTTGTCGAACGCCTTGCCCTGGACGCCGACAAGGAAGTCCGTAGGGAACCGCACGCCCGGCGTATCAGCTGCGCCGCCGATGGCGGTAAGCCCGAGCGCGCCGCGCGCCTCATCCGCGAGCGGCGCCGTATCGTCCGCCGCCTCCAGCCGCTGCGTGAAGAGCACCGTGCCGCCCGCCGCCGCGTAGGAAAGCGCCGCCGAGAGAGAGGCCGCGACGCCGGCGCGCCCCGTAGCGAAGACGACGCCGCGCGTCTCCTGCGGAATCTCGACCGCCTCGCGCAGCGGATGACTCTCATAGTCCTTCTTCTGCTGCGCGAGCAGCCGTTCGATATTGTGGCGCGCGAACATACTCGCGACATCCTCTGGATCGTAGAAGATGAGATAGCGGTCCCGCGCGATTGCGTCCGCCTCCGCCCAGGGCTGCTGCTTCGCCCGTTCGACGGCTGCGAAATTGCGCAGTGCCCCGAGATGCAGAAAGCCGTCCATGCGCAGATATTGGAAGAAACAGCCGAGCAGCAGCACCGCGAGGAAAATCAAATACACGCCTCGTTTATTCATGCTCCGGCCTCCTATCCCAGTAACGAATCGCTGCGAGCGCGTCAGCGGAGAGACGGCAGGGCAGCGTCTTGAGCGCCTGCACGACCGCCGCCATGCGCTCCGACTGCCGCCGTGCGAGCGCGAGCCGCAGTTCGCATAGGTACGCCCCTCCTCCCCCGGATGCTGCCGTGCATAGTCTCGGAGCACCGCCTCCGCCTGCTCGTACGCCCCAGACGCGAGCAACTGGCGCAGCGCCTGCTCGAAATAAAGCGTGCTCTCAGGGTGTGCCTTAGCGAGCGCCGCGAGCGCCGAAAGCAACGCCCCGCGCTTCTCGCACCGCGACACCTCATCGCCGCTGCCGCTCGCGAGAAATGCCTCGAGCGTCGCCGCATAGCGGCGGAGCAGCGGCTCGTCATCCGCCCCCGCCGCCCGCAGCTGCTGCTCGAGCGCATAGAGCTCCGCTGCGAGTTTCTCCGCGCGCGCCGTCATCAGCGACACGGCGTAGTAGGCAATCTCGCGATCCTCATCGTGCACGGCCTGGCGGAGCACGGCCTCGTTGTTCACGACCTCCTGCTTGATGGCGTCGGTGAAGAGCCTGCGCCGCAGGCGCGCATCCCCGAGCAGATACGTATCCTGGAGCGGCACGACATCCGCCTGATACGCGAGCGGCTCGAGGGAAATCATCGCCCGTTGCCATCCCTCCTCATAGAGTGGCAGCGCTCCCGTATGGAGCAGGTGGCAGGTGATGTGCCAGACTACAAGGATCGCAAAGCCAAAAAACGGCAGCAGGAGCACCAGGAGCGTCTCCGCCGCTGCCTGCAGCCGCGGCAGGCGCTGGACTGCTGCGAGCGCATAGGCGGCCGTGAGCAGGAGATGAAAAGCCAGTCCTACCATCATGACGACTGCACCGCCTCTCCTTCGCCCGTCTCGATGCCCGCGCGCGCGAGCCGCTGCCGCACGAGCGCGAGCGTCTCCCCCGTGACATCCGGCAACAGCAGATAGAGACCGCCCGCATGCTCACCGACAAAATCCTCCGCGCGAATCACGCGCGAGAGCACGGCATCGAGCGACGCCGCGTCCCGCGGCCCGCCCAGGATCGGCACGAGAGACGCCGGGTAGTCAGACGCGAGCTTCTCCCTGTGTCCGATCGCCGCGAGCACCTTGTCGAACTCCGGCGCGCGCAGGAAAGCGCGTCCCCGGCAGATATTTCCGCTCGACGGCCTCCCGCTCCCAGGCGTAGGCGCGACCGAGCGAGGCGGCGATGAGGCGCGCCGTGACCGCGAGCAGATTCTGCTGCGCGAAGCTCCACTGGTCGAAATCCATACCGAAGAGCTCGATGACAGCGATTGTCCTGCCCTCATAGACCACAGGCGCCGCAAGATCCGGCACATCATCCGCAAGCGTGCGGTTGACATAGATCTTCTGTTCGCGCAGCAGCGTCGCGAGGAACGGCTGGCTGTCGACGCGCAGCGAGCGCGGCTTCGCGGCCGTATGCGCGCCGAGACGGACCTTCTGCCGCAGATAGCGGCCATCCGCCCCCACGATATAGACGATAACATCCTCCACCGCGAGAATCTCCGCGGTCACGAGCGCCGCCTGCGTGAACACATTCTCCTCCACGCTGTCGAGGCGGCGCACGATGCTGTAGAGACGGCCGATGCTGTCATCTGCGTTCACGATCTGCCGGTAGAGCTTATCCTTGACGGCAACGCTCTCGTCAAAGAGGCGCTTCAGGAACCCATAACGTTCCGCCGCCGCTGCTTCTGCCACCATGCCGCCTCACGCGCATGCGCCGCGCGGTCGGCGAAATAGCCCGTGAGCACGCCGATGAAGAAATAGGAAATCATCAGGAGCAGCAGAGATGGCTCATAGAGCATCGCGACGAGATCCGCGCCGCGACGCAGTTCACCTGTAATCAGCACGAGCAGTGAAAGCACAACTGCCGACAGCGATTGACGCTTGCCGTAGAGCAGGCCCATCGCACTGATGTAGAGATAACTGAGCACGAAGGAAGGCCAGCGCTCCCCCGCGAAGACCGTGCCGGAGAGCGCGCCTACGAGCAGCGCCCCCGCCATATTTTCCAGCCAGGGAACGAGCGAGCGCAGACGCTCCTTGCGCCGCACACGGCGCGCCGCTGCCTGCTGACGCAGCCTCGCCTCCCGCCATGCCGCGAGCTCTTGCGCGCAGATCTCTCCGAGCTGCGCCGGAAACTGTGCGTGCGCCCGCCAGCCGAGCTCCCGCTCCGCCGCAGCGGCGGAAAGCTCCGGCAGCGCATAAGGCAGAACTTGCTCATCTCCCGCCTGCCGACGTGTGAGAACCTCCGCCAGCGTCCGCTGCTCCGACTGCGGCAAAGCCGCCCGCAGCGACGCGGCAAACATGGGGAACGTCACACCCTGCGGCTCGGCAAATTCCATCACGTCACCCGCGAAATCTCGCTCCACGAGGCGCAGTAAACCGAACGCGGCATCCCGCGCGGAGAGAAAATACCGCGTGCCGCGCGTCTCGAGGCGCGGCAGCCGCTTCCTCTCACCGGAGAGCGCGGTGAGGCAGATCCCCAGCACGCCCTCCCCTAACGCGAGATGGTGTCCGTAGAGCTCCGGCAGGCGCACCACCGTCAGCCGCACGCCCGCCGCCTGCTTCCAGCGCAGCGCATAGGCCTCGAGGCACGCGAGCAGGCAGCTCTTCTCCGTCCGCGCCCCATCAGCAGATGACGCTTCTGCCTGCGGCTGCACTGCCTCCGCGCCGCTCAGCAGGAGCACCCGTCCCACCCGGGCCACTCTCGCGAGCGAGAGCAGCTGCGCGAGCGCCGCCACCGGCTCCTCTTGACCGAGCAAGCCGTAGACAAGCACATCGATATGATGGACAGCCAATACATCCCGCGCCGCCGCATCCATGACGCCGCAATCATACGAGACGACGCCTGCTGCGCCGCACGGCCCCAGGGAAGCGACCGTCCAGCGCTCCCTCTGGAACACCTGCGCCAGCGGCTGTGCCAAGATCCCCGGCACACCTGCGAGCAGCAGCCTCTTTCCCATTTTATTCCCCATAGTTCCTTCCCACAGTTTCTTTCCGCAAAGCGTCCCCACGCCTCCGCAGTCACATCCGTCAGAAAACCGCAGATTTTGCCGGAAGAACCCTCGATCACTTACAAATAAAAAATTTCCATTGATAATAGATGATTATATCATCTCTGCCTGTGGGGAACAATGCACCTCTCACGCCCCCCGCCGCGTGCTGCAGCCATACTCACCCCGCGCGCCAGAGGCGCACCATCTCGGCTGCCGCTGCCGCGGGATCCGCTGCGCCCGCGACGGCGCTCACGACGAAGAAGCCGTCGACCCCCGTCTGCCGCAGCGCCGCGAGGTCGCGCGCCTTGACGCCGCCGCCGACGACGACGGGCAGCGGGCTCCTCTCATGGAGCAGCCGCAGCTCCTCGCAGCCGTGCGTATAGACGCGCCCGTCGGCAGCGTGGCCCGCATCCGGCTTCGTCGCCGTAAGATGGAACGGCCCCGCACCGAAATAATCAATGTCCGCAGTATCGGCGCGCGCGACGTAGTCGACGAGCGTCGCCGTCGGCGCCGAGAGCCCGACGATCGCCTCCTCGCCGAGATATCTCCGGCAGATGTCCGGCGGGATGTCCGTCTGTCCGACGTGGATGCCGTCGACCTTGATACCGCGCGCGCGCGCCGCGAGCACGACATCGAGACGGTCGTCGACGAGCAGCGGCACAGCATCCGCCCGGCCGAGCCGCGCGAGCACCGCCGCCGTCTCGCGGCAGAGCGCGATCATCTCCCGCGCCGTGGCCGTCTTCGAGCGCAGCTGCACGCAGGTGAAGCCCGCCGCCACAGCCTGTCCGACGATCTCCGGCACGGGCCGCCCGAGCGTATTTTCCGGGCCGACGATGAGATACGCCGATACATCCAGATGTTTCCTCATATCTTTTCTTTCCTTTCCTTTGCTTTCTCTTTGTCTACTTCTTCGCAAAAAGAAAAAATCCTGCCGGCCGCCGCCCTGGAAATGTCCGACCGGCCAGGCCCCGGATGATTTTTACCGGCAAACATGATATACTACGTTTTATATAGACCTTGCGGACGCACGATGCCGCAAGCGTTTCCTGTCGTTTCCGTTTTTTTGCAAAGGATGTGTCATATTTTGGGTAGTACCGAGGCCGGCTTGCTGCTGGTGTTGATTGTCGTCTTGCTCTTGCTCAACAGCTTCTTCTCACTCATCGAGACCGCGCTCATGGAGAGCCACCGGAGCCGCCTCGAGCGGCTCGCCGACGAGGGCAGCGAGGACGCCGCCGCGGCGCTCGCGATCCTCGAGGAGCCGGAGGACGCGCTCTCCGTCGCGCAGATCGGCATCACGCTCATGGGCGTACTGCTCGGCGCGGCGAGCGGGGCCTTGCTCGCGCCGCTCATGGGTGCGCTGCTCGCGCCTTTTCTGCCGCACGCGGCGGCGATCTCGCTCGCGCTCTCCATCGTGCTCATGACGTACATCATGCTGCTCTTCGGCGAGTTCCTGCCGAAGAAGACCGCCATGCAAAAGCCGGAGGAGGTCCTGCTGAACCACCATCGCGCGCTCCATCGCCTCACGCGCCTCTCGCGCCCGCTCATCACGCTCCTCTCGCGCTCGGCCAATCTCATCCTGCTCGTGCTCGGACTCAATCCGAAATTCGAGGACACGGTAACGGAGGAGGAGGTCAAGGACCTCATCGAGCAGGGAACGGAGGACGGCACCTTCGAGAAATCGGAACAGGCCATGGTCGACCGCGTGTTCCACCTCAGCGATCAGACGGCTTACGCGCTCATGACGCCGCGCACGCAGATGCTCTGGCTCGACCTCGAGGACAGCCTGCGCCACAACCTCCGCGTCATCCGCACGCACGCACAGTCCATCTTCCCCGTCGGACGCGAGAACCTCGACGATTTCTGCGGCATCCTCTACGCCAAGGATCTCTTGAACGCCGCGCTCACGCACAAGTCGCTCGAGCTCTCTCAGTATCTACGCAAGCCGATGTTCGTGCCGCGCTCGATGGAGCTCTTCCGCCTGCTCGAGAAATTCCGCGAAACGGGCATCCACGAGGCGATGGTACTCGACGAGTACGGCGGCGTCATCGGCATGATCACGCTCGACGACATCATGAGCGAGGTGCTCGGCGACTCCGCGCACAGCGCGCCGAGCGAGCCGCTCGCCATCACGCCGCGCGACGACCACTCGTGGTACGTCGACGGCCTCTACTCCATCGACGATTTCAAGGAGCGCTTCGACATTGACAAGCTGCCCGACGAGGATCACGACCACTATCAGACGATGGGCGGCTTCCTCACCTCGTATTTCGGCTACATCCCGAAGGTCGCGGAAAAGGCGGAGTGGAACGGCTTCACCTTCGAGGTCGTCGACATGGACCGCGCGCGCATCGACAAAATCCTCGTCACGAAAAACGAAAAGGACGAGGATCCCGCTGCAGACGATAAACCGCAGGATTGATCCCGCGCCGCGCTGGCGGCGCATCTACACGGAAAGGATTTGCCCATGACAGAAGAAACCATGCTCTCCGCGCGGGAAAACGAGGAGGAAGCCGCCGCGCCGGACTGCCGCGAGATGCACGGCGTCGCCCGCGTCGACAAGGACGCCGACTCGCGGCGCACGCTCTTCCTCGAAGGATTCCACGACGGCATCCCCATCGCGCTCGGCTACTTCGTCGTCTCGTTCACGCTCGGCATCGCGGCGAAGGCGGCGGGGCTCTCCCCGTTCCAGGGATTCCTCGCGAGCTTCTTCAACAACGCCTCAGCTGGCGAGTACGCCGCGTTCACCCTCATCGCCGCCAAGGCGTCCTATCTCGAGCTCGCCGTCATGACGCTCGTCGCCAACGCACGCTATATGCTCATGAGCTGCGTCGTGAGCCAGAAATTCGCGCCCGGCACGCCCCTCTACCACCGGCTGCTCGTCGGCTTTGACATCACCGATGAGATCTTCGGCATCACGATCGCGCGCCCCGGCCGCCTCGCGCCCTTCTACAACTACGGCGCGATGTCCGTCGCGCTGCCCGGCTGGGCCGTCGGCACGGCGCTCGGCGTCATCGCGGGGAACCTCCTCTCGCTGCGCCTCGTGAGCGCGCTCTCCGTCGCGCTCTTCGGCATGTTCCTCTGGGTCATCATCCCCGCGGCCCGCGAGAGCCGCGTCGTCTGCGGCCTCGTCGCCGCGAGCTTCCTGCTGAGCTTTGCCGCGACTTCCCTGCCGCTGCTCTCTGAGCTCTCCTCCGGCACGCGCACGATCCTCCTGACCGTCGCCATCGCCGCCTGCGGCGCCTATTTCTTCCCCGTCCACGAGGCGGCGAAGACAGACGCCAGCGAACCGTCCGCTCCAGCCAGCCAGCCGCCAGAAGCGAACGTCACAGCCGCAGGCAGTCAGCCGGCAGCAAGCGCATCGTCAGCAGCAGCGCAGGCATCGACAACGCATGAGGAGGCGAACGACTAATGGACTCCATGTATCTCTATCTGCTCGTCATGAGCGCCGTGACCATCGCCATCCGCCTCGTGCCGCTCACCCTCATCCGCGGGGAGATCAAAAACACCTTCCTGCGCTCCTTCCTCTACTACGTCCCCTACGTGACGCTCGCCGTCATGACCTTCCCCGCCATCCTCTCCGCCACGCAGACGCCGATATCCGGCGCGCTCGCCTTCCTCGCGGGCATCGCGCTCGCCTGGTACGGCGCGAGCCTCTTCAAAGTCTCCGCCGCCTGCTGCCTCATCGTCTTCGGCGTCGAGCTGCTGCTCTGCTAAGACGCACCTCCGGCTGTTTTCCTGCCATATCTTACACCATGCCAGATGCAGCGATACCGCATACCAACAATAAAAAATACCAGGACACCTCCAAATGATGTCCTGGTATTTTTTATGCCGTGATGGCATTACCTGTATATATCGCTATATCAGCTACTTGATGAACCCGTGCTTTCCTCAGCCCTTCACGACGATGTTCACGAGCTTCTTCGGCACGCAGATGACCTTGACGATGGTCTTGCCCGCCGTGAGCTCCTGCACGCGCGCGTTCTCCTTCGCCGCCTGCTCCATCGCCGCCCGATCGGCGCCTGCGGGGAGCATGATGCGGCCGCGCACCTTGCCGTTGATCTGCAAGACGATCTCGACCTCGTCGACCTTGAGCGCCTCGGCGTCAAAGGACGGCCATTTCTGCTGATGGACGCTGCCCTCGGCGAAGAGGCGGCTCCAGAGCTCCTCCGTGATGTGCGGCGCGAACGGCGCGAGCATGAGCAGGAGGTTGCGCGCCGTCTCTCGCGCGAGCCCCGCGTTCAGCTCCTTGTCCTGGAACGTATAGATGGCGTTGACGAGCTCCATGACGGAGGAGACCGCCGTATTGAACATGAACCTGTCGCGGATGTCCTCCGTGACCTTCTTGATCGTCGTATGGAGCACGCGGCGCAGGTCTTTCTCCTCCTTCGTGAGCGCGCTCACGTCATAGGCGTCCTCGCCCGCCTTGACCGCCTGCTCGAAATGCAGCAGGATGCGCCAGACGCGGCCGAGGAAGCGGTACGCGCCCTCGACGCCCTGGTCGCTCCATTCAAGATCGCGGTCAACGGGCGCCGCGAAGAGGATGAAGAGGCGCGCGGTATCGGCGCCGTATTTCGCGATGATTTCCTCCGGCGAGACAACATTGCCCTTCGACTTCGACATCTTCGAGCCGTCTTTTAAGACCATGCCCTGCGTGAGCAGATTCGTGAACGGCTCATCGAAATCGACGAGCCCCGCGTCGTGCAGCACCTTCGTGAAGAAGCGCGAGTACAGCAGATGCAGGATGGCGTGCTCGATGCCGCCGATGTACTGGTCGACCGGCGCCCAGTAGTTCACCTTGTCCTTCGCGAACGGCGCCTTGTCGTTCTTCGGATCGGTGTAGCGCAGATAGTACCACGAGGAGCAGATGAACGTATCCATCGTGTCCGTCTCGCGCGTCGCGTCCGCGCCGCATTTCGGACACTTGCAATGCACAAAGCGCTCGCTCGACGCGAGCGGCGAAAGGCTGCCCTGCTCGAACGACACATCCTCCGGCAGCAGCACCGGCAGATCCTCCTCCGGCACGAGCACCTCACCGCAGTGCGGGCAGTTGATGACAGGGATCGGCGCGCCCCAGTAGCGCTGGCGCGAGATGAGCCAGTCGCGCAGGCGGAAATTCACGCGGCGCTTGCCGAAGCCCTCTTTTTCCGCCTTGTCCATGATGCCCTGCATCGCGGCCTTGATGTCGAGGCCGGTGAACTCCGCGGAGTTCACGAGGACGCCGTCCTTGTCCGTGTAGGCCTCCGTCATCTCCTCGAGCTTCAGCTCATGGTCGCGCGGCTGCAGCGTGATGATCTTCGGGATGCCGTACTTCGTCGCGAACATCCAGTCGCGCGAGTCCTCCGACGGCACGCCGATGACCGCGCCCGTGCCGTAGTCCGCGAGCACGTAGTTCGTGATCCAGATCTGCACCTCCTTGCCGTTGAAGGGGTTCACGCAGACGATCCCGGTATTGATGCCCTCCTTCTCCGACTCGCTCGAGGTGCGCTCGATCTCGCTCGTGCTGCGCACGCGCTTGACGAACGCGCGGATCTCCTCGGCCTTGCCGCTCTTCTCGCAGATGGCTTCGATGAGCGGATGCTCCGCCGCGAGCGCGAGGAACGTGATGCCGTAGACCGTATCGGGGCGCGTCGTATAGGCGGCGATCTTCGTCCCGAGCGCCGGGCAGTCGAGCGAGAATTCGAGGCCCTCGCTGCGGCCGATCCAGTTCTCCTGCATCGTCTTGACGCGCTCCGGCCATCCCTTGAGCTTATCGAGATCCTTCAGCAGCACGTCGGCGTAGTCCGTGATTTTCAGGAACCACTGCGAGAGATCCTTTTTCTCCACGGGCGAGTCGCAGCGCCAGCACTTGCCGTCGATGACCTGCTCGTTCGCGAGCACCGTGCCGCAGGTATCGCACCAGTTGACCGACGCCTTTTTCTTGTACGCGAGGCCGCGTTTGTAGAAAAGCTCGAAGAGCCACTGCGTCCACTTGTAGTATGACGGATCGCAGGTCTTGACCTCGCGCTCCCAATCGTAGGAAAGGCCCATCTCCTTCTGCTGGCGCTCCATGTTCTCGATGTTGCTGTACGTCCAGTCCGCGGGCTTCACGCCGTGCTTGATGGCCGCGTTCTCCGCCGGCATGCCGAACGAGTCGAAGCCCATCGGATGCAGCACGTTGTAGCCCTCCATCGTCTTGTAGCGCGCCATGACATCGCCGATGGAGTAGTTGCGCACATGACCCATGTGGAGATTGCCCGAGGGATACGGGAACATCTCGAGCGCGTAATACTTCGGGCGCGCGGGATCGGCCTCCGTCTTGTAGACCTGCTCCTCCTCCCATTTCTTCTGCCATTTCTTTTCGATTTCCTGCGGATTGTAGCGTTCCATTGATTTTCCTCCCAGAGAAGCCGCTCGTGTGCGGCTCCCAAAATAAAACGCCCCCGGACGCCATACGGCATCCAGGGACGAAAACTCGCGGTACCACCCTGCTTGACAGATAGCCAGGCGCCATCTGTCCTCTCATGCGCTAACGCTGCACGCGTCGGCGAGTTTCCCCGCCGCTCCTCCCCAGTGAGTTCAACGCTGCTGGCACCGGCTCACACCTGCCGCCGGCTCTCTGCCGCCATATCGCGCCTACTGCTCTGGTTCATCGGATTTACGGATTTACATATCGTCTATTATAGCGGGGATAGGCGCTCGCGTCAAGGAACCGCTGAATAAATCAGTGGTTTCTCAACCACCTCCCCTCCGCCGCGCTCGCGGCAGCCGGTGCGTAATGGCAGCGTGCCGGCTGCGTCTTGCTTTCAGCGCAGCATCTGCTGGGCGAGCCCCAGCGCGAGTCCTGCCACGCCCGTGCCGGCCAGGAGCTTGATCACGCCGGCCTTCCTGCGCACCGCCACGAGGGAAAGCGCCAGGATAATGACGCCCAGCGGATCGAGGGCCGAGAGATCCTCCGGCAGCGTCTCCGTATTCCAGAGCGCGAGGACCACGAAGCTGATGCCGGCGACAGCGATGAGGGCCACCACAGCAGGCCGCAGCCCGTTGAGGATGCCGCGGATGGGGCCGATATCGCCATAGCGGAAAAAGAGATTCGCCAGGATGATGCCAAGGAGCAGCGACGGCGTGCAGAAGCCCACCGTGGCGCAGACGGCGCCCGGGATGCCGGCGATCTTCATGCCGGCGAAGGTGGCGGCGTTGATGCCGATCGGCCCCGGCGTCATCTGGGAAATGGTGAAGATATCCACGAACTCCCCGAGGCTCATCCAATGATACGTGTCCACCACAGCCGCCTGGATCAGCGGCATCGAAGCATAGCCGCCGCCCACGCAGAAAATGCCGACCTTGGCGAACTCCCAGAACAAGATCAGATAAATCATGCGTTCCGCCCTCCCTTATTTCCCATACGCCGCGCCGCGCAGGAAGACCAGGCCCAGCAGTCCGTCGATCACCACGAGCAGCATGATATTGACACCGAAAAAGAAATTGGCCACGAAAGTGCCGACAATGATCGCGAGCGGCCAGAGCAGCTTCTTCCGCCACTGCTTCTGCAAGAGGTCGATGGCCACATTGACGATCAGGGCCGTGGCCCCGCACTGCATGCCCTTGAGCGCATAGCGCACATAGGGATTGGTCGCAAACCAGTCATAGGCGCAGGAGATGACGGACAGCGTGACAAGCGGCGGCAGGATGGTCGCCGCAAGCGCCGTGAGCGCCCCACGGAGGCCTGCCATGCGATACCCGAGGATGATGGCGGCATTGACCGCCACGACGCCGGGCATGGACTGGGCGATGGAGACGAGGTTCAGCGTCTCCTTATCATCGAGCCAGCCGTACTCGTCCACATACTTGGCGCGCAGCAGCGGGATGATCACGAAGCCGCCGCCCACCGTGAACGCGCTGATGAGAAACGTCGATTGGAACAGCTTCCAGTAAAAATGGCGGCAGCTCGCTGCCACAGATTTCATTTCCTCGTCGGACATTGATTTTCCTCCTGTTTCCCGTCTGCCTCTGCCGCCGCGTCCGGGCCGCAAAGTGCCGTCAAAAATGCTTCTCCGATCCGCGAAAGCTCCGTATGACGCCGCCAGACAGCCGCGATATGAGTTTCGAGCGCCGGCTCAGCGATGGTCTTGACACGCAGCTGCTCATGCGCAGCCAGCTCCACCGCCGAGCGCGGCACGATGCCGATGCCAAGGCCCGCGTTGGCCCAGAGGACAGTGGTCCTCGCGTCGTCATTGCGGCAGGATATCTCAGGCGCCACCTGCTTCTCGTCGAAGACTTCCTGCAGCAGCTGCTGGAAGCGCCGATAGATGATGAGCGGCCGCTCGTGCAGCTCCGTCACCGCGATCTCCTCCCGCTCGGGACACCAGTCGAGATCCGCCGTCATGACGGCGGCCATGGGCTCCGTATTCAGGAACCGGCAGTTGAACGGACTCGTATGGAACGGCGTGCGCACGATGCCGATCTCGATGATGCCCTTCTCAAGCTCCTCGATCAGCTGATACGTGTTGGCATCGTGAATCTCGAAATGAACCTTGCGGTATTCCCGATGAAACGCCTGCATCCCCGGACTGAGCAGGATGCTGCCGGACGAGGAGATCGTCCCGATGGAAAGCGTTCCCTCGAGACGCTGATTGAGCTCATCGATCTCGCGCACGGTATCATCCGCCATATCCAGAAGCTGCTGCGCGCGCCGCGCAAGCAGACGCCCCGCCTCCGTGAGCTCGATATACTGCGAGCCGCGTTTGAAGAGCTGGGCAGAGAGCTCCGTTTCCAACAGCTTCATCTGATGCGATAACGGCGGCTGTGTCATGTGCAGCTTCTTGGCGGCTGCCGTGATCTGCTGCTCCTTGACGATGGTCATAAAATAATGCAGCTGCTTCAGATCCAAGGTCGTTTCATCTCCTATATATATTTTTTGTATTTCGCCTGCTGTTAGATATATTTTTTATATTCATTTCGGCTATATCATACCGCGGTTGCTTATATTTTGCAAGGCGCTGCCACGTTTATTTTTTGTAACTGCAAAAATGGGACACGCTCATAACCAGTACGAGCGTGTCCCATTTGAATGGTATCGCTTATTCAACTATTTCCGCGTGCAGCGTCAGGCCGCAGGGCATTCCCTGCCCCCTAGCATCTCATCTCACGAGCATCCGCGCGAGCATGAGTCCCGCCCAGACGGCGCAGAAGCCGCAGAGGAGGTTCAGCGCGACGTTGGCCGCCGCGTAGAAATAGCTGCTGCCGCGCAGGAGCGTCATCGTCTCCATACTGAACGAGGAGAACGTCGTGAAGCCGCCGAGGAAGCCGACGGTCAGGAGGAGCTTCAGCGGACCGGCCGTGAGGCCCGTGCGCTCCGCGAGGAAGAGGAGCGCGCCCATGATGAGGCCCATGAGGAAGCTGCCGAGCGTATTGACCGTGAGCGTGCCGAACGGAAACACCGTCCCGAACCGCGCGCCAACCTGCGTCGTCACGAGATAGCGGCAGACGGCACCGAAGCCGCCGCCGAGGAATACCAAGACAAACGATGGCAAGGGGAATCCTTCCTTTCAATCATCTCCGCCGCGCAAAACGCACGGTGGGAACTGCGCGCCTTTCCTCGACACTTTCTATAGGAATCACTGATTCATTCGGCACTCCGTCTTCACGCGTCTGCGCTGTCCTCTCTTCGTCGACAAACCTCAGCGTAGCTTCGGCTACGCCTGCGGTTTGTCTCCGAAGAGTACAGCACATCCGCATAAATCCGGAGCACCTCATTTAATCAGCGCTTCCTATATGTCAGTTCAGCGCCGCCTGCCGAGCAGCAGCGTCGCGAAGAACACCGCCGACGAGACGACGACGATCGTCGCGCCCGCCGCCATGTTGAAGTAATACGCAAGCAGCAGGCCCGTGATGCCAGAGAAAAGCGCCGTGAGCATGGAGAAGAGATGGTACTGCTTGACATTCTGCGCGACGTTGCGCGCGGCGGCCGCGGGCAGCACAAGCAGGGCGTTGATGATGAGGATGCCCACCCACTGGATGCTGATGGAGACGACGACGGCGAGCAGCGCGGCGAAAGCGCTCTCCACCCAGAAGCCGCGGATGCCGCGGCTGCGCGCGAACGAGGCGTTGATGGAGAGCACGAGGAGCTGATTGAAGAGCACCCCCCAGGCGATGAGCACGAGCAGGAAGACAACGGCGAGCGCCGAGAGATCTTCCGGCGTCACGCTGAGGATGTCGCCGATGAGATACGAGGAGAACTTGTTGAATCCGCCGCCGTAGCTCATGAGCATGAGGCCAAGCGCGATGGCCGTCGAGGAGAAGACGCCGATGACGGTGTCCGTCGACGCCGTGCTCTTGTTCTTGATATACGTAATGAACACTGCGAACGCCACGGAAAAGAGCACAAGCGACAAAAGCGGCGAAACGGAGCCGAGCAGCACGCCGATGGCGATGCCCGTGAACGCGCCGTGACCCAGCGAGTCGGAGAAAAAGGCCATGCGGCTCGCGACCACCATCGTGCTCATCAGACCGAAAAGCGGCGTCACGAGCAGGATGGCGAGGAACGCGTTCTGCATGAAATGGTGCGCGGCCCACTCAAAGGGCAGCAGCTGCGGCAGCAGGCCCGCGATGGTCTCCATCAGGCATTCCTCCTTCCCATAGCATCTGCCGCAGGCGCAGCGCCCGCCTGCTCCCGCGCGGCGCCGGGAATCTCCGCCGCGGCCTCGCACGCCGTCTCGCCCGCGAGCACGCCGAAGATATGTTTCGTGCGCTGATCGGCGAAGACCTCCTCGGGCGTTCCCGAGCAGATGACGCGCTTGTCGAGCAGCACGACCTGATCCGCGTGCTTCGCGACCATGTTGAGATCGTGCGAGATGAGGATGATGGCCATGTCCTCCTGCTCGCGCAGCTCCGCCACGATCTCATAAAAAAGCTCGAGGCCGTTCTGGTCGACGCCGGACACCGGCTCATCGAGCAGCAGGAGATCCGGCATTGGATCGAGCGCAAGCGCGAGCAATACGCGCTGCAGCTCGCCGCCTGAGAGCGCGCCGAGCCGCCGGTCGATGAGATGCTCCGCGTGGACGCGCGCGAGGCCGCGCTGGATGCGCGCGCGCAGCTTGCCCGCAGGCAGCAGCCAGACAGGGCGGCGCGAGAGGCACGCCATGAAGATATCCTCGACGCTCGTCGGCGCGCTCACGTCGAAGCGCAGATACTGCGGCACATAGCCGATGACGGGATGGCCCGTATGCTTGCCCTTCGCATCGACATAGTGGAGCGTTCCCGTGTGCGGCACCTCGCCGAGGATGGAGCGCAGCAGCGTGCTCTTGCCCGCGCCGTTCGGACCGATGAGCGCCGTGAGCTGCCCGCAGTGGACATGGAGATGCACATGCTCAAAGATCGTCAAGCTCCCAATGCGGACCGTGAAATCATCGATTTTCGTGCAGCAGAGTTTCGCGCAGTCCTCGCATGAGGACGCGCGGTGATGCAGAATCGTCTTGAACAAAGTTTACCTCCTGAGATGGGAAAACGCGCGGCAGCTCCAGGCAAAGCAGAGCACGGCATACGCGAGCAGCACGAGCAGCGAGAGCGGCGATACCGCCGTTCCCGTCCCGAGGCCGCGCAGAAGATAGCTCGTGTGCGTGAGCGGCAGCAGCTCGATAAAGAATCGCACAGCCGCCGGCAGCGCGTGCGTCGAGAAAAAGGTGCCGCAGAGGAACGACATCGGCAGCAGGATATACGTATTGACCTGCCCCATCTCCTCATATGTATTGATTTTCATCGCCGCGAGGAACCCGATCTCCGCGAAGATGACGCAGTTGAGCACGAGCACGGCGAGAAAGAGCGGCGAGAACGCGATCTGCGCGCCGAAGAGCAGCGCGAGTGCGACGATAATGGCCGAGGAGATGAGGCCGCGCAGCACGGCGGCGAGCACCTTGCCGATGACGAACGCGGGCGGCCAGATAGGCGCGATGAGGTACTCCTCGAGGCTCTTGTGATAGATGCGCTCCGCGTGTACGGGCGTGATGCTGTTGAAGCTGATATTCATGGAATTGAGCGCGAGGATGCCCGGCACGAGGAAATCGAGATACGTGCCGGACGCCACCTGGATGCTCCTGCCGAGCCCCCAGCCGAACGCCACGAGATAAAGCATCGGCGCGACCATGCGCGAGAGGATGAACTTCGTGAGGCGACGGCGCAGCACCACCCAATCGCGCCAGAACACCGTCCAGATATCCATGAGCGCGTTCATGGCTGCACCTTCTTCCCCGTGAGCGCGAGGAACACATCCTCAAGCGTCGGAAGTCCCATTTTCTCGCAGAAATGCGCCGGCGTATCGAGGTCGACGAGCCGCCCGCCCGCGAGCATCGCCACGCGGTCGCAAAGCGCCTCCGCCTCCTCGATGTAATGCGTCGTGAGGAACACCGTCACGCCCGCCGCCTTCATCTTGCGCACGAGCGTCCAGATGCGGCGGCGCACCTGCGGATCGAGCGCGACCGTCGGCTCGTCGAGGAAGAGCACGCGCGGCCGGTGGATGAGCGCGCGCACGATGAGCAGGCGGCGCTTCATGCCGCCTGAGAGGCGGCGCACGCCGTCGTTCTGCACCTCGGAGAGCTCCACATAGTCGAGCAGCTGCCGGATGCGCGCCTCCCGCGCCGCGCGTCCCATGTGATGCAGCCGCGCGTGCAGCTCGAGATTCTCCCAGACCGTGAGATCCTGATCGAAATTCACATGCTGCGGCACAACGCCGATGAGACGCTTGACCGCGCGCGCGTGCGCCGCGGCCTCCTGCCCATCGTAGAGGATCCGCCCCGAGGTCGGCTCCGTGAGCAGCGTGAGCATGCGGATCGTCGTCGTCTTGCCCGCGCCGTTCGGGCCGAGCAGGCCGAACACCTCCCCGCGCCCCACCGAGAGCGAGAGGCCGTCCACCGCCGTCTTCCAGGCCATGCGGCCCGCCTTATCCTTATGGCGGAAGCGCTTCGTCAGCGCCTCCAGCTCCATCATTGGCTGCATCCTTTTCCTCCTGTCGTTGAAATACGTACTCATTCTATCACATCTGGCAAGCGAAACAAAGACGGCAAGAGCAGCCAACGCCCTCCTGCCGCAGCTCATGACATCATGTTCACTGTGCGCAAAGTAAGGAAAGAGGCCCGGCGGCAGCGTTCCTCCTTGCTGCCGCCGGGCCATCTCCTCAGCGTGACATTTTCCGCTTACTTATCGCTCTCGAGCGCATCCCACGCGTCATTCGCACGCTTGACGTAGAGCGCGCGAATCTTTTCATTCTCGCCGATGCCATGGATATACGCATCGACCTGATAGCCTGCCGCCTCGAGCTGCGACTTATGGCTGTCCGGATCGCTGCCCGCCATGTCGTTGTTCGCGTGGTCGCCCGCGACCATCATCATCGGCATGAGCGTGACCTTCTTGATGCCGTTTGCCTTGAGCTTCGGCATCACCGTCTCGAGAGACGGCCAGCCCTCGACCGTATAGACGAAGACATTCTTGAGCCCGAGCTCATTGATCTTCGCCTGGATGACAGAGTAGTACGCGTTCGAGACCTGCGGCGTGCCATGCGCCATGATGAGGATGGCCTCATCTTTCTTCTGCTTCGGGAACTGCGTCATGAGCGCCTCGATCGTCTCCGTCACATCATCCGGCTGATCCTCCTGTCCCTGCCAGTACATGAGCGACGTGCCGAGCGTCATCTTCTTGAACTGGTTCTTATAGTTGTCGTAGACGCCCTTGTCGTAAGCGTACTCCATGCCAGGGATGACATCGAGCGACGCGAGCGCGACGCGCGTATAGCCCTCATCCTTGAGCTGTGTGAGCGCTTCCTCCGGCGTCGGATACTTGATGCCCTCGTTCTTCGCGATGCGGTCGATGATGATATGACTCGTGAAGGCCGTGACCACCTTGACGTCAGGATGCGCCGCCTGGATGGCCTTGACCGTCGCGTCGATCGTCTTTTGGCGCGTGTCCTTGAACGTCGTGCCGAAGCTCATGACGACGATGGCGTCCTTGTCCGTCTCATTCTGGAGCGCGGGCGTCTCATGCTTCAGCACGCCGATCTGCGACGCCTCCTTGAGCGCCGGCGTCGCGTCCTTGACCTCCGGGTTCAGGGAATAGGCCGCCTCCGTCATCGGCGCGGAAAAGCCGACGAGTGCCGAGACCGCAAGCGTTGCTGCAAGCATGTTTCTCCAATTTTTCACAGGAAATCCCCCTTCGCGAAAATGCTGACTTTGTCAGCCATCTCTATGGACGCGCTGACTCCTGCAGCGCATCCCGAAAAAAGACCTTTCTCCCCCACGAAAAAAGCCTGCCGGCTTCTCTGCAAGCAACAAAAAGGCGGCGCTCCTCGCGCCGCCGATGCTGCTTCCATGAAAAAGAAAGGTCTGGGCCTCCGCCCAGAGTCCCCTCCCCATCCTTCGTGGGTACCATCGGTGACCGATGAGCAGGCAGTTCTCCTGGCTCGGTTCATCGCTGCTCTGCGCCTTCCCAGAGTTTCCCCCAGTGACATCTTGCAGAGCTGCTCACCTCACAGTGGCGGGACCGCGCCGGCTTCTACCGGCTTCCCTATTAAGTCTTGCGACACCTGCTCCTCCGTATGCGATTTTGCGGGACCGCTGAATGAATCAGTGTTCCTTGAGAAATGTCCGATTGACAGTTGTTATTATACTATGCCCAAAAGTAATTATCAAGCGCAGCAGACAAAAAAAGGATGCCGCCTCTAAGCAGCATCCTCATTCGCAGTCATCTTCTCCGCCCGGCAGTCCGCCTTCCTCCCGCCGCCTGCGATTGATGGCGGAAAGCCCCTGATAAACGGTCGCGAGATCCACGCCCTCGCCGCGGTTCTCCATGTATTTTTCGAGCTTGCGCTTCACGCGCTGCAACGCGTTGTCGATGGACTTGACATGACGGTGCAGATCGCGCGCGATTTCCTGATACGATTTCCCATCGAGGTAACTCATGAGGACTTTCCACTCGAGATCGGAGAGAATCTCCTCCATCTTCTTCTCGATGTCGACGAATTCCTCCTGGCTGATGACGAGTTCCTCCGGATCAGAGACCTTGGCGCCTGAGAGGACGTCGAGCAGCGTGCGGTCGGACTCCTCGTCATAAATGGGCTTATTGAGCGAGACATAAGAATTGAGCGGGATATGCTTCTGCCGCGTTGCCGTCTTGATGGCCGTGATGATCTGGCGCGTGACGCAGAGCTCGGCGAAGGCGCGGAATGAGGAGAGCTTGTCGTTGCGGAAGTCCCGCACGGCCTTGTAAAAGCCGATCATGCCCTCCTGGATGATGTCCTCGCGATCAGCGCCGATGAGGAAATAAGAGCGGGCTTTCGCGCGTACGAAGTTCCGATACTTGTTGATGAGATAATCAAGCGCTTCGCTGTTCGTGTTTTCTTTGATTTCCGTGATGAGTTCCTCATCCGTAAGCCTTGAGAACTCATTGATTTCTTCCGGGCTCATTCCCAGATTTTCATTTGCTTCTGCTTCCATCGCATAGTCCCCTTATGCACTTTCCTCAATATCTAACAAATGAAATTATACTCTAGAAAGAGGACTTTCGTCAATCCTCGCTCGTCTGCTTGCGCAGGACGTCGAGCTTCGCCGCCGTATCGCGGTCGAGCCTGTCGCTGACGACGTAGCGCGCCTCAGGGAGGCGCACGGTGCCGAGATAGTCGCGCTTGAGCTCGCGCTTCACGCGAAGAACCTGCTTGCGGAACTCCAAGGAGGGGATGCGGCACGCGCCTGCGCCGAGTATGACGCTCTCCACAGCGCCATCACTCGTGACGACGTAGACCGTGCGTCCCCGGTGCGCCTCCTCGTAGGCGAGGCGCTCGATGCGGCTGTCCGCCGTCTCGCCCGCGCCCGTATAGATGATGCGCGTATGGCGTCCGACGCGCTCGACGCGTTCCTCGTCCTCCGTGAACATCGCGTCGAAGACGAGCGTGATCTCGTATTTCTCGAACGCGCCGTACTCCGTCAGCAGATGGATGAGCGCGTCGCGCGCCGCGGCGAGATCGCCGCAGAGGCGCTTGAGCTCCGGCCATGCATGGATGACGTTGTAGCCGTCGATAAGATAATGATCCCGTCTGGCCACGCACATGCCTCCTTCCAAAACTCCCCGCGCGCCGCCTGTTCCCGCGCAGGCAGACGCCGGCGCGCGATGTGCTGCTACTTTCTTCCCATCCGCTGGCGCAGCGCCTCGTACATGAGGAGGGAGCCCGCCACTGACGCGTTGAGGGAGTTGATGTGTCCGACCATCGGCAGGCTCACGATGAAATCGCACTGCTCCTTCACAAGCCGCGTCATACCGCGGCCCTCGCTGCCGATGACGAGCACGAGCGCGCCCTTGAGGTCTGCCTTGTCGTAGGGCGTTCCGTCCATGTCGGCCCCCGCCACCCAGAAGCCCTTCGCCTTGAGCTCCTTGAGCGTCTGCGTGACGTTGCCGATGCGCGCGACGGGCACATACTCGATGGCCCCCGCCGAGGTCTTCGCGACGGTCGCATTGAGCGGCACGCTGCGTCGGCGCGGGATGAGGATGCCGTCGACGCCCGTCGCGTCCGCCGTGCGCAGGAGCGCGCCGAGGTTGTGCGGGTCCTCGAGCTCGTCGAGCAGCACGAGCAGCGGCGCATGACCTTTCTGCTCGGCCGCGCGCAGGATGGCGTCGAGCTCCTGATAGGCGACGGGCGCCGCCTGCGCGAGCACGCCCTGATGGCGCGCGCCCTGCGCGGCGCGCTCGATCTTTTCGCGCTCAACGAACTCCACGGGGACGCCGCGTGTCCGCGCGAGCTCCAGGATCGGCGCGATCTGTGCCTCGCGGCTGCCCTCCGCGAGGAGGATCCTGTTGATGCCGCGCCCCGCCCGGAGGGCCTCGGTCACGGCATTGCGCCCGAGCAGGAGATCATCCGGCAAGCTGGCAGGCGCCGCGACGGGCGCGTGCCTATCGCGATCCGCGGGCAGCGCCTGCGATCCGCCGCTTGCGCGCCTGCTGCGTTTTGTCGCAAGCTCGGCGCTGTGCGCGGCAGGTTGTGCCTGCTGGCCGCCATATCCCTGCGCCTTCCTGCGCGGACTGCGGCGCGCTGCGTCATTTCCCTTTTTCCCTCTCATCTCATGCCTCTTCCTTTTCCCTGAACCGCAGCATCTCGGCGAAGTGCCCGCAGGTCATCTCCCCCTCGGGGCAGCGGCCCGTATTGACGCAGCTCGCGCCCGCGTTGAAAAAGAGCGCCGGTGCGACCTTCTTCACCTCGGCGAGCATGAGGTTCGCCATCTCCCGGATCTCCCACTGCGCGCGCAGGCAGCAGCGGAGATTGAAGAAATGCAGCAGGCTGCGCGCGTTCATCGTCACGAGGATCTTCGTCTCGGTCGCGTTGGCGAGCACGTAGCGCGCATCCTCCTTCGGGATGCCGAGCGCCGTGAGCTCGTCGTAGGCCGCACGGATGTCGGCGATGAGCTTGTCATAGCGCGCCTTCGCCTCCGGCTGCGCCGCGATGCTCGGCGGCGTGATGTAGGCGAAGCCGTGTGCCGCGACATAGCGCTGCGACTGCTGGTCGTAGCTCGCGATGCGGTGGCGCACGAGCTGATGCGTGAGCACGCGGCTGACGCCCTCGACGCCGAACGTGAACGAGGCGTGCTCGAGCGTCGAGCCGTGGCCGATCTTGACCATCTTGCGCACCATCTTCCGCACGGCCGCCTCATCGAGGCGCTCCGCGAGCTCCTCCGCGCCGCTCGCGGAGTAGCAGAGCCGCGCCGCCATCGCGACGACGCGCTCCGGCTCCGGTGTATAATCCAAAAGCTTTACCTTGATGGACACTCGTTTCATCCTTCCTGTGGTTCCTGTGCCGCCCGCTGCGGATGTTCCTGCGGTGCGCCGTGGATCTCGTGCATCATCGCCTTGCTGATGACCTGGAACGCGGCCTCGGCAATCTCGTAGAGTCGCTCGTCGCGATCCGCGAGGTAGAGACTGCCGAGCAGCGCCTCGAACCCCGTGCTCGAGTGATACTCAGCGACGGAGGCGCTGCGCGGCGCATGGCTCTTCGCGTTGCGTCCGCGGCGATAGATGGCGCGTTCCTCCTCCGTGAGCATCGGCTCGATGCCGAGATAGGCGCGGTGCTGCCAGACCGCGGAGACGATCTGCGCGCTGAACGCGTGGAGCGCCTGCACCTTCGACTGCTCATAGGAGAGCAGGCGCGTGCGCACGAAGAGGTGGAAATACGCATCGCCGACGTAGGCGAGCACGAGCGGGCTCATCTGTCGGACATCGAGCTCTGTATAGCGCTGCTTTGCGCCGCCCGCCCCGTCCGGCTCGAACATCATCGCGACGAGGCGCTTGTAGTGCTCAAACTTCATGCGCGTTTCCACCGCACGCCGTTCGGCGTATCCTCGAGCACGACGCCCGCGTCCTTGAGGTCGTCGCGGATCTTATCCGCGAGCGCCCAGTTCTTTTCCTTGCGCGCCTCCTGGCGGATGGCGACGATGAGCGCTATGAGCTTTTCCGTCAGACCGTCGTCGCCCGCAGCCTGCTGCTCGAAGATGCCGAGAATCGACGCCATGTAGTCCCAGACCTTCTGCACGGCGGCGAAATTCTTGACATCGAACCCCTTGCCGCCCGTCGTGACTTCCTGGTAATAGATATTGATATCCTTCGAAAGCGCGAACATCTGGCTGATGGCGAGCGCCGTATTGAAATCGTCCTCCATCGCCGCGTCGAATTCCTTCTTGAGCGCGGCCGCGCGCTTGATGAGCTCGGCTGCCGTCGCGTCGTCGGACGGATCCGCCTTGTCGACGAGTTCCTTGATGTACTCCTGCGTATTCGCGAGGCGGCCGAGGCTCGTCTGCGCCTCCTTGAGCCGGTCGTCGCTGAAATCGAGCGGGCTCCTGTAATGCGTCTGGAGGATGAAGAAGCGCACGACCTCGCCGGGATATTTCTTGAGGATATCCTCCACCGTGAAGAAATTGTTCTTCGACTTCGACATCTTCTCATTGTGGATCGTGATGAAGCCGTTGTGCAGCCAGTACTGCGCGAAGCTGTGATCGTCGCCGATGCACGCCTGGCTCTGCGCGATCTCGTTCTCGTGATGCGGGAAGATGAGATCGCTGCCGCCGCCGTGGAAATCGAACTTCTTGCCGAGGTACTTGAGCGACATCGTCGAGCACTCGATGTGCCAGCCGGGGCGTCCCTTGCCCCACGGGCTGTCCCAGGACGGCTCGCCGGGCTTCGCCGCCTTCCAGAGCGCGAAGTCCATCGGATGATGCTTGCGCTCATCGACCTCGATGCGCGCGCCCGCCTGCATGTCCTCGAGTTTGCGTCCGCTGAGCTTGCCGTAGCCGTGGAACTTCTCGACGCTGTAGAATACATCGCCGTTATCGAGCGCGTAGGCATAGCCCTTGTCGATGAGCTCCTGCACCATCTCGATGATGTCGGACATCGTCTCGCTTACGCGCGGATAGCGGTCGGCACGGCGCACGTTGAGCGCGTCCATCGAGTGGAAATAAACCTTGATGTTGCGGTCCGCGACATCCTTCCACGTCGTCTGCTCCGCGTTCGCCGTACGGATGATCTTATCGTCGACGTCCGTGAAGTTCTGGATGTAGTGCACCTGATAGCCCTTCGCCGCGAAAAAGCGGCGGATGACGTCCCAGGTCACGAACGGGCGCGCGTTGCCGATATGCGGCGCATTGTAGGGCGTGACGCCGCAGCAGTAGATGCTGACCTCGCCCTCCTTGAGCGGGCGGAATTCCTCCTTGCGGCGCGTCATCGTATTGTAGACCTTCAGCATAAAATCTCTCCCTTTGCGGTGCCGTCAGCGCATTCGCCAGGCGTCGGCCGCACCTTATAAAAAAGGCTGCCGCCGAAGCAACAGCCGCCAGATCATGGAACGGACGAAACCATCCAATTCATTCTATCATTGTTTTCCCCTGCTTTCAATCCCCGCGACGGCATAGGCGGAAATTCCCTCGCCGCTGCCGGTGAAGCCGAGATTCTCCTCTGTCGTGGCCTTGACGTTGACCGCGTCCTCCGGCACCGCGAGGATGCGCGCGATATTTGTCACCATCTGCGGGATATAGGCCATGAGCTTCGGCCGCTGCGCAACGACCGTCGCGTCGACGTTGCCGACGCGGTAGCCTTTCTCCTCGATGAGCTCCCGCACGCGCGCGAGCAGCACACCGCTGTCCGCGCCCGCATAGCGCGGATCCGTATTGGGGAAATGACGGCCGATGTCGCCGAGCGCCGCTGCGCCGAGCAGCGCGTCGGCGATTGCGTGCAGCAGCACATCGGCGTCGCTGTGACCGAGCAGCCCCTTCTCATAGGGAACGGCGACGCCGCCGAGGATGAGCCTGCGCCCCTCCACGAGGCGGTGGACATCGTAGCCCATGCCGAATCTTGTCATGAAAGCAACCTCCTATCGCATGAAAAGGAAAATCCGTGCGCGTCCCTCCCTGCCAGACGCGGCGCAGGGCGCACGCAAAAGGCTCAGACCTCCGGCGCCTGCAGCAGCGCCTCAGCCATCACGAGATCCTCCGGCGTCGTCACCTTGAGATTGCGGTAGTCACTCATGACGACATGCACGGGGCGGCCCAGCCGCTCGACGAGGCTCGCGTCGTCCGTGCCGAGGAACCCGTCCGCGGCCGCCTGCGCATAGGCCGCGCAGAGGATCTCGCGCCGGAAGCCCTGCGGCGTCTGCACGGCCCAGAGCGTACTGCGCGCGGGCGTCGAGACGACGACGCCCGCCGCGTCGACGACCTTGACGGTGTTCTTCTCCGGCACGGCCGCGATCGCGCCGCCATGCGCGCGCGCCGCCTCGATGACCGCTTCGATGACCGCGGGACGGATGAGGGGCCGCGCCGCATCGTGGACGAGCACGACCTCCGCCGCCTTTGAGCACGCCGCAAGCCCGTTCGCCACGGAGTATTGGCGCTCCGCGCCGCCCGCGACGACACGCCACGGCGGGAGCGGCGCGCGGCGCTCCGCCGCGGCGAGCATCGCCTCGACCTCCGCCGTCTCCTGCGCGCCCGCGACGACGATGCACTCGCCGACCGCTGGCACGCGCGCGAACTGCCGCAGCGTGCGCACGAGAATCGGCTCGCCGCCGAGCGTGAGCAGCACCTTGTTGCGCCCCGCCTTCATGCGGCGTCCCTGCCCCGCGGCAGGGAAAATCACAGAAACCATATCTTCCTCCCGCACTTTCTCATGCCTTCGGCTTCGCGAAAATCATACGGCCCGCCGCCGTCTGCAGCGCCGACGTCACCTCGACGTCGATGGTCGCGCCCAGATGGCGGTGGCCGTTCTCGACGACGATCATCGTGCCGTCGTCGAGATAGGCGACACCCTGCCCCGGCTCCTTGCCGTTCTTCACGACGGTCACCGTCATGCTCTCGCCCGGGATCACGACCGGCTTCACGGCGTTCGAGAGCTCATTGATATTGAGCACCTCGACGCCGCGCAGCTTCGCGACCTTGTTGAGGTTGAAATCATTCGTGATGATCTTCGCGCCGACCTTCTGCCCGAGGCGCACGAGCTTGGAGTCCACCTCGCTGATGTCGTCGAAATCCTCATTCGTGATCTCGACCTTCATCTTGGAATCCGTGCGGATGCGCTGCAGGATGTCGAGTCCGCGGCGGCCGCGCGTGCGCTTGAGCGCGTCGGCGGAATCCGCGATATGCTGCAGCTCCTCGAGCACGAACACGGGGATGAGCAGCGTCCCCTCGATGAAGCCCGTATCGCAGATATCCGCGATGCGCCCGTCGATGATGACGCTCGTATCGAGCAGCTTGTAGCTCGCCTGCACGTCCGCCGTCGTCCCCGCCGCAGCCGCCGGAGCAGCCGCGACAGCCTGCTGCGTCGCCGCGGCCGCTGCCGCCGCAGCCGCCGCGGCCGCTGCCTGTTTCGCCTCGCGCGACTTGACGGCCTCGCGGATCGTCTTCGGGATGAAATCGAAGAGCGCCGTGATTTCTTTGCGCTTGCGGATCGTGATGTAGAGCCCCAGATACCCCAGGATGATGCTGCACACCACGGGGATGTAATCACCGACGACCGGAATCCTGGCAAATGCAGAACTGAATAAATTAGCAATGATAAGACCGGCTGCCAGGCCGACCGCACCGGCGATCACATCGTGGATCGGCGTCTTCGCGAGCTGCTGCTCGACAAAGACCGCAAAGCGCTTGAGCTGACGCGTCAGATACGGAGAAACAAAAAAACCAATGAGTCCGCCGATGAACGCCCCCGCAAGAATGCAGAGGAAGCTCATCAATGTAATCTTGAGGATTCCCATTTCCATCTGGAATACCTCTGTGCTGATGTAAAGCGTCAGCACAGGGCTTGCCAACTCGAAAAGAGCACCGCCGGCAATCATAAAAAACACGGTAATGACAAATCGAAGCACACGTTCAAGCATCAATGACCCTCACCTCCTGAAAAATACCAACTCACACGCCCGGCTCCCGAGGGACGCGACGAGACCGGCAAAGAGCCTTTGCCTCCCTCCAATGAGCCATCCGGCAGCATCTGCGGCCAAAAAAGAGCGCGCCGACAGGGAATGCCGCCGGTTCCTGGAACACCGCGCCGCCGCGCTGCGAAGCGCCACGAGAGCGGCAGCTCCCTTGCCGGACAACACCCCATCTGCGCGCCCCAAAAGGCTTCACGCCACATCCAAACAAGGAACACGGTTCCTCTGCCTGCCCGCAGCAATTATCATGCTGATTTCCGCTCCAGCTGGTCGTCAATCCACTGCTCGACCTCAGCTGGTGTCTTGTCACACGCATAGACGAGCTCGCTCACGAGCATCTGCCGCGCGAGATCCATGAGACGCCGCTCACCGCTCGAGATCTTCCGGTGGCGATCCTGCAGGCTCAGATTGCGCATCACCGCGGCCACATCGAGGATGTCCCCCTTTTTCATGCGCTCCAGGATGGCATGAAACCGCTTGTTCCAGCTGCCCAGCACACGTTCCGGCTTATCCTTGAGCACCGTGCGGATGTCCTCGACCTGATCCCGCGAAATGATCTCCCGCAGTCCGAGATTCTCCACATTATCCTGTGGAATCATGACCTTGAGATTGCCCATCGGCATCTTGAGCACGAAATAGTCCTTGTTCTCGCCCAAAACCTCGCACGACTCAACGCCCGAGATGACGCCCGCGCCATGCATCGGATAGAATACCCTATCTCCGACCTGCAAAAAAATGCACCTCCACTCATGTATAATACGAATCAACTCTATTCCTATTATAACACGAAATGGAAAAAAGGCAAAAACGATATATTAGCACGATTTATATGGTCTGTCAACCCACGTTCAAGCGGATACCTCCACCTTCGCATGCACGAGATCCCGCACGACCTCCCCCGCGAGGATAAGACCGACGACCGACGGCACGAAGGAGATCGATCCCGGCACAGCGCGCCGCTTCTCGCAGTTGTTCGCCGCCCCCGGCGGACAGATGCAGTTCTCGCCGCAGCCGCTCTGCCGGACGAAGAGCGGCCGTTCCTTGGAGTAGACGACCTTGAGCTTCTTTACATGATGCTCCTTGAGCTTCTTGCGCATGACGCGCGCGATGGGATCCACGCTCGTCTTGTAGATATCCGTGACTTCGAAGAGCGTCGGATCGAGCTTGTTGCCCGCCCCCATGCTGCTGATGATGGGGATATGACGCTCCCCGCACGCGAGGACGAGATGGATCTTCCCCGTGACCGTATCGATGGCATCGATGACATAGTCGTAATGCTGGGCGAAGAACCTCTCCGCCCGCTCCGGTAAGTAGAATTCCTCGATGCAGTCCACGACAGCGCGCGGATTGATGGCGAGGATGCGCTCCCGCATCGCCTCCGTTTTCTTCCGCCCGACCGTCTGCGTCGTCGCGTGGATCTGCCGGTTGATATTCGTAAGACAGATGAGATCGTTGTCGACGAGGACAATGTGGCCGACACCGGCGCGCGCAAGCCCCTCGGCCGCATAGGAGCCGACGCCGCCGACACCGAACACCGCGACCGTAGACGCGGCGAGCTTCTCCATGGCCGCGTCGCCGAGCAGCAGCGTCGTGCGCGAAAACCTTCCTAACTTGCTCAATGGCATACCTTCCTCTTATGCTGCGCACCAAAGTCCTGCGGGACTTTCTCGTGCGCCTGCTTACTTCTTTTCACCATTCTCCGGCGCGATGCGAAATGCCGGAATCGCGAACGCCCCCGGCTTCTCCGCCTGGTCCGGCTTTTTCATGAAGGACGGCGCGTCGAGCGAGAAATGCTGCGGCTTCTGGAGCTTCGACTGCGGCACTTCGAGCTTCGGCGCCTTGATGGCCGTGCTGCCGGCAAAATCCGTCGCGATGATCGTCGCCTGCACCTGCCCTTTCATCTGCTCGTCGATGACCGTCCCGAGGATGATATTGACATCGGGATCCGTCTGCTCGCAGATATAGCGCGTCGCGTTGTCGACATCGAGCAGACTCATGGTCTCATCGCCCGTGAGGTTCAGGATGACGCCGCGCGCGCCCTTGAGCGACTTATCGAGGAGCGGGCTTTTCACCGCCTGCTCGACCGCCTTCTGCGCATCCTCCGCGCAGCCGATGCCGAGCAGCGCGTCGCTCGCCTCACTCTGCGTGAAGATCGTCGTGACATCCGCGAAATCCACATTGATGACGCCCGTCTTGAGGATCAGCTCCGCGATGCACCGGATGGCCTGCTCCAGCACGGAATCCGCGAGCTTGAACGCCTGCACGAGCGTGATTTTCCGATTCTCGGGGAGCTTCATGAGATTGTCATTGTGGATGGCGAGCAGAGCATCCATATAGCCCTGCATCTTCAGCACCCCCGCTTCCGCGAGCCGCTTCTTGCGCGTGCCCTCGAACGCGAACGGCAGCGTCACCACGCCGATGGTGAGCACACCGAGCTCCTTGGCGATCTGCGAAACCACCGGCACAACGCCCGTGCCGGTTCCCGCGCCCATACCGGCCGTGACAAACACGAGATCGGCACCGGAGAGAGCCTCTTTGATCCTCCCCTCATCCGCCTTCGCCGCCTGCTCGCCCACATCGAGATTGCCGCCGGTGCCGCGTCCGTGCGTGATCGCCGCGCCGATCTGCAGGCATGTAATCCCTGCATCCTCGAGCATTGCAAGCTGCTTGGCATCCGTATTGATCGCGATGAGCTCCATGTCCTCGATGTTCTGCGCATGGATGAAATCACTCTTCGCCATACGCAACAGAACGCTGTTGCCGCCGCCGCCAATGCCGACCACCTTTATCTTCACACGCGCTCTCTTGAGCGTCGTATCATCTGCCATCATCAGAATCAGACCCCTCTCAGTCTATTACTGTATCTTATCTTTTATTCTACACGAAAAAAAGGAATCCTGCTACCTCAGGCGAAAAAATACCAATCCTTATCGCGTTTCCTAAAAAAGCAAAAAGTGACAAGCAGCAAATCGCTGCCCGTCACTTCCCCAACGAACCAGAAGGCCATCCAACATGCTCAACTAAACAGTACCACCGTCAGACAAGCCAAAAGAATCTTTACCGCGTCGAACTTCACGCTGTTTCACTCCCCGCCTGATTTTTGTTTTTCATTATACAGCCGAGAAAAACATCTGTCAACGTGGCCTCTCAGCGATCCGGTAAGGAACCGCTGATTGAATGAGGTGCTCCGGATTTACGTGGATGCGCTGTATCTCCCTAGGAGACAAACCGGAGGCGTAGCGGGCTACGCTGAGGATTTGTCGACGACGGGAGGACAGTGCAGACGCGTAAAGACGGTGTGCCGAATTAATCAGTGGTTCCGTAAGGAAACGTCTGCCCGCGCCAGCGGCCCATCCGCCGGAACGAAAACCCCGATAACAGCGCCGAGCAGCGCAGGCACGAACCAGCCCATCCCCATCGAAAAGAACGGCACATACGCCACGAGGAACGCGTGCACAGTCGGAATGACGAACCCCGCTGTCTCCAGACCAGCGATGACGGCAAAGACGAGCGTCGCGTCAACTGCATAGCGATAGATATTGCCGCGCCTGCCGATCCATCGGTCGAACAGCGACAAGACAACGAACACGATGACGACAGGATAGATGCTGACCAGGAACGGCAGCGACAGCGCAATGATCTGCGTGAGACCGACATTGGAGACGACGAAGCTGAAAAACGTGCTGTAAACGACAAGGCGTTCGTAGGAAACGCGGTTTTTCAGCACCTTGTTGAAATACCACGAAGACCCCGTGATCATGCCGCAGGACGTCGTGAGACACGCGAGCGCGATGATGACGGCCACGAGCAGATTCCCCGCCGCGCCGAAGAAAATATCCACCGCCTGCGCGAGCAGCTGCCCGCCGTTCTCCGACTGCCCCAGCACGCCAGCGCTCGTCGCCCCGAGATAAGCGAGCGCGCCGTAGACGATGGCCATGAGCGCGACCGCGATGAGCCCGGAGATGATGCAGACGCGGCTGACTGCCGCATCATCCTTTGCCCCCTTCATGCGGATGCTCTGCGCCACAATCGTACCGATGGAGAGCGATGCCAGAAGATCCATCGTCTGGTACCCATCCTGAAACCCCTGCGCAAACGGTGTCTCGATATAACTTCCCGTCGCGTCAAGAACCTCGCCGAGCGGCGTCCAGAACGACTTGAGGAAAAGAATCGCCAGAAAGAGCAGCAGCGCCGGCGTCAGGAATTTGCCCACACGATCCATGAGCTTGCTGGGATTCATCGCGAGATACCCCGTGAGCAGGAAGAATACCGACGTATAGGCGAGCTGCCCCGGCATCAGGCCATCCTCCGACAAAAAGGGGCGAATGCCGATCTCGAACGAGACGGCCCCCGTGCGCGGCACGGCGAACACCGGGCCGATGGCGAGGTAGAGGATCAGCAACAAAGCCGAGGCCAGCCACGGATACGTCCTACGGTTCATGAACTCGACATACTTGCCGCCCTGCATCGCGATCGCCGTGATGCCCATGAGCGGCAGGCCGACACCCGTCACGACAAATCCGACCATCGCGATGAGCGCATGATTCCCCGCCGCCTGTCCGAGCGCCGGCGGAAAGATCAGGTTCCCCGCCCCGAAGAAAATGGAGAACATCATGAGCCCCACTGCCAGGATATCGCCTTTATTCATTTGTCCCATAAAAAAAACAATCCTCCCATATTTCTATATACAATATACACATCTCTGGGACAATCGTCCGTCTCCCATCCGTCCTGGACACGGACATCCGTTCGTCCCTTGCAATATAAGCTGAATGTATGATAGCACGACATGCCGGAAAAAACAATACGCAGGCTGTGGCAAAAACAATCTCCGTTGCTTTCGCCGCAGCCTGCGCTTCCCGTACCCCAGACTATCCCCTGCGCCGCTGCCGCCGGAATAACCCGACCTGCGTCGCGAGCATGCCGAGGAACATGAGCACGCAACCCATGATCTCCACGCGCGTGAGCACCTCGCCGAGCAGCAGCCAGCCGCCCAAGGCGCCAAAGACCGACTCAAAGCTCATGATGATGGCCGCCGGCCCCGGCTCTGCGTACTGCTGGCCGAGGATCTGCAGCGTGAACGCCACGCCTGCCGACATCACGCCGCCGTAGAAAATCGGCAGCCAGCTATGGAGGAGCGCCTGTGCCGTCACCGTCTCGAAGAGCGCCGCGAGCACGATGCTCCCGACCGTGCAGACGAAAATCTGCGCGACGGAAAGCTCGATGGCGTCCACGCGCGCCGCGAAGCGATCCACGAAGAGGATATGCGCCGTCCAGAAGAACGAGCTGATGAAGATGATGACATCGCCGTGCGCGACAGAAAATGATCCATGCAGGGAAAGGAGATAGAGCCCCACGACGGCGAGCCCCGCGCCCGCCCAGTTCTCCCGGCGGATCTTGCGGCCGAGGAATACGGCGCCGAGCGGCACGAGCACGATGTAGAGCGCCGTGATGAACGCCGTCTTGCCCGCCGTCGTCTCCGTCATACCCACCTGCTGGAGCGTCGTGGCGATGAACATGATGCCTCCTGCTGCAAGCCCTGTCTTCCACCCGGACGCGTATGTGCCGATGGCGCGCGCGCGTGCGCGCCGCGTGCGGAAGCCATACCAGATGGCGAGCACAGAGAAAAAGCCGAGGAGATAGCGGGCGGCCGCATAACCGAACGGGCCGAGCTCCTCCATGCCTGTGACCTGGAAAGCGAACGTCGTCCCCCAGATGAAGGCAGCGCCGAGAAGATATAGATCACCGCGTAACTGCAAGAGGATCCCCCTTTCTGACAGCGCCGATTTGCAGCACCGCCCTACAAAAAAAGAGCATCATCTGTCATCCCAAGCGGCAGACAGACGATGCCCTTCTATAAAATGCCAACTCATGCGATATGCGTCACGAGATAGAACACGATACAGAGATACGGCACAAAGAACTTCAGCAGCATGCAGACCGCGATGTCGTAATACGAGTCATTGTGCGTGAGGCCGCAGATCGCGAGCAGCGTGACGAGCGCGCCGCAGTGCGGCACGGGATCGATACCGACGGACGCCACAGCGACGATGCGGTGCAGGACCTCGAGTGGAATGCCCTGCGCGAGCGCCATCTGCATCCACTGATCGCCGAGCGCCGAGAGCGCGATCGTGAGGCCGCCCGATGCCGACCCTGTGATGCCGCACATGATATTCGTCGTCACGACCGCCGAGACGAGCGGGCCGAACGACTGCGCGAGACCGACGAGCATATCCGTCACCGGCGCGAATCCAGGCAGCGTTGTGAGCACGCAGCCGAACGCGTAGCCCGACGCCACGTTGAGCGCGGCCGCCGCCGAGGAAAGTGCGCCGTAATTGATCGGCGCGAGGAAGCCGTCCATGACCTGGAACCGCTTGCGGCCGATGAACGCGGCGGCAATGGAGCTCAGGATGAGCGCCACGCTGATGGACCAGATCGCGGAGATCTTGCCGACCTTCGCCGCGAGCAGCGAGAGATGCAGCGGCTCGAACACCGCGAGGCTCTCAGGATCCCAATGATAGCCCCACGACCAGTGGAACGGATTCGAGAGGATCACGTTGATGACGATGACCATTGCGAGCGGTACGAGCGCCCAATACCAGGGAATCTTGATCTTCGGCTCGCGGCGCTTGCGTCCCTCCGTATGCGCGCCGTATCCTTCGCCCGCCGCCTTGAGCTTCCTCGCGCGGTGGCTGATCCAGCCCCAGCCGATGAGCAGGAAGAGCAGCGAGGCGAAGAGACCGATGCCCGGTGCCGCCCAGGTCGACGTCTGGAAATACGAGGACGGAATGATGTTCTGGATCTGCGGCGTACCCGGCAGCGAGACCATCGCGAAGGAAAAGATACCCATCCAGAGCGCCGCCGGCAGCAGGCGCTTCGGAATATCCGCCTGGCGGAACACATACGCGCCGAACGGATACATGACGAAAGCGACGACGAAAACCGAAAGGCCGCCGTACGTCAGCACAGCACAGCCGAAGAGCACGGCGAGCACAGCGCGCTTCTCGCCGAGCACCTCGACGATCTTGCCCGCGACCGACGCCGCGAGACCGCCCTTTTCCATGAGACGCGCGAAGACAGCGCCGAACAAGAACACCGGATAATACGTCTTCACATACTCCGCCATACGCGTCATGTAGAGCTCCGTATACGTCGGCAGGATACCGAACGAGCTCGCGAGCGCTGCAATGCCAGCGAACATCGGTGCGATCAGGATGATCGACCAGCCGCGATACGCGAAATACATGAGCCCGAGCAGGGCAACTGCGATACAAAAAGCCTCCATAAACCTCAAGTCTCTCCTCTCAACGATAAAACACGACAAAACACGAAATTTCGTTTTCGCAATTCCGCAAAAAAAGGAGCGCCGGTTTTCTTCCTCCGGCTGCCCCCTCTGACCGTATCTTCATACGGAATCCTATTGTCTCACTCGCGGAGATCTAGAAGCACCGATTGCCCAGTGCCCCTTGCATGTTTTGTTATGCCTGTAAGTTATCGCAAAACTCACAATAAAAATTTTATCATTGATTTTCTCTATTGTCAATGAAGCCTGCCTATCATTGTCATGAAAAGTCATTCAATTCCAGTCACGCGCTCTCAGTCCTCTGCGCGTTTCTGCAGCGCGGCGAGCTTCGCTGCCTTTGCCGCCAGATACTTCTCCTTATAAGCAATCTTGCGCCGCATATCGCCTATGAATTCCTTGGCCGCCGCCTCGTCGGCGGCATTGGGATGCGTCGACGCGAGCCGCCAGCGCTCCCGGCTCTTCTCGCCGCCGTGCGGATCGTCCGGCCCGGCGTTCTTCCGCTTCGCGAGCAGCGCCGGCTGGATCTTGCCGCGGCAGCCGAACGTGCCGATGATCTCGCAGTCTGCGCCGAGCTGATAGCCCGCGCGCGCGAACGACGTCACGGCATGCTCACTCGTGGGATCCGTGCCGTGCGTCTGGAAAAAGCAGACGCGCGTGCCGTGCACCTTCGGCAGGTACTTGAGCATCAGCGGATCCGGCGCACCGAGGCGCAGCCAATAGCCGAGCAGCACCACATCATAGTCCGACACATCCTCCGGCGCCTCCTGCACGCGGAACACATCGCAGTCCGCCCCTACAGCCTCCGCCATCGCCTCGGCAATCTTCTTCGTATTCCCCGTCACGGAAGAATAAATAACCGCCCATTTCCCCATCGAAACATCCTCCTCATCGAAACCTTCCAAGCGCGCGTTACCTTGCGCCGCTTACGGCAGACACAGTCATTTTCCTTATCGTAACAGGCCGCCCGCGCCCCTGTCCGTAACAAACGTTACAACACCCCGGAAAGGCGCCGCACCTTCCGCTTGTCAAAGCAGCCCTCTGTCGCTAGAATGAAGGAAGTATCCTATCCGCAATGAAAGGTGACCTATCATGCAAGAATCAACCATGCCCCGTTCCCGCACGCGCCGACTCGTCTTCGCTGCGCTCATGATCGCCTGCACGCTCGTGCTCGAGCAGCTGCGCATCTTCCACATGCCGCAGGGCGGCAGCGTAACGCTCGGCGGCATGGTGCCGCTGCTCCTGCTCACCTACCGCGAAGGCCCCGCCGTCGGTATGCTTGGCGGCGGCATCTACGGCCTGCTCAACCTGCTGCAGGATCCCTTCGTCGTGCATCCCGTGCAGGTGCTCTTCGACTACCCCCTGCCCTACATGTGCATGGGGCTCGCAGCCGCCCTGCCCCGCCACCGCATCCTCTCGACCGCGCTCGCCTTCGCCGCCCGCTTCCTCTGCCACGTTTTCTCCGGCGTCGTCTTCTTTGCCTCCTACGCTCCGGCGGGCATGGATCCCCTGCGATACTCCCTCGTCTTCAACGCGACCTACCTGTTGCCGGATTTCCTCATCTGCTGCCTCATCCTCAAGCTCCTCCCCGTAAAGCGCATCTTCGCGGCCCTGCGCTCCTGAGACAAATAAAAAAGCCACGGCAAAAGCCGTGACTTTGGAAAGGGCTAACTGGTGGAGATGAGGAGAATCGAACTCCTGTCCAAAATACATCCACATCACACAGCATTATCGCAATAGCCTGAGCATGCAGGCATCATAGGAGCGCACCTCTGGGATTCAGAGATTTCCACCACCGGCTTTTACAAAGCCGGAAACTGCCGTTTTTATTTGAAACCTTCGAGTTGGCGAACGGCTCGTACTTTCAAAGGGGCTGGGTCATCGATCCGAGGATCGATCAAGCAGCGTATGCGTATTCAGCTTCGTCAGTTGAATTTAGCTGTTGGCTTTTACGTTTGACAACAATCAACGTGCGAACTGCGTGGCTTCTGTACCCTGTCGAAACCATTACATCCCCGATGAGTGAAGATATTTTATCACACTCAAACGGAATTTGCAAATATTTTTGACGATAAGGAACCGCTGATTAAATGAAGTGCTCCGGATTTACGTGGATGCGCTGTACTCTTCGGAGACAAACCGCAGGCGTAGCCGAAGCTACGCTGAGGATTGTCGACGACGAGAGGACAGTGCAGACGCGTGAAGACAGGGTACTGAATTAATCAGTGGTTCCTCAAGTGAAAGGTAGCTTTATTTATTCTGCGGACACTCTGCGATGGCCTCGACCTCGCAGAGCGCGCCGGCCGGCAGATCCTTGACCGCGACGCAGCTGCGCGCGGGCTTGGAGACGAAATGCTTCGCATAGACCTCGTTGAAGGCCTGGAAGTCGCCGATGTCCGCGAGGAAGCAGGTCGTCTTGACGACATGCTCCATGCCCGCGCCCGCGGCCGCGAGCACGGCCTCGACGTTGCGGCAGCACTGCTCGGCCTGGCCGGCGATATCCGTCGCGACGATCTTGCCCACGACGGGATCGATGGCGATCTGGCCGGAGAGATAGAGCATGCCGCCTGCCGCGACCGCCTGGCTGTACGGGCCGACCGCGGCCGGCGCCTTGTCCGTGTGGAATATCTTCATCAATATCATCCTCCTGAAAAAGATTGCGCGGCCTGTCGCACCGCTGCCCAAAGAAGCATCGTCTGTCTCCGTGCTTCTCACTCATTTTACCGCAAACGGCGCCCCTTGACAATGTTACACGCATATCATGCGGACAAAAAGCAGCGGGCTCATGCGCCTTGGGGGTTGACACATGAGCCCGCTGCAATTTAGGGAATAGAAAAAGGAAGTATTTCTTATTTCAGCGTGTCAGCAGTGAATGCTGACGGCTCCGCAAAATAAGCCAGGAGGTAAGCAGCCGGCGCGATGTAATCGATCGCGTACTCGTTCGTCGACCAGGACATCAGCACATCGAGATACGATTTGGCAATGGGGATCTTGCCGCTCTCGAGGTATTTCGTCTGGTCGGGATCGCCGCCGCTGACGTGGTTCGGCCCGCCGACGACGAGGCCTGGTACATAGGCGCCCGTGCTCTCGTGGATGCGGTTGTGCGGGTGGAGCGGCATATTGCTGCCCACGCCCGTCATGAAGCATTTATCGAGGCTGTTGCGCCCGAAGAGATAATGGAGCTGCGAGAGCGCTCCCTCGACATACGCAGGATTGGGCGCGATGCGGTTCGCCATGAGGAGCAGAGAGCCCTCTGTCATCGCGTTCTTCGTCGAAGCCCAGGTGTACTCTTCCGCCGAGAGCGCACAGCCGAACGGATCCTTCGCCGTCTTGGCGAGCAGCTCGTCCGCATAGCCGAGGAACGCGCGGCGCACCTGCCCTGTGAGCAGGGGATCCGCGCCGGCGGCGCTCAGATACGCGTACTGGCCGAGCGCGAGGCAGTTGTCCCAGGTGTAGAAGCCAGGCTTCTGCGCGAAGCGGTCGCTGACCTTCTTGAGATAGGCCTCGTATTTCTTATCGCCCGTCGTGCGGAACATCTCCGCGGCGAGCCAGATGCGCTCCTCGAGATCCGTCGCCTTGTTGTACGGGCCGGAGCCGCTTTCCTGCCCCTCGTCCGTGCGGTAGAGCGGCTCGGGGTGCTGCTCGAGATAGCTCCAGACGCGCTCGGCGTTCTTGCGCAGCTTGCGCGCGTAGCGCGCGTCGAACGGCGCGTAGACGCGCGCGCCGATGGCGAGGCTCGCGCCGTACATCGCAGAGCTAGAGGAGCAGTTGCCGAACACGAAGCGCGGCTGCGTGTCCGTGTCCGGAGATTTGTCGAATCCCGGCCACTGCATGCCTGCCACCTTGTGGAACGTGCTGCCGTCCTTGCGCTGGAGCTTCTGCATCCAGTCGAGCTCGAACTTCACCTCGGAGAGCGCGTCAGGCAGGCCTTTCTCCGCCTTGACGCCCTTGGGGAATACGAGCTGTCCCGCGCGGAAATGACCCGGCTCCTCCTCATAGGCCATGAGGAGCTGCGCCGAGGCGATGGCGGCCGTCGTCATGTATTTCCCATAGTCACCGGCATCATACCAGCCGCCCGTCACATCGAGCTTGTCGCCTTTCTTGTTCAGCGCGTCGGTGAAATAGACCTCAGCCGCCTTGTCCTGCGGATGACCGCCCGCGAGATGCAGTCCCGTCACGGGATCGTCGATGGGCGTGTTGCTGCGCGCGAGCGTATAGGAACGCCAGGCGTAGACCGCGGGTTTCGCATAGACATTGTCGCCGATGGCAAAGGGATAGGAGGTCTGCGCGCCCACCTTCAGGCGGTACGTGCCGGCCTTGCGCAGCGCGGAGAAATCCGCCTGCCGCAGGCGCTCGCCGGAGAGCGCATCGAGCTTCGCCGCCGAGAGCTTCCCCTCGTAGACCGCCGCTCCCGTCGCCGCATCGACGATGGAGAACGCGGTCGCCCCGCTGTCCTTGACCACCGCCTTCTTTTCATGTCCGGTGAGATAGCCCACCTGGTCGACATGGAGGCCAGCCTCGGGCGCAACAGCAGTAGCCGCCGCGTCCGCCGCGAATGTCACCGGCGCTGCCGTCAGGCAGCTGGCGGCGAGCGCCGAGCCTGCGAGCACGAGGCGCGCGAGCCGTTTCATCTTATATGATTTCATCGGCTCAGTCCTCCGACGGCGTGTACTTCACCCACTGATACTCCGCCATGATCGGCAGATTGGAGTCATCGAACGCCTTGAGCCAGGCATCGACGTTCTTGCCCGCCCAAGCGTTCATCATGATCTTGCCTTTCGTCACAGGCATGTTCGCGCCCTCGATGCGATAGGCCTCCTTGCCGTCGACGAACCAGATGATCTTGTCCTTGTGCCACTCGAACGCGTACGTATGGAAATCCTCCGACGCGTCGAAGCCGAGATCGTACATGTGCTCATGTCCGCCCTGGCCGTTGCGGAAATAGTTGAACTGCACCTTCGTCGTGTCCTTGCCGAGCACCTCGACGTCGATCTCATCCCAGGGATTGCTGTCGCTCGGGCCGGTGTACGTGAAGAACGAGGAGACGACGCCGTCGTTCTTCATGGCCTTCATCGAGACCTCATAGCGGCCGTAGCCGTAGAACTGCTTGCTGCGGAACTCACCGCCGGAGTACGGCACCTGGCTCTGCAGATCGTCATTGTCGATGATGAGCTGCATCTCTCCGTCCTCGAACGTCACATTGCCCTTGTGCCAGAACACGTTGAACGGATTGCCGTTCGTCCAGCCGTCGGACGCCTCGAAAAGCGCCGGGCAGCCCTTCTTGAAATCCACCGAGAACGCGTCGCTCGCCTGCGTCTCCGCTGCCGGGGACGCGCAGGCGATGCCTGCCACTGGCTGCGCCGGTGCCACGGACGCGAGCGGCGAGAGCGCCGCCGCGAGTACAGCTGCTGCCAGCATATGTTTTTTCATCTTCATGAGAATCTTCCTCCTTTTCCTTCTGTCACGCGCGCGGTACAGGCCGCGCCGCGGATGAGATGCGGCTTTATTCCTGCGTCTTTACGGAGAGGTCCTCCCCGTTCGTCTTGATGACGTGCTGATACCAATAGAAAGATTTCTTCGGCACGCGCTTGAGCGTACCATTGCCCTGGTTGTCCTTGTCCACATAGATGAAACCGTAGCGCTTCTCCATCTCGCCCGTGCTCGCTGAGACGAGGTCAATGGGGCCCCAGGGGCAGTAGCCCATGAGTGCGACGCCGTCCTCCTCGACCGCGCGCTTCATCTGCTCGATGTGTGCGGCGAAATAGCGGATGCGCTCGTCATCGTGCACCATGCCGTCCGCCGCCGGCTGCTCATGCAGGCCGATACCGTTCTCGACGATCATCAGCGGCAGCTCGTAGCGCTCGGATAGCACGTTGAGCGTGTAGCGCAGGCCGACCGGATCGATCTGCCAGCCCCAGTCCGAGGCCTTGACATAGGGATTCGGGACTTCCTTGCGCGCCCCGGGCGCCGCCGCGTCATATTCGCTCACGAAGCTCATGTAGTAGGAGAGCGCGAAATAATCGACCTTGCCCGCCTCGAGCAGCGCCATATCGCCGTCCTCGACCTGCAGCTTGAATCCCTTTCTTTCCCACTCGCGCAGGAGATACGCGGGATAGTGGCCGCGGCACTGGACATCGGCGAACGCGAACGTCCGATCCATCTCCTTGAGCGCCGCGATCTGGTCGAGCGGCCGGCACGAGGCCGGGTAGACAGGCGACATCGCGAGCATGCAGCCGATCTCGAAATCAGGATTGATCTTATGACCGAGGACGACGGCCTTGGCCGAGGCGATGAACTCATGGTGCGCGACCTGCGCGAGCACCGCCTCGCGGTCCTCGCCCTCCTCGTAGCGCACGCCCGAGTTGGTGAACGACGCGAACGGATCGTCCAGATTGCGCTGGTTGTTGATCTCGTTGAACGTCATCCAGTACTTGACCTTGTCCTTGTAGCGCTCGAAGCAGACCCCGGCGAAGCGCACGAAGAAATCGACGAGCTTGCGGCTGCGCCAGCCGCCGTACTCTGTCACCAGATGATACGGCAGCTCGAAATGCGAGAGCGTGATGACCGGCTCCATGCCGTACTTATGCATCTCATCAAAGAGGTCATCGTAGAACTTAAGACCGGCCTCATTCGGCGTCTCCTCATCGCCGTTCGGGAAAATGCGCGTCCAGGCGATCGAGGTGCGGAAACATTTGAAACCGAGCTGCGCGAGCAGCGCGATATCCTCCTTGTAGTGGTGATAGAAGTCGATCGCCTCGTGGTTCGGATAGTACTTCCCGGGCAGGACGCCATCCGTGATCTCGCGGGGCACGCCGGGGCCGCCGACCGTCATGACGTCAGCGACCGACGGCCCCTTGCCGCCTGCCTGCCACGCGCCCTCGAGCTGATGCGCGGCGACCGCACCGCCCCAAAGAAATCCTTTCGGAAAACTCATACTGTCTCCTCCTTGCCGTCCAGACGCTGATAGACGCTGATGAACTCCAGCGCGATGGTCTTGAAGGCCTCCGCGCTCATGAGCTGATCCTCCGCGTGGAGAATGAGCAGGCTCACGATGTTCTTCTCGCCCGACGCCTCGCGCGTCAACAGGCTCGTGTGCGCGTCATGCCCTTCGACGAATGCCTCGTCGCCTTCCTTGATGAGCTGCTCCGCCTTGGCGTAGTCGCCCTGCTTCGCGGCCTGGATGGCCTCGATGTAGGAGCTGCGCGCCGTACCGACCATCGAGATGATCTGGAAAGCAATCTGCTCTAAATCACCCATGTCGCTCACCCCTTCATGATCTTCTCAGCGAGTTCCACCGTGCCCTTGCCGTCCATGCGGCCGTACATACGCATGTCGATGGCCTCGACCGGCACGCCTGGCAGCTCCGCGGCGATTTTGTCCTTGGAGAAACGGATCTGGGGACCGAGTAGCACCGCGTCGGCGTCCGCAGCCTTCGTGGCCGCCTCCGAGGCGGAGTAAGCGGCAATCTCGTAGTCCTTGCCAGCGGCAGCAGCAGCCTCCTTCATCTTTTTCACGAGAATACTCGTCGACATGCCGGAGGCACAAAGCAATACAATTTTTTTCATTGAGGAACACTCCTTATTGGATAAATGAATTTGCTAGAATCGAGCGCTGCTGATCTCTACGCAAGGATGCATGCGTCGCGCCGCGCGGGGCGGCATCAGACAGGCTCAGAAATGATAGTCGATCTGCGTGCGCAGGAAATTGCGGTGGTACGTCTGATCCTTTTTATTCCAAAGTCCATTATGCGCTGTCGCATATTCGTACATCGTCTCCCATTCGATATTCTTCGCAGGCACGTACTTAAAGCCAAAGACCCAGCCATGCGAACCTGGCTGCAGGAGTCCCCATTCCTTGTCGCCGAACATACCGACCAGATCATTTTCGTTGCTCGAATAATTATAATAACGGCTATAGAGCTGGAAAGATCCCGGATCGTTAATATTCGACCAGCGATAGTTCACGCGGAATGCCATGTAATCATTGCCCTGTCTCACACGATGCTGCCTTTCCGCCGGCTCCCAAGAATCCCATGCCGTACTGTAGGGCTTCATATTCGTGCGGGCATAGTCGCCGATGAGGAAGATATTTCTCATCGGATTCCACATTGCACTGAGTACATAGCCAAAAGAGCCTGCCGTATTATGACGCGGATCATGCGGGTCTTTGCCGTCATAAACATTCACGCCCATCCTGTCATTCCTGCTAATATTCGACTTGACAGCGGCCACAGAGATCTGAAGGCCATGCCCGACCTGCCCCTGAGCGCCTACGCCCGCGAGTGTGAAATCATATCCCTCATCCGTCGGCGTCAGCACGAAAGCCTTGCCAGTCAATTTGCTGCCGGGGATTGGCGTGCTGAGCACGACGCCATCCGTTTCGTTGCCGAGCAACACATTCTGGAAACCAAGACCGCGCCAACGACGGCCAATATCCACATTGACTACGCCAATCTTACCCTCTGCCCAAACGCGCTGAATCACGCCATCCGAGTCATCATGTCCCTGATGATACTTGACCGTACCATCTTCTTGCATAAGTTTTTTGTAACGGTGGTTTGTCTCACTCTGGAAATTGAAGCTCCAGTCCTTATTGACCTGGAATTTTCCCTCGAGGTCAAGGTAGTAGCGGCTACTATCATTCTTGTCGATATACCCCTTGATGTTGTCATTATCCCACGAGACACGGCCAAAGCCATGCAGCGAGACACGGTTCAGTGCCTCATTGACGCTGCTCTTCATGCCGTTGAGCTGCTTTTTCTGGCTGTTGCTCTGATTCTTGAGCTTCTTGTTCTCGCTCTTGAGCGCCTTGAGCTCCTTGGCGAGCTCCTGCTGCTGCTGCTCGAGCGCCGCGATGCGGGCGTCCGTGTCCTCCGCCGTCGGCGCGGCGAAAACGCAGCCCGTGCTGCCGAGCGCCAGCAACACGCTCATGGCCAAGGTCTTTTCGAGTTTCTTCTTCATAGTACTCATCCTCTCTTTCACTTCTTCATGAATCCCCTGTAAAAATTCTATCTATCTATGTGCTTACTCTGCTTCGTTGTTCTGCTCCTCCTTTAGGAACGCTTTATCCTGCGCCTTGAGGAACGGGAAGTAGATCGCCGTCGCCATGACCAGGTTCACGATCTGGATGACAGCGCCCTGCCAACCGTCGAGCAGGAAGCCCGCGATGACAGGCGGCGTCGTCCACGGTACCTGCACGGCACTGAACGGCGCCATGAAGCCCGTGGAAATCGCGAACCAGGTGATGAACATCGCAAAGAGCGGCACGAGCACGAACGGCACCAGAAGATACGGGTTGAATACGATCGGCAGACCGAAGATGATCGGCTCGTTGATGTTAAAGAGTCCCGGCACGAACGCCATTTTCATCAGCGACTTGAGCTGATCGGACTTCGCCGTGAAGAGGCCCGCGATCAGCAGACCCAGCGTGAGGCCGCAGCCGCCGCTCTTGACGAAGACATCGTTGATCTGGCAGGTGAAGATCTTCGCCTGCGGGTTGTTGACGAGCGACATGCCCATATCGAGCAGATGCTGGTTGTCGAGCGAGTTCGCGATGAGCAGCGGGCTCACGACGCCGCCGACGACATTCGGCCCGTGGATGCCGGCCCAGAAGAGGATGCTCTGCAGACTGACGATGATCGTGCCGCCCGCGAGCGAGTCCGAGAGGCCCTGCAGCGGGGTCTGGATGACCTTGAAGATGAGCTCCGGCAGCGTCGTCGCGCCGACGTAGTGGCAGAGGCCGTAGAGCACGGACGCCGCCGTGAAGAACACCATGCCCGGCACGAGCGCGGAGAATGCGCGCGCCACGCCCTGCGGCACGGCGTCCGGCATCTTGATGCCGATGTGGTGCTTCTCGAAGTAGCAGAACACGCACGAGACGAAGAACGCGATCAGGATGGCGGTGATGACGCCGTTGCTGCCCGCCCAGGCCTTTGGGATGATGTCGCCGACGATGGCGCCCTCCTTCGTCGTGATGGTCGGCGGCATCAGGATCAGGAATGTCGAGAGCGCGAGGATGGCCGCCATCATCGCGTCACAGCCCTCATTCTCCACATACTTATAGGTGATAGATAAAACAACGATGAGCGCGAGTACGCTGAACGTGCCGCCCGCCACAGCGTTGAGCGGCGCCGTCCAGTCCTTGCCGAACAGCGAGCTCATGAAATCACCGTAACCTGGCACTGGGAGATTGGCCAGCAGCAGGAACACCGAGCCGCAGATCGTGAACGGCGTCGTCATGATGAAGCCGTCACGCAGCGCGGCAACCGCCTTGAGCTGCGCAAATCGTCCCATGAACTCGATGAAGCTGTCAAAGAGTTTCTGTCGATCCATATAGTTCCCTCCTATTACTGTAAGGGCGATGCACAATGTCCACGAAGCGGACGTTTGTGCATGCAGCTTTCTTCCCATTTGGTACCGTATGGGTGATGTGTCCGAGAAGCGTCTGTGATCTCTATGCTCCTCAAGAACAATGCCATCATAACAAAGGAGCTTCTCCCGCTCAACAGGAATGAAACGATAAGAAACAATGCTGTTTCATTTTTCTTTCAAAAAAAGTGTCGCCTGTAACAGCGCTACAAAAAAACGCCCCAGCAAGCGCTGAGGCGTTTTGGTCAAAAACAGTCAATAATGGAAATGGCCGTTGAGCCATTGTTCCTTTTTCTTCGCGTCGGAGAAATCGAGCCGCGTCATGAGGACGGCGAAAAGAAGATCCGTCACATACTTCGCGCCGAGCAGGAAGATGCGCGGGCCGAGCTTCTCCATCGTATCGACGGTCGCGACGGGGAACGTCACGTCCGCGAGGGACGCGAGCGTGCTCGATGGCGCCGATGTGATCAGCAGCCGCGGCACGGAGCGCAGGCGCAGGAGGTGCGCGATGTCGATGAGCATGCGGTTCTCCCCCGTGCGGCTGATGAAGAAGCCGACGTGCCCCTTCTGCATGCCCGCCGCGGAGAGATACTGCATCGTCATCGCCGGATGGACGGTCGCCCCCTTGTTCGCCATGAGGAATCCAGAGGCGGCCATCTGCGCGATGTTGAGGTTCTCATCCATCGCGTAGAAATCAATATGCTGCGCCTTGGAGAGCATGGCAAGCGCGCGCATGAACTGCGCCGCGTCGAGCATGCCCCGCGTCGAGCGGAGCGCCTCGACCTCGAGGCCCGTCACCTTGTCCATGAGCGACTGGACGGTATCGCGGTCCGTCATGGAGAAATCCGTCACCTGCGGATTGCGGATACGCTCCATCATCTCCGCGAGGAATTGCACCTTGAACTCCGTATAGCCGCCGAAGCCGAGCTTCTGGCTGAAGCGCACGATGGCCGCGGAGTTCGTATACGTCTCCTTCGCGAGCTGACGCGTCGACATCCCGGCGAGCAGCCGGAAATTCTCGAGCAGGAAATCAGCGAGGATGCACTCAGACGGTGAGAACCCCTCCTTCGCCTGCAGTTGTTCGACGAGATTCTTCATACACTCACGCCTTCATACGCGGCACGACCATGTGGCCGCGCTCGATTTCCCTGCGGTGGCAGTGCGGGCACTCGTTCTCGATGATGCCCGTGTAGCCGCAGACGGGATCGCGGTCGACGGGGTGGTTGATGGAGAAATAGCCCATGTCGGCGTCGTGCATCGCGCGCACGACAGCCTCGAACGCCTTGACGTTCTTCGTCGGGTCGCCGTCCATCTCGATGTAGGCGATGTGGCCCGCATTTTCAAGCGCGTGGTAGGGCGCCTCGATGCGGATCTTGTCGATGGCCTTGATCGGATAGTAGACGGGCACATGGCTGCTGTTCGTCATGTAGGGGCGGTCGGTGACGCCCGGGATGATGCCGTATTTCTTCCGGTTCGCGCGCTGGAACTGGCCGGCCGTGCTCTCCGCCGGCGTGCCGAACGTCGACCAGTTGCGGTGCTCCGCCTCGGTGTAGGCGTCCGTGCGCGCGCGCATGTGGCCGACGATCTCAAGACCGAGCTTCTGCGCCGCCTCGCTCTCGCCGTGATGCTTGCCCGTGAGCGCGACGAGGCATTCCGCGAGGCCGCAGAAGCCGATGGAGTAGGAGGCGTGCTTGAGCACGTCCTTGATGGAATCCGTCGGTTTGAGCTTTTCCGAGTCCATCCAGACGCCCTGTCCCATGAGGAACGGATAGTTGTAGACGTGCTTCTGCTCGATGACGTGCAGGCGCTCGAGCAGGTAGTCATGGCAGAGCGTGATGTAGTGGTCGTAGAGCTCGAAGAACTTCTTCTTGTCGCCCTTCGCCTCGATCGCGAGCTTCGGCAGGTTAATGGTCGTGAAGGAGAAATTGCCGCGCGAGCCGGACTCCTCCGGGCCGTTGACATTGCTCATCACGCGCGTGCGGCAGCCCATCGTCGCGACGCAGCTGTTGTAGTTGCCGGGCTTATAGTACTGGAGATTGTACGGCGCGTCGATGTTGACGAAGTTCGGGAACAGGCGCTTCGCGCTCGTCTTGCACGCCTGCAGGAAGAGGTCGTAGTTCGGATCGCCCTGGTTGTAGTTCACGCCCGCCTTGAGCTGGAACACGGAGATGGGGAAGATGGCCGTCTCGCCGTTGCCGAGCCCCGCCCAGATGGCATTGAGCGTCTCGCGCGTCGCGAGCCGCCCCTCGGGGCTCGTATCCATGCCGTAGTTGATGGAGGAAAACGGCACCTGCGCGCCCGCGCGGCTGTGGAGCGTGTTGAAATTGTGGATGAGCGCCTCCATCGCCTGGTGCGTCTCCTCCTCGACATCAGCGCAGGCGAGGCGGTAGATGCTGCGCGCGTCGAGATACGCGTCGCGCGTCGGCTTGCCGTGCCGCGCGAGGAGCTCCGTGAGCGCGCGGCCGATGGCCTCGATGCCGCGCTTGCCGCGCTCCGAGTCCGTCTCTTCGGCGTAGAGGCAGGCATCCATGTCCATGACTTCCTGGAACTCAGTCTTAAACGGCTCCTCCGTGAGGAACGACTCCTCCTCGAAGCGGTAGATGATGGACTTGCGCGCCTCGTCAACGACCGCTTTGCGGAACGACTTGCGCACGCCCTCCGCCATCGCGTAGTCGAACGCGTTGATGCTCTGCCCGCCGAACATGTCGTTCTGATTGCTCTGGATCGCAATGCAGGCGAGGCTCGCGTAGGCGCGGATGGAATTCGGCTCGCGCAGGAAGCCATGCCCCGTCGAAAAGCCGCCGTGGAAGAGCTTCAAGAGGTCGATCTGACAGCAATTGAACGTGATCAAAGAGAAGTCTTTGTCATGGATGTGGATATAATTCTCCTTGTCCGCCGCCGCGAAGCGCTCGTCGAGCACATAGTTGTCGACGAAATGCTTCGCGCCCTCGGCGCCGAGCTTGAGCATGATGCCCATCGAGGCATCGGTGTTGATGTTCGCGTTATCGCGCTTGAGGTCGGAGTCCTCGGCGGGCGCGAAGAAGATGTCCTGGTACGTCTCCATGAGGTGCTGCTGCGCCTTGCGTCGCTCCGTGTGGCGCTGGCGATACATGATGTAGCGCTTCGCGATGTCGTAGAAGTCGTACTTCATGAGCTCCTGCTCGACCATGTCCTGGATCTCCTCGACGCTCACGTTCTCGCGATCCTTGAAATCCCACTCGACCTGGCTCGTGACCTCGTCGATATCCTTCGCCGTCATCTGCTGCTTGCCATCGCTGTTCGCTCCCTCGATGGCGTGATAGATTTTCTCGCGGTTGTAGGGCACCGTGAATCCCGTGCGTTTCGTTACTGTTTTCAGCATATCGCCCGCACCCCCTAAGGATAGGGGGATGCTCGCCCTCCTCTATCAACATATTGTGGTTATCTTTTTGTCTGACAGGTATATATTGTAGCAGAGATACCCTTTCCGCGCAATATGAAATTGACGAACGCAGGCGTATCATGTAAAATAACATCGAACAAAAGTGCCTACAATAATAAAGAAGAAAACACGACTGCCATCATCATCTCATGCAGCCGTGCTTCAAAGAAGAAGGATGACTAGATCATGAACATTTCCTCCGACCAGCAGGATACGCTGATCCGGCAGCTCGCTGCCGCCTTTATTTACTTCATCTGCCTCGTTGCTTTTTACTGCGATATCGGCGAGGATATGGGCGCCGACTATTTCCTGCCCGCCGCGCTGCCGCTGCTCGCCGTGCTCGTGCTCGCGCAGCGCGCGACGGGGCTGCCGCTCTTTGCGCGGGAGGGGCTCTTTCATCTCTTCGCGGGGCTCGGCTGGTGCTCCGCCTTTCCCTTGCTCTACGCCTGGACGTATCAGAGCGTCTGGTACCAGTCGCTCATCTGCTTCGACTTCGTCGTCGGCACGGCGATCTTTTTGACGCTCACTGGGCTCTCGGGCCTCTTTGCCTCCTCCCGCCGCACGAGACTTTTCGGCGCGGTGCTCGCGCTGCTCGACTTCGCCGCGCTCGTCGTGCCGTTCATCCAGTACGCTTACTACTGCCTCGTCTGGCACTGCCTCTCCCCCGCCTCGCTCATGGCGCTCTATCTCACGAACTGGCGCGAGAGCATCGACTTCGTCGAGTCGAACGTCGGCACGGGACCGGCGCTCCTCATCCTCGCGTGCTTCGCTGTTTTTCTCGCCTGCGCCGCGCGCGTGAATGCTGCCTTCCTGCAAAAGATGCGGCGGCAGGGGCGCGATGATGTGCAGCTCGGGACGTCGCTGCTGCTCGTGATCCTGGGCGCGGCTGCGCTGCTCTACTATGTGCCGCAGACGTCCTTCGGCTCGCTCCTCGACGATGTGCACACCTATGTGACGGAGACGCAGACCTACGGCGACGGCCATGAGGCGCGCTACGAGGCGCTCGACATCGACGGCACGCAGACGCTGCCGGCGCGCGCGCCCGGCACGGTCATCGTCGTCATCGGCGAGTCGGCGTCGCGCGACTACATGCACGCGTTCACGCCGGACTTCCCCTTCGAGGATACGCCGTGGCTCGACAGCCAGCTCACCAATCCCGCGTTCAACGTCTTCACGAACGCTTACGCCTGCTGGTCGCAGACCGTGCCCGTGCTGCAGCGCGCGCTCACGGAGCAGAGCCAGTACAACGACAAGGAGTTCTTCAACTCGACCTCCATCCTCGACGTCGCGAAAAAGGCGGGCTATGAGACGTACTGGTTCAGCAACCAGGGACGCTACGGCCAGTACGACAGCGCCATCACGCTCGTCGCCAAGACGGCCGACCACGCGGAATGGACGGACGACTCATACAACTTCTCTGATAAATACGATGAGACGCTTCTGAGCTACCTCGCGCAGGTCGACCCGTCGCAGAACAATTTCATCGTACTGCACATCATGGGCAGCCATATCTACTACAACAACCGCTACCCGGCGGAATTCTCGCAGTGGCACGGCGAGAGCGAGGTATCGTCTGTGGAGTCCTACGCGAACAGCATCCTCTACACGGACTTCATTCTCTCGCAGATCTTCGACTACGCACAGGCGAACCTGAACCTCCAGGCCATGCTCTATTTCTCCGACCACGGGGAGAACCTCACCATCTCGCACAACCCGGACGTCTTCTCCTTCGACATGGTGCGCATCCCGATGTTCATCTACCTCTCGGACGCGTACCGCGCCGCGCTGCCAGGGCGCACGCGCGCCATCCGCTACCACCGCAGCCGCTATTTCACGAACGACATGCTCTACGATACCGTGAGCGGCCTGCTCAACGCACCTTCCTCGCGCTACCTGGAGGCGCAGGACCTCACGAGTCCGGGCTACGCCCACAGTCGTGCCGACCTCACGACGATGCTCGGCCAGCAGCTCATCGTGACCGACCCGGACGGCGGCGTCGAGACAGGTTTCTAACCATATCCATCCCACGAACTCCATCCCACAAACTTCGCAATCCACGCAGGGGGGGGGGATCCTTATGTGCCAAGATCATGATGAAGCCAATCCGCGCGCCGCGGCCCTGACGGCTGAGACGAGTGCCCGCCTCCATGCTGCCTACGACAGCCTGCCCGGCATCTTCCTCTTCCGTGCCGATGGCTCGGAGACGCTCCTCTTCGCCAATCCCGAGGCGCTCGCGCTCTACCAGTGCGACAGTCTCGGCGCGCTGCGGAGCACTCTCGGCACCACGTTCTCCAGCCTGCTCTTGCCGGACGACTACCTGCCGCTCGCGGAGCTTGCTCGGCGCCCATCGGCGAGAAAGGAGCATCTTTTCTACTCCTATGAGTATCATACGGCACAAGGTCATCTGCACCGCATGGAGGTGAGAATCCGCGAGGACAAGGATCCGGAGCTCGGCCCCATCTACTTCATGACACTCATCGGCGCCGACACGCGCCGCGACGCCTACGAGATTGACAGCGTGACGGGACTGCCGGGCATGCACGCCTTCTTCCGTTCCGCCATCGCGCACGCGAAACGGAACTTCAAGAACGGCACCTTCCTCGACGAGGTTCCCGTCTATTTCAACATCACGAACTTCCGCCTGCTGAATACTGCCTACGGCATCGACCACGGCGATGAATGCCTGCGTACGGTCGCTGCCATCCTCGAGGAGCATTTCCCCGGGCGCCTCATCGGCCGCCTCGCCGCCGACAACTTCGCACTGCTCGCGGGCAGCAGTGATGTGAAGGAGCGCGTCAGCGCGGCTTGCAAGGCATTCTCCCGCTACGTCAATAACGCGAACATCGAGCTCAAGGCCGGCATCCGCACATACGACAGCACCGAGGAAGGCGCCGCCTTCACGCACGCGTTCGACGAGGCGAAGCTCGCCTGCGCTACCATCAAAAACGACGCGAACCATTGCTTTGCCGTCTACACGGAGGAAATGGGCACGCTGTACGCCATCCGGCGCTACGTCCGCGAGCATTTCGACGAGGCACTGCAAAAGAAATATATCAAGGTCTACTATCAGCCCGTCGTCCGCGCGCTCACGGGGAAGCTCTGCGGTACCGAGGCGCTCGCGCGCTGGGAGTCCCCCGCGCATGGCCGCCTCTCGCCCGCCGCGTTCATCCCCATCCTCGAGGAGACGCGCCTCATCCATAAACTCGACGCCTATATCATCGACCGCGTCTGCCATCACCTCCGCCGGCGCATCGACGACGGCCGTCCGAGCCTACCCGTTTCCCTCAACCTCTCGCGGCTAGACTTCTCCCTGACCGACCCTGTCGCGCTCGTCGAAGGCATCGTGCAGAAATACGACCTCTCGCGCGACCTGCTGTGCATCGAGGTCACGGAGAACGCGCTTGTCGAGAACAGCGAGCTCATCCGCAACGGCATCAAGCGATTCCGCGCGAGCGGCTATCAGGTCTGGCTCGACGACTTCGGCAGCGGCTACTCCTCCCTCAACGTGCTCAAGGACTATCAGTTCGACGTCATCAAGCTCGACATGAACTTCCTGCGCTCGTTCAACACGGCGAGCCGCAAGCTGCTCGCGACTATCGTACCCATGGCGAAGGAGCTCGGCATGCACACACTCGCCGAGGGCGTGGAGACGACGGAGCAGGTCGCGTTCCTGAAGTCCATCGGCTGCGAGAAGCTCCAGGGCTACTATTTCGGCAAGCCTATGCCAGCCGATGAGTTCCGCATCCACTGCCGCGAGCATGACCTCCTGCCGGAGTCCCGCACCGAGGCGTATCTCTTCGCGCAGGCGGGCTGCATCGACATCACGACAAAGAGCCCCGTGGCCATCGTCCTCGACGACACTGCCTCCCTGCGCATCCTGCAGATGAACGAGGCCTACGCGCGCGCGCTGCGCTCCATCCACACCGACGGTCTCGAGGAAGTGAACCGGAACCTCGCCTCTCCCGCCTACCACCTGCGGGAGAAATTCCAGAAGTTCTTCCAGCGCGCCATCGCCAGCCGCCAGACTGAATCCATCACTTACGTGGACAGCGGCCAGTACATGCGGCTCAACCTGCACGTCATCGCGAGTCTCGGCACCATGCGCATCTACCGTACCGAGCTCTACAACATCACATATGATGAGGAGGTGCAGTCGCAGGACACGCGGCGCCTCGACCACATCTTGCGCACAATCCTCCAGCTCTACGAGGGCATCTACTACATCGATCGCCAGAACGACGTCTGCGAGGTCATCACCTCGCCCCTGCCGGACGAGCGCCCCGGCGACCGCCGGGATGGGACGGAGGAAGTCAGCCTCGCATTCGCGAAAAGCTACATCCATCCGGCGGACCGCGAGCGCTATCTCGCCTTCGTCGAGCCGGAGAACCTCTACCGCATCGCGGAGCAAAGCGGCTCCATCGAGGTCGCGGCACCGTTTCGCGTGCTCGGGCCTGAAGGCAGCTACCGCTGGCTGAACTTCACGTTCCTCGTCCTCTTCAAGTCCAAGTCTCGGGACCTCCTGCTCTGTATCAGTCGCGACATTCTCGACCAGCAGCCGGACCGCGCGGCACTCCTAGGCGAGATTCTCAAGAGCTACGGCCTGCTGCCGGACGAATATCTGAAGGAATCGCACAACGCAACCGACCGTCTCTGGTCCGCACTGCTCGCACAGGCAGACCTCAAGCTCTTCTGGAAGGATCGCTCGTGCCGCTTCCTCGGCGCGAGCCAGGCGTTCCTCGACCACTACGGCCTGCGCTCCCCCGAGAATCTCATCGGCAAGACCGATCATGAAATGGGATGGCACATCGACGACACGCCGTTCCACGAGGACGAGCGCGCCGTCCTCGACGAGGGAAAGTCCCTCCGCGGCGTGCTTGGTCACTGCCTCGTACGCGGCGTCCCGCACGCCATCCGCGCCTCGAAGTTCCCCATCTACCAGGAGGGGCGTATCATCGGCCTCATGGGCTACTTCGAGGATCTCGACGACGCGGCGGCCCAGGCGGATCTCGAGAACGATCTCGGTCTCATCGATCCGCAGACGGGGCTCATGAACTACCGCGGCATGCTCATGACCGGCACGCAGTACCAGGCGAACTACCGCCAGAACCGCGAGGACTACCTCGCCGTCATCCTCGACATCCCCGCCTACGACCAGATGCGCCACATCGACCGGCCGCGCAGCGATCTCCTGCTCGCGCGGCTCAAGGACACCATCACGCGGCTGCTGCCGCAGTCCTGGAGCATCGCGCACATCGGCAGCAGCTGCTTCGTCGCCTTCCAGAAAATGCTTTCCGAGACAGAGTGCCGCAACCGGCTCTTCGCGATCGCGAACGCCGTGCGCGACATCCACGACATCGACGGCTATCCCTGCTCGCTCCACCTGCATTACGCGCTCGCGCGCGGCTCCGAGGCGAGCAGTCTCGACGGCCTCCTGGGCCTGCTCACCGAGCGCCTCAAGGACGCCGAGGAGCAGATGTACAGCCAGGCCGCCTACATCGGCGACCGCATCGTCTTCGACCTCGAGACCTTCGAGCAACTCGAGGAGTCCGTCATCATCGTCGACCCTGCCACCTACGAGGTGCTCTACTGCAACCGCGCGGCGCTCGCGGACTTCGGACGCGCGCCGGACGCCGCCTACCAGGGAGAGAAATGCTACTCGCTCTGCCGGCAGCAGGAATTCCCCTGTGACGACTGCCACAGCTCGCAACTGAGCCGCGGCCACTTCTACCACAACATCATCCACAATCCCGTCACCGGGCATGACTATTACAGCCGTTCCACGCTCATCCCGTGGCGCGGCCGCAACTGCCGCTTCACCATCCTCATGGATCTCACCGCCTACCTCAGCCGCACGGCGACGCAGAACGACCTCCTCTACCGCAAGACCGCGGTCAACGACGCCCTGCGGCTCAGCATGTGCGAGTCCGACCCGTCGACGGGTATCGAGCGCATGCTCTACTGCATGGGGCGGCGCCTTGGCGCGCAGCGCGTCCTGCTCTTCGAGGAGGATGCCGCCTCCGTGCGCCTCACCTACGACTGGGCCGCCAAGGGGCTCGCGCCGCTCCGCGGTACACTCGCGCCCATTCCGCGCGCCGAGCTCTCACACCTCTATGAGAAGTTTGCCCACCATTCCGTCATCACCATCCGCGACTTCGAGAGCTACTGGGCGCATACGCCCGAAGGCGCCCCGCACCTGCCGGATCTCGCGCGCATGACCGCCGCGCGCGTCTCCCTCGACGGCCACGCCTACGGCTACCTCGAGATCGTCAACCCGCCGGGGGCCCGCCTCGACGCGAGCGCGCTCCTCCTCGGCACCCTCTCGCGCTTCGTCGCCATCCTGCTGCGCAACCGTGATATGCAGGACAACCTCCGCCGCATCGGCCACATCGACCAGCTCACCGGTGCCTTCAACCGCCGCGGCCTCACCGAGTACCTGCCGACGCTGCCCGCTGGGCGGCGCTTCGCCCTCGTCTTCGCCGACGTCAACGGACTCAAGCGGACGAACGACACTCTCGGGCACGAGGCCGGGGACCGCCTCATCAAGCAGACGGCGGACGCGCTGCGGCAGGAACCGGGCGCCATCGTCTTCCGCATGGGCGGCGACGAGTTCCTGCTGCTCCGGGAAGTCCAAGAAGCGCAGGAAGCGGGCGCCATCCGCAAGACCCTCAAGCAGAACTTCCGACAGAAGGGCATCAGCGTCGCTCTCGGCGCCATCACCCTGCCCACGCCCATCGAGGACATCGACGCGGCCATCGCCGAGGTCGACCGCCTCATGTACGAGGACAAGACGCGCCACTATCGCTCGCGCCACGAATTGCGGGAGTGAGCACGCGCGAAAAAACTTCATTACACACAAATATCCCGCGGGACATGCCGCTATGACATGTCCTGCGGGATATTTTTTCTCCGATATGATAAATCCTACCTCTGCGCGAGCAGCACGACCGTCGCAAGGATGCAGACGCTCCCAAGCAAATCGAGGACGCCGAACGACGCGCCGAGCAGCGCGACGGAAAGGACGATCGCCGTGAGCGGCTCGACGGAGGCCAGCACGCCCGCCTCGCTCGGCTGGATGTACTTCGTGCTGCCGAGGTAGAGCGCGAACGCCGCAACCGAGCCGAAGGCGATGAGATAGAGGAACGCGAGCGAGGAAAGCGGCGTCCAGCACCCGCTCCATAGCCCGGGCCGCGTCGCCGCCGCCATCGCGGCGCCGCCGACGAGCATGCCCCAGCCGACGATGAGCGGCGCGCGCCACGCGCGGATGAGCCGCTTCGGCGAGAGCGTGTAGATCGCGCCCGTCACGGCCGCGACGAGCCCCCAGAGGAACGCGGGCAGCGGGATCGCGAGTGTCCGCCAGTCGCCGTGCGTCACGAGCAGAACCGTCCCTGCGAGCGCGAGCAGCACGCAGAAGAGCTCGAGCCCGCTCGGCCATCGTCGATAGCGCAGCGCCGTATAGAGCACGATCATCGCGGGCATGAGGTACTGCAGGACCGTCGCGGCCGCCGCGTTGCCGTAGCGGATCGAGGCAAAATAGGAATACGAGACGAGCATCATGCCGCAGACGCCGAAAAAGAGCAGCTCCGCGCAGTTCCTGCGGCTGTGCCAGACGCGGAAGATCTCCCCGCCGTGCCGCGCGGCATCGAGCGCGAGCAGGATGACGCCCGCCAGCACGAGCCGCGCCGTCACGAGCCACTCCGTCGTAAAGCCCGCGTCCTGCAAAAGATACTGCCCTGCGACGCCCGAGCCGCCCCAAAAGACGCCGCCCGACACCGCGAAGAGCACGCCCCGCTGCCGATCCGTCATGCCATCACCCGCTTACTTTTCCTCTGCCATCCGCTTCTTAAGGAACCACTAATTAATTCAGCACTCCGTCTTCACGCGTCTGCACTGTCCTCTCGTCGTCGACAATCCTCAGCGTAGCTTCGGCTACGCCTGCGGTTTGTCTCCTAGAGAGATACAGCGCATCCACGTAAATCCGGAGCACTTCATTTAATCAGCGGTTCCTTAAGCATCTCGACGATGGGATCGAGCCCGTCCTCCATGACGAACTCGATCTCGCCCGCGTCGACGGCCGTCGCGAGGTCCGGGTCGATCGGCAGCTGGCAGTACGTCCCGATGCCGTACTTCTTCGCGATCTCCTCCGCATGGCTCTTACCGAAGATATGGTGCACCTTCCCGCAGTCCGGGCACTTGAAATAGCTCATGTTCTCGACGAGCGCGAGCACGGGCACCTGCATGAGCTTCGCCATCGCGATGGATTTCTCGACGATCATCGCCACCTGCTCCTGCGGCGACGCGACGACGATGATGCCGTCGACCGGCAGCGACTGGAACACCGTCAGCGGGACATCGCCCGTGCCCGGCGGCATATCGACGAACATGTACTCGACCTCGCCCCAGACGACCGTCGACCAGAACTGCGTCACCGTGTTGCTGATGATCGGGCCGCGCCAGACGACGGGATCCGTCGTCTTCTCGAGCAGGAGGTTCATGCTCATGACCTCGACGCCCGTGCGGCTGATGGCCGGATAGAGATGCTCCGCGTCGCCCGTCGCGTGTCCCTTGATGCCGAACGCCTTCGGGATGGACGGCCCCGTGATGTCCGCGTCGAGGATGGCCGTCTGATAGCCCGCCTGCCGCGCCTTGACCGCCATGAGCGCCGTCACCATGCTCTTGCCGACGCCGCCCTTGCCGCTCACGACGGCGATGACATGACGCACCTTCGACTTCTCATTGAGCGGCGCCTTCGGCGGCAGCTGCCGCGCGCCGCAGTTCTCGCCGCAGGACGCGCAGTCATGCGAGCAGTTTTCTTCACTCATTCTGGATTCCTCCCCTGCACTGTTACACAGTCACGGCTGCTTCCGTACCGTATTCAGCAACAGCCGCTGTCTCACTGTTTTTCTAGTATATCAGAAAAACGCGCGCTTGGGCAAGCTCGCCCAAACGCGCGAAAATCATATCTCGTTCTCCCGCTGATCCATCGTCGTATCAGGCCTCCTTGCGGAACGCCGCGAGATCGTCGGCGAGCGCGCTCGCTGCCGCGCGCAGCTTGCCCGCGGCCTCCGTCACCGTCGCAAACCCGTCGGCGACCTGGCGCACCGTCTCCTGCGAGCCCTCGATGCCGCGCGCGTTCTCCTTGGCGACCGCGGCGAGCGAGGCGATCACGCCGTCGACGTCGCCGCGCGCCGCCTCGAGCCGCTCCATCTCGCCGAGGATGGTTCCGATGCCCTGCGCCGTGCGGTCGAGGCCGTCCACGACATCCTTGACCGTCGTCTCCGTGCTCCTGATATGGCTGTTCTGCTGGTCGATGACCTCGCGCATCTGCTGCATGGAGCGCACGACGCCGGCGAAATCGCTCAGGAGGTTCTCGATCGTCTCGCGGATGCGGCGGCTCGCCTCGTCCGATTGGTCGGCGAGCTTGCGGATCTCCTCGGCGACCACCGCGAAGCCGCGGCCGGCGGCGCCCGCGCGCGCCGCCTCGATGCTCGCGTTGAGCGAGAGCAGGCTCGTCTGGTCGGCGATGCCGGAGATGAGGTCGGACGCCTCGCGGATCTGTCCCGCCGACTCGTTCGTCTGCGTCATCATCTGCTCGACGTTCTGCACGACCTCGCTCACGCGGTCACTGACGCCCTTTAGCGCATCGATGGCCGTGCCGGCCTCGCCGCTCGCGCCGCGCATCTCATCGGCCTGCTTGCCGAGTTGCTGCGCCTCGCCGTTCGTCTGCGTGATGAGGCCGCCCATGACCTCGATGCTCTCCGACGCCGACTCCGTGTCCTTGGCCTGCTGCGCCGCGCCCTCGCTGATGGCCGCGCTCGCCTGGCGCATGACATCGACGCCCTGCTGCGTCTCGGCCGAGACCTCCTCGAGACGGTTGGCTTCCGCGCGCAGCGACTGCGTCGTCTCGCCCATGTGGTCGACGAGCTGTTTCAGCACATCGCGCAGCTCCGCGATGGAGTTGCCGAGCACGCCGATCTCATCATCGCGCGCGAGGATGGTCTCCGCGATCGGCGTATCGAGGCGGCCGCCCGCCACATCATGCACCGCGTTGATCGCCTTGCGCAGCGCATGCGTCATCGCGTAGTTGTAGCGGCGGATGAGCAGCACGCTGACCGCGAGGATGACGAGCACGAGCACGACGACGATGGCCACGCTGCGATAGATGAAGGCCAGCACCTCCGTGCGCGGCATGCCGGAGAACACCATGCCGATGGGCTCGCCGCCGTCCGGCTGATAGACCGGCAGATAATAGCCAAAATACGGCACGCCCTTGATGTCGACGTTCTCGGAGAAATACGCCCTGCCGCCCTGCAGGACCTCCTGCTGCACCTTCTCGCCCGCCTCCGTGCCGACGATGCGCCGCCCGTCCTCCGTCTTGATCGAGGTCATCGTGCGCACAGATCCGTAGAAGAACATCACGTCCTGTCCCGAGGTCTCGCTGATCGCATCGAGGAACGCGCCCGAACGCGAGATATCATAGCGTCCCTTCCAGATATCACCGCCCTCCGCCTGCACATAGTCGCCGGAGTTCTGCTCATAGGCGGCCTTCACGACCGTCGCCGTTCCCTTGAGCGAGAGCTCGACCTCATGCACGATGGCGCTGCGCATGGATACGACCATGACGAGCGTCACGAGCACGCTCAGCACGAGCAGCGGCACGGTGGCCATCGCGAGATTCTTCATGCGCAGCGAATGACGGCTCGAGCCAGCGAGCTCCAGAATGCTTTTCTTTTCCATCTCTCATGCCCCCTTACGGCAGAACTTCGACATTCTTGTAATACCAGTGGATACCGCCCGTGATCTCCGCGTCGGAGAGCGTCTTGCCAGCCGTGCCGACGGTCGTGCCCGCGTTCGTCTCCAGCACGCCGTCGAAGACGTTGCAGGAGCCATCCATGATGCGCTTCTTCGCCGCCTCGACCTGCTCTGCCGTCCCGTCCGCGGCGAAATCCGCCACATCCGTGAGCTCGACCATGCCGTCGCGCATGCCGCGGTAGTAATTCTCCCCGTCATACGTCCCCGTCAGGAGACTGTTGATATAGTAGGTATAGAACGCGCCCCAGCCCCAGATGACGCTCGTGAGCGTCGCCTTCGGGCATTCCTTGCTCATATCGGAGTTGTAGCCGATGGCATAGACGCCGTGCTGCTCTGCGAGGCGCACGGGCGCGTCCGTATCGCAGTGCTGCGACATGACGTCGCAGCCGAGAGCGAGGAGCTCCTCGCTCGCCGCCTGCTCCGCCGCCGGATCGAACCAGCTGTGCGTCACGCGCACATAGACCTTCGCGCGCGGATTGACCGCCGCCACGCCGATGGCGAACGCGTCGATACCGCCCGTGACCTCAGCATTCTCCGCGCCCTGCGCCGCCACATAGCCGATCTTCCCCGTTTTCGTATTGAGCCCCGCGACGATGCCGCTCAGGTACCGCGCCTGATAGATGCGGCCGAAATAGTTGATGAAATTCCGCCCGTTCGACAAGAAGCCGCTGCCGTGCGCGAAATAGACCTGCGGATGCTTCTCCGCGAGCGCGGCCAGCGTCTGCATATAGCCGAAACTCGTGCCGATCACAACATTACAGCCGTCCGCGATGAATTTCTCCACCGCGCGCTCGACGCCCGCCGCGTCGCTGTCCGGCACCACGGCCCGCTCGACCTGCTCCGGACGCAGCTCGAGATTGCGCATCATATCGCTGATACCGAGGTCATGCGCGTAGCTGTAACCGCTGCCGACCGTGGGATCCGCGATGTAGAGCACGCCGATCTTAAGATCGTCCTTCGCGATCAGCGCATGCTCCTGCGCATCGGGCACCCCCTGCTCCGACACGCTATCATCCGCCTTGCCGCAGCCAGCGGCGAGACAGACAAGGAATACCGCCAGCAAGAGCGGCCATAGCCGATGAAACCTCCTCTGCATTTCCATCCCTCCCAATATGTTTATCCCCAAAACACCAATATCTCTTGAAATCAAACGATTTGATTCCTTCATTCGTTTGTTTGCAAACTTGTCACTTTTCTATCATTCTCTCCCGCCCTGGGATTTTCCTCCCTGAAGCCGCAAAAAATCCCAAAACGTCATAATGCCGGCAGCCGTACAGAAAAAAAGCGGCAGGCCGTACAAAGCGTACTGCCTGCCGCAGAGTATTCTGCCGCGCTGCAAAGGCGCATCCTATTACGAGAGGCTCGGCGCCTCCTCGTTTGCCGCGAGCTCGTCCTTGAGATCGTGGTCCACCATCGCGCAGACGGAGGAATCCGACCAGACGTTCTCGCAGGTCTCGATCATATCGATGATCGTATAGATAGGAAGGATCACGCCCATGAGACCGATTGGCGCCCCGATGCCGGACATGAGCGACAGCGTGAGGAAATAGCAGCCCATCGGCACGCCGGCGTTGCCGACAGCCGCGAGCACGGCGATGAAGAGCCAGGTGATCATCGTGCCGAGGCTCAGCTCGAAGCCTGCGTTCTGCATGACGAAGAGCGAGGTGACGAGGATGAACGCCGCGCAGCCGTTCATGTTGATCGTCGTGCAGATCGGGAGCACGAAGCGCGCGACGCGCGGGTTCGCCTTGAGGCGCGTCTCCGCCGAGGCGAGCGTCACGGGCAGCGTGCCCGCCGAGCTCTTCGTGAAAAGCGCGACGGCGAGCGCCGGCGCCATCTTCTTGAACACGCGGACGGGATTGAGGCCGCGCGCGAGCAGGAACAGCGGCAGCACGACGAAGAACTGGATGACGTTGCCGCCGAGCACGACGGCCGTGTACTTGCCGAGCGCGCCAACGATGACGCCGGCCTCGATCTGCGCCGAGAGCTGTGCGGAAAAGGCGAGGATGCCGAGCGGCAGCGCCCAGAGCAGCGCGCGGATCAGCGTGAAGAGCACCTCCTGCGCGCCCTCGATGCCCTTGAGGAGCACCGCGCGGTTCTCCGTCTTCGGCATGAACGCGAGCGCGAGACCGACGGCCGCGGCGATGATCATGACGGAGAGCACGTTGCCGGAGAGGAACGGCTGCAGCAGATTGTTCGGAATGACCGTGAGGAAGTGGTCATAATAGGAGAGCGAGCCGACCTTCTGCAGCGGCACATCCGCGGCGCCCGCGCCGATGACGTCCGCCGGCAGATTGCCCGGCGCGATCCAGAGGTAGAGCACGAGGCCGATGGCCGCGGCGGAAATCGTCGTGAGCAGCGTGTACGTCACGGCATGCGCGAAGATGCGCCCCGTGCTCTTGTCCGCGCCGAGCGCCGCGAGCGTCGTGATGACGGCGAGTGCGATCGTCGGCACGGCGATGAACTGGAACAGCCGCGTGAAGACCGTCGCGATGAAATTGAACAGATCGTTGAGCGGCCCGATGCCGAGCGTGCCGAGCACGGCGCCGACGGCGAGCGCGCCGAGCCAGAGCACGAGCTGGCGTTTCTGATGGGCCTGATGGCGGGCCAGCGCGTCCTTCGCCGCCTGCTGCACCGCATCCTTTTCTTCTGCCATAAAGATTCCTTCTTTCTTACATTGATAATAGATATATAACTGCTATGTTTTATTTGTCTGCTATTATAGCCGCTTTCCGCGGCGCTGTCAACAGCGGAAAAGAAAAAAGACAGACACGCCTGCCGTCTGCCCCGCCTATGCAAGGAAGCGGTTCCCTAAAAAACATCATTCGGAGCAGCATACCTCAGATGCCCTCGCCGTCAAGTCCCGTGAAGCGCTGCTTCTCCGTGCGCTCGAGCTGCGCGACATGGCCCTGCTTCATCACGACCGTCAGCCGCCCGTAGTCGAGGCGGGAGAACTCGCAGCGGATCCGCGCCGCGAGCCGCTGCCAGGCCGCCGCGCTGAACGCGGCCTGCGGCAGCGCATCATCCCAGTGCTCGACGCGCCGCTTCTCCGCGAACTCCACCTGCACGAGGATGCCGTCCTGCGCGACGAGCACCGTCTCACCGTTCGCCATCCTGCCGATGCCCTGCAGGATCTCCTCCATGATGTCCTCGGGGATCTCCCCCGTGCGCAACCTGCGACGTTTCATCACGCTCTCCTCCTCATCTCTTGCCTGCGAACAGGCGCGCACGCAGCTGCCGGCCGCGCCCGCCTCCGCAGGAGCTCCGCCCATCGCGCTGCCCCTGTGAGCTTACGCCTTGGTTGCTTTTGCATAGTAAACTCAACGCACAAACGTCCACTTCGTGGACATTGTGCGCCCGTCCTTGCAGTAAATCCAGCCAATCACG